>NZ_JBFUDD010000005.1:0-283743 GCF_056404915.1 Asticcacaulis sp. P2_B1 | reverse complement strand
GCGTCTACCTGTCGCCCTGGGACCGCAACAATCCCGACTACGGCCATCCGGCCTATGTCACCACCTACCACAACCAATTGCGCGAATTGCTGAGCAATTACGGCCCCATTCACGAGGTCTGGTTCGACGGCGCCAATGGCGGCGACGGCTATTACGGCGGCGCGCGCGAGGTCCGCAGGATCGACGCAGCGACCTACTACCAATGGGACAAGATCCGCGCCATCGTGCGCGAGCTTCAGCCCCAGGCCGTCATCTTCGCCGACGAACATATGGATGTGCGCTGGGTCGGCAATGAAGACGGCGTCGCCGGCGACCCGTGCTGGCCGACCATGGACTATGCGCCCTTCACCATGCCACGCGGCAATGCCGGCGTGCGCGGCGGACCGATCTGGAACCCGGCCGAGGTCGACGTCTCCATCCGTCCCGGCTGGTTCTGGCATCCGGACGAGGACGACAAGGTCCGCTCGCCGGCCAATCTCCTGCGCCTCTATTTCGAGTCGACCGGACGCGGCGCCAACCTATTGCTCAACCTGCCACCCGACCGGCGCGGTCGCATCCACGAAAACGACGCGAAATCCCTGGCCGGCTTCAAGGCGGTCCTCGACAAGGCCCACGCCGTAAACCTCAATGCCGGTGCTCAGGTGACCGCCAGCAGCACCTTCGGCAGGGGCTGCGCACCGGTCAATGTGTTGAGTAACAAGGCCGATTTTTGGGCGGCGCGCGAAAGCGATGCGACCGGCGCCTGGCTGCAGCTCGACCTGCCACAGGCCAGGACCTTCGACATGGTCCGCCTGGCCGAAGCCACCGATTACGGCGTCCGCGTCGACGACTATGCCATCGACATCTGGCAGGACCGCGCCTGGAAGACGATTGCCGAACATACCTGCATCTCCTCCCAGCGGCTGATCCGCCTGGACACGCCCGTGACGACGCAAAAGGTCCGCCTGCGCATCACCAAAGCAGCCGCCTCTCCCGTCCTGACCGAGTTCAGCCTCTATCGCCTCCCTGATGTCGTCGAAGAACCGGCGATTACCCGCGACGGCAGCGGGACGGTGACCTTGCGGCCGCCGGTTCAAGGACTCGACATCTACTATACGACCGATGGCAGTCAGCCGTCGGTGGCCTCGACGCCCTATACCGCGCCCTTCCCCCTGGCGGAAGGCGGCACGGTCCGCGCCATCGCGAAAAGCCGGGCAAGTGGCGGCGTCAGCGATGTGAGCAGCCGCGATTTCGACGTCGCGCCGGCGCGCTGGAAGGCCGTCTCGAATGGCGCCGCGGCCGACGGCTTGCTCACCGGCGAAGGCTTCCAGGGTGCTGAAGGCCAGCCGGTCGAGCTCGTGATCGACCTGGCCCAGCCCTATGCCCTCAAGGGCTTTACACTGACGCCCTATGCCAGCCGCACCCTGGCGATCACCGCTGCCGACAGACTGGGCGCGCCGGCGGGCTTTACCGCCTGGGTCAGCGCCGACGGCCAGGCCTGGGGCGATCCCGTGGCCACGGGCGAATTCTCCAATATCGCCGCCAACCGGTCCGAGCAGAAGGTGCGTTTCGAAGCACCGCACACCGGCCGTTTCCTGCGGCTTCAGCTGCCGCGCGCCGTGCAGGACAAACCCGTCATTGCCGTCGGCGGCGTAGGGATCATAACTAGGTAATTCCGGACTTGTTAGTAAGGCATTATAATACCTCTTGCGGCTGACATCAATCCCATTCGGAGTGCCGGTTTTCTTTGAATAACGCCACAGCTACTCCGAATCGTAGCGCGCCACATGAGCTTAGGCGAAAACGCTTTTGCACGGGACGACGAGATCGGTCTTGCTGGCGTCGCAACGCGAATAGACGAACCCCTTCTGGATGGCGAAGGCCCCGACCTCGCCGCGCCGGCTGAGCGCCAGGAAACCGACCTGCAAGGTCTTGGCGGCTTCGGGGCGGCGCTTGACGATGCGCATCACCGCCTCCTCGCAGGCCTTTTGCGGGCTGCGCCCCTGACGCATCAGCTCGACGACGAGAAAACTGCCAGCATTGCGGATGACCTCTTCGCCGACGCCGGTCGAGGTCGCCCCGCCGATCTCGCCGTCGACATAAAGCCCGGCGCCGATAATGGGGCTGTCCCCTACCCGGCCACGCAGTTTCCACGCCATGCCGCTGGTCGTGCAGGCGCCCGATAGCCGCCCCTGATCGTCAAGCGCCAATATGCCCAGCGTATCGTGATTATGGACGTCGCCGGGTATCAGGCTGTTGGGCGCGCCGCCGCCATAGGTCGACATTTCGCTGTTGGCGACGGGTGCGTATTTGGCGGTCTTCAGCCAATCCTGCCACGCCTGGGCCGATTCCGCCGTCAGCAACTCCTCCTTCGGAAAGCCCTGCTCAAGGGCGAATTGCAGGGCGCCGTCGCCGGCCAACAGGACGTGCGGCGTCTTTTCCATGACTAGGCGCGCGACCGAAATGGGATGGGCGATGTGTTCCAGCGCTGCTACGGCGCCGCACCGCCACTGTTCGTCCATGATGCTGGCATCGAGCGAGACATGGCCGTCGCGGTCGGGGTAACCGGCGCGGCCGACGCTGTGATTGCGCAGGTCGGCTTCGGGTATCCGCGCCCCGGCCTCGACCGCATCGAGCGCGTGGCCGCCGGTCCGCAGCACCTCCCAGGCCGCCTGATTGGCGGCGACGCCGAAATCCCAGGTCGACACCACGATCGGCTTGGCCGGCCCCGACGCCGCCTTGGCCATGCCAGAGCCTAAGCCGGCGGTCATGACACCGGCCAGCGACGACGCCGCCAGGGAGGTTTTGAAAAAGGCGCGGCGATGGGTCATAGGGGCCTCACGATATCACGGGATGACTGGGCAGGCGTCGGTCACGGCGGTGACGGTATTGTTGCGGCTGGTGATCGTACGGTCATAGCATGTGCCGTCGCTACCTACGATCTTGACGTGGTGGACAGACGTACTGGTCGAGGTCTTCGTCCGGTGCGTCTTGGGGTCGGTCAGGGCATGCAGGCGCGGGCTTTGGCTCAGCTCGGTCGTACGGGTCAGCGTGCGGCCGTCGGGCCCGGTGTCGCGCACCGTCCGCTGCAAACCCTGATAGAGGTCGATATCCTCAAGCCCATAGTCGGTGCCGAGCTTGTCGTGTTGATGGACCGTCAGCGGGAAGCTTTCATCGATGACCTTGCGGTGAACGCCGCCGGCATCGGTCGTCGTCACAACCGTCTTGAGCGTCGTGGCCTGTTGCAGCCGCCAGACATTGTCGGTGCTCGACATGGTAAAGGTTTGGCGATTGGCGAAGGCCGATGTCTGCTGCAGGCGTGTCGTCACCCGGCCATGCGAGGTATCGACATAGCCAGCAATCTCGTAGTCCCGGTCCGCCGTCGTGGTCATCTTGCCATTGAGGTCGCCGCCCTTGGCGGTCAACCCCGCATCATCGACCTTGACCGGCGGCTGCCCTAAGGTGTTACGCGTCAACGCCCCGGTGACGAAGTCCCGGCCTTCATCCAGCCACGCCATCAGTGTGCCCATGGCGAAGACGTAACGGCGCACGCCATAGACCTGAAGCGAGACGGTATGCGGCTTGCCGTCATTGAGGGTGGCGGCGAAAGGCGTCAGATCGACGCGGTAGGGCTCGAAATTGAGCGTCTGCACGCCGGGCGACGGGAACCACAGATAGGGATTGATGCCGCCGGTATAGATCCACGGATAGACCGGCGCCACGCCGGCCGGAACGCCGTCGATCGACACCTCGGTTTCACGCAGACTGCCGCCGCCGCACAGGTTGGAACCGTCGGTAACGAAGCGGTCGGAAACACAGCCATACCAGAATTCGTCGTCGCCCTGCGGCTCGGCCATGACGTCGAGATAGAGGCGTTCGATATTGCGCGGCAAGGTCAGGGTCTTGCTCAGGCTGGGTGTCGCCTTGTCGAGCGAGGTCAGGTGGTCGGTCAGGGGCAGGACAAGTTGCGCCGTGGCGGGTGGCGTCTGGTCGGCTTCGACGGGATAGAAGACAAGCCGCGCCTGGCCGTACAGATGGCCGGTATAGGTGTCGTCGAGATAGTTGGCGAGCAGGAATTCGCCGTCCTGGGCGGTCGTCAGCAAGGCGGCATAGTCGGTGATGTCGCGCTCGGCGTGCCAGGCCGGCGCGATATCGCGGCGCGGCTCCATGGTGGTGCCGAGATAGAGATTGACGCCGCCGAGATTGATAATCGCCGTCCGGTCGAACTGGCGCCCCTTGGTGACGTGGAAATCGGCTTCGATCACCACCTTGGCCCACGGCCCGTGACAGGCCGCCGGCGGCGCATAGGCCATGGCCACCGGCTTGTCGCCGACGAATTCATGCTCGCCCAGCAGCTCGACGACGCACGGCTGGGTGTGCGGCCGTGTCACCAGCGGATCGGCCACCGCCACGGTATTGGTCCCGATCGCCGGCTTGGGCGGAGCTGTGACGGTTTCGGCGCGCGCCAGGGTGGACGCGGCTATGACGCACAGGGCAAGGGCAAACGAACGATACGATGTCAGGCGCACGGGGAACTCTTTCATACAAACGATGGCGGGCGGTCCGCCGGCTTGGCGCCGAAGGCCGGATTGGGTTGCGGCCCCATGGCAAAGGTCAGGCGCCCGCCCTGCACTAGCTCGGCATGGCGAATATAGCTCTTGCCGTGCGGCTTGCCGTTCCAGCGCACGCCCTGGACATAGATATTGTCGGCGCTGTTGTCGGGCGCCTCGATGATCAGCCGCCGCCCCTCACCCACGGCGATCTCGGCGCGTTTAACCAGCGGCGAGCCGAAGACATAGGTGGCGCTGACCGGATCGACGGCATAGAGGCCGAGCGCGCTCATGACATACCAGGCACTCATCTGCCCGCAGTCCTCATTGCCTTCCAGCCCGTCCGGCGCGGCGCGGTACATGGCCTGCATCAACATGCGCACCCGGCTCTGCGTCTTGTAGTGCGCGCCGGTATAGGCATAGAGGTAGGCGACATGGTGGCTGGGCTCGTTGCCGTGGGCATATTGCCCGACCAGGCCGCTGATGTCCGACAAGGTCGCCTCATTGGCGTCGGCCGGCGTGGTGAACAGGGCGTCGAGCCTGGCCTCGAACGCCTTCTCGCCGCCGAACAGCCCGGCATAGCCATAGATGTCGTGCTGATTGAGGAAGGTCGCCTGCCAGCCATTGGTTTCGGTATAGTCGCGCCACTTCACCTGGTCGTGGCCGAGCGAACGCGGATTGTATGGGGTCACCCATTCGCCGTCGCTCTGCTTGCCGCGCACAAAGCCGATATAGGTGTCGAAGACATTGCGATAGTTCTGCGCCCGCGCCCTCAGGCTTGCCGCGACCGCATCCTCGCCGATCGCCGCGGCCAGTTTGGAGGTGCACCAGTCGCTATAGGCGAATTCCAGGGTCCGCGACACGGATTCATCGACCGTATCGGCGGGGATATAACCCATTTGGCGGTAGAGCCCGAGGCCATGGACGTCATCAACGAAGGCCCGTTTGCGCAGGACTTCGAAACCGGCCCGGTAATCGACGCCCTTGACGCCCTTGACCCCGGCCTCAGCGATGACGGCCGCGCTGTGATAGCCGATCATGGTGTCGGTTTCGCAGCCCTGCAACGGCCATATCGGCGCGCCGGCCGGGCTCTGCTGGCCCATGCGCACCAGACCGCCGATCATGCCCGGCAGACGCGCGCCCTGGGTCAGGGTGAAGAACGGATGGACGGCGCGATAGGTATCCCACAGGCTGTAGGTCGAGTAGTTTTCCTCGCCCGGCAGGAGGCTGTGCACCGCATTGTCCATGCCGCGATACCGCCGGTCGACATCGGAGAAAATCGTCGGCGCCAAGAGCGTATGATAATGCGCCGTATAGAAGACGCGCTTGTCCGTCTCGCTGGCCATGTCGACGCGCACCTTTGCCAGCTCCGTTTCCCAGGCCGTGCGAGCCGCCTGACGGACCCGTTCGAAATCGAAATCGGGCAGTTCGCTGTCGAGATTATTAAGGGCGCCGGCGATATCGACCGAGGAAATGCCGACCTTGACCAGAAGAGGCCCGGCGCCGGCATCGGGGAAATGCAGCGCGGCTTTCAGGTTCTTGCCGGCGATGTCCGTCCCGTCCGCCGGCTGGTCGTCGTTATAGAGATCGGCATGGGCAAAGGGTCGCGACAGTTTCAGGGCGAAGAAGATCCAGCGCCCCTTGGCCCACATGAAGACCTGGCGGCCGCCGACGATCGTGTCATTGCCGACGACCGTGAGCGAGACATTGTCCAGCATGGTTTCATGATTGTCGCCCCACCAATTCCTCTGGCCGTGCGCCAGATCGACCAGGATGTGGCCGGGTTCGCCCTGCGGAAACGTATAACGATGCAGACCGGCGCGCGTCGTCGCCGTCAGTTCGGCGCGCACACGGCTGTCGGTCAGGGTGACGGCGTAATAGCCGGGCGTCGCCGTCTCCTCGGCATAGCGCGACCGGTAACCCAGGTCGGGATTGTCGAGCGGACCGGGCGTCAGCTGGACCGCGCCGGTCGCCGGCACCAGCAGTACGTCAAGCATGTCCGGACAGCCCGTGCCGCTCAGATGGGTATGCGAAAATCCCATGATCGAGCCGTCGCCCTGATGGTAGCCCGAACATGAGTCCCAGCCTTCATTGCTGGTGTCGGGCGACAATTGCACCATGCCGAACGGCAGGGTAGCGCCGGGATAGAGATGGCCGTGGCCGCCCGTGCCGATGAACGGGTCGACATAGTCGCAAAGCGCGGTTTCAGCGGCGAAACCGAGTTTCGGCAGGGCGCCCAGGGCTACGGTTGCGGCCAGAACCTGACGACGAGATAACATAAGCAATCCTTTATTCAGCCGAGTAGCACCGGCTTTTGTGCCGCGATGGTCAAGATCAACTCGCCGAACAGGCTGTTAGCCCACGCGAACCACGAACGGGTGTAGATGGCGGGATCGTCCTTGCCGACCGACTCGTTCATGAAGCCACGCGAAGCCGACGCCGCTTTCAAACCGTTCAGACAGGCCTTGATTTCGCTGTCGTCCGTACTGGTCAGGGCCTGCATCATCAGCGAAATCGGCCACACCGTATCGAGGCCCGAATGCGGACTGCCGACACCCTTGAGCACCCGCCCTTCGTAATAGTAAGGGTTGCGCGCGCTCAAAACTGTGGCCCGGGTGCGCAGATAGAGCGGATCGTCCTTGGCGCAGTAGCCAAGATAGGGCAGGCTCAACAGGCTCGGCACATTGGCGTCGTCCATGAACAAGGCGTTGCCGAAGCCGTCGACCTCATAGGCCCAGATGGCCTGGCCGGCCGGATCCGTCATGCGCGCGTGCGCCGCCAGGGCGGTGTCGATCTCTCCGGCCAGGGCCAGGCAGGTGTCGGCGAACGCCGCGCCAAGCCCCGTCGCGCCGGACATCTGCGCCAGCTGTCGCAGGCTGACCACGGCAAACGCGTTGCCCGGCACGAAATACGGATAGGTGCAGGCATCGTCCGACGGCCGGAATCCCGAATGGATCAGGCCGTTGATCACGGTCGGCCAGCCCAGGCCGCGCGCCAGGGTTTCGGTCGGCTCGGTGGCGTTACGATTGAACTTATAGGGGCCGTCGCCCGCCTTGCGCTGCTGGTCCTGGAACGTCTTGACGACGGTCTGCATGGCGGCGCGCCAGGTATCGTCGAACGGCGTCAGGTCCCCGGTCGCCGTCAGATAGCGATGCGACAAACGGACGGGATAGCACAGGGAGTCGATCTCCCACTTGCGCTCGGCGACACCCGGCTTCATCTCCGTCTCGTCGGTCTGCGACCAGGACAGGCTGGTCATCGCCTTGGGATCGTGCATATAGGCGTTGGCATAGGGGTCGATCAGGATACAGCGCGCCTGACGCTGGATCAGCCCCTGGAACAGGGTCTTCAGCGCCTTGTCCTGGGCCGCCAGGGGGACATAGGGCGAAACCTGGGCGCTGGAATCACGCAGCCACATGGCTTCGATATCGCCGGTAATGACGAAGGTGTCGGGCTTGCCGTCGACCTCGCCGATCTCGATCGTCGTATCCAGCGTATTGGGGTAACAATTCTCGAACAGCCGCGCCAGGACAGGATCCTTGAGCGATTTCACCGTCTTTTTGATGACCGCCTCGACCGCCGGGCTTTTGAACCGGCGCGCTTCCACCGGCAGGCGCAGGCCGCTCGCCACGACCGGCGACATGGGGGGAATTACGGGCGGCGGATTATCCGCCAGCGCGCGCGACGCCATCAACGCGCCTGCCGCCGTCGCGCCTAAAATCAGTTCTCTGCGATGCATGCCGCGCTCCTTAAACCGTGACCAGGCCGGGACGATCCCAGATCTGGTTGCCGCTCCCCGCCAAAGACCGTTCGCCGCCCTCATGCAGGTCGAGCACGATCACCTCGTTCGTCCCGACCTTCAGCCACGGCGTCGGCACGAAGACCGCGCGCTGCGGCCCGACCGACCAGTAGCGGCCGAGATTGCGGCCATTGACCCAGACATAGCCCTTGCCCCAGCCGCGCAGGTCGAGGAAGGTATAACCGGCCTCAGCCACATAGAAGGTGCCGCGATAAAAGGCCGGCCCGGCAGGGCGGGACGCGCCGAACCTCAGTCCGCTGAGATCATCGAGCGGCAGGCCGTAATGATCCCATCCGGTAAGGACCTTGTCGCCCAATGTCACCGGCCCGATCAGGCCTTTCTGGTCCTTGCCGATCTGCTGTCCATAATTGATATGGCCCATGGTATCGACCAGGATTTCGACGATATCTCCCCGCTTGGCGGCGATATCGAGGCCGGTCTCATGATAGCGCCGATCCAGCGTACCGACAGGTTGGTCCGCGACCGAAACCAGAGCAAAATCACGCACTTCGCCGCAATTCAGGTGTCCCTTGAGCGCGGATCCGGCCTTGTGGCGATAGACCATGATACCGTGGCCCTGGTCCATCTGCTCCAGGGTCTGCGGCTCGCCTCGAGTCTGCGGCTTGCCCATCAGCTGACTCAAGGGCGCCGTCTCCGTCAGACGGAACCGCTTGATCTCCAGGGCCTTCTCCGGTTCCGGCAGGGGCGTGAAACGCTCGGGCGGCAGATAGGTCTGGAACAAGGCCTTGGCGGCGTCGAATTTCGGCGTCGGCCGCCCCGCCTCGTCGAGCATGGCGTCATAGTCGTAGCTGGATATATCCGGCTGATAGGTACCCGTGCCCTTGTCGAAATTGGCGCCGGCGTTGAAACCGAACGAGGTGCCGCCGTGCACCATGTAGAAACTGATCGATATCCGGTTCTCAAGCATCCAGGTCAGGCTGTCGATCAGGGGCGGAATCGGCATGGAGGCGTGCAATTCGCCGAAATGATCGAACCAGCCGCCCCACAGCTCGGTGCACATGCGCGGCCCGCCGCTCTTGAACTTGGCGAAACGTTCGAACTCGTTCTTCGCCTTGTCATAGGTGCCGAAATTGATGCCGTTGAACAGTTCCGGCAAGGCGCCGTTCTCGATCACGGCGGCGCCGTCGACCGTATAGAGCGTGCCGTCGAAGCCGGCGGCGCGCACCTGATCGCGGACGGCGCGCATATAGCTCAGGTCGTTGCCATAGGAGCCATACTCGTTCTCGACCTGGGTCATCAGGATCGGCCCGCCCTTGTCGATCTCGAGATGCGCCACCTCCTGGCCGACCCGCTTCAGCCAGGCGCCCGACGGCGCCATATAGCGCGGGTCCAGCGACCGCGGGCTGATGGCCGGATCGTTGAGGAACCAGGCCGGATAACCGCCGCCGTCCCACTCGCCGCAGATATAGGGCCCCGGCCGCAACATCACCCACAGCCCCTCCTCTTGGGCGGTCTTGATCCACGCCGCCAGGTCGAGATTACCGGAAAAATCGTATGCACCCGGACGCGGTTCATGGGCGTTCCAGAAGATATAGGTGCACAGCGTATTGAGACCCAGCGCCTTCAGCTTGCGCAGCCGGTCGCGCCACAGCTCGCGCGGAATGCGCGGATAGTGCATCTCGCCGGCCATGATGTGCAACGGCGCGCCATCCAGCGTGAACTGGTCGCCCTTGATGGTGAACCGCGCGTCAGCCGCCAGCGCCGCGCCGGCCGGGACCAGGCCGCTCAAGCCAAGGCCAGCGGCAGCCGCCAGGAAATCTCTGCGTGTCGTCATGGTACTCATCTCTATTTCGCCAGCTTGGCCTGGCCCGTCACGGTGAAGCCCTGACTGACCCCGGCACCCTCGGCAGGCTGGCCGCCACCGACGAACAGCTTGTAATCGCCGGCGGTGTCTGACCGGTCGCCGCGGGAATCGACGACACTGAGATCGCGCGGTGTCAGATCGAAGGTGACCGCGGCACTATCACCGGGTTTCAGGTGGACGCGCTGGAAACCGACCAGACTGTATCTCAGGCCCTGGGCATTGGCGGGCGGCGTAAGGTAGGCCTGGGCCACCTCGTCGCCTTCGACCGCGCCGGCATTGGTGACGGTCGCGGTCACGCGCATCCCCTGCCCCGCCGCGACCGACGCGCTGGACAGATGGATATTGCTATAGGCGAACCGGCTGTAGGACAGGCCGTAGCCGAAACCGTACAGGGCCTCACCGTCGAAATAGCGATAGGTCCGTCCCGTCATGCGATAATCGACAAAGGGCGGCAGGTCCTGCACCGACTTGTAGACGGTCACCGGCAAACGGCCCGACGGATTGTTTTGCCCCAGCAGGGTTTCCGCAATGGCGGTGCCGCCGGATTCACCGGGATACCAGCCTTGCAGGACGGCGTCGGCATTGGCGGCCGCCCAGTTGAGCGCCACGGCGCCGCCGGAGAGATTGACGACGATCAACGGTTTACCCGTGGCCTTCAACGCCTTGAGCAGGGCGTCCTGACGGGCCGGCAGGGCCAGATCCGTACGATCGCCATGGTCGAAGCCAGGCACCAGGATCGACAGCTCCTCGCCCTCGATATCCGGCGACAGGCCGACGACGGCCACGATCGCATCGGCGTCTTGCGTCGCCTTGACGGCCTCAGCGATCTGGGCTTCCGGCGGCGCCTGCCATTGCAGACGCACGCCCCAGTCCTGGCCGCTATGCTTGAACTCCAAACGTATCCGATGCGCCTGAACGTCGTCGAAATGGACGTCGGCGCTCAGGCGCTTGCCGTCGCCACTGTCGCTGATGACCGGCTTGTCGTCGATATAGAGGACGATGCCGTCATGTTCATTATTACATTCCCAGCAGCGCTCGGTATAGATTTTAAGCTGGTAATCGCCGGCGGCCGGCGGCGTGATAAAGCCGGTCCAACGGACGCTGTAAGGCCCCTTTTCGAAACCCTTGACCGGCACCGCATTATATAAATCAAGATTGATTGTCGTGTCGGTCCGCGTTACTGCCGGCGTGCCGGCGAAATCCGCATTGGCGAAATATTCGCCCTTGAGCCCAGCTTCCGAACCGGTGCTCAAGGCCGTTTCCGGAACCGGAACAGCCACGCCTTCGGCGATGTTCGCGCCCTGGGCATAGGTCACATGGTCGGCGCCCAGGGCCTGCCGCAGGCCTTGCAACGGCGTCACCGGGGTGATGGCGGCACCATGATAATTGCCTTGCAAGACTTCCAGCGTATCGGCGTTCGGGCCGATCACCGCGATCCGGGCCGTCGCCTTCAGCGGTAGGACGCCGTCATTCTTGAGCAGGACGATGGATTCGCGCGCAGCCTTCAGCGCCAGGGCGGCGGCGGCCGGCGCATGAATGTCATCAGGAGCGATCGTGCTCCATGGACTGGCCTCGCCATCGATCCCCAGCCGGGTGCGCACCGACCACAGGCGCGTCAGGGCGGTATCGATCTGCCCTTCCGTCACCAGCTTCTCCGCCACCGCTTCTTTCAGATGGCTGTAATAACGGCCGCAGTTAAGGTCGGTACCGGCCTTCAGCGCCTCGGCGGCGTTTTCCGCCGGCGTCGGACGATAGAAATGGAAGGCGTACATGTCTTCGACCGAGTCGCAATCGGTGACGACATAGCCCTGAAACCCCCAATCGTGGCGCAGGCGCAGGTCCAGCAGGTCGGACGAAGCACAGGCCGGAACGCCGTGCAGGGCATTATAGGCGCACATGATCGAGCCGGGTCTGGCCTCTGTCACGACCTGACGGAAAGCCGGCAGATAGGTCGTCTCGCGGTCATAGGGCGAAACATCGACATCGAAACCGTGGCGGCCGGCTTCGGGGCCGGAATGGACGGCGAAATGCTTGACCGACGCTATGGTCTTCGGGTGCAACGAATCCGGCCCCTGCAGCCCTTCGACAAAGGCCGTGGCCAGGGTCCCGGTCAGGTGCGGATCCTCGCCATAGGTCTCCTGCCCCCGGCCCCAGCGCGGATCGCGGAAGATGTTGATATTGGGCGACCAGATGGTCAGGCCCTGATAGCGGCCATGGTCTTGACCGATACCGACGCCGTTGAACTTGGCGCGCGCCTCGGTCGCCACGACATCGCCGACATCGTGCAGCAGCCCGCTGTCCCAGGTCGCCGCCAAACCGATCGCCTGCGGAAACACCGTGGCCTCGCCGTTGCGGGCGATACCGTGCAAGCCTTCGTTCCACCAGTTATAGCCGGTGACCTTGAGGCGCGGAATGGCCGGCGCGGCCGCCTGAAGCTGGGCGATCTTTTCGTCCAGCGTCATGGCGCGGACAACGGCCGGCACGGGGCTCCTGGCCGCGGGTTTGGCGCCGGCCACGCACGGGACCAGGGCGGCCAGAACCATCAGAGAAGAAATGAGCCTGCGCATCATTGAAACGCCGTTGCCGAGCCGTAATAGGACCGCACCTTCAGGGCTTTTTTGAGTTTGCCCAAGGCGACATCCGTCGTGACGTGGACGGTGACGCTCTCGCCGCCGGTCATGTCGAAACTGTTGTCCGACAGGTCGGCCTTGAGATCGCCGACATCGATCCACACCCCGCGCGCCGCCGCGGCCGCCGTCACCGTGACGTCATAGCTGCCGCTCGCCGGCACAACGCTCAGCTTGAGCTTCGGATCGGTCCACGCCACGGCCTTGGTGGCGCCGGCATAGCCGAAGACCTTCGCGACGACTTGCCCGCCGTCCATGATCTCGAAGACGGCCTGGCTGGTCTTGGCATCGGCCCCGCCCAGCAGGTCGGCGTCGCTCAGACTGGCGACCAGCGGGCTGGTCAGAGGCGCCACGGTCACCGCGCCCGACTTTTCGCTCAACACCTTGCCCGACAGATCGAGCACCCGCAACCGCCAGGTCAGTGCCTTCGCCGTCGTCAGATCGGACAGGATATGGGCCTCGGTGACGCCGTTATTGCGCAGAAGGCTGACGCTCAAGGGCGCATAGAAGCGCTTGGCATGGAATTGCAGCGCCTTCCAGCGGCCGTAATAGTCGACACTGGCCCACGACGCCCCCGGCCAGACATCGTTCAATTGCCAGTACATCGAACCCATGCTCTGCGGCCGCGCCGCGCGCAGGTGCGACGCCGCCAGCTCGATGCCGTCGGCCTGCATCAATTGGCTGAGATAGACGAAATCCTCGAAGGTTTTCGGCTCGCCGTAATTGTTGTGGATGTAGAGCAGCAGGCGCTTATTGCCATTGCCCTTGTCGTACTTCTGATGGGCGCGCATGACCGGCGTTTCCGGTTGCATGTCGCCGGGCCCAGCAAAGGCCTTGATCGTCGCCATCACCGGGAAGGACTGCAGGCCGTATTCACTCATGAACCGCGGCGTGACATTGAGATATTCCTCGACCGGCTTGCCGCCCCAGACGCTCCAGTAGTGGCGGTCGCCGTCGTCGTTCTGATCGGCCGGCCCGTCATAGTCGGTGGACGGCGAACCGGCCCAATAGGGCGTCCCCGGCGAATTTTGATCGACGGCGCCGCGCAGGACCTGGTCGAACATGCGCACCATGCCGATGACGATGCGGTCGCGCTCCGCCGGGCTGACCGATGTTTTGAGCGCCTCGGTGCTGCCGCCCCAGTTTTCCCAGTCGGTCTGGACTTCGTTATTGCCAGCCCACAGCACGATCGACGGGTGGTCGCGCAGCCGTTTGACCTGCTCGACGGCCTCGATGCGCGTGTTTTCGCGGAAATCGCGGTCGTAAGGGATGATGGCGCCGCCGAACATGAAGTCCTGCCAGATCATCAGACCCAGCTCGTCGGCCTTGTCATAGACGTGGTCGTCCTGATAGGTGCCGCCGCCCCAGATGCGCAGGATGTTCATATTGGCGTCGACCGCCGATTGCAGCATGCGGTCCTGCTGGGCCGCCGTCACCCGCGTCGGGAAGATGTCGAACGGGATCATGTTGGCGCCCTTGGCGAAGATTGGGACACCATTGACGACGATCTCGAAGCTCTTGCCCCACTGGTCTTTTTCGCGGCGGATTTCCGTCGTGCGCAGGCCGATCCTGTGGCTCGCCTCGCCGACGGTCTCGCCGTTCAGGCTGATCGTCGCGGTGACGGTATAGAGGTTGGGCTTGCCGTAACCGGCCGGCCACCAGCGCTGCGGGTCCTTGACCTGCACCGGCACACTGACCGGATTGACGCCGGCAAACAGCGCCACGTCCTGGCTGACCGTCTGGACCGTGCCGTCCGGCGCGGCGATATCGATCTTGACCGTGACGGTCTGCGCCTTGTCCGAAGGGATATCGAGGTCGGCCTTGAGCACCGCCACCGTGTCGTCGAGGTGCACCTGTTCGACATGCAGGCCGTCCAGGCGAAGGCTGTCCCAGGCTTCCAGCTTGACCGGCTTCCAGATGCCGAGCGCCACGACACGCGGGCCCCAGTCCCAGCCGTACTGGTAACCGGCCTTGCGGACATAGGTCGAGGAATTGCGCCCCAGCGGTTCGTCGCCGAAGGCGGAATCATAGGCGCCCGGCATGACATAGGGCATGGCCGCGACCAGGGGTTTCATCTTTTTCAACGGCGAAGCGAGACCGACCTCGATGCTATTGACCCCCGGATGCAGCAGGGCCTTGACGTCGGCGCGCCAGGTGCGGAACATGTTGTCGGTCGCCAGGATCTGCGTGCCGTTGACGCGCACGACGGCGAAGGTATCGAGCCCTTCGAAGACAAGATCGACATGGTCGCGAGCCAGAGTCGCGGCCGATACCGTAAGGTCGGTCTTGTACTGCCAGTCGGACAGCCCGACCCACTGCACCTTCGCTTCATTGTCCGCCATATAGGGGTCGGGTAATTTACCCGCCGCCAGAAGATCGGTCTGGGCCGTGCCGGGCACCGTCGCCTTCAGCCACCCGGCCACCTCGGGATGCACCGCCACATTGGCGTCGTCCGGCGCCAGGCGGAAGCTCCAGTTGTGCTCCAGCACCTGAACCTCCGGCGCGGCAGCAAATGCAGATCCTGCGATCAGGGCTGACAGGGCAATGGCTCCCATAAAAACCGATTTCAGCATGATGTATCCTTTAGTCCTGCAGGTCGAGTTTGGCGGTATCGATGGCGTAGAAAGGTCCGTCGATCGGTGCCGTGAACATCAGGCACAGATCGTGGACACCCGACGCCGCCGGCAATTTGAGCGTCACCGCCTGCTGATTATTGCTGGTCTTCGGGTCCGGCAGAGGTTGACGCACCAGCTCCGTTCCCTCGCAACCGTCCTGAAGCACGACCAATTCACCGAACGGCGTCTGTTTCGGATAGACCTTGACCTTGTCCTGGTCGTGGGCCAGGCCGTAATTGCGGGCCAGACGGGCGATATTGACGTCGATCGCCGTCACACCGTCCAGTTTCGCCTGCGGATAGACGAAGCAGTCGTGGAAAATGTCGACATCGTAGACCGGGCTGGTGGCCGGTGAATCCACCGTCAGGGGCGCCCGCAGACCGAAATCGCCGCCGGCGCAGGTCTTCAGCTCGCCGCTTGACCGCGTCAGAAGCGTCGTGGCGCTGAAGTCGTAGGTCCGGCTGGCAGCCAGGACCCGGCCGGCATCGTCGAAGCTCGCCGCCTTCACCGTATGGCCGAAATCGAGTTTCAACGGCGCCGTATAGAGCGCAGACTTCAGGCCGGGCTCGGAACCGTCGAGCGTATAGCGTATCTGGCCGAACCGGGTCTGATTGATAAGGGCCAACTCCCCGCCCCCGGCCGCCAGGACCGCGTTGCGGTCGCCGGTCAGCTGGAAATCGACGGCGAAGGCATTGTCGCTATAGTGCACGCCCTGCCGCCGATAGCGCTCCAATTGCACCGGCAAACGCGCCAGGAAGCCAGACCAGTTGCGTCGCGCCGGCTGCGTCCAAAAAGCCTCCGACGCCGCGTCGACGCGCGGAAAGGCAGCGTTTTGCACATACCACGGCGTGATCAGATACTCGCTCCACAGATTGGCTTGGCCACCCAGGACATGCTTGCTTTCTTCCAGGGACAAGACCGTCGGCATGGCTTCGAAGCCATAGACCTTGGCCAGCGGCAATATGCCCATGCGCCCCGCCGGCTCGTCATTGCGTCGTGTCTGCAGATTGTCGAGATAGAGGGTGGCAATGACCACGTCGTGGCCCAATTGCGCCCCCTGGATCGCCCCGTCGTCGCCGCGCCACGACATGACGGCCGCCGACGGCGGGATTCCGCCCTCCAGAATCTCGTCCCACCCCATCATCTTACGGCCGTGGGCGGCGAGATAGCTGCCCAACTGCTCCATGAACCAGCTCTGCATCGCGTCTTCGGAGGTGATGCCCAGCGCCTCCATCTGGGCCTGGATCTTGGGCGAATTTTTCCACTGGTCCTTGACGGCTTCATCGCCGCCCAGATGGATATAGGTCGACGGAAACAGCGCCATGACCTCGTCCAGCACGTTCTCGACGAAGGCGATGCTGTCGGCGTCGGTATTATAGAGATAGGGATTGACCCCCCAGTCGGCCGATACCTGGGGCTGTTCGCCGGTGACGCTGAGCGCCGGATGGCCGGCTACCGCCGCCTGAGCGTGGCCCGGCATGTCGAGCTCCGGCACGATGGTGATGTGGCGCGCCGCGGCATAGGCGACGAGATCGCGCACCTCGTCCTGGGTATAGAAACCGCCATAGGGCTCGGTCTCACTGCCGGGACCGCCGTTCGACGGCGGCGTACGCCAGCCGCCGACCTTGGTCAGGTCGGGATAACGCTTGATCTCCAACCGCCAGCCCTGGTCGTCGGTCAGATGCCAATGCAGGACATTGAGCTTGTGCTCGCCCATCTGGTCGATCATGCGCTTGATATCGGCAACCGGCAGGAAATGGCGCGCCGAATCGATCATCAAGCCGCGCCACTTGAAACGCGGATAGTCGACGATATGCACGCCGGACAGGGTCACGGGTGCGCCGAACCGGCTGTCCGAACTCATCAGTTGCGCCAGGGTCATGGCGCCGTAATAGAGGCCGCCCGCCTCGCGCGCCGTGATGCGAACGCCCTTGGCGCCGACATCCAGCGTATAGCCTTCGGGATCGCTGACGGCGGCACCGGGCGTCAGAACCAGTTCGATGGCCCCCTTGCCGCAGCCCGACGCCAGGTCGAGGCCCTGGACAGCTTTTGCCACCGTTTTTAATTGTAGGGCCGCATCGCCCGCCGCGCCCGTCGCACAGATGGGGGTTTTACCGGACACCACGAAACGCCCTGCCCCCGGCGTGACCTTGACCGGCCATGGGATCAGGGACGGCTCAGCGGCCAGGACCGGCCCGGATCCCACTAAGCTAACAATCAAGGCCGCAAGACCGCCGGTGAAAATGCCTTTTGTCATGACCTAATCCTCAAACCTGAACATGTTTCCTAGCGGTGCGCGAACACCATTCACCGGCCGTTTCGGTCGCCCGGTAACGCTTTACGGCCGGGCGGCGGGGAGGACGTCCCAAATCGCCGGGTCTTCCGAGCCCAGGACCCACGAACTGACCCCGGCTAAGCCGGATGACGCCGCGATATCGTAACGCACCTTGAAGGATCGGGCGTCCGGCACGAAGGCCCATTCGCGCATCTGGTCGCGATAGAACCAGAACCACGATTCCTGATCGATCGGATCCCATTGCACCTGGATACCGTACTGCTTAACCAGGGGCTGCCATTCGTCGGCATCGAAATAGTCGGCGGAAATGTTGGAAGCCTCGGTGCCGTCGGCCTTGACCGGATTGCCGGCGTACCAGTGATAACCGTAGAGCGCTATGCCCAGGCTCAACTTTTCCTTCGGCACGTATTTCAGCGCATAGTCGAGGTTTTCCTTGACCCAGGTCATGCCGCCGACCGGACCGGGTGTGGTCCAGCGCGTATGCTGGTCATAGGTCATCAGCGAGATGAAATCCGCGCTCTTGCCGATCGCCGCGATATCGTAGACACCGCGCCAATATTCGAACATCCACTTGGAAAAGGCCCCGCGTCCGGGATGGCCCGGCGCATTGGGACAAACCGCTACGGACAGCTGCAGGCCGGCCGCATGCAGGGCGTCGGCCGTCTGTTTGGTCAGCAGGCTGAAGGCGTCGCGATCGGTCCAGGCGATGTTTTCGAAATCGAACTGATAGCCGACATAGCCGTATTGCTTAGCTTCATCGATCATGCGCGCGATCATCAGCTTCTTGGCCTCTTCATTGCCCAGCAGGGCATGAAAATCCGGCCGCACGGTCAGCGAAATAATCGGCATGACCGGAAGGCCGTGCGCCTTGGCCTCAGCCAGGATACCCGGATTGGGCGCGCCATTGACCAGGCCGTTCTTGTCGACGCCGTACCAGGTCGGCACCAGCAAGCCGATCTTGTCGATATGGGCCTCGAACGAGGCCACCGACTTCGGCGTCTCCATCAGATAGAACAGCGCCACCGGCCCAGTTGCCGGTGCCGGCGTCGCCGCGGCCGCGGCCGGTTTGGGCTTGGCCATGGCGCCTTCCGGCGCGGCGGCCAGCAAGGTCAGACCGAAGCAAAAGGACAGGAGAAGGCGTTTCATGGGATTTCCGGAATGATCAGTGTGTTTCGATACGGTAGACATAGGCGGGCTGGCGGGGTGCATCGGCCGGCGGCGTCAGCTTCAGGCCCGAGGCTGTTTGCGCGAAGGCGACCGGCTGGCCGGCGCCCAAAAGCGTCACGGCCTTGACCGGATAATCGCGGCCGATCGAAGTCACGGTCACCGAGCCGTCATCCGGCCACGCCATGGCAATGGCATAGAGGACACCGTCCTTGGTGGTGAAGCGAATATCCTGGGCCGTATAGGGTTTGGCCTTGCTTTCGGCGAAGGTGCCGTTGGCCGTTTCGGTCGGCCCCTCGCCGAAGACCACCCATGGCCGGGAGCCGTAAATCGCCTCGCCATTGACCTTCAGCCACGCGCCGACCTGCAAAAGCGTGTCGCGCGCTGCATCCGGGATGTGGCCATCGGCGCGCGGACCAACATTAAGCAACAGATTGCCGTTCTTGCTGACCACGTCGGCCAGCAGATGCACGATCGCCGCCGGGCTCTTATAGGTGTCGTTGTCGATATAGCCCCACGACTTGTCGCTGATCGAGGTGCAGGTCTGCCAGACATCCTTGCGGATACCCGGCGCCTGGCCGCGCTCGATATCGAGCACGCCGGTACCGTCGGCGAATTCGCCCAGCTTGTAATTGACGATGGCCGATCCGCCGGCATTGGCGGCCTTGTTATAATACCAGGCGAGGAATTTCGGCAGCGTGTTGCGGAAGGACGGGTGGCCGATCCACCAATCGAAATAGACCAGGTCGGGATTGTAGCGCCCGACCAACTCGGCCTGCCGCGCCAGCCAGTCGTCCAGCCACGCCTGCGAGACATGGGTATAGTCGCCGAACAGATCCTCGTCGCTCTTGCCGGCCATACGCGACTGGGCCGGACCATAAAGGCCGGCCAGGGCCGGGTCGGAGACGTCCGAGGGGAATTTGCGGCCTTCGTCGAAGAACCAGTCGTGTTCGGCGCGGTGCGACGACAAGGCGAAATGCAGGCCCTGGGCGCGGGCCGCCGCGGCGATTTCGCCGATCAGGTCGCGCTTCGGCCCCATCTTGACGGCGCTGTAGTCGGACAGGTGGCTGTCATACATCGAAAAGCCATCGTGATGTTCGGCCACCGGCACGACATAGCGGGCGCCGGCGTCGCTGAACAGCTTGGCCCATACGGCGGGATCGAACTGATCCGCCTTGAACAGCGGAATAAAGTCCTTGTAGCCGAACTGGGTTTGCGGCCCATAGGTCTGGATGTGATGGGTATATTCCGGGCTGTCCTGGATATACATATTGCGCGAATACCATTCGCTGCCGAAGGCCGGGATGGAATAGAGACCCCAGTGAACAAAGATGCCGAACTTGGCATCGGCGTACCATTGCGGCGTTTCATAGGCCTGAAGCGACGCCCAATCGGGGCGGAACGGCCCGTCGCTATCGCCCTTGTCGACGGCGGCCAGTAAGCGTTTGCGCTCGGGCGCGTATTTTTGGGTGGCCTTCAGCCAGGCACTGTCGAGTTCATCGGGAGTACGATTGTCGTTCGCCGCCGCCATGCCGGCTGTCGCCGTCAGGGACAGACCGACGCCCAAAACGCCTCCCAGAAAGTACCGGCGGGACGGCATATCGTGATTATCGGCCATGAACGACACCTTGAAGACTGGGAAGGCTGGGAAGACTGAAACACAGAACAGAACACTGCAAGGCTTGGGAAGGCAAGGGCCAAACGCCCCCTTCCCAAGCCTTGCGGCGTATCGCGTTTCGATTCAGGCTTAGCTTCGACAACACACAAACCCAACATAGTCTGGCGAGAATTTCATCTGGCTCGGGGGAGGAAAGACGAGCGATGGATTCCGCCTGCCGGGTCGAAGACACGACCTGAAGCAACGCGCCGCCGCACGGACCGACTCCGTGCGGCTTATGCGGTAGGACCTAGTTCTTGAACGAAATGCCGAAAATCAGCCGCGTGCCGTACTTGCTCCACCCCAGCGGCAAGCCGCCGGTGGTGTACGGATGCTGCAGATTGTCGAGGATATTCTGCGCCGCCACGTTCACCGATATACGATCGTTGACCGCGTAGGACGCCGAAGCATCCAACTGGCCCCAACCGTCGACATAGGACGGCGGAATCAGGTCGTTACCCAGCGAGACATTGTACTTGGTCCGGTAAGTATAGGACACACGCGCCTGGATCGGTCCCTTTTCATAATAGGGCGAGATAGTGTAGCTCCACTTGGACAGGTAAGGCATGGCCAGCTTACCCCCATTCGTGTTGTACTGGTCCGTGTAGCCCTTATACTGCTGATCCAGGAAGGTGACATTGGCCTGGATGCCGAAACCGTAGGCTATATTGCCCTGATAGCCGATTGCGAAACCCGGGATCTTGGCGCTGCTGCCGTTGTAAGGCGACTTGACCAGCATATTTTCGGTGCGGTTACAGGCGCGTCCGACCGTGCCCGTGCAGTAGCTGAGCGCGTTTTGCGGCAAGGTGACATCGACAAAATTATACCTTTGTACGATGTAGGACTGCACATCACGGTAGAAGACGTCGACATTGAACAGGCTGTCGGGCGCGAAATACCATTCGTACGAGGCATTATAGTTGATCGCACGATAGGGCTTCAGGTCCGGATTGCCACCATGGCCCTCGAAGAAATTCGCATTCGCCGCCCCGGTGTAATAGCGGTCGAGGCTGTATTCGATCTGACCCGACATGTCGGCAAAGGTCGGACGGGACATGACCTTGGCGGCGGAGAAGCGCAGCATCATATTGTCGCTGAGGTCGTAATTGGCGTTGAACGAAGGCAGGACGTCGTCATAGCCCTTTTCGAGCGGAATCATTTCCTCTTCGTACGGGTAGTAGTCCATGGTCGAGCGATAGACTTGCTTGTTCTCGGTCTTGGCGAAGCGGACGCCGACATCGCCATGCCATTTACCGGCACGGAAGTTCGCCTGGACATAGGCATCGCTCACGGTTTCCGTCGTGTCCCACATATTGCCTGCGTCACGATAGTCACCGTTCTTCACATTGCCGTCGCTCTTGTTGGCGATCGAATACTGGGCGACGGCTTCCTGCGTCATCGCGACGAAGGACTGAAGGTCGCCCTCGGTGCCCAGACCGGACACGAGTTTCGGATCGCTCAGGAAGGTGTCGAAGTCGGCCATCGTCCCGGTGGCACTGAACGTCGTGTTGAAGAAGTGCGGCTTGTTGACGTCGCGGTGCTTCTGATGTTTCACGCCGGCCAGGATTTCATAGACCGGCCCCCATTCGACTTCACGCTTGGCGTCGAACTTGACGTAGTCGAATTGATCGAGCGAGCGCGCCGTCTTGACGAATCCGGCCTGATCGCCCTTCTTGCGGGTGGCGAACAGTGTCGGATCGGTCGCGGCCTTGTCGAGATTGAGCGACGCGCCGTCCGGCGTCATCGCCCAGGTGCCCGAGTCGAAGCCGTAGAAGCTCAGATAGTATTCCGGATCCGAGCCGCCCTGCGCCTTGGTCTCGCCGATGGAGCCCTGGATCGTCCACGCGCCGGGCGTCCACTTGCCGTCCAGATAGAGGCCGGTGGTGTTGATGACCTGGTGCTTGTAGTACTCGTCCATGCGCACGGCGTAATTGCCGCTGCCGCCCGTCACGCCGGACTCGTTCGTCGTGACCGAGTTCATCTTGACCTGGTACAGGTTGTTGCCGTTGGCGTCATGCAGCACGTTGCCGTTGGCATCGCGCGTGTAGTACGGGTTGGTCTCGTTCCAGTCCACGCTCAGGTCGGTTTCAAACCACTGGTTATAGCTGGAATCGTCGTCCGCGACATTGATGCCGTACAGGTTGAATTCCAAATCGTCGCTCGGCTTCGCCTGGATGGCGGCGAAAAGCGATTTGCGTTCGTGCTGTTGCGTTGTCGCAGACAGAGCCATGTACTGCGGCACCAGCATGCTGCTGTTGAGAGCGGGACCGCTGGAGACCGTCGGCAGCGACGACGGAGAGTTGAAGGCGCTACCCGTACAGCCGCCCCAATGCGCCGCGCCGCAGACCGGCTGATAAGACGTGCTGATCGAGCCGCTGCCAAGCACCGACTTGTTATAGGAGTAGTTCAACATGACGCCGAAGCGTCCGCTGTCGTCCTTGGTGCTGTAGATGATGGAGTAGCGCGGATCCTTTTCCTCGTTCCGCTGATTGATGTTGTAGCTGTAGTTCAGCCGCAGCGTGTTGATCGGCAGCGACAGGGGCTTGAGCGTATTCAGGATGATCGTGCCGCCGACGCCGCCTTCGTCGAGACGCGCTTCCTGCGACTTGTAAACCTCGACATTGCCGATCAATTCCGGCGCCAGATTGGTAAAGTCGAAGCTGCGGCCCGTGTCGTGGCTGTTGGCGCCGCCGGTCGCCGTGGCGATCGGGTTGCCGTTCAGCTGAACCTGGACCAGGCGCGAGTCGATGCCGTTGATGGCAACCCTGTTGCCCTCGCCGCCGCCAGTCCGGTCAATCGTGACGCCGGGCAGGCGCGACAGAGATTCCGCGACATTGACATCCGGATACTTGCCCACGTCTTCGGCCGTGATGACGTCGATGTGCGCCGATGCCCGGCGTTTGACGGTGAGCGACTTTTGCAGGCTCTTGCGGACACCGACAACAACGACTTCCTGCGCGTCATCCGCGGTGGCCGACGGCGCAGCCGGCGCGGCAGTCTGGGCAAACGCGCCGCCTGACATCATCACGCCCGTCAGGGCCGTGGTGATCAAAGCATATGATTTTATTTTCATCCCTAGTTCTCCATCATTCCGCACAGCGGAAGCGCTCCAACATTATTGACACTTATCACTCGCCTTGGATTTGATAATACCTATTCAATACCAAAACACCTCGGTCATAAGCCATTGGTGAAAGCATTCTTACATATAAAATCGAAATAACGTCAAATCCTAGTTTGGCGGACAGGTCATATTTTCCGCCCAAAAGAGACCAAAGTCCAACGTTGTCATATCCTTTACGTTGTCAACAGCACGGCCCCGAGGACATGACATTTCACTCCATTGCAAAAAAGTATTTGAAAAATAATGGGAATATGGAAAAAATTTGCGATAGACGCTAAAATGTCATAATACGGCCGAATGTTGCTTTTTTGTATCACAGATCGAAGGCCTTGGCCGTAGCCAGGCGCAGGCCCATAAGGATTATGCATTGACCATGCGGGTCTCCCCAAGGCATATCCCGTCAAAGGTCATAACATTTAAAGGCTTGCGCGAAGCCTGTGATTCTTTCAGGAGTAGCCTTGTGTACAAGCGCCTTGTCGCCAACGTCCCACGGAGCCGGCCTTGATGCTGCTCGCTCAAGCCCTGAAAACAGCCCACGCCGCCCTCAAGGCTGGTGATATGCCTGCCGCCCTGACGGCCGCACGGGCAGCGACCACCGCCAACCCGGCGTCGGCGGAAGCCTGGTGGCTTCTCGGCAGGGCCGCCGTCCTCGATGACATGACAACTGCCGAGCATGCCTTCGCCGAGGCGGCCCGGCACGCGCCGGCAGGCTCGAAGCTCCGGGCGCAAATGCTCGCCCTTCGCGGCAAGCCGCTGATCAGCCTCGGACGCATGGCGGAGGCCGTGACCAGCGCCCGCGACGCCGCGGCCATGGGTCTCGACGACGTCGCCAGCCTGGTCAAGGTCAGCTACACCTTCACCCATGCCGGCCTGCCCGAAGAGGCGCTCGCCTGCATCCGCAAGGCAACGAAACTCGCCCCCGATCACGCCGAGGCCTGGTACAGCACCGGCAGCGTCTATCGCGCGCTGGGCGACATCAAGGCCTCCGAAGCCGCTTTCAATCGGGCGATCGCCCTGTCCCCCGCGCCGCCGGTCGCCGCCTATTTCAATCTCGCCTATTTGCGGCGCTGGACGGCCGAGGACAATCATATCGCGCTCCTCGAAGGCCTGTCCTGCCGGACCAGCCTGGAGGCCTGCCGCGTCGCCTATACTCTGTTCAAGGAATATGACGACCTGGGACAGACCGACGCCGCCTGGGACTGCCTGCAGATCGGCGCCAATCTGGCCGGCAAGATCGAATCCTGGGACTCGGCGGAAGAAGCCGAAACCATTGCCGCTTGGAAGACCCATTTTCCGCCAGAACGTTTCACCGTCCGCGACGATCGTCCGCGCGCCGGTCCCAGACGGATCTTCATTATCGGACTGCCACGGTCCGGAACGACCCTGATCGAGCGCGTTCTGGCCGCCCACAGCCAGGTTCAGGCCATCGGCGAGTTGAAAACCTTCGGCATCGCCACGCATAAATTGGCCGGGGTCGATGACGCCCGCCGCCTTGCGCCCGACGTCATCGCCGCCGCCGCCAAACTGGATCCGCTCGCCATCGCCGACATGTACGCGCGCGAGTCGGCCTATCTCAACGACGGCCGGACCTACGTTATCGACAAACTTCCGGCCAATCACGACTATGCCGGCCTTATCCGCCTCGCCTTTCCCGACGCCATCATCATCGCCCTCGACCGCAACCCGATAGACGCCCTGTTCGGCGGCTACAAAGTGCTGTTCACCGGCGCCTATGGCTGGTCCTACGCCCAGGACGACCTGGCCGACCATTACAGTCATTATCGCGACCTGATGGCTTACTGGAAACAGGTCCTCGGCGACGGACTGATCGAAGTGTCGCTGGAGGCCGTGATCCGCGACCCGGAAACCGAGATTCGCCGGCTGATTTCCGCCTGCGGCCTGCCCTTCGAAGACGCCTGCCTGAAGCCGCACGAAGCCAAGGGCGGCGTCTCGACCGCCAGCGCCGTGCAGGTCCGTGCCCCGATCAATTCGCAAGGCGTCGGCGCCTGGAAGCGTTATGAAGCGCACCTGCAACCGCTGCGGCGACGCCTGGAAGCCATGGGGTACCTCGCGCCGCATGAGGGGCCGTCATGATCCTGGCGACGTCTAAGGCTACCCCCTTCGCCCTTCATCCGGTCACCGCACATGTAATGATATATGTGGACATTGGTATGCCCCTGTGCGTAGATTTGCACCGAGCCCTGACGCCGATAGCCCGCCGCCAGGCCGGTGCAGCTTGTTGCAGTGACCTCGCATGAATTTCGCCCAAGACGCCCAGAAACTGGGAAGCTTCGACATTTCTGGCCTTCGCGCCGTCGTTCAGGGCTTCGCGGACGATGTCTGGAACGCCGACGCCAGCCGCCAGGCTGCCTTCAACGCGCATAATAGCACCCAAACGGTCAAGCTGATCGCGGACGCGGATTTCCGCCACACCGACCCGACCTATCATGCGATTTTCGCTACCCTTGAACCGCAGGTCCGTCCCCTGATGGAGCATATTCGCGGCTATTATCTGCAAACCCTGCGTCAACGCCGCGTCGCCGAGCAGAACGGCCCTGGCTACTTTATCCGCGCCCTGCTGACGCGCCTGCCTGCCGGCGCGGAGATCAAACCGCATATCGACGACGGCGAGTCGCTGAAACGTTGCCACCGGATTCATGTGCCGGTGATTTCCAATCCCGACAGCCTCTTCATGGTCGGCCGACTCCGCTTCCACATGCCGGAAGGCGAGATGTGGGAAATCAACAACCGGCGCACCCACGCCGTCCGCAACGACGGGACGCAAGCGCGCGTCCACCTCATCATGGACTATGTCCAGCCGGGTGAGACCGTGTTCGATCTCGACGGCCCCCTAACAGCTTAAGGTACCCTCATGGCTCAGCAATTCACCATCCGCCAGATCTATCTCAAGGACATGTCATACCAGGCGCCGTCCGGCGCCGCCATCTTCACCCAGGAATGGCAGCCCGAGGTCAAGGTGGACGTGAAGGTGGCCCAGGAGGCCTTGCCCGGCGGCCTGACCGAGGTTGTCCTCACCATCGCCATCGTCGCCAAGAGCGCCGGCAGCACGGCTTTCATGATCGAAATCATGCAGGCAGGGGTCTTCCACATTGCCGGTTACGACCCGACGCAATTGGACCGCATCGTGCTGGGCAAATGCCCGACGATCCTCTTCCCCTATGCCCGCGAAGCCATCGACAATATCATCATGAAGGGCCGTTTCCCCGCGCTTATCCTTGATCCGATCGATTTCGAAGCGAACCTGTCGCGTTAAATCTCGCCAGGGTTCCAGAAAGCTTCATAGAGCCAAGTTGTCATGTCTTTTCATTGGGCCCTTTAAATAGACGATGTCTGGCGCAATAAGCCAGGAATTCTGAACGATCACATCGATCGCCACCACGGCCTGCCGGCATGTCAAGAATCCTGACAACCGGCGCTTCACGATTATAGCGCGTTCTTGAACACGACGGACGCCCCGAGAAGCGTATCGCCGGCGCTGCAAACGCTCCGCGCGAAAAGGATCACGGCCCGATAACAGGGCTACGCCAACTTGTAAGCTCTCGCGCCCCCGCTAAATGGGTGGAAATGGGTGATCCTCCGCCGACTACAGCCTATAAGCGCCCACGACCCCCGGCTAAATGGGTGGAAATGGGTGATCGACCGCCGATTACAGCCGATATGGTCCCATGTTCACCGCACCACTTTTCGACATAATCCCCAAATCCTCAAATTCGTTCGCCGCCATCGCTGAGTCCAAGGGTGCCTGGAGGGCCTCCAGGCACCTCCCGGCAGACCGATTGGCGGCGTTGAGAGGGTCTTCGGCGGCTGGATTGGGCCGGTCGAGACATGCAGCCAGACACCGGCCATCCGGTACCGGAGCCCCGGATGTGCAGGTCTACTCAGCCGGAACCTCCGGCTTGGGCGCTCCGGTCTTGCGTCCGAAACCCGCCCCGAGCCCGAGCACCACTTTCGTGATCGCCGGCAGCACCAGTAGCGTCAGGGCCGTCGCTGTCACCAGGCCGCCGATCACCACAATCGCCAGTGGCTTCTGCACCTCCGCGCCGGTGCCGCTGCCTATAGCCATGGGAATGAAACCGATCGCCGGCACCAAGCCCGTCATGATCACCGGCCGCAACCGCTCGATCATGCCCTGCGTAATGGCCTGGCCCAGTTCCATGCCGTCCTCGATCCTTTGCCGGATACTGCTCATGACGACGAGGCCGTTGAGCACGGCGACACCGGACAGACAGATAAACCCGACCGCCGCCGACACCGAAAAGGCAATCCCGGTCATGGCCAGGGTGAAAACCCCGCCCGCGAGGGCCAGGGGCACGGCCGTAAACACAGAAATCGCCCGGCCAAGCCCGCCAAGGGCCATGAACAGCAGGCCGAAAATGGCCAGGAAACACACCGGCACAATGACCGCCAGCCGGTCGGACGCCGCCTTCAGGTTCTGGAACTGACCGCCCCATTCCAGGAACGATCCTGTCGGCAGGGCCACACCTTCCACCGCGGGCTGGGCTTCCCGCACGAACGACCCGACATCGCGGCCACGGACATTGGCCTGGATAACGATCCGCCGCTTGCCGTTTTCGCGCGAGACCTGGTTGAGCCCCTCGCTGAAACGGAACTGCGCCACCTCGCTCAACGGCACCGAACCGCGCGCATGACCGTCCGCTTCAGGCAGCATGACCGGCACCGCCTTCAACGCGTCCAGGTCGTTGCGTGCCGCCTGAGGCATGCGCACGACGATGTCGAAGCGCCGGTCGCCTTCGAACACCAGTCCGGCTTCGCGTCCGGCCATCGCCACCGCCACTGTTTCGGCCACCTCCTCGACGGTCAGGCCGTAACGCGCGATGGCGCCGCGATCGAAGCGGATATCGAGCGTCGGCGATCCGTCCGTCTGTTCCGCCTTGACGTCGGCAGCCCCCGGAATCGCCTGCAACACGCCGACGATCCGCGCGGCCGAAGCCGCCATCTTGTCGAGGTCGTCGCCGTACAGCTTGATGGCGACGTCGCCGCGCACCCCAGCGATCAGTTCATTGAAGCGCAGTTGAATCGGCTGACTCATCTCATAAGCCTGACCGATCAATCCACCGGTGCGCGCCTCTATGCGCTCAACGACATCGGCCTTGGTCTTCACGTCCTTGGGCCAATCCTTTTTCTCCTTCAGGATGACGAAGCCGTCGGAAATATTGGGCGGCATCGGGTCGGTCGCCACCTCCGCCGTCCCGGTCTTGGAAAACATCAGCGACACTTCCGGTAAACCGGAAATGGCTTTTTCGACACCCTTCTGCATGGTCAGGGACTCTTCCAGGGAGGTCGAAGGAATACGGCTCGTCGACAAGGCGATATTCTTCTCGTCGAGTTGCGGAATGAATTCCTGGCCCAACAGGGTGAACACGAAGCCCGACACGACGAACAAGCCGACACCGGCGCCGATGAACGGCCACGGCCTGGCGACCGCGCGGTCGAGAACCGGCGCATAGAGAGCCTTGATCTTGCGGATGATCCACACCTCCTTTTCCGTGATCCGCCCGCGGATCAACAGGGCCACCATGGCCGGCACGAAGGTGATGGACAGCACGAACGCCGCCGCCAGGGCCAGGATCAGGGTGATGGCCATGGGCGAGAAGGTCTTGCCCTCTACGCCGGTAAAGGTCAGCAACGGCGCGAACACCAGGAAGATGATGGCCTGACCGTAAACCGTCGGCCGGGTCATCTCGCGCGCCGCCAGGGTCGTAACGTCCAGCCGCTCGGCCAGGGTCAATATGCGCCCTTCGTGATGCTGACGTTCGGCCAGCCGCCTCAGGCAGTTTTCGATAATGATGACCGCGCCATCGACGATCAGGCCGAAATCGAGCGCGCCCAGGCTCATCAGATTGCCCGACACCTTCAACCCGTTCATCCCGATCGCCATCATCAGAAACGAGAACGGAATGATCAGCACGGCGATGATCGCCGCCCGCACATTGCCGAGCAGCAAAAACAGGGCCGCCGCCACGAGAATGGCGCCTTCGAACAGATTTTTCTGCACGGTTTCGACCGTCGCATTGACCAGTTTCGAACGGTCCAGCACCGTTGTGACCTCAAGGCCCGGCGGCAGCGACTTCTTGACCGCCTCCAGCTTTTCACCGACCGCACGCGCCACCGTCCGGCTGTTCTCGCCGATCAGCATCAAGGTGGTGCCGATGACGACCTCGTGGCCATTCATGCTGGCGGCGCCGGTGCGCAATTCTCCGCCCAGCCGCACTGTGGCGACGTCCCTCACCGCCACCGGCAGCCCGCCCCGGGTGGCGATGACGGCGCCATTGATCTCGTCCAACGAGCGGATGCGCGCATCGGCCCGCACCAGATAGGCCTCGCCGCCGCGATTGAGGAAATTAGCGCCGACCGCGAGATTGGCCGCTTCCAACGCCTTGGCCAGTTCCGGGAACGATATCCCATAGGCGCTCAGCTTCACCGGATCGGGTTCGACGATATACTGTTTTTCAAACCCGCCGATTGAATCGACGCCGGCCACGCCGCCGACCGTGCGCAATTGCGGCGAGATGATCCAGGTCTGGACCGTGCGCAGATAGGCGGCGCGCGACACCTCGTCACCCAAACGATCGCCCTCGGGCGTCAGGAAGCCGCCGTCCGATTGCCAGCCCGGCCGGCCATCAGCGATCCTGGCCCCCTTGCCGTTCGGTTGGGTATAGTCGACGGCATACATATAGACTTCGCCCAATCCCGTCGTCACCGGCCCGATCTGCGGCTGGGTGCCTCCGGGCAGGCTGTCCCGCGCCTGGACCAGGCGTTCGCTGACCTGCTGACGGGCGAAATAGAGGTCGGTGCCTTCGCTGAAGATGGCCGTGACCTGGGAAAAGCCGTTGCGTGACAAGGACCGCGTCGTTTCCAGGCCAGGAATGCCGGATAAGGCCGTCTCGATGGGAAAGGTCACCCGTTTCTCGATCTCGACCGGCGACAATCCGGAATCGAGCGTATTGATCTGCACCTGCTTATTGGTGATATCGGGCACGGCGTCGATCGGCAGCCGGGTCAATTGCCAGGCGCCGAACGCACCGATCGTCAGCACGATCAGCAGCACCGCCCAGCGTGCCCGCACGCTGAGGGCCATCAAATATCCTATCATGGCTATTCCTCCTCGCCCGCGCCCTTGCCCAGCTCAGCCTTGAGGTAAAAGGCGTTGCGTGTGGCAATCGACTGGCCGGCGGTGAGACCGGCAATGATTTCGGCGCGGCCGGCGCTACGCTGGCCGACCGTGACCGGCACGGCCTTGAAGCCGTCCCCGGTGCGCACGAAGACGACATCGCCGCCATTGAGCGTTTGCACGGCGTCTTCGGGCACGACGATGGCCGACGACGGACCGCTACCCTGCGGGAACAATCGCGCCTTGACCGACAGACCGGGCTGCCAATCGCCGCCGGGCACGTCGAGCACCGCCGTCGCGGCGCGCGTCTCAGCGTCCAGCGCCGGTGTCACCGAGCGGACCCGCCCCTCCAGTGCACGGCCGTCGGGCATGTCGATCACAGCGCGATCGCCGGCCGCCACACGCGTCATGTCGGAGGCCGCAATGGCCGCCTCGACCTGCACCCGGCTGGGATCCGACACGCGGAACAGCTCGGTCTCCGGCTGGACATAGGCGCCGAGACTGGCGCTGCTGGCCGTCACCCGGCCCGCGATCGGGCTGGCCACGATAACGCCGTGGCCGTCGGAGGTGATCCGCGCCGCCGTCGCCGCCGATTGGGCCCGCGACACCTCCGCCTGGGCGGCGGCCGCCTCGGCCTGCGCCTGCTCGTAATCGACCCGTGCCGAAACACCCTGATCCATCAGGGATTTCTCACGGGCAAGATTGGCCTGGGCGACACGGGCGCGGGCCAGCGCCGTCGTACGGTCGGCGGCCATCTGTCCGGCCTCGCGGCTTTCGATCAGGGCCAGCGGCTCCCCGGCCCGCACCGGATCGCCGAGGCGCTTATAGATGCGCAAGATGGAGCCGGCGGCGCGGGCGGTCAGAGCCGCCTGACCGTCAGGCTTTGCCACGACCTGGGCCTGCGTAACGATTTCCGAGGACAAGCCACCGGAATTGACGGTTTCCACAGCAATATTGGCGGCGGCAATGGCCTCTTGCGTAAGGGCCAGGTCGGCCGAAGGCGTCTCTTCCACCGCCGCAGCCGACGCGGATGCGGCTGGCTTGTCTGCCGTGCACCGCGCCAGGCCGAAACCGCCGAGTGCGGCGAGCAAAAGGGCGGCCATGGCGCCGCCGTACAGATATCGCTTGTTCGTTGTCATGATTTGTCTCCGGAGACTTGCGGATCTCCAAATGGGATAATGCCGCGCAGGTGCGCGAGTTCGGCTTCGGCGCGGAGGCGGTCCTCCCGGGCCTTGAGTGTCTGATTGCGCGCCTCGGCAAGGTTGCGGCGCGCGCCCAGCACTTCGCTCAACGGCAGCTTGCCGGCCTCGTAGCCGATACGGGTAAGCCGGTAGGCTTCCCGCGCGGCCTGCTCGCTGTCATGGGCCGACTGAACTCGGGTGAAAGCGGCCTGAAGGGCCGCCATGGCCGACTGAATATCGGCCTGGGCGTCGAGGCGGGCGATATTGACCTGTTGGTCGGCAGCCGCCAGTTCCGCCTGAACGGAACGGATATTGCCGCGATTGCGATCGAAGATCGGGAACGGCACCGAAACACCGCCAACCAGGGCGTGGGAATCGTCCGCCGCAAGCCGGCGAACGCCGAGCGACACGGTCACATCCGGGGCCGATCGGGTTTGCTCGACGCGGACACGTTTCGCCACCGCGTTGCGCTCGGCCTGGGCCACCAGATAGGCGGGGCTGGTCAATGGATCCACGGGAGGGATCGCTTCGCCACAATCGGCGTGAGACAACAGACTTTCCGAAATCGCCGTAAACGGGACCGGCGAATCCACCATGGCCGTGAGCCGGGCGAAAGCGGCGCTTCGCACCGCCCCAGCTTCGTCGACATCGGCGCGCGCGGCTTCCACGCCGGATCGCGCCTGCACGGATCGCAGATCGGCCTCCTTGCCGGCCTTGACCATGGCGTCGGCGGCGCGCGCGTCGTCTTGCGCCAGGGCAAGCGAATCCTTGGCGAGTTGCAACCGTATGTCGGCCGCCTCGGCGGCGGCGTAGGCCTGCGCCAGGTCGAAGGCCAAATCGCTCTGCGACTGATTAGCCTTGGCGCGCGCCACATCCAGGCCGGCCCGGCCGGCTTCGATACGCGCCCCGCGCTTGCCGCCCAGTTCGATCGTCTGCTCGATTTCCGCCGTCGTTTCGGCGCTCTCGCTGCCGGCATAGGCGCCGCTGCCGGCGAAATTTTCGACGCTGAGATTGAATGACGGGTTGGGCCGGGCGCGGGCCTGCTGCGCCAGGCCTTCGGCCTGGTCGAGGCTTGCCTCCGCCGCCTTCAGGCGCGGCGCCGATTGGGCCTGCCGCAACAGGTCGTGGAACGGCGGCGCCGGATCGGCCGACGCCAATGACGGCACGAACCCACCCAGGCTCGCACCGAGGAGAACCGCACCAAGCGGCCCCCGATAGGGAAATTTCATGAGAATCCTCAGTCAGATTTGATCAAAGCGCCGGTGGCGCGACACACTTCGGGCGTGCGATCAAATCTTCGGAGGCTGATCCGTACCGGCTGGCGAGCCCGGCTTTACGACGGAATTATAAGGCGCGGCGCCGAGGCGGGCGCCGGTGAGGATGGGGGTCATGTCGTCGGCACCGGCCGGCAGGGCGTTGAGTTGGCCGTCGGCAGCATGGTGATGGTGCAGGCCGGAAAGCCCGGCGTCTTCCTCGGAATCGACCTGCGCGGCGCAGGCCTGGTGACCGGTTTCGCATGCCGACGGCCAGCCGCCGTCCGCCAGAACAACATCGCCGCGCGCAGCGTGGGCAGCGTTCTGGACCTGCGCTTCCGCCGCCGTCACGCCGGCCCACATCATCATGGCCACACAGCACAAGGTGAGTATGGCGCGAAGACGGGACAGGCCGATGTGCAAAACCGAAGTCATGCCACCAAAATCACGGCAGGCACCGCGAAAGTCAAGTCACGTTGCGAAACGAGCGCCAACTACGGTAACATAGTATTTTCCAACCTACTCATTCGCGAGCCCAAAAAACCAATCTTTTCAACGAAACTAGTCCAGAAATGAGTGCCCGGTCTACGCATTCGCCGCGCTGCACAAGGCATCCCGGATTCATAAAAAAAACGGCGGAAGTCGCTACGGAGCCCAGGGAGGCCGAAACCGCAGCAACTTCCGCCGCTGTTCCATTGGTGAGGAAAGCGGAACAAGAAAGCAGACTAAATTACATCTTGTAGTTTACGCCGATCATGAAGACGCGACCGTTCTTGTAGAAGTTGGTCGGGGCGATCGTGACGGACGAGAACTGGTAGTAGGTTTCGTCGAGCAGGTTCAGGCCTTTGACATAGACCGCGACGTGATCATTGACGTTGTAGGTTCCCGACAGATCGACCTGGGTATAGGAGTCGGTGAAATCCTTGGAGTTGCGGCGGCCGATCTGGGTGAAATACTTGGACCGGTAGCTGTAGCTCAGGCGGACCTGCAATGGCCCCTTTTCGTAATACGGAATGACGTTGACCGTATATTTCGACAGGTAAGGCATGTAGTAGGCCTTGGTGCCGGTATCGGCCTCGGCGAAGGTCACATTGGTGCTGACGCCGAACCCGAAGGGCAGATCGGTTTCATATTGCAGGGCCAGGCCGTGGACCTTGGCGTTCTGCGCGTTGAACGGCGACGAGACGCTATAGGTCGACATGGCGCGGGTACTGGTGTTGTAAAGGACCTTGTCCTGGGTGTCCTGGACGATATAGGACGAGATGTCGCGGTAGAAGAATTCCGCGGCCGCCATGCCCGACTTGCCGAAATAATATTCCGCCGAAGCTTCATAATTGGTCGACTCGTAAGGCTTCAGATCAGGGTTGCCGCCGCCACCGGTCAGGTGCTGGTTATCCAGGCTGAAAGCGCCTGCCAACTGGCCGTAACGCGGACGTGCAATCACCTTGGCGATACCGCCCTTCAGCAGCAAATTGTCCGAAAGGTCGTAGACCACATTCACCGCGGGCAGGAACTTGGTGTCGTCCTGCGTGACGCTACGCGGTTCCGTAACCTGTACGGTGACCTGATTGCCGTCGGAGTCCAGCACCGGATTGCCGTTGGCGTCCAATTGCACAACAGTGGTGGTATTCCAGTAATCCGATTGATCGCGCGTGCGGACCAAGCGTCCACCGACATTACCGTGGAACTTGTCGACGCGGAAGTCACCTTGCAGATAGCCTGCCATGATCATTTCGTTGACGTCGAACATGGCGCCGTAATTCAGGCCGTTGTCGCTGGAGATACCCGAGTTCAGCATGGCCATCAGGCCACTACGGGTCAGGGTGGCGTACTGAGTGGCGTTGCCGCTGGCGCCCAGACCATCGAACAGGTCGGACGGTGACAGGGTATAGTCCCAGTGGCTGAGATCGGTCGGCGCGGCCAAATAGACATTGGTGCCGGAGCTCCAGTCGGAATTGTCGTGCACCGATGCTTTAAGGCCGAAGCGCAGCTTGGTGAACGGACCGTTGAGCTCCTTGGCGAAATCGATCTGTCCGTAGGTTTCCTCGTCCTTATAGACTTCATAATAGACGCCGCCGATCTGCGTATACCAGCCCTGGACGCCATTTACGGTGCCCTGACGCAGGTCGCTCTTGAAGAACGAAGTCGGGTCGGTCGGATCGACCGTGTAATTGACCATGGTGTGGTTCTGGTCAAAGTTGAAGGTGAACCCGGCGCCGGTCTGGAAGCTGGACAGATATTCCGGATCCTTGCCGCCCGTCGCCTTGGTGAAGCCGACATTGCCGCTGACCTTCCAGGTGTCGAACGACCACTTGCCGGCCAGGTTGACACTGTCCGTGGTCACAACGGAATGACGCAGGTTGTTGTCGAGCTGGGCATTGGTGCCATAGCTGGTCGCCCCGTTCGGATTGTTGGGATCGAAACCGATATAGCCGGACGAACCGATCGTGGCACCGGTCACCAGGCCGTTGGCGACAGAGATGTCGGAGGCGCGGTTGCCGCCCCACACGGCGACGGAATATTCCGACTGGCTGAAATTGGTATAATCGCCGACGATGTGCAGGGCCGTCAGATCGAACTCGCTGTTGTCATCGGGCTTCCACTGCACGGCCGCGCTCAGACCCTTGCGCTCACGCGTCTGGTCGAAATAGGCCCAGTTGATACAACACGGCACGCGGGCAGCATTCATCTCGGCATAGGAGGCCGGTGTCGGCGCCGCGCCGTTGATGTTCGGGCCCGTAACGGCCGTGACATTGCCGTTCGCATCGGTCGTCGTGGTAAAGCTGCCGTCGAAGCTGTCGCCGCCACTATAGCCGAAATATTCGACACCGGCGCGGTACAGGTTTTCCTTGTCGTAGGTGGCAGCGACCAAAACACCGAAGTTCTTGTTGTCGTTATGCCAGCTGTAGAGCACCGAACCGCGGGCATTGCCCTTTTCGGAACGGTCATTATAGGCATAACCGGCGGATGCCGRCAGCGTGCCCGGCTTCAAATCCAGCGGCTTGCGCGTCTCGATCATGACCGTGCCGCCCAGCGAGCCTTCGTCGATCCAGGCTTCGGGGCTCTTGTAAGCCGTGGCCTTGCCGATGATTTCCGGCGCCAGCAAGGCGTAGTTGAAGGTCCGGCCTGAAATGTCGTTGGGATTGCCACCCCAGTCGGCCGAAGCGATGCTGTGGCCGTCGACGAACATGCGGTTCAGCGCCGGGTCGGTACCGTGGATGGAGACCTTTTCGCCTTCCCCGAACATCCGGTCGACCGAGAAACCCGGAAGGTGGGACAGCGATTCAGCGACATTGGTGTCGGGGAACTTGCCGACATCTTCCGCCGTGATCACGTCGACGATCGCGTCCGTGTTCTTCTTGCTCTTTATGGAGCTTTGCAGGCTGTGGCGGATACCGACCACCACAACTTCCTGCGCTGTGTCCGCGGACGCAGCATCGCCAGGCGCAGCATCCTGCGCCATGACCCCTGACGACAGCATCAAGCTTGCCATGGCTGTCGTGACCAAAGCGTAATCTCTGTATTTCATTATGTTTATCCCCATTTTCAAAACCACTGTGTCACGTGGCGGACACAGCTATGCCTTCTGTAACCGGTCGAGCGAACAGGACATCTTTGGAAAGATGGCCGCCCACTTTAATCTCCGGGCGGGGGGCAAGGTATGTTCCAAAATAAGACCATGTCAATTCAATATTACAGAAGTATAACGTCGTCACAAAAATTGACGTTTTTGCAACACTTTTTAAACGATTTCAAAAACGAACTCACTCAGATTGGGGCATTAAAATTAAACAAAATGAAATAAGAAATAGGAAAAAATGTAACAAAATCAATGTAAATGATTAAAATAGAACAATATTTCTAGAATAAACAAAATAAACGAAATTTTACATTTGAATTAATCGCCACAAATACGCTATTACACAGCCACGGCCCCGACTAGAATAAGTATATAACAAATTAATATAAACTACTTGCATTTCTCAGAATAATTCCAACTATACAATACTATCTATTTTGCAATATGAGGATTTTGAGGATTTTTAAATTTAATTTGCTACGATTTTGCCTTTTAGTATATAAAAATACAGCCGCTTTCGTGAGATTTGGGCTTTAAAAATGGTATTCAAAACCTAAAAAATGGCTATCCTAAGTTCGCCCAGCCCCTGATCCAGCTGCTTTTGGCACATGGCAATACGGGCCAAGGTCATATCAAATGCGACATCTTTGGCGATTTAGCAATACCAATCCAAGGCCAACCATGCTCGCCCGGTCGAATCGCCATTTTGGCCTCTCCGACCGGTCTATCCATTGCAGGAGTTTTCAGAGTGTTATTCTCCGACGTATTGCCGTCMTTAAAAGAAAACGACCCAGCTCCGCTTTATCTTCAATTGCAGCGCATATTGCGTGACGCCATTCTCCAACAAGCGCTGACCGAAAACGACGCCCTGCCGACAGAGCGCGATCTCGCCCGGGAATACCGCTTGTCGCGGATAACCGTGCGCAAGGCGTTGGATGGTTTGGTGGAGGAAGGGCTCGTCACGCGCCGCCGCGGCGCGGGCACCTTCGTCGCCAGCCGGGTGGAAAAGAACTTCTCCATCCTGTCGTCCTTCAGCGAGGACATGCGCTCGCGCGGGCGCCGGCCGCACAGCGTGTGGGTCAGTCGCGCCATAGGCACCGTCAATCCTGAGGAGGCTATGTCACTCAACCTGTCTCCCGGCTCGAAGGTTTATCGCTTCCAGCGCCTGCGCTATGCCGACGACACCACGATGGCGCTCGAGATGTCGACCATACCGGATTACTGCTTGCCGTCGCTCGAATGCGTCGGCGACTCGCTTTATGACGCGCTGGAGCAGGCAGGCCACCGCCCTTTACGCGCCCTGCAGCGGTTGCGCGCGGTTTCCTTTACCGCGGAACAAGCCGGCTATCTGGGGATTGCCACAGGCGCTTCGGGACTGTTTATCGAACGGCGCGGCTTCCTGCGTGACGGCCGCGCCGCAGAATATACCCAATCCTATTACCGCGGCGACGCCTATGATGTCGTCGCCGAACTCACCACCATGAGCTAAGACCAACATGACTCCTGCCAGCCTGCCAAAGATGGCGACCTCCATGCCGCGCCGGATCGTCATTGTCGGCGGCGGCACCGCCGGATGGATGTCTGCTGCCCTGCTCGCCCGCATGACCCAGGGCAAGCTCGGCGAGATTACCCTGATCGAATCGGAACAAATCGGCACGATCGGCGTCGGTGAAGCCACCATCCCCTATATTATCGACTTCAACCGCCTTCTCGGCATCGATGAAGCCGATTTCGTCCGTCAGACCAAAGCGACCTTCAAGCTCGGCATCGAGTTCCACAATTGGACCCGGCTTGGTCATCGCTACATGCACCCGTTCGGTTCTATTGGCGCCCCCATCGGACGTACGGCCTTCCAACACTATCTCACCAAGCGCAGGCTGGCCGGTCACGTAGAGGACTTCGAGACCTATTCCTTGTGCTGCATGGCATCGCGCCTTAACCGTTTTTCGCCGCCACCGCCGGACAGCCGCTCGGTGCTGTCCACCCTGGGCTATGCCTATCATTTCGACGCCGGTCTTTATGCCGCTTATCTGCGTCGTTATGCCGAAGCCCGCGGGGTTAAACGCGTTGAAGGCAAAATCATAAAAGTTAACCAACATCCCGAAAGCGGCTTCGTTCAGTCTCTGCAACTTGACAACGGAGAGGACGTGTCCGGGGACCTGTTTCTCGATTGCTCAGGGCTTTCCGGGCTGCTGATCGAGAAAACCCTGCATAGTGGATTTGACGACTGGAGCGCCTTTCTACCTTGCAGTAGCGCCGCCTTTGTCCCAAGCGAGAGAGTCGCCCCCCTCACCCCTTACACGCGCTCCACGGCCCATACAGCGGGCTGGCAATGGCGCATTCCGTTGCAGCATCGCATCGGTAACGGCCACGTCTTCTCATCGGTCTATATGGGCGACGACGAAGCCGCCGGCATCCTGCTGAAACACCTGGACAGCCCTGCCCTCGCCGACCCCAAATTCGTCCGCTTCACGACCGGCCGTCGTAAGTCGTTGTGGACCAAGAATGTCGTAGCTATCGGCCTGGCCGGCGGCTTTCTCGAGCCGCTGGAATCGACCAGCATCCATCTCATCCATTCCGGACTGATCAAGCTTCTGGATCTGTGGCCGGACGCCGAGTTCAGCCCGCTGGTCAGCGAGCAATATAATCGCGCCGTGGCAGCTGAATATGAAGCCATTCGCGACTTCCTCATCCTGCACTACAAGGCGACCGAGCGCGACGATTCGCCCTTCTGGCGCTATTGCAGGAACATGACCATCCCCGACAGCCTGACCTACAAGCTCGATCATTTCCGCACATCGGGGCGTATCGTACTGACCCGCGGCGACCTGTTTCAGCCGCCAAGCTGGCTGGCCGTCATGTTGGGGCAGAATATCCTGCCCACCGGCTATGACCCAATGGCGGATGTCGCCGATGAAGCCACGGTCGTCGCGCAGTTCGACGCCATGCGCACCGCTATCGCCGAAGCTGCCCGCGCCATGCCGGACCACGCGGCCTATTTTCCGAAATAGCTGTTCGCCGCGCCGCAAGCAGATTGGGCGCAGGTGTCCCGGCGACCATATGGAGGTGTTAAATTACCGCTTAATGCCAACCGCTTGTCATTCGGGCGCCGTTTTTTTGAAAAGAGCCTCCAACCACTCCGAATGGTCGTCCGACGCCGACCGCGTCACCGCCTCGACCATCGCGCAATTGAATGATATTTGCGGTAACGCGTTCACATCACCCAACTGGCGCGCGGACAAATCAGGACCAGCCCATGGCCATACCCGACTACGGCACCATCATTATCCGCGGCGCGCGCGAGAACAATCTCAAGAACGTCTCCCTCGATATTCCAAAGCGGCGGATTACGGTCTTTACCGGGGTGTCGGGCTCGGGCAAGTCCTCTCTGGTCTTCGGTACCATTGCTGCCGAAAGCCAAAGACTGATAAACGAAACCTATCCCGCCTTCGTGCAGCAGTTCATGCCGCATTACGGCCAGCCCGACGCCGACCTGCTGGAAAATATCTCGGCGGCCATCATCGTCGATCAGCAACGCCTGGGCGGTAATACGCGCTCGACGGTAGCTACCGTGACCGACGCCGCCCAGATGTTGCGGGTGCTGTTCTCACGCCTCGCCGAACCCCGCCTGCCGGCGCCGGGCTATTATTCCTATAACGATCCGCGCGGCATGTGCACGGAGTGCGAAGGCATAGGCCAGGTCGCCGCCATGGACATGACCGCCGTGGTCGACGAGAGCAAGTCCTTGAAAGGCGGCGCCTTGCTGGCCAAGGGGTTCGAGGTCGATACTTGGTGGTGGTCGACCTATGCCCGCTCAGGCATGTTCGATATCGACAAACCGATCCGGGACTATACGGCGGAGGAACGCGCCAACCTCTTCCACCTCGATGATGGCCGCAAGATCAAGGTCGACAAGATCAACCTGACCTATATGGGCCTGGTGCCGAAGCTCAAACAATCCCTGGGCAGCAAGGATCCCGAGAGCCTGCAGCCGCATGTCCGCGTCGAATACGACAAGATCTTTACCCGCGCCACCTGCCCGGCCTGCCAGGGCGCGCGGCTGAACCAGGCGGCGCTGGGCAGCCTGGTCGAGGGCCACAATATCGCCGAGTTGTCGGCCATGCAGGTGAGTGAGCTGGCCAAGCTGGTGCGCGGTATCATGGCGCCACAGGTCGGACCGATGCTGGCGGCCCTGGCGGCGCGGCTGGATAATCTCGTCACCATCGGCTTGGGCTATCTGTCGCTCGATCGCGAAAGCTCGACCCTGTCCGGCGGCGAAAGCCAGCGCGTCAAGATGGTGCGCCATTTGGGCTCATCCTTGACCGACATCACCTATGTCTTCGACGAGCCGTCGGTCGGCCTGCACCCCCACGATGTCGGGCGGCTGGCCGGGTTGATGCAGCAGTTGCGCGACAAGGGCAATACGGTGCTGATCGTCGAGCACAAGCCGGCCATGATCGCCATCGCCGATCACGTAGTCGACATGGGGCCGTTCGCCGGCACCAAGGGCGGTGAACTGGTCTATGAGGGCGATTTTGCCGGGCTTTTGACGTCTGGCACGCTCACCGGCAACCACATGAACAAATATCAGCCAATCAAGGACAAGGTGAGAAAGCCAACCGGCGAGCTGAAGATCGCCCATGCCAGGCTCAACAATCTCAAGGACGTCTCGGTCGATATCCCAAAGGGCGTCCTGACCGTCATTTCAGGCGTCGCCGGCTCGGGTAAGTCGTCGCTCATCCAGGGTTGCTTGCCCGAGGCGTATCCCGACACCATCATTATCGACCAGAACCTGGCGCGCGGCTCGCGACGGTCCAATACGGCGACCTATACCGGCATTTTGGACAATGTGCGCAAGGCCTTCGCCAAGGCCAACGGCGTCGACGCCGGGCTATTCTCGGCCAATTCCAAGGGGGCGTGCCCGGATTGTAACGGCCTGGGCGTGATCTATACCGACCTCGCCCATCTCGATCCCATGGTGACGGCGTGCGAGACCTGTTTCGGCAAGCGCTTTACCGCCGAGGTGCTGGAACACAAGCTGCGCGGCAAGTCGATCAGCGATGTCTATGAAATGAGCGTGGCCGATGCCGTGGCGTTTTTTACCGAGCCCGCGATCGCCAGGGTTCTGCAAGGGCTCGACGATGTCGGCCTGGGCTATCTGACGCTGGGCCAACCGCTGTCGACCCTGTCGGGCGGCGAACGCCAGCGCCTGAAACTGGCGGCCGAGTTGGGCAAGAAGGGCAACATCTATGTCCTCGATGAGCCGACAACCGGTCTGCACATGAACGACGTCGATACCCTGATCGGACTGTTCGACCGGCTTGTCGACGCCGGCTCATCGGTCATCGTCATCGAGCACAATCTCGACGTCATTTCGCGAGCTGACTGGGTGATCGATATGGGCCCCGGCGCCGGCCACGACGGCGGCACGGTGCAGTTCGAGGGCATGCCGGGCGACCTGGCGAAATCGGACACTCTTACCGGCCGCTATCTGGCGCAGCGCTTCTAACTCTAGGCCCGGATCAGGGTTGGGCCGCCGCCGGGCAGAACCACCAACATGAAAAAGAACTGTTCGATACTGGCGACCACCGTCTTGAACTTCTGCAGGTCGACCGGTTTGACGATATAGGCATTGGCATGCTGGCCATAGCTGCCGCTGATATCGGCCTCGGATTCGGAGCTCGACAGGATGATGACCGGAATATTGCGCAGCTTGTCGTCGGCCTTGATGATGGCCAGCAACTCCTGACCGCTCATGCGCGGCAGGTTAAGATCGAGCAGGATCATGTCCGGCCGCCGCTTGCCGGCATGGTCACCCTCGCCACGCAGGACTTCGAGCGCCTTTTCGGCGGTTTCGACCACGGTCAGGTTGTTTTCGATCTGTGCGTCGCGAAAAGCGCGCGATGCCAACAGAACGTCGCCGCGATTGTCCTCGACCAGCAATATCTCGGCCGGGCGGCCTTCACGTATCAACAGATTGGGCATGATAGGCTCTCCGCAAGTTTAGCCGCGTGGCTTGGGCAGGGTGAAATAAAAGGTGCTCCCCTCGCCCGGTTTGGATTCGACCCAGATACGGCCGCCGTGGGTGTCGGTAATCTTTTTGCATACAGCCAGACCCAGGCCGCTGCCGGCGACAGCTTCCCAGGTATGCAGGCGGCGAAACGGCTCGAATATCTGCCCGGTGAAGGCCGCTTCGATGCCGGCGCCATTGTCACGCACCGAAAAAAGCCAGGCCTCGGTCTGATCGGTGACGCCGATATGGATGAGCGGTTGGCGACCCTTGGGCTGAAACTTGATGGCATTGCTGATCAGATTCTGCATCAGCCGCATCAGCTGGACGGCGTGCCCCCTGACGACCGGCAGTTCGTCATGAGTGATGCGCGCCTGGCTGGCCTCGACCATCTGGCTGAGATTGATCAGGACATGGTCGAGTTCGGCGCCCATATCGACGGCTGTAAACGTGCGCGCTTCCTGGCCCAGGCGAGCATAGTCGAGCAGGTCCTGGACCATGTCGCGCATGCGCATGGCGCTGTCGCCGACGATGCGGAGATATTCCTTGCCGTCGTCGTCCAGCTTGTCGGCATAGTCGGTGGCGACGATCTGGCTGAAGTTCAGCACCATACGCAGAGGCTCCTGCATGTCGTGTGACGCGACATAGGCGAAGCGCTCCAGTTCGGTATTGGATTCGGTCAGGCGGTCGAGCAGCTTCTGGCGGCTCTCTTCCGCCTGTTTATGGCGGGTGATGTCGCGGACGATGCCTGAGAAATGACGGACGCCGTCGATCGTAAAGGCGCTGACCGACAGATCGATCGGGAACACCGTGCCGTCCTTGCGCCGCGCCATGGCTTCACGGCCGGAGGTTCCGATAATCTTCGCTTCTCCGGTGGCGATATAGTGGCTGAGATAGCCGTCGTGTTCGGTGTGGTACGGGTCGGGCATCAATATCTTGACATTGCGCCCCATGACTTCGTCAGGACGATAGCCGAAAATGCTGACGCAGGCGGCGTTAAAGCTTTCGATGGCGCCGCTTTCATCTATGGTGATGATGCCGTCCAGGACATTGTCGACGACAGCGCCCAACTCGACCCGGCCACGCTCCTCGGTCCGGACGTAGAGCTCGGCCAGCTTGGCATTGGCGACTTCCAACTGACGGTTGGTCTCTTCCAATTTGGCATTGGCGGCCTCGAGCTGGGCGGGGCTGGGCAGGCTCAGCGCCTGGGGCAACAGGCGGACCATCATGACCAAGGTGGCGATCGACACCACGGCGGTCATCGCTTTGACCACACCTTCGAAATAGTAGTTGGGATGCCACAACACCCAGATGCTCAGGGCATGGGTAGTGCCGCACAGCAGGATAAAGGCACCGAACAGGACAAAGACCAGTTGGAACGGCAGGTCCTTGCGCTTATGGATGAAATACAGCAGCACCAACGGTATGCCGAGATAGGCCAGCATGATGCAGAGGTCGGACAGGACATGTAGCCACAGCACGTCGGGACGCCACAGAAAACAGTAGCCATGCGGCATGAAGTCATTGCCGGTCATGTTGTGATCCACCTGTGCCTCGCGGTCTGCGCACGTATTCGGCGCTCGGTTCCTGTTTTGGCGCGAATCGCCGGCGCTTACAAGCGTCATGGTTGCGGCAGAGGCTGAGATTACGGCCTCGTCATCACATGCGCGCCGATATCTGAAAGTGCTTGCGGCGCTGTCCCGTCCTGTGGCACCCTTCGCTTTGCGCCCACAAGTCTTCCGGAAGATTCCCGCCGCATGAGTAAGCTCACCGAACGCGCCCGCAGCGCTCAAGTCCTGTTGATCGAAGACAATCGGGGAGACGCCGTCCTGACAAAGCGCGCTTTCAAGCGCGCCAAGATCGCCAGTGATATCGTCGTCGCCGAAACCGGTGAAAAGGGCCTGAGTATACTGCGCCGCGAAGGTGAACATGCGGAGGCCGTACGGCCGGACCTGATCCTGCTCGACCTCAACCTGCCCTATATGCGCGGCCAGGATTTCCTGTCGACCGTCAAGGACGACCCGTCGTTGCGGCGCATCCCGGTCATCGTTCTCAGCAGCTCAAGCGCTGACAATGACGTCACGGGCTGCTATGACCGTCATGCCAACGGCTATATCACCAAGCCGATCAGCACCGATACGTTCGATGAAGTCATCAGCCGTATCGAACATTACTGGTTCAGCCTGATGCAATTGCCACCCGACGAACCGACACCGCGATTTTCCTAAGCAGGCATGGGCTTCGACTGCTTCCACACCGGGCGGTTTGGCAAAATCAACAATTGACCGTCAGCGCGCCTTGCGGATCGTCAGATTGACGCGCCGGCGGCCGACGTCCGGATGCACACCGTCTTTCAAGGTCAAAACCCCGTGATAGGCCATGCGCGAGGGCCCGCCCCACACGACGACATCGCCATGGTTTAAGGCAATCCGCTCGGTCGGCCCCGTTCGCGAAACGCCGCCGAATTGAAACACCGCAGGCAGGCCGAGCGACACCGAGACAATCGGCGCCGCCTTGTCGGTCTCGTTCAAATCCTGGTGCGACCCCATCTTGGCGCCAGGCGCGTAACGATTGATCAGGCAGCCGTCCGGAGCGAAGGCATAGCCGGCTTCCGCGGCGGCTGTGACCGCCAGTTCGCGCACCACCCGCGGCACCTCGGGCCATCTCATGCCCGTTACCGGGTCGGTATCCGTGTAGCGATAACCGCTGCGATCGGTCACCCAGCCCATGCCGCAATTGGTCATCGCCGCGGACATGGCGTGACCGCCCGGGGTGACCATGTGACGAAACGGCGCCGTTGCCTCTACGGTCGCTATGGCCGTCAGCAGATCGTGAACCCACCGCAGGGCGAAACCGCGCAGCACGCTCAGGCCGTCGCGCTGCGGATCGGCCGGCGCGCCGAACAGGCTCAATTGTTCATCTTGCGACATCACACGCTTAATACCAAGCCCGTCTCCCGGCGGCAACCGGAGCGAACCACGTCAATGACAGGACAGATCGAATTTGCTGGCATGCCTTTCCAGTGGTCGCGGCAGGACGACCAGCATGAAAAAGTAGTGCTCAATCGCCGCCACCGCGTCCTTGAACGCCTCCATATCCATTGGCTTGACGATGTAGCCATTGGCGTAGAGGTCGTAGCTGCGCCGGACATCTTCCACGGATTCCGAACTGGACATGACGATAACCGGTATGTGTTTGAGCCTGGCATCGTTTTTTATCATTTCCAGCAAGTCCAGCCCGCTCATCCTGGGCAGTCGGATATCCAGCATGATAATGTCGGGCAAGACCTGGTCGGCATAGACCCCGACACCGCGCAACATGGACCATGCCTGTTCGCCAGAGCCGGCAAAGGTGAAGTGATTTTCGATCTGGCCGCTGCGGAAGGCCCGCAAGGCCAAGAGTTCGTCGCCGTGATTGTCTTCGACGAACATGATTTCGGCCTTGCGGCCTAAGCGTGGGTTCGGTGCCCCCATGGCCATACTCTCCGGGAAAGCGAGCAAAAACGGATCGAGAGCGACGCCTCGCCCCTTACCGTCAGGGTCAATCTGTTGCGTAAATAGCCATGGAATCGGGCAAGGTGACGCCCTTTTTCTGCCCCTGGTGAAACCCTGCCCGTCCAGGACGGCTTTACAGACATTTCAGATCATCTGCATTTCGAGACGACACTCTACCTATGCGCTCAATTTTCACAGTGGTCAATTGAATTAAAAAATCAAGGGGTTATAGCGGTTGCCCAGACGGTATCACGCTGCATCATGGAAAATGATGCCCAAGGCATGACGCCGGCCCGAGCGCAATCGGCTGACGCCATGGCGCATGGTAACGCGATAGCTGCCGCGCGAGCCCGCGACCGGGCGGTGATGGACCGCGAACACCACGGCATCGCCTTGTTCCAACGGCACGACCTCGGCCCGCGACTGCATGCGCGGCCTTTGTTCGGTCAGGACGAACTGGYCGCCGGTGAAGTCGCGTCCCGGCTGGGACAGCAGGACCGCCACCTGGAGCGGGAAGACGTGCTCGCCGTAGAGATCCTGATGCGGGCAATTATAGTCGCCCGGGCCATATTGCAGGAGTAAGGGCGTCGGGCGTTGCTGGCCGGCGGCATGGCATTGCGCCAGATAGTCGGCATGGTCGGCCGGGAAGCGCGCCTCCAGTTCCATCCGTTCCTGCCAGCGATTGGCGATGACGGCGAGCGGCAGATAGAGCTGGGCGCGCAGTTTTGTGACGACCTCCGGCAAAGGATAGGCGAAATATTTGTACTCGCCCTTGCCGAAACCGTGCCGGGCCATATGAACATGGCTGCGAAAGCCGTTGCCATCATACATACCGCTGAGCATGGAACAGGTTTCCGGCTTCAGCAATCCCGGTAAAACCGCGCAACCAAAGGCGTTGAGCTCGTCGTCAATCATTGCCCAATCAAGCACAGGCCGCTTCCTTGAGCAGCAGGGCGCGCTTGCGTTCAACGCCCCAGCGATAGCCTGAAAGCGACCCGTCGGTACGGACGACTCGGTGGCACGGAATGGCCACGGCCAGGGTATTGGCGGCACAGGCGCCGGCGACAGCGCGGACGGCCTTCGGATCGCCAATCTGTTGCGCTATATCGGCATAGCTCACCGTCATACCGGACGGTATGTCACGCAAGGCCTGCCAGACGCGCTGCTGGAAGGCGGTGCCGCGGATATCGAGCGGCAGGTCGCCGCCAAGGTTCGGCGCTTCGACCAAGCCGACGACGCGGGCGACCAGGGCCTCGAATTCGGCCTCTCCGCCGATCAGATTGGCGTTGGGGAAACGGTCCTGGACCTCGCGGACCAGGGCATCGGCATCGTCACCGATCGAAATGGCACAGACGCCCTTGTCGCTTTGGGCAACCAGAATGGCGCCCAGGGAACACTGTCCCAGGGCAAAGCGGATATCGGTATCGGCGCCACCGTTCTGAAACCGCTTCGGCGTCATGCCGAGAATACCGTTCGAGTTTTCATAGAACCGGCCGTTCGAGCCGAAGCCGGCGTCGTACAAGGCTGCCGTCACGCTCTCGCCGGATGACAGGCCTTCCCGCACCATTTTTGTCCGGTGCGCCGTGGCATAGGCCTTGGGTGTCACGCCGGTGGCGGCCTTGAAGACGCGATGGAAATGGTAGGGGCTAAGGTTGACGCGTCTGGCCAACTGTGCCAGGGACGGTTCTTCCTCGGCGTCCTCGATCCAGCGGCAGATATCCGCCATCATGGCCGCCTGAGCCGCTCTCAACGATTGATCCTTCGGCTTGCAGCGCAGGCAGGCGCGAAAGCCGGCAGCTTCGGCCGCTTCGCAACTGTCATGGAAGGCAACGTTTTCCGGCCGCGCCGGGCGGGCGGCACACGACGGCCGGCAATAGACACCGGTCGTCTTGACGCTGTAGACGAACTGGCCGTCAAGGCCAGCATCGCGCTTCGTAATCGCTTCCCAGCGCGGATCGGATGGAATGGTCGTGGGCATGGTGGTCATCATAGCCGCTCCTGTTCATATGGGCATCATGATTTGATCTGCCACCACCTTAGTCGCTGTCGATTCTGGTCGCACTCCGTCCCTTGCGGTCGAATTCGGAAAGATGGCCTGCCGGCAAAATGCCCTTAATAAAGCCCCATTCCCCATAGATTTTTTGCAGCTTCTTAAGGCACGCAAGCTAGAACACATGGGCGGCCGCCGCCGCACAGTTTCTGAGGGCTGTTCACATCTCCGCTAACAAAGCCACAACTGCGCCTGCCCGCTTCCCCTTTTTCCGGGGACTGAGCATCTTCGCCTGCTGGTTCGCCGTGACCGCCGCCCAAGCCCAGACCACGCCGGCTACTCCACCTACGAACACGCCGCCGGCCCAAACCGATATCATCACTGACGACGACTTCAACGCCGCCCTGCCGCCGCTGGATCAGACGACCGCGCCGCCAGCTGAAACCGCTCCAGAGACGCCTACTCCAGAGACGACTATTCCGATTCCGCCGGAAACTACGCCGGCAGCCCCGGTCACCACAGAGCAAACCCTGCCGCCCGTCACCACTGCCCAGGACCAAGAGCTCACCTCGCCCCTGCCCGGGCTGCAAGGATATGACGTCCAGCCCCTGCCCAGCATGGCCGCCGAACAGGCGCCGCCGACCATCACCTATATTACCGTCGTCGACGGCCTGCATGACGTCGACCTAAATGTCGACTTCAAACGCCTGTCCGCCCTGCAAATGGGCAAGGGCAAGGCCGTCAATATCGCCATGGTGCGCGCCCGCGCCACCGAGGACGAAGCCCTGATCCTCAGGCTCCTCCAATCGCGAGGCTATTATGATGGCATCGTCCAGACGACGGTCAGCAATGTGCCCGGCGTCACCGGCCAGGTCCAGGCCCATCTCATCGTTACCCCGGGCCCGCAATATAAGCTTGGTCTGGTCACCGCCGACAGCGATCCGATCCAGCCGCCAGACCTGATCCGCAATGCCTTCATGGTCAAGGCGGGCGATCCGATCATCGCCAACAATGTCCTTGCGTCCGAAGCCAATGTCAGCCTGACCCTGGCCAATAGCGGCTATCCCTTCGCCAAGCTCGGCGGCCGCGACATTCTGCTCGATCCCGCTGTCCAGACCGGCGACTATACGCTTAATGTGGATACCGGTGCCCGGTCACGCTTCGGCGGCTTCCAGACCGACGGCGATCTGGCCTTCGACGCTAAACATGTCGGCGTGCTCACACGCTTCAAGAAGGGCGACCTCTACGACAATCGCCAGGTCGACGATCTGCGCCAGGCCCTGACCGCCACTGGCCTGTTCAGCAGCGTTGCCGTCGAGGCCGTGCCGACAACCGAAAAGGCCGACGACGGCACGCAATATGTCGACCTCCTCGTCCACCAGCAAAAGGGCCCGTCGCGGACGATCGCCGGCACGCTCGGCTATTCGACCGGCGAAGGCTTCACCGCCACCGCCGGCTGGCAGGACCGCAACCTCTTCCCGCCGGAAGGCGCACTGATTTTCACCGGCGCGCTCGGCACCCAGGAACAGGCGCTGTCGGCGACCTTCCGCCGCTCCAACGACCATCGCCGCGACCGCACCACCCAACTGGCGACCAGCCTGTCGCACAATGTCTATGACGCCTATGACGCCAATACGTTCAGCATCTCGGGCTCACGCTCCCTGGTGTCGACGCCTTTATGGCAAAAGGTGTGGACCTGGTCCTACGGCGTCGAACTCCTGGCGACCCAGGAAATTTCCGCCGATCTGACCAGCGGCAATACCGCACGCAACATCCGCACCCTCTATTACCTGGCCGATACGCCGATCAAGATCGGTTACGATCGCACCAACGACCTCCTCAATCCCGCCAAGGGCTTTCGTCTCGGCGTCCAGACGACACCGGAAGTGGCGCTCGGCGGCGGCGGTTCGCCCAATGTCAAAACCATCCTCGACGGCAGCTATTACCACGCCCTCAATGCCCAGTCCGTCATCGCCGCACGTGTTCGCTTAGGCTTCCAGGTCGGCGCCAAGCTGGAAAATATCGCGCCGTCACGGCGCCTGTTCGCTGGCGGCGGCGGCTCGGTGCGCGGCTACGCCTATCAGGGCCTGGGACCGCAAGACGCCAATGGCGATCCGACCGGGGGACTAAGCGTCTTTGAGGCCTCGATCGAATACCGCTACCGCTTCGGCGATTTCGGCATCGTACCCTTTATCGATATCGGCCAGGCCTACGCGACAACGACGCCTGGTTTCTCGGATATGCATGCCGGCATCGGCGTCGGCGGCCGGCTCTATACCAATTTCGGCCCGATCCGCATCGATGTCGCCACGCCACTGGTTCGCGACAAGGGCGATCCGATCATCGCCCTCTATGTCGGCATAGGGCAGGCGTTCTGATGGCGCGCAAACCCCGACAGACGGGCAAGAAACCGCCCATGCCCGCGGCACCCGAGGACGGTGACCAACCGCGCGCCGGCCGCCCGGAGCGCAAGCCGAAACCTGAGACCGTTCCCGGACCGGAACCCCAGGCGCCACCTCCGCCGCGCGATATGCGCTCGTGGCTGAAACGCGAATGGGACCGTCTCGACTGGTCGGCGTTTTCGTGGCGCGGCGTTGCTATCAATATCACCGGCATCATCGTCACCGTTCTCGTTATTGTTGGCGTCTTCCTGACCAGCCTCAATACACCCATCGGCCGGCGCATCCTGATCCAGTACGCCACCGGCCTGAAGCTCAATTCCGGGTTAAAAATCGGCATCGACAGCCTCGATGGCTCGCTATACGGCGACATGACCATCCACGGCCTGAAACTCTACGACCCCAAGGGCGTCTTTCTACAGAGCGATCTGGTCCATCTCAACTGGCATCCGTTCGGCTATCTCGGCAAGCATATCGACATTGTCGACCTGTCCAGCCCCAGGGTCGAGATGCTGCGCCGGCCGAAGTTCAACCCGTCCCAGGACCAGAAACAGACCGGCTCGCTCCTCCCCGACCTGAAGATCGACGTCAGCCGCGTTAAGTTCGACCTGATCCAACTCGATCAGCCCGTGCTCGGCACCGCCTATAATCTCAATCTCGACGGCGCCGCCCATATCCTGCACAAGCAGCTCAACATCACCGCCAATGCCGGCAGCGACAAGGGCGACCGGCTGAACGTCCTGCTCAATGCCGCGCCCGACAAGAACCGGCTCGATATCCAGGCCGACCTGATCGCCCCGCAAGCCGGCGTGGTCGCCGCGCTCGCCCATGTCGACAAACCCATGACGGCCCGCATCAACGGCCAAGGCAGTTGGAGCTTCTGGCAAGGCCAGGCGACGGCCAATCTCGGCGAAGACAACCTGCTGGGCCTGGCCGTCACCGCGCGCGACGGCGTCTTCCAGGTCAAGGGCGACACCCATCCCGACCGCCTGGTGAACATGGGATCGACCGTCCTCCTGCAGCCGGCCGTCGCCGTCGACCTCACCGCGACCATGAAGAACCGCGCCCTCGACAGCCAGTTGAAACTATCGTCGCGCGCCATGGCCGTCACGGCCGACGGTGTTGTCGATTTCGCCGCCAACAGTTTCCACAATCTCCAGGTCCATGCCCGTCTGCTCGATCCGCGCGCGCTCGGCAGCGACATCACCACTGACGACTTGCGTGCCGACCTGCTGCTCGACGGCGCCATGAAGACGCCACGCATCGACTACGACATCAAGGCGACGCGTTTCGCCGTCGGCACGATCAAGCTCAGCGGATTGACCGCCAAGGGCAAGAGCCGCGTGGCCGAGGACAAGGTCACCATCCCGCTCAATGCCCAACTCGTTGCCTTAAGTGGCATCAATGATCAGGTCGATCCTCTGCTCACCCACCTCAAGCTGGACGGCGACGTCACGATCGACAAGACCGGCCACCTCAGCAGCAACACCCTCCACCTGAACTCCGATCGCGTGAAGGCCAGCGGCACCTTGAGCGGCAGCGTGACCGACAGCAACTACGCCGCCAAGGTCAAGGCCGCGCTCAACAGTTACGAGATCAAAGACGTCGGCACGGTCAATGTCACCACCGAAGCCACTGTCGTCCTGACCAACTGGCATCCCTCGGTGACTGGCACCATGGCCGCCCAGACGACGAAAATCAGCAATAAGGGCGTGGCCGACTTCCTCGGCGGCAATGCCAGGATCACCGGCGGCTACGCCTACGGCCAGAACGGCGTCTTTTCCATCCACCACGTCGCCGGCAAGGCGCCGGACTTCACCCTGCTTAATGCCGATGGTTCGATTACCGCCAAGGGCGCCATCGCCCTGAAAGCCACGGCGGAATCCGTCAAATACGGCCCGCTTGACGCTGTCGCTTCGGGCACGCTCGATGCGCCCCAGGCCGTGCTCCACGCCCCTCGTCCCGGCCTCGGCGCCGGCATAGCCGACGTCACCGCCAATCTGGCGACGGCGCCGCAAGGCTATCTCATAAAGGCGACCGGCCAAAGCAGCTATGGCCCCTTCTCGGCCGATACCCTCATTCATACCGGCGCGCCCCTGGTCATCGATATCCATCAAGCCGAGTTCGCCGGCATCAACACAGCCGGCACTATCACCCAATCGGCGGCAGGCCCCTTCACCGGCACGCTCAGCCTCTTCGGTTCCGGCCTCACCGGCACGGCCATCTTGCAAAATGCCGGCGGCATCCAGGGCGCCACGGTCAATGCCTTGGGCAATGACGTCAACCTCCCCGGCGATGTCAAAGTCCATATCGGCCGCGCCATCATCGCCGCCACCGTCGTGCTGCGCGACCAGCCGCAAATCAATGCCGACGTCCAGGCGGCCGACGTCAAATATGCCGATTTCGCGTTGTCGACCGCCCGCGCCAAGGTCGTCATGGCGGGCACCACCGGCACCATTCAGGCCGTCGCTCATGGCCAGACCGCCGTACCGTTCAATCTCGCTGTCAACGGCACGATCGCGCCCAATCTCTATACCTTCCAGGCCCAGGGCGACGCCAACGGCATCCCGCTCCATCTCGACCACGCCGCCCGTGTGACGCGCTCGGGCAATGACTGGGTGCTGGCGCCCGTCACCGTCGTCATGGATCAAGGCAAGGTCGACCTCGCCGGCCGCTTCGGCGCCGACCTCAAAGTCCAGGCGCGTCTCAACAATATGGATTTGTCGGTCGCCAACCTGATCAAGAACGATCTCGGCATCGCCGGTACCGCCGACGGCGCCGTCGATTTCAGCCAAACCGGTGACGGCTATCCGACCGCCCACGCCTCGCTCAAGATCGACAACTTCTCGCGCTCCAGCGCCGCCGTCGCCTCGACCCCGGTCAGCCTGGTCGTCGACGCCCAGCTCAATCCCAATCTCAGCCCGCAAAGCAATTATGTCCACGCCATCGTCCGTCAAGGCGGAAATGTCGTCGGCCGCATCCAGGCCGATCTGTCGCCGTCGTCTGCCGGTCCGTGGATCAACCGTATTATGAATGCCGGCCTGTCCGGCGGCGTGCGCTATAACGGCCCCGCCGCCGTGCCCTTTTCGCTCACCGGCATGGCGCGCCAGCAACTGACCGGCGCCGTTGCCCTGGCGGCCGACTTCTCCGGCCAGGTCTCGGCCCCGCGCCTCAACGGCGTCGTCAAGTCGACCGCCATGACCTATGACAACGAAGTCTTCGGCACGCGCGTCAGCAATATCGCGCTGGACGGCCATTTCACCAATGACCGCCTCGAAGTCACCAGCTTCTCAGGCAATGCCGGCGACGGCACGATCAAGGGCTCGGGCTGGCTGTCCCTGGCCGCCGATCAACACTTTCCCATGAAGCTGCACGCCGACCTCAACAATGCCCGCCTGGCGCGCTCGGATTCGATCAATTCCATCGTCTCCGGCACGCTCGACGTCACCAACAATAACGATACCGGCGCCACCATCGCCGGCGATCTGCGCCTGCCGCAGCTGAAGTACCAGGTCGTCCGCCAATCAGCCGCCGAGGTCAACGTGCTGGACGGCGTCCGCCGCAAGGGTGTCGACACCAAACCGCAATTGAGCACCGACGCCGCCATCCCCAGCCAGTGGAAGCTCGACATCCGCGCCCGCGCGCCGAACCAGATCTTCGTCTCCGGCATGGGGCTCGATTCCGAATGGTCGATGGACCTGCGCATCCAGGGCACAACCACGGCGCCGCGCGTCGTCGGCCTGATGAAGGTCATCCGCGGCAATTACACCTTCGCCGGCCGATCCTTCGATCTCGACAAAGGCACCATCACCTTCGACGGTGGCCCGCTGACCGATCCGGACATCTCCCTGCAAGCCTCGGCCGATATCAATGAGGTCACCGGCATCATCAAGGTCTCGGGCACGGCGCAACGGCCCGACATCGCCTTCTCGTCGACCCCATCCCTGCCCCAGGATGAAGTCCTGTCGCGCATGTTGTTCGGCGAAAGCGTCGCCAACATCTCCGCCACCGAAGCCCTGCAACTGGCCTCGGCCGTCAATGGCCTGAACGGCGGCACCGATTATCTCAACCCGTTGGGCGCCCTGCGCTCGGCGACCGGCATCGACCGGCTGAGAGTAGTCGGCGCCGACACCGCCACCGGCCGCGGCACCTCACTGGCCGCCGGCAAGTATCTGACCAACAATGTCTATGTCGAGATCGTCACCGACACCAAGGGCTTCACCGCCACTCAGTTGGAAGTAGCCCTGTCGCGCGCCCTGTCGATCCTGTCCCAAACCGGCAATGCCGGCACGGCCGTCAGCGTAAAATACTCAAAGGACTACTAGGGCCGCAGGCCCTAGAACCCGATACTGACGCTTGGATAAGCCGGTTCACGATTTCGTTGTAAGCACCCGCTGATCATCGGGACGGTATGAAGCTAGGCCGCTATGATGCGGCGAAAATTATTAGCTCTTGAGCACCCGACGCGACGTGTACATGAGTACACGAGCAAGGGCGCGCAAAGAGATGATGATTTGCAGCCCATCAGAGTGGTCTAGCAGGCGGTCCAGCCGCCATCGATGGGTATGGCCGTCCCCGTTATGTTGTGAGCCAGCGGCGACGATAACCACAAGGCCAGCAGGCCGATTTCCTGCGGACTCGACATGCGCTTGCTCGGTTGCTTTTCCGCCAGCAGATCGGCGATACCGGCGGCGCGGTCCCCACCATGCAAGGCTGCCTTCGCCTGGATCTGCGGCTCGATCAACGCCGTTTCGGTCCAGCCGGGACAGATGCAATTGACCGTCACCCCGCCGCTTTGGGCCGTGCCATAGGCGGCATATTCGACCGCCGCGACTTTGGACAAACCCACCAGGCCGAACTTCGACGCCACATACGGCCCCTTGTTTTCCGACGCCACAAGGCCATGCACCGAAGCAATATTGATCACCCGGCCGAAACCGCGGTCCGCCATGCCCGGCAAGGCGCGCCGCATAGTCTGGAACGCGCCGCCAAGATTGATGGTCATGATATCGTCCCAGATCTCGTCGCTGATCTCGGAAAAGCGCACCGTCTTCTGCATGCCGGCGCAATTGACCAGGATATCCGGTCCGCCCCAGCTCTCAACTGCATCCATCATACGCCCGATTGCCGGCCGGTCGCGCAAATCCGCGGGGAAGAAGCGCGCTTCCGGAGCGCCGGCGGCTAACATCGCCGCGACGACTCGCTCGGCTTCGTCAGCCGATGCCAGACCATGCACACCGACGCGGGCGCCGGCCGTCGCCAAAGCCTGGGCGATGGCGAAACCGATGCCGGACACCGAGCCGGTCACCAGGGCCGTGCGACCTGTGAGATAGCCTGTCGTCACGCGCTCAGCCCAGCCAAAAACACCTCGATCGCTGTCACCGCTTCGGATTCATCGAGCATCGGCGCGTGGCCGCGATTGAGCACGGTCGCCGCGATCATGCCGGTGTGGCGTTCGCCCATCTGCTTGACCGTGTCGGCCGACAAAAGATCGGAAATGCCGCCGCGGATGGTGAGAATCGGCAGGCCTTCCAGCTTGTCCCACAGACCCCACAGGTCGGGCGGCGCCACCGTCGGCTCCGGCGTCGCAAAGGCATTGGAAATCGCCGGATCATAATTGGGCGCCAACAGGCCGTCGGCGTTCAGAGCATAGGTCCGCCGGGCAAAGTCGAGCCAATCGCCGTCATGGAACTCCGGAAAGGCAATGGCATTGGTTTCCTCGGCGCGTTCCGCCGCGTCGGCCCAGGTTTCGACCGGCTTGCCCTTGCCGGTATAGCCGGCAATGCGATCGAGCCCCGTCTTGTCGATCTCGGGCCCGACATCGTTGATCACCATGCCGATCACGGTCTGCGGCGCCATGGCGCCCATGATCATCGCCATCAGCCCGCCCATCGACGTCCCGATCAAGGCGGCCTTAGGCATGCCGAGTTGCCCCATCAGCTTGAACATATCCTGGCAGTAGACGAGCGGCGTGTAGTTGACCGGCTCCGGATCCCAGGCCGACTTGCCGCGCCCGCGCTGGTCGGCGGCGATGACGCGATAACCCAGGCCGCTTAGGTGCGCCGCAATCCAGTCAAAATCGGCGCTGTTGCGCGTCAGGCCGTGCATGCACAGGACCGGCATGCCGCCGCCGCCATAGTCTCTCGCATAGAGCTTCAGGCGTGCGTCACCACTGTCGTAATAGATATCCGTATAACCGGCCACGCTGTGGAACTCCCCTGTTACGTTGGCGATGGTTTGCTCTAGGCCGGTTCATCGTCCATGTTAACCCCACTATTTTTCAACAACTGTTGAATGTCAAACGAAACTTTCAACAGGCTTTGAAAAGTTGACCGCCCCTTTGACTCGTGCAACAGCGATATGACAATCAGAACAGGGCAAGGTCACACTTGAAAGCCGTCAAAACGAAACCGCAAAAGGCCGGCATTCCCGGCCGTCGCGACCTGGTGCTGGACGCCGCCGAAGAGCTGTTCTCCCAGCGTGGCTTCTATGGCGTAACCGTGCGCCAAGTAGCGGAAATGGCGGGGGTCGACGTCGCCCTGCCCAACTATTATTTCGATTCGAAGCGCGGCCTGTTCGACGCCGTCTTCCTGCGCCGCGCCGAGGTCCTCAACACCCAGCGCAGCGACTGTCTTGACGCCGCCTTGTCCGCGGCCGAAGCGGCCGGTGAACGCATCGCCGTCAAGGACGTCCTCAATGCTTTCATCACACCCGTGATGGAAGCGCAAAGCTCGCACGATCCCGGCTGGCGCAACTATTGCCGCCTGGTAGCCGAGGTCAATTCATCGGCCGTGTGGGCCGGCATGATGACCTCGCACTTCGACGCCCTGATCGCCAAATTCATCGACGCGCTGCGGCTGGCCCTGCCGGGCGTCGAGGACAAGGATCTGTACTGGGCCTATCACATGCTGACGGGGGCTCTCACCCTGACCATGGCCGACACCGGCCGTATCGACCGTTTGTCGGGCGGCATCTGCCTGTCCGGCGACGCACCGGACGCCTATGCCCATCTAGTCGATTTCTTCACCCGCGGCTTTACCGGTATCAACGCGGCCTGACCTATACCTTCGCCGCCTGAAGCAGACGTTCGACCATGCCGAGATAGCCACTTCCGAATAATCGGAAATGAACTAGGACGGGCCACAAAGTATAGATGGTCTGGCGTTGCCGCCAATCGGGTTCCAGAGAATAGGAATCGTAGAAGGCCTGAGGCGGCTGTCCAAACAGATGCAGCATGGCGATATCGACTTCGCTGTGACCGTAATAACACGCCGGATCGATCAGCGTCGCGCGACCCTTGCCTGCCATGATATTGCCGGTCCACAGATCGCCGTGCAGCAGGCTGGGTTTGGGGCTTTGCGGTAACCGGTTGGGCAAGTCGTCGGCCAAAGTCGCCAGACGGTGCGCCATGGTGCCCGGAAGATGGGGCAGGAAAACGCGCAGGCGATGCTCCGCCCAGAAATCCGGCCAGGTCTGCGTCCAGCTATTGATGATGGGCACGGCGCCGAAGGCATAGTCCTCCGCCCAACCGTAAATATTGCCCGTATGGCTGTGAAGTTTGGCGAGACTTTCGCCGACTTGCCCCCAGTCTATGGACGCACCGCCGGGCACTTCGCTCATGACCAGAATGCCGTCAGTGATGGCCAGGACTTCGGGAACCGGCGCACCGGTTTGGGCCAGACTTTGCAGCATACGACCCTCGACATCCACCTTGGCGCCGGATTTGGCAACCGCCGTGATACCGTCGTGGAAGGTGATTTTGACGACAGACGACAGATCGCCGCCGGACAAGGCTTCGGTTGCCCGAACCTTTCGGCCCAGCAAAACCTCAATCCTGTCGGCGATCATCTCCACCTCGTCCTCCCCGGTCCGCATTGACCGGGGAGGTTAGTCCAGGCGCCCCCCGACGCCTAGCCCTTTACGCACACGACCTGGCGCAGCGTATGGACGATCTCCACGTGGTCGGCCTGGGCCGCCATGACCGCGTCGATGTCCTTGTACGCCGCCGGCGTTTCGTCGATGACGTCGGCGTCCTTCCGGCATTCGACACCGGCAGTCGCCGCGATGTGGTCCTCGACGGTGAATCGCCGCTTGGCCTCGGCCCGCGACATCGCCCGCCCGGCGCCGTGCGAACACGAACACAGGGCGTCCGCCGCCGCCTGACCGGCGATACCCCGGACGATGAACGACTTTGCGCCCATCGAACCCGGAATAATCCCCAGATCGTCGGGCGTAATCCGCACCGCGCCCTTCCGGGTCACCAACACATCGGAACCGAAGTGCCGTTCGTGCGCCACATAATTGTGGTGGCAGTTCACGGCCTCGCAGTCGCAGGTGAACCGCTTCGGCACGCTTACCGAGAGGGCCTCCAACGCCGCCGTCATCATCAGTTCCCGGTTGGTCCGGGCAAACCGCTGCGCCCACGATACCGCGCCCATATAGTCGCCGAACAGCTCGGAGCCTTCCGGCAGGTAGGCCAGGTCTTCGTCCGGGAGGTTGATGAACCACCGCCGCATTTCATGCTTGGCCCGCTCGATAAAATACGAGCCGATCCGGTTGCCGATACCCCGCGAACCGGAATGCAGCATGATCCACACCCGTCCCGCTTCATCGAGGCAGACCTCGACGAAGTGGTTGCCGGTGCCGAGCGTCCCCAGGTGGTGGGACGCCCGACGCGACGCCTGGCTGATCTTCGGATGCTTGTCGACGATCTTGGTCAGCTCGTCGTTCAACCCCGCGAAGGCCTCGGCATGGGCCTTCGGCGCTGAATGCCAGGCACCCCGGTCGTTGTCGCCGCCATTATCGGTCCGGCCATGCGGGATCCGTTGCTCGATCGCCGTTCGAAGTCCCGCCAGATTATCCGGCAGGTCTTCGGCGGTCAGCGAGGTCCGCATCGCCATCATGCCGCAGCCGAGATCGACCCCGACCGCGGCCGGGATGATCGCGCCCTTGGTCGGGATGACCGAGCCGATGGTCGCGCCCATGCCCCAATGGACATCGGGCATGATGGCGACGTGCTTGTGGATGAACGGCATGGCGGCGATATTGTCGAGTTGCTTGCGCGCGGCGTCCTCGACGGCCACGCCATCGATCCACGCCTTGATCAGCCCACCCCGGGCGCCTTGGAAAACTTGCATATCTCACCTCCGGCACACCGGAGGCGCGCCTAATCTTTATCTATCAGATCGTCTATTTCGAACGGCTTTTCGCCGGTCAGTTCGTAAAGTTTCAGCCACGCCCGCACCGCGGCCGCGACCGGGCCGGGAACGGGCAAACCGGCGAACCAGCGAGACACCGAGGAACGGTCAACCCCTAAAGCTTCGGACAAACGTGACTGCCAGCCACGTTCGCCGAATAGAAGGATTGCCGCCTGCCTCAGTGTCTCCGGGTCCATCAGTTGCCTCCGCGCTGGAGCGCCTCGACGGGACTAAAACCGGTTTCGGCTTCCCTGATATAGGTCAGGACCGCTTCGCTGAACCCGTCGATATGGGTCCATGAACCATAGCCTATGCCATTGCGGGCCGAGGCGACGTTGATCATGTAGGCCTGTTTGGCCACAGGATCCGGCACCTTGTCCTGGCTCTGCTCGTCGGTGATAACGATCAAGCGATCATGCTTAATCGTGTTCATCTTCGCCACCGCCTTGCCGAGTTCGGTCCCGCCGTGCGGCTGCGACTTCACAACCGCATCGACACCGGCCATACCGCGCCGTGCCGGGACTTCGACCACCTGGTTAGAGAAGGTGAAGACCCGGACATCGCCAGGGATGATGGCCGCCAAAGTGGCCGCGGCATCCAACCGGCTCAGGTCGGATTTCTGCGACAACTTCCAGTCCATCGAGCCCGAAACGTCGACCAGGATTAAGGTCCGCCCCTTGAACACGGGGCCTTCCAGTATGGTCTCGCTCAGCGCCTGATCGAGCCAGGGCTCGAACCGGGGCGCTGCCCGCGCCGCCGCGACATAGCGGAAGGGCAGGATGCGCTCGGCGCCACGACGGGCCAGGATGGCGTCCTTGACCGAAGCTTCATCGACACCAGCCTGGTCCATGTTGCGCAGGTTACGCAGCAAGGCCAGGTAACCAAGCTTGCGCTCGGTCAACAGCCGCTCGAACGTCGCCTTTTTATCGGCGCCGCCGGACAAGGCCACTTCCCAGGTATCGGGCGCGGCCAACTTGCCGTCGATCAAGGCCTTCCACACCTCGCCTTGCGCCTCGTCACGCGGCTTGGCGTGACAAAGGAACAGGACATCGCGCAGACGCACGGGACCGGCCCGGTCGTACTTGGCCAAAGCATAGGCATCGAAGCGGACGAAGGCGCGGGCCAGGCCCAGCTTCAGTTGCTTCGAAAGCGGCTTGCGGCCGTTGCGGAAGTACAAGGCCACCAACTCCGACAATTCGTCGGCGCGCTGAATAACGCGCTCAATCGTCGGGGCCACCAAAGGCCCGCCCTGCTTAACGAGGGCGCACAACAGCATCAGCGGCGCATGGCGCAGCTTGAACTGCTCGCGTGCCTCGATCGCCAAAGCCGCCACCGTTTCGGGCGCGACATCGACGGCCAGGGCCAGGATGCGGTCGGCTATGGCCTGACCGTCCTCGTAGAATTCGTTTTCCCACAGCAAACACGACAGGACCGACCGGCGCAAAGCCTGTTCGGCCGTCAAAATAACGGCGGGAGCCCCCTCATGCGTGATGCCGGGGCGTTTTGCAAAAATGTTCAACCGCATGGCTGCACCTTCTCGAGCATCATTATGACATAAATCCGCGATCACCAAACGAACGTCCGGTGGCTTTTATGCCTGGGTTTTGGGGTTGGGGCGACGGTGTGTCGCGGCTGTGGTTTTGGCGGCCGGAGGGGCTATGCGGCCCGGCTGCTGCCGGTGGAATGATCAAGGGTACAGACGCCGGCGTTCCCCTTCCACCCGGACAAACCGAGCTTCAGGATGCGAGATTCGAACCCGCGGGGCTTACGCCCCTCTTCCCAACGATGAAAACGCCGTCTTTCGCTACTTGATCCTGTTGCCGGCTGGTTCCCTCTCGGGCCTGACCGGCGACAATTCGTATCTACCAATATTTGTTGCATAATGCAACAAATATTTGAAACTTTCTTATTTCAGCCTCCCGGGAAAATCGGTCCCGGTTGGGAGGTACTTCCGCCGAACATTGCTGTGTCCGGGCCAGATCGGCTTACCTTCGGCCGAAGCCTTGGGTATCCGGGCTACCTTGTCCCTGGTGGAGCGAAGAAGCCGAGACCTGCGCCACGGAAGACTGAAACTAAAAACGTTCCGGGGATGATCGATATCGCGTCGGGTTTCATGCGATGAATGCGATATCTGCGCCACCGGAACAGATCTCAAGGGGAACAGGCGAGAACGATAGGTGCTCTACCAGACTGAGCTACGCGAACTTGCGTACACGACGGGATTCGAACCCGCGACAACCTTCGTGACAAGATGAAATCGTTCTCTACGCCACCAAAAGACTTTAGTCCTTTTCACGGGAACAGACGACAGCGCCCTGTTACGGCGGTTACCATAACCAGACGAAAGTTACCCTTCGCCGCGGGATTCGAACCCGCATTACCGGCACCTGAAGCGAAGAAATCGCTGTCTACGCCACGTGAAAAGATCGTTACCGAAGCAACGATGTGCGCTTGATAGGCTGAGGCGTTGCAGGACGCAACAACTAAATTGAAATCATTGTTGCGGGGCCACGAAACGTGACAAATTAACCACTATTTCGCGGCATACTTGTCGACATTGGCTGGAATGATGACCTCATAGGGCACCCAGTCGTAGAGCTGGGCATAGTCCTTATTGGCGAACTTGGCGGCATCGTTGAGCGCCTGCTGGGCCTGGGCCTTGGCGTTTTGCAAGACCGACATGGTCATGTAACCGGATTTGATGGCATCGAGCGCGAAGGCCGTGCCGTCAACTCCGCCAACCGCGATCTGGCCCGGCTTGTAGCCGGCCTTCTGCAAGGCGGCGATGGCGCCCAGGGCCATTTCGTCGTTGTTGGCGGCAATGGCGTCGATATGAACGCCGTCGGCCAGCCATTGCGTGATCAGCTTCTCGCCCTCGTCACGGCTCCAATTGCCGGTGGCTTCCTTGACCAGGTGCAAGCCCGGCTTGGCGGCGATGATTTCCTTGACGCCGGCCGTGCGGTCGCGCGCCGCCGGGTGGCCGTCCTCGCCCCGCAGGATAACGACATTGCCGCTGTCCTTGATCTGGTTGCCTATCAGCCGCATTTGCAAACGCCCCGCGACCAGGTCGTTACAGGCGACGATCGCTACCTTGCCGTCGAAGCGGTCCATGGGTGGCAAGCGGTTGACGAAGACCAGTGGAATGCCGGCCTTGGCGGTCTCGTCGGCGGCGTATTTGGCGCTGTCGACATCGACATTCATGATGACGATGGCAGCGGCCTTGTCGACGATTGCCTGATGGATCTGGTCGTTCTGGGTCTGGCTGACATTGTTGGCGTCCTCGATGACGATATCGAGATCAGGATGTTGCGCTGCCGCCTCAACCATCGAGTCGTTCAGAATTTTGAGGAAGGTATCGTTGGTGCGCCCAAGCGACACGACGACCTTGGGTTTGGCCAAAGCGGGTGTCGCCGCTAAAGCCAGGACACCGAGAGCCACCAAAGCTGCTGTTTTCAAGGTCATCTCCTATGCCGCCCGAACGCGATCGAGGAATTTACGCACTTCGCCCTTGAGCATATCCGACTGCTGCGACAAGGCCTTGGCTGCCGACAGAACCTGGGTGGCGCCGGCGCTCGATTCCTGCGCCGCCTGGGTAACGCTGTTGATATTGACCGTGACGTCCGAAGTGTTCTGCGATACCTCGTGGATGTTGCGCGCGATCTCGGCCGTTGTCTGTTCCTGCTGGCTGACGGCATCGGCAATGCTGGAGGCGATCATATTGACCTCGGAAATCGTGCTTTCGATGCCGGAGATTTCGCCGACAGCCTGGAGGGTCGATTCCTGCATCTTGGCGATGGATACGCCGATGGTCGTGGTCGACCGTGCCGTTTGATTGGCCAGCCCCTTGACCTCGCTGGCGACTACGGCGAAGCCCTTGCCCGCCTCGCCTGCCCGCGCCGCCTCGATGGTGGCGTTGAGCGCCAAAAGATTGGTTTGCGAGGCGATATCGTTGATCAGCCCGACCACCTGCTCGACTTCTAAGGCATCACCGCTCAGCGCATCCATGCTGGTCCGCGTCTTGACGGCCTGCTGCACCGCCTGGCCGGTAATGCCGGACGAACGCGCCACTTCCTGGCCGACCTGACGGGCGGACGCCGCCAATTCCTCGATCGCCGCGGCCACCGAACGGACATTGTCGGCCGCTTGTTTGGCACCGGCTTCGACGGCCGACGACTGGACGCTGGTTTCCTCGGCCGCGGCCGACAGGGTCTGGGCCGAGGCCTGGAGCTCGCCGGCCGCTGACGACACGGTCGTGACGATGGCGCCGATGGCATGTTCGAAATCGTCGGCCAACTGCTTGATCTCGGTGCGGCGGCGAACCTGCATCTCGCCTTCCAGGGCCGTTTGGGCATCGCGCAGCGACTCGCCCTCGATCAGCTTTTCCTTGAACACCTTTAACGCCCCCGCCATGCCACCGATCTCGTCGCGGCGATGGGTGTCGGGGATGGCGACATCGGTGTCGTGGGCGGCCAGCCGCAACATGACCTGGGTCATGCGCCCGATCGGCCGCGAAATGCTGACGGTCAGCATCCCGCCGACCAGGACGCAGAAGGCGCTCAGCGAGCCAAGGGCGATGATGATCCACAACCGCGCCGACTCGTTGACCTTGACGGCCAGGGCGGTCGCTTCATGGGCCTTGCCTTCGCGATAGACCTGAACCTGGCGAACGGCTTCGTAAAAGGTGACGCGTTCCTTGCTCAGGTCATTCATCAGCACATCATTGGCCTGGTCGTGCAGGCCGGCATTGTCGAGATCGACAACCTCTTCCTGAACGGCGAGGAAGTGCTGCCATGCCTTGCGCAGGTTCGAGGCCAGCTTGGCTTCGTCATCGCCGGCAATCATGGTCGAATAATCCGACCACGACTTGGAAAAATCATTGCGCGCGCCGGCGGCCTCGGCGGCATATTGCGCCCGGGCATCGTCGCTTGGCGCCTGATGTTGCAGGAAGGAAATGACGCTGAGGGTCTGGCTGGTGCGACCGAGATCGCCCAACGTCGACACAGCCGAAATCTCCTGCGCCAGGCGGCCGCCGATATGCGACACCTCGTTCAGCTTGGTGATCGAAAAGGCGCCGGTCGCGACCGACACCACCATCAATACCCCAAAGGCCGTTACGATCTTGCCGCGAATCGACGCCAGAAAACTGACGGATTCCTTCTTGCCTGCCATGAGCCAGCGTCCTCTCCCAAAGACCGGTTTGGCGCAGAGTACAAATTGAAATTCTAATTTTGCATTAACCAAGCCGCCCCAGGCGGTAACAATGTTACGCCGCGTCAATTTTCAGGGCGTCGAGGATCGCTTTCGGGATTGCCTGTTTGACCTTGGAAAACTCACCCCAGGGATCGCGCTTGAGTGTCTTCAACCGTTCCGGCACGGTGCGGATAGTAAAATCCGCCGGTTTGAGATCGATCGACAGCTCATCCCATTCGATCGGTGTCGCTACCGTGGCGCCCGGCCGCGCCCGCACCGAATAGGGCGCCACCGCCGTCGATGTCAGGTCGTTTCTCAGGTAATCGACGAAGATCAACCCCTTGCGCGCCACCTTGCTGGACTTGGAAATATAGCGGTCGGGATGGTCGTGTTCCATCGATTCGGCGACGGCCCGGGCCAGCCCCTTAATGGCCGGCCACTTGAACTCGCGCTTGAACGGCACGACCACATGCAACCCCTTCCCACCCGTCGTTTTCAAAAAGGTTTCCAGGCCGAATTCTTCCATCCTTTGCTTGACGTCCAAAGCGCCGTCGATCACCGCCTGCCATTTGACGTCGGGATCGGGGTCGAGGTCGAAAATGATCTTGTCGGGCAGGTCCGGCTTGTCGGCCAGGCAGCCCCATGGATGCAGTTCGATGGTGCCCCATTGCACCAGGGTGACCAGGCCCTCGACGTCCTTGATCATCAGATAGTCTTCGTGCCGCCCCTTGACCTGGATGCCTGTGTCGTAGAGATGCGGCGATTGCTCGCGCGCGATATGGCGTTGGAAGAAGCATTCCTCACCTATGCCTTCCGGGCAGCGGATCATCGACAGCGGCCGCCGGGCGACATGCGGCAGCATATGGTCCGCGACCTCGGTATAGTAGCGCGCCAGATCGGCCTTGGTGATGTCGGTGTCGGGATAGATGATGCGGTCGGGGTGCGACACCGAAATGCCGGCAATGTCCTCGCGGCGATCCTTGCTGCTCATGCGCTTGGCCTCCTTTGGCTTAACCACCGGCTTATCTTCGACGGCCTCGGTGTGCACGGCACGGTCGCGGCCGACATCGACGGCCGGCTTGTCTTCGCGCAGCCCCTGGAAAGACGGGTGGCGCAAACGGCCGTCGCCGGTCCATTCGCTAAATTCGACCTCGCACACCAGTTTCGGTTCGACATAGATGGCGCCCCGCCTCGCGTCGGCCAGCACGCTGTCGAACGCCATTGTTTTGACGACAAGGGCATCCAGTTTTTTGCGCAGGTCCGTAGCCGTTTCGGCGTCGAAACCCGTGCCGACCTTGCCGGCATAGACCAGCTTTTCGTCCTCATAGTAACCCAGCAACAGGGAGCGGAAGCCGCGGCCGGGATGGTCGGATTCGGTGAAGCCGCCGATGACGAATTCCTGGCGCTTATGGCATTTGATCTTCAACCACTGGCCCTTGCGGCCGCTGCGGTACGGTGCGTCGGCGCGCTTGGAGATCACGCCTTCCATGTCGAGCCGGCACAACGAGTTGAGGAACTTTTCCGCACCGTCCGTGAAGTGCTCGCTATAGATGACACGGTCCTGGAAATCGACACCCACCATCAGCTCGGCCAGCCGCGCTTTTCGTTCCAGCAGCGGCTTCTTCCGCCAGTCCTCACCATCGAGGTGCACCAGGTCGAAAACGTAATATTGCAGGTGGTCGTCACGCCCGGCGCTGAGATCGTTCTGCAGGGTCGAGAAGCTTGAGACATTCTTGTCGTTCAAGGCGACGATCTCGCCGTCGATAATGGCCGTCGTAGCCGGAAAATCGCTCAGCCGGTCGGCGATGGACTGGAACTTGTGCGTCCAATCCAGTCCGGTGCGCGTCAGCAACCGCACGGCGCCGTTTTCGATCAGGGCCATGGTGCGATAGCCGTCGAACTTGACTTCATGCACCCAGCGCTCGCCCTCGGGGATCGCGTCGGCGAGGGTCGCCAGTTCCGGCTCGATAAAGGCCAGGCTCGCTTCAGCCGACGGCTGATTTACGACTTTTTTTTTAGGTCCGGCCTTGTCTACTTTTTCAGCGTGACCGGACGTCCATACCTTGCCAGGCGCTTCGGCGATCTCGTCCATGGTACGCTCGCTGACGATCGAAGTGGCGTTGTCGCCCAGCCACGCCTCGCCATCGCCGTCGATGGCGTCTTCGTCACGGTGCTTGATCAGCAGCCAGTTGTTGCGGCCCCGATCTTGCGGTCGCGGCTTCATCCGCACCAAAGCCCACGAACCATGCAGCCGCTCGCCATGCAGATTGAATTTCAGGTCGCCGTTCTTCAGGCCTTCGTGGGGATCGCCGATCGGCTCCCAGGTGCCGCGGTCCCACAGCATGACCGTGCCGCCGCCATATTGGCCTTTCGGGATGGTGCCTTCGAAGGTGCCATAGCTGACCGGATGGTCCTCGACTTCGACGGCCAAACGCTTGTCGTCCGGATTGAGACTGGGTCCGCGCGTCACCGCCCACGATTTCAACACGCCATTCAGTTCGAGGCGGAAATCGTAATGCAACCGCGTCGCGTCGTGTTTCTGGATGAGGTAGCCGAAGCCCGTCCCCGTCTTGACCTTGCCTTCCGGCTCAGCCGTTGCCTTGAAGTCGCGCTTCTGGTTATAGCGCGCCAGATCGTTGGAATCCTCAGCCATCCTAGCCTGCCTTTCGCTTGCGCACCGCCTTGTGCGTTTCCGTTTTTTCCGGCTCCGCTTTTTCCTTCAAACTTTGCCGCAGGGCGTCCATCAGATTGACCACCTTGCCCATCGGCTTTTCGGCCACCACTTCTCGTGGTTTGCGGTGCTCGGACTTGGCATCGATCAGTTCCTTGACGGCCAGCCGGTAATGATCCTTGAACTTACCCGGTTCGAACTTCGCCGCCTTGCGCTTGATCAATTCCATGGCCAGATCGACCTCTTCGGCATTGGCCGTGGCGTCGTCCAGGTCATCGAAATAGGGGTCCGCGTCCCTGATCTCATCCTCGTAGCGCAGGGTTTCCAACAGCAGGCCGCAGCCATAGGGTTTCAGGGAACACAGGCGTTCGCGGCCGCCGATCGCCAATTGCCCGACCCCAATCTTGCCGCTTTTGCGCAGGGCATCGCGGATAACGGCGAAGGTCTTGTCATCCTTGCCGTCGGGCGCGACGAAATAGGGCGACTCGAAATAGACGGCGTCGATGGCGTCGGCGTCGACGAATTCAACGATCTCCAGGGTCTTGCTCGACGGGATCTTGAGCTCCTTGATCTCATCGGGTTCGATCAGGACATATTCGCCCTTCTCGACCTCATAGCCCTTGATGACGTCGTCGCGGTCGACCTCCTTCTCCCCGACCATCAGGGTGTGGTGGACGCGCTCGCCGGTCGGGCGGTAGATCTCATGAAAGGCGATCTGTTTGCTGCGATTGAGCGCCGCATAGATATTCACCGGCAGGGACACCAGCGACAGCCGGATATTGCCGCTCCAATAGGGCCGCAGAGCCATGAGCCGATCCTTCGCAAAACCTCGTGAAAGCGGCTATTTTTCCCGCACAGGCGTAAGTTTTCAGTACGCTTTTGCCGGGCTGGCGGAGGCGCTGGCAGATCGGGTAGAGGAAGCAAGTGGGACCACGGAAAGGCACGGATGCGCCTCGCAAAGCGAGGCTTCCCACGGAAAGACACGGATTTCTTTGCGTTTCCGGCTGGGGGGCGAAGCGCCAAACAGCCCACCACGTTAAAACACACGGAGGATTTGCCCTTCGGGCGCAGAGGTCATCGCGACCTCGAATATCCGTGTCTTTCCGTGCGAAGCCGCGCAGTGGCGCATCCGTGCCTTTCCGTGGTCCCCCTTTTCTACCGCAACAGCCCAGCAGTCAGAAGCGTAAATCTGCGGATACCCCTTAGATCGAATCCCCCGGCACCCGCACCCAGCCTTCCATCAATACCCTGGCGCTGCGGCTCATGATGGCCTTCTTGACCACCCATTCGCCGTTGACCTGGCTGGCTTCGGCGCCGACGCGCAGAGTGCCCGACGGATGACCGAAACGAACGGCCGTTCGGGGCCCACCACCGGCTGCCAGATTGACCAGGGTCCCGGGGATCGCCGCCGCTGTCCCGATAGCCACCGCCGCCGTCCCCATCATAGCGTGGTGCATCTTGCCCATCGACATAGCGCGCACCAACAGATCGACATCACCCGCCTCGACGCGTTTGCCGCTTGACGCCGCATGGCCGGCGGGCGGTGCCACAAAGGCAACCTTCGGCGTATGCTGGCGTTTGGTAGCATCGGCAACATTGTTAATCAAACCCATCCGAACGGCGCCATGGGCGCGGATCGTCTCGAACATCGCCAGGGCTTTCGGATCGCTGTTAATGGCATCTTGCAGTTCAGTCCCGGTATAACCGATCGAGTCAGCATTGACGAAAATCGTCGGAATGCCGGCATTGATCAGGGTCGCCTGCAATACGCCAACACCCGGCACATCGAGATCGTCGACCACGTTACCGGTCGGGAACATGCTGCCCCCTGCCCCATCCTCATCCGCCGCCGGATCGAGAAACTCGATCTGCACCTCGGCCGCCGGGAAGGTCACGCCGTCGAGTTCGAAGTCGCCGGTTTCCTGCACCGCGCCATTGGTCATCGGCACATGGGCGACGATGGTCTTGTTGATATTGGCCTGCCAGATACGCACGGTGCAAACACCATTGTGCGGCACACGTGCGGGGTCGATCAGACGATTCGAGATGGCAAACGGCCCTACGGCCGCGGACAGATTACCGCAGTTGCCGCTCCAATCGACAAAGGCCTGGTCGATCGCCACCTGGCCGAACAGGTAATCGACATCGTGATCCGGCCTGGCGCTCTTGCTCAGGATCACCGTCTTCGAGGTCGAGGACGTCGCCCCGCCCATGCCGTCAATCTGCTTGCCGTAAGGGTCGGGACTGCCGATCACTCGCAGAAGCAACCGGTCACGCGCCGCACCCGGCACGCGCGCTGTTTCGGGCAGGTCGTCGATGCTGAAAAACACGCCCTTGCTGGTGCCACCGCGCATATAGGTGGCGGGAATCCGGATCTGCGGCGCCGTCATGACGTCACCCGGTTTTCCGCCAGGAAATCCTGGGCAAAGCGCTGCAACACCCCACCGGCCTCATAGATCGACACTTCTTCGGCGGTATCCAGCCGGCAGGTCATCGGCACCTCGATACGCTCACCGGTCTTGCGCTCAATCACCAGGGTCACCGTCGCCCGCGGTGTCAACTCACCCTCGACGCTGTAAACTTCGCTGCCGTCCAGCCCGAGAGTCAACCGCGTCGTGCCTGGCTTGAACTCCAAAGGCAGGACGCCCATGCCGATCAGGTTAGTGCGGTGGATGCGTTCGAAACCCTCGGCGGCGATGGCCTCGACCCCGGCCAGGCGCACGCCCTTGGCGGCCCAGTCACGGCTCGAACCCTGGCCGTAATCAGCGCCTGCAACGATGATCAGAGGCTGCTTGCGCGCCATATAGGTCTCAATGGCTTCCCACATACGCACCACGGTTCCGTCCGGCTCGATCCGGGTCAGCGAGCCCTTCTTCACCTGGCCGTCGACCACAGCCATTTCATTGACCAATTGCGGATTGGCAAAGGTCGCCCGTTGCGCCGTCAAATGGTCGCCACGGTGGGTGGCATAGGAGTTAAAGTCCTCCTCCGGTACGCCCATCTTGTGGAGATATTCACCGGCGGCGCTGTTCATCATGATGGCGTTGGACGGCGACAAATGGTCGGTCGTGATATTGTCGGGCAGGACCGCCAAGGGCCRCATGTTCTTCAAGCTGCGCTCACCCGCCAGCGCCCCCTCCCAATAGGGTGGCCGGCGGATATAGGTGCTCATTGGCCGCCAGTCGTAGAGCGGGCTGACCTTTTGCTTGTGATCGACCGTGAAGGTAAACATCGGGTCGTAGACGCGGTGGAACTGCTCAGGCTTGACGGCGCTGGCGACAATCGCGTCGATCTCTTCGTCCGACGGCCAAATATCCTTCAACCGCACCTCATTCCCCTGCGGGTCGATGCCCAGCACGTCCTTTTCGATATCGAAACGCACCGTGCCCGCAATGGCATAGGCGACGACCAGCGGCGGCGAGGCGAGAAAGGCCTGCTTGGCATAAGGGTGGATGCGGCCGTCGAAATTGCGGTTCCCCGACAAAACGGCGGTAGCATAGAGGTCGCGGTCGATGATCTCCTGCTGGATGACCGGATCCAGCGCCCCGCTCATGCCGTTGCAGGTGGTGCAGGCAAAACCGACAATGCCGAAGCCGAGCTTTTCCAGCTCGGTCAACAGATCGGCCTCCTCGAGATAGAGCTGGACCGCCTTGGATCCCGGCGCCAGGGATGACTTGACCCACGGCTTGCGAGTGAGACCGCGGGCATTGGCGTTGCGCGCCAATAGCGCCGCGGCAATGACATTGCGCGGGTTGGAGGTGTTGGTACACGAGGTGATTGCGGCGATGATCACCGCGCCGTCGGGCATTTCGCCGGGAATCTCTTCCCATTTCGCCGCGATACCACGCGCCGCCAGGTCCGAAGTCGGCAACCGTTTATGCGGATTGGACGGCCCGGCCATATTGCGCACCACGCTCGACAGATCGAAGCGAATGACGCGCGGATAGTCGGCCGTCGTCAAGGCATCGGCCCACAGGCCGGTCTGCTTGGCGTACAGTTCGACCAAACGCACCTGCTCCGGCGCCCGGCCAGTCAGGGTCAGATAGTCGATCGTCTGCTGGTCGATGGAAAACAGCGCCGCCGTGGCGCCGAATTCCGGCGTCATGTTGGAGATGGTCGCGCGGTCGCCGAGCGTCAAAGCCCGCGCCCCTTCGCCGAAGAATTCGAGATAGGCGCCGACCACTTTTTGCTGGCGCAGAAATTCTGTCAGGGCCAGCACGATATCGGTGGCGGTGATGCCCGGCTGTGGCTCGCCCGTCAATTCGACGCCGATGATGTCGGGCAGGCGCATCCATGATGCCCGGCCCAGCATGACATTCTCGGCTTCCAACCCGCCGACTCCGATGGCGATCACGCCCAGGGCATCGACATGCGGCGTGTGGCTGTCCGTTCCGACCAGGGTGTCCGGGAAGGCGACGCCGTCTCGAACCTGCACCACCGGCGACATGCGCTCCAGATTGATCTGGTGCATGATACCGTTGCCCGGCGGGATGACCTCGACATTCTTGAAGGCCTTCTTGGTCCATTCGATGAAATGGAAGCGGTCCTCGTTGCGGCGGTCCTCGATGGCGCGGTTCTTGGCGAAGGCGTCGGGATCATTGCCGTCGAATTCGACCGCCAAGGAGTGGTCGACGATCAGTTGGGTCTGCACCACCGGATTGACCTGTGCCGGATCGCCGCCGGCGTCGGCAATAGCGTCGCGCAGACCGGCCAGATCGACCAGGGCCGTCTGCCCCAGGATATCGTGACACACCACCCGCGCCGGATACCACGGAAAATCGAGATCCTGCCGGCGTTCGATCAATTGCGTCAGCGAAGCTGTCAAAGTCGCCGGATCGCACCGCCGCACCAGGTTCTCGGCGTGGACGCGCGAGGTATAGGGCAGCCGGTCATAGGCGCCAGGCCGGATCGCATCGACGGCGGCGCGCGCGTCGAAGTAATCGAGGTCGGTGCCCGGCAGGCGATTTCGATATGCGCTGTTGCTCACCTTATTTCCTATCGTCCAGCGCCACGAAGGGCTGGTCTTCGGGGCCGACATAGTTGGCATTGGGGCGGATGATCTTGCCGTCGATGCGCTGTTCGATGACATGGGCCGACCAGCCCGAGGTGCGCGAAATGACGAACAGGGGCGTAAACATCGCCGTTGGCACCCCCATCATGTGGTAGGAAACCGCCGAGAACCAGTCGAGATTGGGGAACATCTTCTTGGCGTCCCACATGACGGTCTCGAGGCGTTCGGCGATATCGAACATCTTCATATTGCCCTGTTCGGCCGACAACGACCGCGCCACCTCCTTGATGCAGACATTGCGCGGATCGGAGACGGTATAGACCGGGTGGCCAAAGCCGATGACGACCTCTTTCCGTTCGACGCGGGCGCGGATATCGGCCTCGGCTTCGTCAGGGCTGTCATAGCGCTTCTGGATGTCGAAGGCGGCTTCATTGGCGCCGCCATGTTTCGGTCCGCGCAGGGCGCCGATGGCGCCAGCGATGCAGGAATGGAAGTCGGAGCCGGTGCCGGCGACGACGCGGGCGGCAAAGGTCGAGGCGTTGAACTCGTGCTCTGCATAGAGGATGAGCGAGGTATGCATGGCGCGCACCCACGATTCCGGCGCCGGCTGGCCATGGAGCAGGTGGAGGAAATGGCCGCCGATCGAGTCGTCATCGGTCTCGACATCGATGCGCTTGCCGTTATGCGAGAAGTGATACCAGTAGAGCAGCATCGAACCGAAACTGGCCATCAGCCGGTCGGCGATATCGCGAGCGCCAGGATGGTTGTGATCGTCCTTTTCCGGCAATACGCAGCCGAGGACTGACACACCAGTGCGCATGACATCCATCGGATGCGACGACGCCGGCAGGCATTCCAGAGCGTCCATCAGATTGGCCGGCAGACCGCGCAGGGATTTCAGCTTGGTCTTGTAGGCGGCCAATTCGGTGGCATTGGGCAGCTTACCATGGACCAGGAGATAGGCGATTTCCTCGAACTCCGAGGTTTTGGCGAGGTCGAGGATGTCATAGCCGCGATAGGCCAGGTCATTGCCCGTGCGGCCGACCGTACACAGCGCGGTATTGCCGGCGACAGTGCCCGACAGGGCGACGGATTTCTTGGGCTTGAAGCCGGTAGGTTCGGCGACGGTGTCGGCCATGTTCGTTTCCCTTTTTATGACTTCCCTGGCCGGAGCCAGGACAGTTTTGCACCACGGAAAACACGGAAAGCACGGATGTCTTGGCTTTGGCAATTTGCACCCGAAGGGCTGTCAGCCTTATCACATCCGCGATCCCTTTCAGGAGGACGTTTGCGCGTCGATCACAACGCAAAGATATCCGTGCTTTCCGTGTTTTCCGTGGTTAATTCCCTTACTTCTGTCCGCTGAACAACAGATCCAGCTTGTTCTCGAAATCCCAATAACCGATCCGGTCATAGAGCTCTTCACGCGTCTGCATGGTGTCGAGCACGTTCTTCTGATGGCCGTCGCGACGGATGGCGGTATAGACGTTTTCGGCCGCCTTGTTCATCGCCCGAAAGGCGCTGAGCGGGTACAACACCATCCCAACGCCAACCGAGCCCAACTCATCGCGGGTAAATAGAGGCGTCTTGCCGAACTCGGTGATATTGGCCAGAACCGGCACCTTAACCGCGTCGACGAAGCGCTTATAGGTCTCGAGATCATAGGCCGCTTCGGCGAAAATGCCGTCGGCGCCGGCTTCGACACATTTGACGGCGCGCTCGATGGCGGCATCGACGCCATGAACGGCGATGGCGTCCGTCCGCGCAATCAAAAAGAAATCGGCATCGGTCTTGGCGTCGGCGGCCGCCTTGACACGATCGACCATTTCCTCGGTCGAGACGATTTCCTTGCCAGGCCGATGGCCGCAACGCTTGGCGCCGACCTGGTCCTCGATATGGCACGCAGCGGCGCCAAACTTGATCAAGCTCTTGATCGTGCGTTCGATATTGAAGGCCGACGGCCCGAAGCCCGTATCGATATCGACCATCAGCGGCACGTCGCAGACATCGGTAATGCGCCGGACATCGGTCAGCACATCGTCCAAGGTATTGATGCCGAGATCCGGCAGGCCCAGCGACCCGGCCGCGACACCGCCACCACTGAGATAGATGGCCTGATAGCCCGCCCGCTTGGCTAGCAGGGCATGGTTGGCATTGATGGCGCCGATCACCTGCAGCGGATGTTCAGCCGCCAGCGCTGCGCGGAATTTGGCACCAGGGGAAGTCGTCATATCTAGGCCTGCTCTTAAAGTTCACACGGCTTAAACCAGGCCGCAAGAAAATTCAACACATGTTGAATTAAAGTTCTATTTGTTCATGCGAAGGGCGCCATCGAGACGGATGGTTTCACCATTCAGATAGGGATTTTCTACGATTTGTACAGCCAGGGCGGCATATTCCTTGGGATCGCCCAAACGATGGGGATGCGGAATCTCGGCCGCCAGCTTTTCATGGACTTCGGGGCCCATATTCATCAGCATCGGCGTCAGAAAGGTGCCGGGCGCGATCGTCATCACGCGGATCTGCAGGCTGGCCAGATCGCGCGCCAGACAGATGGTCATGCCGGCAATCCCCGCCTTCGACGCGGCATAGGCCGCCTGCCCGGCCTGGCCTTCGAAGGCGGCGACCGAGGCCGTATTGATGATGACGCCGCGCTCGCCGTCGATCTCCGGCAAGACCGAGAGCTTTTCCGCGAACAGGCGCAACACATTGAAGCTGCCGACCAAATTGATGCGGATAACCTTTTCGAACAGGTCGAGGCTATGCACGCCCTTGCGCCCGACGACCCGAGCGCCCGGTGCAATGCCGGCGCAGTTGACCAGGGCCCGAGCCTCTCCCGCCACATCCAACCCCGCCTTGACCTGGGCCTCGTCAGTGACATCGACCGCGGCAAAGGTGGCGCCGATGCCGGCCACGGCCTCACGCCCGGCCTCGCTGTCGAGATCGAAGACCGTGACATGGACGCCTTTCGCCACGAGAGCTTGCGCCGTCGCGAAGCCCAATCCCGAAGCACCGCCCGTGATGATCGCGCTTAAGCCTGTCAGTTTCATATCAGTTCCACCGCGACCGCTGTCGCCTCCCCGCCGCCGATGCATACCCCCGCCACGCCGCGCTTCAAGCCGCGTTGTTTCAGGGCATGGATCAGGGTCACGATAATGCGCGCGCCGCTGGCGCCGATCGGGTGGCCCAGGGCGCACGCGCCGCCGTGCACATTTAGCTTCTCATGCGGAATGCCAAGGTCGTGCATGGCGATCAGGGCGACGACGGCAAAGGCCTCGTTGATCTCGAACAGGTCGACCTCGTCGATCGTCCAGCCCACCTTGGCCAGCAGCCTATTGACCGCCCCGACGGGTGCCCGGGCGAACCAGGCCGGTTCCTCGGCATGGCTGGCATGGCCGACGATACGGGCCAGCGGCGTCAATCCCCTGGTCTCCGCCACCGAGGCCCGCGTCATCAATAACGCCGCCGCGCCGTCGGAGATCGAGCTGGCATTGGCGGCGGTGACCGTGCCGTCCTTGGCGAAAGCGGGCTTCAGGGTCGGAATCTTCTCCGGACGCGCCTTGCCGGGCTGTTCGTCTTTCGTAATGACACCGGCCTTGGTCTCGACCGGTGTGATTTCGGCCGAGAAATCCGCGGCCAATGCCCGGCTCAAAGACGCCAACGCATAGTCGTCCTGCATGACGCGCGTAAACTGATAATGGGTGGCGGCCTCCTCGGCGAACGAACCCATCAAACGCCCCTTGTCATAGGCGTCTTCGAGACCGTCGAGGAACATCGAATCCTTGACCTCGCCATGGCCCATACGCATGCCCGCGCGCGCCTTCGGCAGCAGGTAGGGCGCGTTGCTCATGCTTTCCATGCCACCGACCATGACGATGTCGGCCGAGCGAGACGACAGTGCATCAAAGCCCAGCATGGCCGCCTTCATGCCCGAACCGCACATCTTGTTGACCGTGGTGGCGGGCACGCTGACCGGCAAACCGGCGCCCAAGGCCGCCTGGCGCGCCGGCGCCTGACCGAGCCCCGCCGGCAGGACGCAGCCCATAATCGTCTCATCGACAAGCTCAGGCGCCAAACCGTTCAAGGCTGCCTTGATTGCGGCCGCACCCAATTGCGGCGCCGAGACACCGGCAAAATCGCCTTGAAATCCGCCCATCGGCGTCCGCGCCCCGCCCGCAATCACGATATCGTCGAATGGCATGGATGTTCCTCTTTATTGTCAGTCGCGCGCGATCATCATGCGTTGGAGACCGCCGGTGCCGTTTCATATGCAACCAGTTTCGTCATACAGGTTTGGCACGCGCAGAGCAAGCCCGCCGCCTTCAAACTTGCGCGATGAAAATCTTTCCCGGGTTCAAAATATTGGCCGGGTCCAGCGTGCGCTTGATCGCCGCCATGACATCGACCGCCTCGCCCAATTCGACACGCAGCCAGTCCTGCTTGCCGATACCGATGCCGTGTTCGCCGGTGCACGTCCCGTCCATGGCCAGAGCACGCTCGACCAGGCGATGGTTGAGCGCTTCCGCCTCGGCCAGCTCGGCGGGATTGTCGGGGTCGAGCACGAAGACGACGTGGAAATTGCCGTCACCGACATGGCCGACGATCGGCGCCGGCATGGACGCTTTTTCGAGGTCCCGCTTGGTTTCACTGATACATTCGGCCAACCGGCTGATCGGCACGCAAACATCGGTCGGCCAACCGACGGAGCCGGGCCGCAGACCGAGCGCGGCATAATAGGCCTGGTGGCGCGCCTTCCACAACCGGCTGCGATCCTCGGCCTGCTCCGCCCAGGTGAAGTCGCCACCGCCATTGGCCGCCGCCAATTCAGCGACGGTGTCGATCTGTTCGCGGACCTGGGCAGGCGAGCCCTGAAATTCGAAGAAAAGCGTCGTCAGCTCGGGATAGTCGAGCTTCGACCAGGCGTTGGACGCCCTCATCTGAACGTCGTCGAGCAGTTCGACGCGCGCGATCCGGACACCGAGCTGAATCAGTTGCGCCACGGTGTCCACGGCGCCGGCAATGCTGGCGAAACTGCACACCGCGGCCGATATGGTCTCCGGGATGCCGTAAAGCCGCAGCGTAATCTCGGTAAAAATGCCGAGCGTACCTTCCGATCCGACCATCAGGGCGGTCAGGTCATAACCGGCTGCCGATTTGCGCGAACGGCGGCTTGTGCGGATATCGCGGCCGTCGGCGGTCACGACGCGCAAGGCCAGGACCTGTTCACGCATGGTGCCGTAAAGCACGGCATTGGTGCCCGAAGCCCGCGTCGCCGCCATGCCGCCCAAGGTCGCATTGGCGCCCGGATCGACCGGGAAGAACAGCCCCAAATCGCGCACATGGGCGTTCAACTGCTCGCGCCGCACGCCCGGCTGAACGGTACAGTCGAGATCTCCGGCATTGACCTCCAGGATGGCGTTCATCTCCGACATGTCCAGCGTGATCCCGCCGTGGACCGGAGAGATATGGCCTTCCAGCGACGTGCCGGCGCCGAAGGGAATGATCGGCACGCCATGGTCGCGGCACAGATGGACCAGCTCGACCACTTCCTCGCTCGTCCTCGGAAACACCACGGCATCAGGCAGTACGGTTTCGATATGCGATTCGGTCGTGCCATGCTGCCGGAGGATCGCTTCGCCCCTATGCAGGCGATCGCCGAAAATGGCCCCGACCCGGGCCAGGAAACCTTCGGGCAATGGCTGTCGGACTATGGGCAGGGTCATGGACATACCGGGAAAGGCGGCGGGCGTGCGCCCCGGACCTTAGCGGAACTTCCCGCCAAGGCAAAGGATCGCTGACATGCGTCCTGTCATAAACATCTCGTAAAAGTCGATCACAACTGCGCGTTACGAAACTTTAACGATGACAAAAGGACGAGAGCGCTTCAAACTGTGCGCAATAACACCGTCTTCAATGGCGAGGGGGCTGCCCATGTTACGCATCGAGAATCTCACCCACATCTACGGCAACGGCGTCAAGGCACTCGATAATGTCTCGCTGAAAGTGCCCAACGGCATGTTCGGCCTGCTGGGCCCCAACGGCGCAGGTAAATCCACCCTGATGCGCTGCATCGCCACCTTGCAGACCCCGACCTCGGGCGGCATCACCTTCAACGACATCGACGTCATCCGCCAGCCGGAAAAGCTGCGCCAGAACCTGGGCTATCTGCCGCAGGATTTCGGCGTCTATCCGCGCATCTCGGCCTATGCCATGCTCGACCACCTGGCGGTGCTGAAAGGCATTTCCAACAGCACAGACCGTATGAATACGGTCATTCCGCTGTTGAACCAGGTCAATCTGTGGGACGTCCGCAACAAGGCCCTGGCCGGGTTTTCCGGCGGCATGCGGCAACGCTTCGGCATCGCCCAGGCCCTGCTCGGCAATCCGCGCCTGATCATCGTCGATGAACCCACCGCGGGCCTCGATCCGGAAGAGCGCAACCGCTTCCTCAACCTCCTGGCCGCCATCGGCGACGAGGTCGTGGTGATTCTGTCGACCCATATCGTCGAAGACGTCTCTGACCTGTGCCCGCGCATGGCCATCCTCGCTGGCGGCCAAATCCAGCTCGAAGGTGCGCCGCAGGAACTGATCGCCTCCCTGAAGGGCCGCATCTGGCGTAAGACCATCGGCCGCGAGGAGCTGGCCGACTATAAAACCCGGTACAAGGTCATCTCGCAGCGCCTGTTCGCCGGCAATACCGTTATCCATATCGTCGCCGATCTCGATCCGGGCGACGGTTTCGACCCCGTCACCGGCAATCTCGAGGACGTCTATTTCGTCACCCTTACCGGCAAGGCCCACCCTTCCGCCGCCAAATCACCCGAGATGGTGAAATAGGATGTGGCTCTCGATCGCCAGTTTCGAGCTGCGCTATCAGCTCAAAAGCCCGACCTTCTGGGTCTCTTTCATCATCTTCCTGCTCCTCAGCTTCGGCGCCATGGCCACGCCGGCCGTACAGATCGTCGGCGGCGGCAATGTCTTCAAGAACGCACCGATCGCCATCGTCATGATCATGTTCCTGATGAGCATCTTCTTCATGTTCGTGGCAACGGCCTTCGGCGCCAACGTCATCGTCCGCGATACGGAAAGCGGCTTCGGCCCGCTGCTGTACGCGACGCGCCTCAATAAGTCGGACTATGTCATCGGCCGCATGCTGGGCGCCTTTCTGGTCTGCGCCCTGTGCTTCCTGTCGGTGCCGCTCGGCATGCTGATCGGCACGGTCATGCCGTGGATCGATCGCGACACGATGGGGCCGCTATCCATGCCGGCCTACCTTTACGGCTACTTCATCATTGTCCTACCCTCGATCCTGTTCATGGTCGCCCTGTTCGGCACGGCGGCAACCCTGACCAAGTCGATGATGGGCAGCTATCTGTGCGCCGTCGGCCTGTTCATTCTCTATTTTGGCTTGAGCTTCGTGGCCGGCACCAACGATACCATGCGCGACATCTATGCCTGGGTCGAACCCTTCGCCAGCGGCGCCATCGGAAAGGTGGCGCGTTACTGGACGCCCGAGGACAGCAATCACAAATTGCCCGGCTTCGAGCTGATCATCTCCGGTAACCGCCTGATCTATGCCGCCATTGGCATCGCCCTGATCGTCCTGACACGGCGTTTGGTCCGCTTCGACACCGCCGCCAGCAAGGCGGACAAGAAGCAGAAGGAGAAAACCTCCGAGGCGACCGCCAGGGCCCTGGCCGCCCCCTTGGCCCATCCGGCCTTCGGCGCCCGCCATGCCATCGCGATTTTCATTACGCGTACCCGTTTCGAGGTCGGCCAGGTCTTTAGCGGTCCGGTTTTTATCATTCTCATGCTGCTGGCCCTGGCCTTTACCGGCCTGATCGCCGTCAGCGTCAGCCAGCTTTTCGGCACCGACGTCTATCCGGTGACACGCGTCATGGTCGCCGCTGTCAGTTCCGGTTTCGTCCTGTTCGGACGTATCGTCGCCATCTTCTATAGCGGCGAACTGGTCTGGCGCGAACGCACGCGCCGTGTCGATGAAATCATCGACGCCACGGCCATCCCCAACTGGGCCTATATCGTCCCCAAGGCGATCGCCCTGATCATTGTCCTGTTCGCCACCTCGGTCATCGCCGTCATGGGCGACATGGTAGTGCAGATCATCAGAGGCTACGCGCACTTCGAATTCGGCAAATACCTGCTGTGGTGGGTCCTGCCCAGCACGGTCAATGCCGCCCTGCTGGCTGTTCTCGCCATCTTCGTGCAATCCCTGTCGCCCAATCGTTTCGTCGGCTGGGGCATCATGGTCCTCTACATCGTCCTGATGATCGTCGCCAATGTCGTGGGCTTCGACCACAAGCTCTATCTCTATGCCGCCGCCCCCGACATGCCCTTGTCCGACATGAATGGCCTCGGCCAGTTCTGGAAGGGCTGGCTGGCCTTCAAACTGTACTGGACAGCCCTGGCCGTCACTCTCCTCGTCATCTGCCATCTGCTATGGCGCCGCGGCAAGGTCCCCAGCCTGAAGGGCCGTCTGGCCCTGATCCCGAGACGCCTGAAAGGTACGCCGGGCGCGATCCTGGCCGTAAGCCTGATCGCCTTTGCCGGCATGGGCGCCTTCAACTTCTACAACACCAATATCCTCAACAGCTATTATACGCGTCACCATTCCGAGAAAGGCCAGGCCGATTTCGAGAAGACCTTCACCAAGGTCGTCGACATCCCTGTGCCCAATGTCGTTGACGTCAAGCTCAAGGTCGATCTCTATCCGCACGACCTGCGCCTGACCTCCGAAGGCACCTATACCCTGGAAAACCAGACGGCGGCGCCGATCACCAAACTCTATATCCAGTCGCCGTTCCAATTGGACTACAAGACCCTGACCATAGCCGGCGCCCGTCAAACCAAGAACATGGGTCAATTCGCCGTACGCCTGTTAACCTTCGATACGCCGATGCAGCCGGGCGAACGCCGCACCGTGCACTTCATCGCCGAACAGGCCCAGAAGGGCTTCGGCAATGACGGCATCACCACGCGCATCGTCGATAACGGCACATTCCTCAGCAATGACGAGATCGGCCCTACGATCGGCATTCGCTCCGCCGTCCAGCTCCAGGACAAGCGCCTGCGCAAGCAATACGGCCTCCCGCCCGTCGTACGCATGAAGAAGCTGGAAGATCCGGCCGGCGACACCCACAACTATATTCACGCCAGTTGGACGACCTCGGACATCACCGTCTCGACCGTCGCCGACCAGACCCCGATCGCCCCCGGCTACCTCGTGGCCAACACGATCGCCAACGGCCGGCGCACCTCGCGCTTCGTCTCCACCGTGCCGATCCTCGACTTCTTCTCGATCCAGTCGGCGCATTATTCGGAAAAGCACAAGGATCACAACGGCATCGATCTGGCGGTCTATTACGACAAGCAGCACGCCTACAATGTCGATGGCATGCTGGACGCCATGGCGACCTCTCTCGACTACTACCAGGCCAATTTCTCGCCCTATCAATTCAAGCAGGCGCGTATCCAGGAATTCCCGACCTACGCCACCTATGCCCAATCCTTTGCCAACACCATTCCGTTCTCCGAAGGTATCGGCTTCATCGCCGACGTCCGTAACCCCGACAAGATCAACTACGTCACCTATGTCACCGCTCACGAAGTAGGGCACCAATGGTGGGCGCATCAAATCGTCGGCGCCGACAAACAGGGGGCGACCTCGCTGTCGGAAACCCTGGCGCAATATTCCGCCCTGATGGTGATGGAGAAGATGTACGGCCGCGACCAGATCCGCCGTTTCCTCAAGTTCGAGCTCGACACCTATCTGCGCAGCCGCCAACTCGACCAGGTCGGCGAGCTGCCGCTCTACCGCGTCGAAAACCAGCAATATATCCATTACAACAAGGGCTCGCTGGTCATGTACCTGCTGAAGGACCGGCTGGGCGAAGACAAGGTCAATGCGGCGCTGCGCAGCCTGCTAGACAAATATGCCTTCAAGGGCGCGCCCTATCCGCGATCGACCGACCTGGTCGACGCCTTGCGCGCCGTCGCCGATCCGGGCGACCAGGCCCTGATCACCGACCTGTTCGAAAAGATCACCCTGGTTGACCTGCGTGCCCGCGACGCCGTGGTAAAAAAGCGCGCCGACGGCCAGTGGGACGTCACCTTCACCGTCGAGGCGCACAAATACTACGCCAACGACACCGGCAAGGAGACGGAAGCGCCGCTCAATGAGCCGATCGATATCGGTGTCTTCACGGCGAAACCCGGCGACGGCAAATTCAACGCCCGCGACGTGCTGAGCTTCGCCCGCCAGCCGATCAAAAGCGGCGTCCAGAAAATCACGGTCACCGTTGCCCGAAAGCCGACCTATGTCGGGGTCGATCCCTACAACAAATGGATCGACCGCGACTCCGACGACAATGTCACTCCTGTCGGGTCGTAGTTACGCTTCCACCCGCTTCGGCAATTTCCAGCCCGGCCGGATAAAGTGGCACGTATAGCCGTTGGGAATGCGCTCCAGATAGTCCTGATGCTCCGGTTCGGCCTCCCAGAAATCACCGGCGGCCGTCACCTCGGTCACCACCTTGCCAGGCCACAAACCCGACGCATCGACATCGGCGATCGTGTCCAAAGCCACGCGCTTCTGCTCGTCATTGGTATAGAAGATGGCTGAACGATAGCTGGCGCCACGGTCATTGCCCTGGCGGTCCACCGTCGTCGGATCGTGGATCTGGAAGAAAAACTCCAGCAATTGTCGGAAGCTGATCACCGCCGGATCGAAGACGATCTCGATGGCCTCGGCGTGGTTGCCGTGATTGCGGTAGGTGGCGTTCTTGACCTCGCCGCCGCTGTAACCGACCCGCGTCGCGATCACGCCCGGATAGCGCCGGATCAGATCCTGCACGCCCCAGAAACAACCGCCGGCCAGAATGGCAACCTCTTGCGTCATGTCGATCTCCTGTCGATGTCCAAGCCTGTATATCGGTCGCCCCGCCCGCTTTGCAAGACCACCCGCGGACGACAAAAAAAGCCCCTGGCCGCAAGGCCAGGGGCTCGTTGTCTTGGAATATCCAAAACCTAGAAGCGACGGACGTATGACACTTGATAGATGTCGGCATCGCCGTCATCGAACTTGACGCGCGTCAGATCGGCGCGGATGCCGTTGAGGCCACCGTTCGGGAAGTAACGGATGCCGACGCCGAYGGCTGCACCGTTTTCATCGCCGGTCGCCGAATTACCGCCGGCCGAAGCCTTGATCTGCGCCTTGACGTAACCGACGCGGCCGGTCAGGTCGACATTGGCCGACACCGGCAGCTTGCCGACGACGAAAGCGCCGACGCTATAGTCCAGCTTGGTCTTCACGTCGACGCCGTTGAAGGTGATGGTCTTGTTGGTGACACCGACTTCGACATCGGCTTCGACGGCGACATACTTGTTGATGTCATAGCCAGCGCCGAAATTGACCGCGCCGTAGTCGTCGTCCAGCTTGGTGTCGGACAGGCCGACCTGGACGTAAGCGCCGGTGTGAGCGCCGGCAGCCGGAGCCGCGGCGTCCTGGGCGTTGGCGGACACGGCGAACGTGGCGGCGGTGAGCATCAGAGCTGTGACAAGTGTAATTTTACGCATAGGGATCCCCCAGTTGTAGTTAGTGAGGGGCGCTGTAAATCAGGTGAGCCCCATCGGGTCAAATGATTCGGTGTCATGTTATTCCGCAAATCCCCAATTGTGTCATATACGCAACATTTGAACGCAAGTATACCTTTGTTATTTTTGATGATTTTATGCCGCCTGCCGCACAGCGAAAGCCTTGTGTGACCTCAGAACACCATGCCGATAATACCGGCTGGACAGCACCGCCCGCCCGGGCTTACAAAGACGGGTGCGCAAACGGGGGTGGGGCCATGTGGAAGACAACCGGTAATATCGTGGGCTGGCTGCTGTCCCTGCCCGCTGCCGCCCTTGCCATCTTTATGGCCATCCGCCTGGCCGGCTGCACGCCGAACGACGACACCTCCGTCATCCTGATCGTGCTGTTCCCCGCCGCCGCGGCGGCGATTCTGTTCAATCCACTGGTCTTTTCGCGCCTGCCATCTCGGCTTCTCGCCATCAGACTTCTGCTGGCCGGTTTCGCCATCGTCGCCGGTACCCTTACAGGCTATTATGCCGACCGCCTGACCCCGAACGGCATGGCCTATCTGGCGCAGGACTATCACGACGGCCGGACCCGGCCGAAAGACATCGCCAAGGCCATCGAGCTTTATCAGGCCGCGGCGGACAAGGGCAACAAGACGGCCCAGGTCAATCTCGGCATGATTTATCGCAACGGCGAAACCGTCAAGGTCGACAACGCCAAGGCGACCGCCCTGTTCCAAAAGGCTTCCGACCAGAACGACGCCCTGGGGACCGCCCACCTGGCGGAGCAATATGACTTCGGTTTCGGCGTCGTGCCCGATCCAAAAAAAGCCGCCGAACTCTATACCCGGGCCCTGGACCAGGGCATCGGCAATGATGAACAGGCAGCCGCCGCCCAAACCAATCTTGGCAACCTGTACCTGGACGGCAAGGGCGTCCCCCGCGACTACGCCAGAGCCCTGCACTATTATCAACTCGCCGGCGACAAGGGCTACGACACCGCTCTCTATAATCTGGGCGTCATCTACGATCAGGGTTTCGGCGTCCCCAAGGACGCCGCCAAGGCCGCCGAATATTACCAAAAGGCCGCCGACAAGGGCAATCAAAGCGCCCTGGTCAACCTCGCCACCCTTTATTACAATGGCGAAGGTGTCAAACAGGACCGCCAAAAGGCCATGGAGCTGATGAAAAAGGCCGCCGATCGGAGCAGCGATAGCGCCCGCCAAAACCTGAAAATCATGACGGCGTCCTGACTTCCGCCAGGACGCAATGCAGTCAATACTGGCGACGGACCTGAATCATCATCGACAAAGGCCGTAACACCGCGACCTGCGGCACCGGCATATCCGGTGAATTGACGTCGTGCTGAGCATAGCCGAGATAACCGAGGTCACCGAGGTTCGCCTTCGTATCGGTCAAATTGCCGATATTCAACGACACTTCATTGTGTCCCCAGTCCACACCAAAACGGGCATTGATCAACCCATAGGCCGGCCGCACCAGGGCCAATCCTCCGCCGCTGTTGTTGGAAATGCTATCGCCGATATAGCTTGCGTCGGCGCCGATAAAACCCGAAGCACCATGGCGCAATGGCCACCGGTAATAGCCCGCCGTCGTCACGGTCCACCGCGGCGTCTGGTAGACTCGCGATCCCACCGCCTGGCCCGAAGCCCCCGCCTTGGTGATCCGGGCATTTTCATAGCCGAGACCAAAGCGAATATTAAGCCGCGGCGTCACCTGTCCGGCCAATTCGAATTCACCGCCGTCCGCCGCCGCCGCCCCGGCATTGGTGGTGATGATAAAGGCGCAACTGGGAAGAAAAACGCTCTGCTGGATGCGGTCCCAGTCGAGATGATAAAGCGCGGCCGTCATCAGCAGACCACGAGCCGTCAACTGATGCTTGGCGCCGACCTCGTAGCTCCACACCGTGTCGGGACTGTACCGCTGCGCAGCGTCGGCGCTGAGGCCAATTTCCGCCAGCGATGCGTCGCACTGCGGAATCACCGCCTGGCCCGAACCGCCGGCGCGAAACCCCTTGCCGGCCGAAATATAGACCTGGGTCGCGGCGTCGGCTTGAAAGGATAGAGCCGCCTTGGGACTCATGCCGCTCTCGCGATTGCTGCCGGGCGGATTGTCGGTCAACCCGCCGTCGAGATAGCCATCGGCCATGATATGATAGGTCTGGCGCAGCCAATATTGCCGAGCGCCGAGAGTAAGGGTCAGGCGCGGCAGGACCGGATAATAGAGCTCGCCGAACAAGGCCGCATTCGCTTGCGTTTCACGAATATCCGACAGCCACAACAGGTCGTTGGGCCAGAAGCCGCCCGCTTGCAGGCCTGTCCCCGAAATCGGCGAGATGACGAAATCGTCGCGTCCCCTGGAATAAAAGGCCCCCAGCACGCCGCGTAAATGCGCATCGTCGCCGAACGACAGGCGGGTCTCGTGCGACACCTGGCTGCGGCTGCGCCGGCCGCGCCAGACATAGGGTTGGGACGCCAAAGGTGTCGCGATGTAGTCGAGAAACTGCGCCGTGCCGGTGGTCGAATACTCGACTTCACGGATCTCGCGCTGAAAATAGCTGGTCGTCGAATCGATCTCCCAGCCCTCACCGCGATAACGCAGGTCAATGGTCGGCAGCAGCCATTGATCCCGGACTTTAGGCTGGATGTCGAAAGCGCGCGGCAGGCTGTAGCGCGGCCGGAAGCCTGGCAAGGGCGCAAACGCCGCCGGAAAACCCAGGTCGTCCTGACGCTGGCCCATCACGCGCAAGGTCAGGTCAAGACGGTCGCTAAGGCGGAACAGGCCGGTGACGGAGCCGCCATAGCTCGATTGCGCTGCCTGATCGCCGCCAACGACCGGGGCACCGGACGAGCCGGGATATATCCGCGACAGATAGCCCGCATCGTGATCAGCGAAAACCACCATGCGCACGGCGATCCTGTCGGGCACGGCCACGATATTGCCGATCAGGGACAGCCCGCCATTCGCACTGCTGCCATGCGAGGTCACACCCGCCTCGGCCATGAGATCGAGCGACCCGGACTTCAGCGAGGGCGCGTTGGTGACGATCCTGACATTGCCGCCCATCGAGCCTTCGCCGTACAGCGTCCCCTGCGGCCCTTTGAGGACCTCGATATGATCGGCGTCGACGACGCGAGGATCGATCGAATCCGGCACAGGCGTCTGGTCGATATAGACGGCCGTCGTGCCGGCGCCCGATACGCCGCGGATGGCCATCGTGCGGGCATCGCCGATGGCTGTCGCGCCGTTGCCGTAGGCCAGGGCCAGATTGGGCGTCTTGGTGGCAAAACCGGTAAAGTCGGTGATATTGAGCTCGCGCAGGGTCTGCCCGGGAAAGGCCGTGACGCTTTGCGGGACCAGGACCAACGCCTCCTGACGTTTGCGCGCCGTCACCACGACAGTGACGGCATCCGCAGGGGGTGTATCCGATGGCTCGGCTATCGCTCCGCCGGTTGCCGCCGCCAACCCGGCGCTGATCACGATTGCAGAAAGTTTCATGCCTTGCCCCCAACTCCCGGGAAGGCCTCACGAATCGCCGCTTCAGCCGCCCGCTCCCGTAGCGCCCAGTCGCCACCGATCACCGCATAGGTCAAGCCGCGGCGCGTCAGTTCAGCCTGGCACAGAGCGAAAAAGCGCCGGCGATCTTCGTCACCTGGAAAATAGCGCGTGCCGTCGTCGGCCCACGCCACATCGACGTCGCACAGCAGATAGAGATCGGCGGGATCGGCGACCTCTTCGATGTCATGCCTCCGCCCGCCAAGCAACATGTCCGACCATACTGCGGTCAGGATGGCGTCCGTGTCTTCGATAAGGATGCGGTTGGCCTGGCGTTTGGCCGCCGTGACGCTCGCCATCTGGCCCTGGACGATTCGGAGGAGATCGTCAGCAGCGACCCTGGTCCCGAATATCTCCGTATACAGCCTGGCATATTCCGGTACCCAGACCGTGTCGAAGCGTGCGGCCAGATGCGCCGCCAGGGTCGACTTGCCGGTCGATTCCGGCCCGAAGACACAGACCCGTTTGACGAAATACGGCCGCACTTCATTCGGGATAAAGCGCCAATGGGCGAACGGATCGGCGCGGATTTTCGTCGCCGATACCGGCACCGCCGACCGCGCCACGTCAACGGGCACGAACACCGCGCCGGTCTCAGTGGCCAAACGCAGCCCGTAACTTTCGGAAGCGAAAACAACGTCCGGACGGCCGGCATAGCGCGCCACGACGTCGCGCCAGATCGCCCAGAAATCGGGATGATCGGCAGGTTCCTGCGGCAGGACCTCATGACACCACAAGACCCGGCAATCGGGATACATCTCGCGCATCCAGTGAAAGCGCTGTTCGCCAGGGATAGGATCACCCGGCAGCGAGCACACCAGGATCGTCAGATGCCGGCAAGAGGCGCGGGCAAAGTCGCACAGAAAGGCATGGCCATTGTGCGGCGGCATAAACTTGCCGAGCAGGAACCCGTTGTCAGGTTTGAGCGTCACGACGCCGCCTCACCTAATCTGGCCTTGCGCCAGACGTGCCAACCATAAAAGACATTGAGCAGCAGGATGGCATAGAGCCCGGCCGTCAGCCACAGCTTCTGGCCGGCATAGACATAGATCGAAATGATATCGACGGCGCCCCAAACGATCCAGTTTTTCATCTGTTTGCGGTCGAGCAGGAATTGCGCCAGCACGCTGAGCGCCAGTATGGCCGTATCGCCGACCGGGGTTTTGGCGTCGGTAAAACGATAAAGCGCGAACGATACCGCCGCGGTAAAGGCCGCGGCCAGCAGGCTGAACTGGCCCACCGTGCCCCACGACCAGTTGCCTATGGCCGGCGCCTTGCCCTTATCGCCCCGCCACCAGAACCACCAGCCATAGAACTGGACCAGGGTGAAATAGACCTGCAATCCGGCGCTGGCATAGAGTTTGGCGTTCCAGAAAACGAAGAAGAACAAGGCGGTCGCGACGATGCCGACCGGGTAGAGGCTCTTTTTCAGATGCACCGTCAGCAGCACGCTGGCGATGGTCAGTAGATTGGCCACGATTTCGAGCAGGCTCATGAAGGACTTTTCCTTGGCGGGACGTCACAAGACAAGTCCGGCTTCGTTTTGGCAAGGGCCAACTGTCGGCGCGAATGTTGCATTTCGCCTGTTCAGAGAACCTTACTCGCCCTTTTGTATATCAAACTGAAACACACCATGCCGCAAAATCTCAAATCCCTGACCTCGATGCGTTTTTTCGCCGCCATGTGGGTCGTCGCTTTCCATTTTTGGGAAAATCTCGGCAGCCCCATGCCGGCCTTCGTCGCCAAGGGCTATCTCGGGGTCGAGCTGTTTTTCGTCCTGTCGGGTTTCATCCTCTGCCACGTCTATCTCGAACGCTTCAAGGACGGCGGCTACAGCTATCGTGAATTCATCTGGGCGCGACTGGCGCGGATCTATCCGCTGCATATCGCCATCCTGGCCGGCCTGGCCTTGCTCATCGGCGCCCTCGCCGTGATCGGCATCAATGCCGGCGACAAGCTGATCGTCTGGTCGTCCCTGCCCGCCCAAATCACCCTGACCCAAGCCTGGGGCCTCGGCCAGGGCGGCGGCTGGAACCATCCGTCGTGGTCGATCTCGGCCGAATGGTTCGCCTATCTCACCTTCCCCGCCTTTGCCTATATCGCCTGCCGCCTGTGGAACCGTCCGCGCCTGGCCGTCGGCCTGGCGCTCGGCCTGCTGGTTGCACTCTATATCGGTTTCGAGGCTGTCGCCGGCTTCCCGCTGACCCGCGCCACCATCCTGTGGGGCGCCCTGCGTATCGTCCCGTGTTTTGCCCTCGGCTGCACCGTCTGGCTGGCGTGGAACGCCCGGGTAATGACCGGTCGCCTGGGCCCCTGGCTGACGACGGCTGCCTCCGTCGCCGGCCTGGTGACCGCAACGACCTTCGGCCTGCCCGACTTTGTCAGCGTCGCTGCCTGCGGTGGCCTGATCTTCGGCCTCGCCTCGCTGTCGAGCTCCGGCTCGAAGTTCCTGGCGCACAAGGTGTTCGTCTATCTTGGCGAGGTCAGTTTCGCCGTCTATATGATCTGTATTCCGTGGCAACTGGTCTTCGTCGAAGGCCTGCAAAAGGTGTTGCATATCAACCCGGAGGCCATGCCCCTGCCGCTGTGGCTGGCCCTCTATCTCGGCGTTATTCCTGCCGCCATGGTCATGCACCACGCCGTCGAACGCCCTGCCCGCGAACTGATGCGCAAGGTCACCTTCCGCGCCAAACCGCAACTGGACGTCAAGGCGCGCCTGCGTCTGCCGGCCTAAGGTCGCTATCGGCAAATGACTTCATCACAGCGAGGGCGCGGTCAAGGTCGCGGATATGGGTCGGCAACCCGACCGATAATCGCAACGCGCCCACCGCATGCTCGGCGCCCACACAGGCCTGAAAGGCCGGGACGCTGAAGTCATTGCGCAAGCGATCGAGGCAGGCGATGACACCGAGCCTTGCGAAACCAAACGCCGCTTCCGCCGCGCCTGGATTGCAGAAACACCCGCCCCGGATCGCCACGCCTCGCCCATGGGCGTGGCGTTCGACAGCCGCAAACGGAATCGCCGCGCCGGTACGCGCTAAAAGATTGAAAGCGACCGTACCACCGCGATCTACCATATCCTGCGGCCCATACAGGCGCACCAGCGGCGAGCCGTCACGATGGTGCAAGGATCTGGCGCGCTCGAGAAAATAGGCCGTCAAGCCATGGAGTCGCGCCGCTATTTCCCAGCGATCGATCCCCGCCAAAAAGTCGAAACCGTTGACCACCGCGCCGGCATTGAGAAAGTTCGGTGTGCCGTCCTCGAAACCGGCATGCCCGCGCGTCAATTGATGGCGATCGTGCTCGACCGAGACGAAATCGACCGTCCCGCCGGCGAACCACGGCCGTCGCAACCGCGCCAGGGCGGTACGTTTGACGATCAACGCCCCCATCCCGGTCGGCAAGCCAAACAGCTTGTAAAACGAAAAGGCGAGGAAGTCCGCCGGATGTTCGCGCAGGCTGACCCCGCCGGCCGCTCCGACCGCGGCGGCATCCAGCAGCACATCGAAACCCAGATCCTGCGCCGTCCGAACCGAGCCGAGATCGTGCCGGACACCTGAGAAATTCGACTGCACCGGAAAGGCCAGCAGCCCGCCGCCCATGCGTACGGCACTTTGGCTCATACGCTCATCCGCGCTATCCAGCCGCATCTCGTCGTTCAGCGGCAGGATATGGACTGGCGCGGCCGCGACCCTGGCGTATTCACGCATGCCGTTGACCGAGTTATGATTGTCGGCCGCCAGAACCAGGCCCCGCCCCGGACTGAAGCGATAGCTTTCCGCCACCAGTTTCAAGGCCGCGCTGGTATTGGCGGTAAAACACAGCTCATAGACGGCAGGGTCGGCGTCGAAAAAAGCCAGCGCCGCCGCCCTCGCCCGCTCCAACTCCCGCGCACTGGCTTGTGACGGCGCGTGCTCGGAATGCGGATTGCCGTAGACGCCGCGCGTCAAGCGCCGGGCATAATCCGCGACCTGTGACGCGCCATAAAGCGCACTGGCGGCAAAATCGAGATAGGCCAGGCCTTGCTCGTCGAGGCGCGAAAACTCCACTGCCCGCAAGGCATCAAAATCGACCACCGGCCGTCGTAGGGCTCCGTCTAACATCCGCGCCTCCGCACAAGCGGAGCGCCCGAAGACGACGCACTATCGCCAACCGAAGGCGCGCCGCCGAAATAGCGACTGATCTCCGAAGTCGCCTCCGCCTGCGTGCCCGGCACAACCACCGGCGCCATGACTTCATCATCCCAGTCGGCCAGGCCACCCGCGATAAACCAGGCATTGCTGACACCGATGGCCCGCAGCAACATCCACGCCTGGCCGGCATGCGCCCCGCCTTCGGAATAGAGGACGACGGTCTCATGCGGCGCGAAACTGGCGTGCATCAGGGCCTCGAGCGGCAGGTTTTCCGCCGTCGGAATGGCATATTGCGCGAACTCGGCCGGCGAGCGGACATCGATGACACGCAAACCGGGCTTGCGGTCCTTGATCCAGCCGGCCATTTGCAGCGCGCTGACATGATCGCCACCGTCCAGAATTGTCCGCACGGTCTGCTCGATGTCGATACGGCCGCGCGCAGCGCGATAGGGGCTGCCGGCGAAACCGGCGGCCATGCCGAGCACGAGGGCGCCGGCGCCCAGGCGACGTGTAACACTCATGACCGCCTCTCGAAACGTTCGATGCCGTAAAAAGCCGCCACGCCGACGACCACGATGCCGGTCACGACGACGCCATAGGGCAGGCCCGTCAGCCGCGGCAGGGTGAGCACGCCCAAAGCCGTGCTGCCATAAAAACCGCCGATCAGCGGAAAGGCCAGCCCTGTCAGTAGCACACCAGTGAACAGTCCCGTCACGGTCGCCAAACCATCAACGCGGCCGCTGGCGGCGGCAACGCACGACGTGCCCGGACACAATCCGCTCAGGACAAAGCCAAGCCCGAAGAGAAGCCCGCCCACGATCTGAGGCGCCAAAAACGTCTCCGGCACATAGATCGCCGCCAGGTCGATAAAACCCAGCCGCCCCAGCCAGAAGGTCCCCAGCATGGCGATGACAATGGCGCTGAACATCACCTTCACAACCGTAAAGTCGCGCAGATAGAACTGGCCGGCCAGCTTGCGTGCATCGCCGAGCCCGGCCTGTTCGAGACAGGCCCCGAAGGCGACGCCGATCGCTGCAGCGACTATTAGAGAAGAAGCCATCATGACCATAGCCTTTTAAACAGGGGCGCCACGCCGTAACCGGCCACAAACACAGCCAGCATAAAGGCCCAGCTTCCCGCGCTGAGCATCGCCCCGCCGCTGAGCGCCTGGCCGCTGGTGCAACCGCGCGCCAGCACGGCGCCCACGCCCATCAACACCCCGCCGGCCACCGCAGCCAGCAATCGTGGCGTCACGCCCGTTGCCGGCCCGCGGACGATTTCGACCTTGAAGCGGCCGGCCAGGACCGCCGATAGGGCGCCCCCCACGACAATCCCCAGGACCTCGAAAACGATCCATGGCGCTCCGCCCTGGACGTAGCTCTGGACATAGGCATTGGCGGTGGCCTGCTTCGGCGCGACGGCTGAGATCGTGGCGCTGGCCGCCTCGCCAAAGGCGCCGGAAGCGCCCAGTCCCTGGCCCGTCACAACAAAACAAACCAGCAGGACCAAACCCAGGCCGACACCGGCGACATAGGGGTTGAGATAGGGCCGCATCACCGCCCCTCCCCCGATGACACTGCCCCGTCATGCAACGACCAGTCCTCGAACGAGCCGTCGTAAAGCACGGCATCGATACCGACCTCGCGCGCCGCGAACAGCACCGCGGTCGCCTGCTGGCCGACATGGCAATAGACGATCAGATGATCGCCCGGCTTGACGCCCGCCGCGGCAAAGATCGCCCGGGTCTCGTCCGCCGTCTTTTGCGTCAAATCATCGCGCGTGAAGCTGGTAAAGGGGATGCTCTTGGCGCCCGGGATATGGCCCTTGCGCTGATGCCACATGGCGCCGCCGGCTTGCACGCCATCATAATAAACCTGGGCGCGGGCGTCGATAATGTCATAGCCGGGCGCGTTCATATGCCCCTTGACGAAATTGGCGTCGACGATGACCGGCTGCAGATGCAGGTCCGACAGAACACCGGTCGCAGCGGGCACTTTTTTATCGCTGATGGCGCCGCCATGGTGCTGCCACCGGCTCATGCCGCCGTCGAGCAGCGACACCCTGTCGCCCAGGCCGGCAGCATAAAGCGTGAAGACGACGCGCGTCGCCGGCGATATCCAATCCTTGCCGTAATAGACGACGATACGCGACCGGTCGGAAATGCCCAGGGCCTGCAATTGCTGCTTTAACTCGGCCGCCGTCGGCAATTGCATGCTCAATCCATCGCGCTCTACCGCGATATCCATCAGATCGACATAGCGCGCGCCGGGGATATGGTGGGCGCCGTAATCGCCCTTGTCGCCGACATGCAGGACCACAAGATCCGGATCGCCCAAATGCGCCGACAACCATTGCGGCGTCACCAGCATGTCGGCCTGCGCCGCCCGGGCATCGCACGTCATGGCGCCCATGATCAGCGCGGCTGCAAAGCCCGTTATCAGTCGTTTTTTCATCTCGGCCTCCTTGATGTGATGACCCAATCATAGGCCGGACTTTGGACCCCAAAGACGCCATGCGACGAAACCCGCCCTTTCGCGGATGAAGCCAGCTTTCGCGCCGATGGACGGGGGTGAAATGCCGCCATTAAACGGCTATGATGACCTATGACTCAGACCGACCGACGCACACTCGATCAGCCCTTGCCGCAGGACGCCGCGATCGCCGGCGGGGGCCACTGGCCCGGCCACGACGCCTTCCCCACCTTCAGCTGGTCGTGGTGGTTGCGCCGCGGTCGCGTCTTCTGGCCAATCGGGCTGATCTACGGCATGATGTACGGCACCTGGCACGCCGCCGGCATGAATGCCTGGGGAGACTGGCTCCCCCTCACCTTGCGCGGCAGCCTGGCCGGCCTCGTCATGGTCAGCACCGGCCCATTGCTGGCGACGGGCGTGCGCTATCTCGGCCTGCCCGTCATCACTGAGCGCATCCTGGTGGTCGTGGCCATCGTGGTGGGTATCGCCGTCGCCCTGGCCGCAGACGACTGGGTCGGTCGCTATCATTCGGCGCTGATGATGCGCTTCAACGACCAAGCCATGCATCCGCCCGTGCCGTGGCTGTTCCTCGCCATCTCCAACCTGATGCGCCTCAGCCTCGACGGCGGCACGCTCGTTATCATCTTCGTCGCCGGCGGCTTTTCGGCCGTGCACTATTTCACCGAGCGCCGCCGCCTTGCCGCCCATGCCGCGCGCCGCGAGTTGGAGACCCTGCGCACCGCCCGCGACGCTGCCGACATGCGCCTGGCCGTCCTCCAGGCCCAGGTCGAGCCCCACTTCCTGTTCAACACCCTGGCCTCGGTCCGCTCGCTCATCCCGACCGATCCCGCGCGCGCGGCCGCCACCATCGACGCCATGGCCGACTATCTGCGCTCCACCCTGCCCGCCATGCGCGACTCGACGCTTGAAGACGCAACGCTCGGCAAACAGATCGATATCTGCGCCCGCTATCTTGACCTGATGAATATCCGCATGGACGGACGCCTAAGCGTTGTCATCGACGCCGACGATGCCGTCCGCGCCCACGCCTTTCCGCCGCTCATCCTGATTTCGCTGGTCGAAAACGCCGTCAAGCACGGCATCGAGCCCAAGCCCGGCCCCGGCACCATCGCCATCCGCGCCCGCCTGGATGACAACAACCGCCTGGAAGTCGCTGTCGAAGACGATGGCGCTGGCCTGTCGCCAGGGCCAAGCCATGGCCTCGGCCTCGCCAATGTCCGCGCCCAGTTGCGCAACCGTTTCGGCGACACGGCCGCCCTCGACATAACCAGCCGCGCCGAAGGCGGCACCCGCGCCGTCATCGTCATGGCCGCGGCATGACCCGCCCCCGCGCCCTCATCGCCGAAGACGAAACCGTCCAGCGCCAGGAACTGCGTGGCCTGCTGGCCATCCTGTGGCCGGAACTCGACATCGTTGCCGAATGCGCCGACGGCCTCGCTGCCATGGAAGCCATCCACGACCTGCACCCCGATATCGCCTTTCTCGACATCCGCATGCCGGGTGTCAGCGGCCTGGAAGTCGCCCGCGCCGCCGCCGGCGCCCATGTCGTGCTGATCACCGCCTATGAAGAATTCGCCCTGTTGGCCTTTGAAAACGGCGCCGTCGACTATCTGCTCAAGCCGGTGCGCCGCGACCGCCTGGAAACCACCCTGGCACGCCTGCGCAAACGCCTGACCCAGGGCCACCCCGCCGACGCCTCCGCGCTTTTAACGGCCCTGCAAGCCCGCCTGACCACGCCCGACCAACGCCGCATGAGCTGGATCTCGGCGAGCGCCGGCGACTCGATCCGCATGATCGCGGTCGACGACGTCCTGTCCTTCCGTTCCGAGGACAAATATACCTGCGTCCTGACGGCCTCCGGCTCGGCCCACATCCGCACCCCGCTCAAGGACCTCATTGGCCAGCTCGATCCCGAACTCTTCTGGCAGGTCCACCGAAGCGCCATCGTCCGCGTCTCGGCTATCCGCTCGATCAAGCGCGACGAAGACGGCCGCCTGAAAATTCTGCTGCACGGCACGGCTGAAACCGTTCCGATCAGCGCCGCCTTCCAGGACCGCTTCAAACCTATGTAACACCACGGATGGTGGCGATATCGTTGGCGGCTGCCCATTGCTGGATATCCTGCCGGGTCAAGGCCGTCGCCATCAGGTCGGGGAACTGGTCCGGCGTGCAGGCGAACACCGGGCAGTCCATGGCGGCGATCAGTCCGGCATGGTTGGAATCGTAACCCGGCCTGCCGTCATCCGACAGGGCCAGCAATACGATGACATTGACGCCCGACTGCTTGATCGCCGCTACGCGCGCCAGCATGGATTTGGCGTTGCCGCCTTCGTACAGGTCGCTGATCAGCAGCAGGTGCGTCTTGGCGGGATATTCGATCCTGCCCTCACAATAGGCTAGCGCCGAATTGATATCGGTGCCGCCGCCCAACTGTATGCCGAACAGGACCTCGACGGGATCGGCCAGTTGTTCGGTGAGGTCAATGACCGCCGTATCGAAACAAATCAGTTGCGTCGACAGTACGGGCAGCGACGCCATCACCGCGCCGAAGATCGAAGCGTAGACCACCGACGACGCCATCGAGCCCGACTGATCGACGCACAGCATGACATGGTCGAGATCGGCGCGCGTCTTGCTCTTGCGCGCATAGCCGATCAGGGTTTCCGGCACGATGGTTTTGAACTCGGCCTGGTAATGGCGCAGATTGGCGCCGATCGTCCGCGCCCAGTCGATATCGCTGTGGCGCGGCCGCCGTGTCCGTTGCGAGCGGTTGAGCGCCCCGCGCAGGGTCTCCACCGTCTTGTGCTCCAACCGTTTCAGCAACTCGTCGACGACCTTGCGCACCACCATGCGCGCGGTTTCCTTGCTCTTTTCCGGAATGGCGCCGCGCAGGCTCATCAGGTCGGCAACCAGGTGGACATCGGCCTCGAGCGTCGCCAGGAACTCCGGTTCCAGCATCAGCGCTTTCAGATTGAGACGCTCGAAGGCGTCCTTCTGGATCACCTGAACCACCGGCGCCGGAAAGAATTCGCGAATATCGCCGAGCCACCGCGACACCTTGGGCGACGAAGCCCCCAAACCGCCGCGTCCCTTGGGCTGCTCGCCGTAAAGCGCCGTCAATGCCCGGTCGAGCCGCTGGTCGCGAGCGCTGAGTTCGCCCTGATCGTCGTCACCGAGCGCCAGCTTCCAGCGCCGGCGGCGTTCCACATCCTCATCCATCGGCCATCCCCAAAATCTGCCGCAACAATGGCAAGGCGCGCTCAAACGCCGGATTGTCGCCACCCAACACAGGCGCCGCCGTGCCCGTGGCCTGGCGCCCCTGGATGATCAGGCTCAGCAACCGCCGCTTCGATGTGGAGTCGAAACCGGAAAAACTCCGCCGCAGGATCGGCAAGCTGTCGATAAAATCGTCTTCCGACAGCTCGCTCAGCCAGGCATCGATCAGGTCCAGCAAAGGCCTGTCCTGCAGGATAACCTCGGAAGCGCCGCCCAAAAAGGCCTCGAGAAAAGCTCCCGCCCTGGCCGGCGGCTGGCCCGCGATATGGCGCGAAAACGCCGCCGCCACGGCGTCCGCCTGCCATGAACGGGCATCGTGCAAGCGCCGCAAGGACAGACCGGCAATCGCCTGCACCACCTGATCGTCGTCGACCATCAGGGCCAGTTGCCGGCGCCATTCCTCCACCAGCTCGCCACCGCCGACAAGCCCAACCGCCTCGTCATAGGCACGCGTGGCATTCAGCCGCGCCGCCGTGGCCTCGTCATCCAACTGATGCGAGCCGGTACGGACACCGGCATTGATCTCGACGCACAGGGCGGTAACCAGGGCGCGCAATGCCTCTTCCGGCAATTTGCGCGCCGTGCCGTAACGCAGTATCTGTACCAAAGGCGTCACCGCCTGCATCAGGTCGGTGATATCGCTGGTCTGCACCGCCGCCGCCTGCAAACGCGCGATGCACAAGGTGGCGGCCTCTTCCAGGTCGGCAACCAGGGTCTGGCGGATCAGGCCGGCCAGTTCGGAAATTGACGTCGTCTTGCCGGCATGATCGACGGCCATGTTGGCTGCGGCCTGTTCGATCGTGACACCGTAAACCAAGGCCTCGGCCAAGGACACCGACAGGCCGGGCGTCCAGTGCAGCAGCCAGATTTCGCGGAAAGTGCCGCGCCCGGCCTCGGCATCGATCAGCCGTCCCCACGGCACGCCGATCAGGATCAGGCGATGCAGCAGGGTCGACTTCAGCAACCCGGCCTCGCTGCGCAGATCGAGGCGGACCTCGGTCTGGATGTCCTCGGGCTTGAGACGAGTCTTTTTCTGCCACAGCACCAGATCGCGCGCCAACGGCATTTGCGGCACCGTCTCATCGATCTCGCCGACGCGCTCGCCGATAAACAGCTTGCTCTCGATCAGGCCCAGCGCCACCTCATTGCCGTAACACAAGGCCGACAGCGAGGCGTCGCGCATCTCGCTGAGGCCCGGCACACTCAAACCGCGCAGAGCGCTCAGACCCAGGGCCAGCCGTGCGCCTTCGATAGCCGAGGCAGTTGAAACGCCGAAGCCTTCGGCGCGCAGGATCGCGGCCGTCTTCGCCTGCCACATGGCGGCGAAGGTCTCAACATTCCGCTCGCCCCCTTCCGAATACAACGACCACAGGTGGCGGTACCAGCCCGGCGAAATGACGCCGGCCCCATACCCCGATGCGCGGCTCAGCCGGCTGTCGGTCCATGGCACCCAGGTCGTCTCGACCTTCATCCGCGGCAGATCCTTGACCACGGCCTTGTCGTCTGCTGCGCTGACCTTGACACTTAGCGCGCTGACGTGCCACGCCCCGACCACGACGGCGATATCACCTTCGGTCTCCTTCAAGGCCTGGCGGATGGCAAGGCGCATAAAGGCTTCGCGCCGCGCCTCGCGCAGTTTTTCGCCCTCGCTCATGCCCTCCATGTCGTATTGCACGGCCCGTGCCTCGGTCATGGCGTGCTCGATGGCGGCAAATACCTGCAATGCCGACTGGGTGCCGCCGTGATGTTCGACCAGGGTGTTCCAGAACGCCTCGCCATCGCCGAAACCGGCGGCCTCGGCCAGCAGTTCGAGCGGATCGGCGCGCTGGACAGGCGCCGCGTCTTCGCCCTCAGCCGGCGCGAACCGGTCGGCCAGGGACACCGCCGCCGGCCAGTCGATAAAACGCACCGGACGTTGACGGCCCAGAGCCCACTGGATCGCCTGCCATTCCGGCGAGAACTCGGCGAACGGCGAGAAGAAAGCGTCGTGGGCATTGTCAGGCGCATAGCACAACAGGGCGACTGGTGGTTTCATGCCGCTCAAACCGGCATAGGCGATCAGATCGTCGGCCTCGGGCGGTCCCTCGATCAGCACGCATGCCGGACCCAGGGCATCGAGCGCGTCCCTGAGGAGCGCCGCCGATCCCGGTCCGTGGTGGCGGATGCCGAAGAGATGGACCCGTGCCTCCACCTTAGATGACCTCGCGGATGGCGCTGTAAAGATCGCTCCAGCCATCGCGCGTGCGCACGACGTTTTCGAGATATTCCTGCAAAGCCACCGTATCCTGGACCGGGTCCTTGACGACGGCGCCGACGATATTGGTCGCCAGGCTGTGGGCGTCGATCGTGCCGTTGCCGAAATGCGCCGCCTCGGCCCAGGCACTGACTCCGACCGAAATCGCCTCGGCGGTCGACAAAGACCCGCTCGACGTCTTCAGCTTGATCTTGCCGTTCAGTGTCTTGCCGTCGCGCAGTTCGCGGAACAGGGTAACGATGCGCGCCAGTTCCTTGTCGGCCGGCTTGATCGGCGGCAGGCTGAGGTTGCCGCCGATTTCCTGGACGCGCTTGACGACGATGCCGGTTTCTTCCTCCAGCGTCGCCGGCGACGGCAGGACGACGACATTGAAGCGGCGCTTCAGGGCCGACGACAGGTCGTTGACACCCTTGTCGCGATTATTGGCCGTGGCGATGATATTGAAACCGCGTTGCGCCTCGATCGCCATGTCCAGTTCCGGCACCGGCAGGGTCTTTTCCGACAGCACGGTGATCAGCGTATCCTGCACGTCCGATCCCATGCGCGTGAGTTCTTCCAGCCGCAGGAGGGTCCCCTCCTCCATGGCGCGGACCAGCGGCGTCTTGACCAGGGCCTCGCGCGACGGCCCCTTGGCCAGGAGCAGGGCGTAATTCCAGCCATAGCGGACCTGGTTTTCATCGGTGCCGGCGGTGCATTGGATCAGCCGCTGCGACGAGCCGGAAATGGCGGCGGCCAGGTGCTCGGACACCCACGACTTGGCCGTGCCGGGCAGGCCCAGCAGCAACAGGGCGCGGTCGGTCGCCAGCGTCGCCACCGCCGTTTCGATCAGCCGGCGATTGCCGACATATTTGGCCGAAATCGACGTGCCGTCCTTGGCCTTGCCGCCCAATATGTAGGTCACCACCGCCTGGGGCGACATGCGCCAATTGTGCGGCCGCGCCAGGCCGTCGTCCTTGCTGAGGGCCGCCAGCTCACCGGCAAAGAGCGCCTCGGCGCTGTGGCGAATTTGCGAGTTAGACATTTGGGACCTCCAAGGCATCGACAATATCGAGAAATAACAGGGCATTGGCCGTCTTGGGCGCGTCCAGCGCCGCCAGTTGGGCGCGCAAGATCCCGCGTGCCTCCGTCGAGCACAGGACCGCCAGCACGTCGACCATATCGCCGGTCAGCTTGTCCGGATCGGTCAGAAGCGCCCGCCACGGCCGGCAATTGAGGATATCGCGCATCAGGGCCGCCGGCGCCGGCCCGTCCAGTAACTGATAGAGCTTAACCAAGCCCCACAGCGGCACGTCCTTGACCCAGGTTTGCGGCCGCACCAGAATCTGTGCCCACCGGGCGCGCTCGTCCGCCGTCAGGGTGCCGACGTCGCTGAAATTCGACCGCGCCAGCACCTCCCAGGCGTCGGGCAAGTATAGTCCGACCACGATATCGAGCATATCGAAACGCTTGTCATGGCTGGCCATGATGACGAAGGCCAGCAGCAGATTGTCGTCCTTTTCCGCCGCCCGGATCATGTCCGCGATCGTCAGACCCAGTGCCGCCGCCAATTCATCCAGACCGATATCGCCGAACGCCTCATTGACCCACACCGGCGCGCCATGGGCAGCGACCGTCGCCGGCAATTCCAGTGCCAGGGTGGCCCGCTTTTTCAACAGCCCCGTCTGCCCCTTCTTGATGCGCTCCATCACCGCGTGCAGAGCCGGATCGTCGCCCCCGGCACCCGGCAGCCGCGCCAGCAGCCTTTGCGCCAGTTCGCGCACGCGCGGCGCGCGATCCTTGGCCAGGCCTTGCAAAAACACCGTATCTTCCCCGCTCAACCCTTCGCGCAAAGCCGTCAAAAGGCGCACGCGAACATCGGCGTTCTCTCCGCTCCATACCGCTTCGACCAACGCCCTGCCGGCGGCTGCGTCGCGGCGGCGAACGGCCTCGATAAAGCCCTGCCGCTGGGCGGGCAGCGCCCGGCTCCAGTTGGCTTCATCGATGGCGTCGGGCTCGAAATAGCCGGCCTGCTGGTCCGGCGCGGCATCCCTTTGCGCAAACGCCATCGCCTCGGCACCCAGCCATGCGCCATGACTGCGGATCAGGCTGTCCAGTTTCGGCAGATCGAACGGATGCGGCCGCCACCGGCCGGCATGCATCGCCCGCGCGATCGCGGCGGGAAACAGGCCCGTGACCATACCCGGCTTGGCGGCCAACAAACGCTGCAATGGCCGCCGCAAACGGTCCGGCACGATGACGCGCTCATCTCTGATCACCGGCTCGACGGCAAAGGCCGGCGGCGCCACCGGGCGTTCGAAACGCAGAGCCTGGCCGGTCAGACTCAAGCTCGCCAAGGCGTCACCGGCCAGCGGATGCCGCGCGGTACCCGACAACAGCGCCGGCAGAACGCGGCTTTTCAGATCGTGCATCATGCTGCCCACCGCCCCAGGACCGTGTCCGCCCAGCACAGGTTCAACGCCCGTCCGTCCCACAGCCCGACACCGCCGAACGGCGCAACCTGCAGCAACGGCAGGGCCACGGTCGCCAGCTCCGCCACCAGAGGCAGGGCCAGGTCGCCGTCGCACAGGTAAAGCGTCTCGCCGTGCCGTCGTACGCGCGCCGCAGAAAAACTCAGCGGCCACACGCCCAGCCACGGCCGTGCCGCCAAAGCCCGTTCATAAACGCCATAGGCCGTGCTCAGGTCCCCGGCCGCCACATCCAACACAGCGCCATCGGCCACCGCGCCGCTCAATTGCCGCACGATCAGCGCTCGCAATGGCGACGGCGACGGATAAAACGCCAGTTCCGCCTCGAAGCGGTCGCCAACGCTATAGCCGCTCGACGCCGCGCCCGTCGCCACCGGCACATAGTCGATCAAGACGGCGAACTGCCCAGACCCTAACTGTCCAGCCCCGAACAGCCAGGTTTCGAGCCGGCGCAGCCGGTCGGGCTGGACTTCGCTCACCGTCGCTATCACGCGCCAGCTTCCGGTCACACGCTCCACGGCCTCATCTGCCAGCAGCCCTTCCCGCGTCAGCGACCAGCCGACCATCTGGCGCACATCGCTGCGCAGGTCCGCCGTGAGACTATCCTGGCGGCGATAGGCTTCCGCTAGCAGATGCAGCACACCCAATTCCTCGACCGCCGCCTGCGGCCGCGCCATGTCGGGCAAGGCGAACAACCGCGACGGCAACGCATCGACCCGCGTCGCCAGGCCCGAAGCCTTGGCGTCGACCAACCGCTGGGCCATCAACCGGCATGCGGTCCCGGCGCTATTGGCGAAGCTGGCCAGCCCCTTGTCGACCTGGTCGGACAGCCAGGTGTCGAGGTCGTCCAAACCGGCGGCAATCGCGGCTTCGCGGTCTGAGCGGTTGCGTTCGCGGGCCGCCGCTGCCCGCGCCTCGGCCTTCGGATCCGGCGCCGCCTCGGCTTCGTCGCTGACGGCCGCTAGCGACGCCTTCGGTTTGGCGGCATCGACCGGCGCGGCAACACCTGGACCGCGCCGACGGCTCAGCCAGTCATTGACCCAGTCGGGCGCGGGCGCCGGGGTAAATGTCGCCTTGCCGTCGGCGCGCATCCACATCAGGGCCAGAGCATGCTTGCAGGGAAATTTGCGGCTGGGGCACGAGCATTTGTAACCGGCATCGGCCTCGGCCACCACTACTCGGTAAGGCGTGGCGCCCGAGCCCTGGCATTCGCCCCAGATCAGCCCAGCCTGATCTTCGGCGAGGGTCGGCCAGCCATTGGCCTTGAGCAGTTTCTTCGCCGCATCCAACGACGACTGGTCCGGCGCCAAAGCCTCAATCTTGTCCAGGCCCAGCGCCATCCCCATCCGTCCCGACTTCGGTATTTCGCCACCGAACATGAGGCGACTCACCTCCGCTCGTCAAGGCGTCGTATCGGGCAATGGGTCAGTTTTCACATATTGGTTTTGCCGACATGGCCTGCCGCCCAGTCGCCACCGCCAGCGCGCCGGCGATCAAGACCGCGGCAACGGCAAAGGTCGCGTGCATGCCCGCGGTGACGGCCTCGGGTCGCGCCGTCGCGACATCGCTCGCCGCCGAGGCCATGGCGAACACCGCCCCCATAAACGACGCTCCGGTGATGAGCCCGAGATTGCGCGACAGGCTGAGTATCCCCGACATGACCCCGCGATGATCCGGACCGATACTCGTCATCATGGCCGTATTATTGGCCGCCTGGAACAAGGCGTAACCGGCGGTCATGACGGCAATCGGTGCGACATAGCCCGCCATACCGAACGCCGCCGGCATCACGGCCAGCACAACCGCGCCCGTCGCCATACCGCCGAGCCCGATCACAGTCATACGCCCCGCGCCGAAACGGTCGACAAGTCGCCCGGCCGGCCAACCGGTCAGGGCGGCGACCAGAGGCCCCACCGACAGGACGAACCCGACCACGATCGCCGGCAGCCCAAGCGCCTGCGACAGATAGAAGGGCCCGACCACCAGGGTCGCCATGATGACCGTCGCCACCACCGTGCTCATGGCCAAACCGGCACCCAAGCCCGGCGTGCGAAACATCGTCCATTGGACCAGGGGCGACACGGCCGTCACCTGAACACGCACGAACAGGCCGGCGCCGATAACGGCCATCACCATCAGGGCGCCATTGAGCGCGCCGAAATGACCGCGCCCCATCGTCATGGCCAGGGCATAGGCCGCCAGGGTCAGGGCCAGCAACAGCGTACCCATCCCATCGAACCCCGCGCGATCCGTTGACTTGCGGTCGGCCGGCAGATAGCGCCACGCCAGGTACAGGTTCAAAATCCCGATCGGCACATTGACCAGGAAGATCATCCGCCAACCCGATCCGGCGATCAACAAACCGCCCAGGGACGGCCCGAGCGTCGTGCCGATGGCCGACATCGTCCCCAGCAGGCCCATGGCGCTGCCGGTCTTGCCTTTCGGCACGATCTCGCCGACCACGGCCATGGTGAGCGCCATCATGACGGCCGCCCCCAGCCCCTGCGCCGCCCGCGCCGCGATCAACAGCCACAGGGCCGGCGCTGCACCGCACACCAGCGAGGCCAGGTTGAACACAGCGATGCCGCCCAGGAGCAGCCGTCTCCGCCCCACGATGTCGCCCAGCCTCCCGACACTGACGATCAGGGCTGTGATGGCGAGGAGATAGGCCAGCACGATCCACTGCACCGCCTGAAACGTAGCGCCGAACGCCTCCGCCAGAGCGGGCAAGCCGGCATTGGCGATACTGGTGTCGAGCGACGGCATCAGTATGGAAAGCGACAGGCCCGCCAGCGCCCATCGCGCCGCTATCGGTTTTACAGCATCGGTCATCGGATCTCCTTATCACGTCTCACACCAACCCTAACCCTTTGGCCGATATGGCGGAAGACGCACGGATTGCACAAATTACCTGCACCAAACGCCTCATCTGTGCTAAGAGGGCGCATGCCACCGCCCGACCTCAACCTGCTAGTCACCCTGGACGTCCTGCTGGCCGAAGGCAGCGTGGCGCGCGCCGCCAAACGCCTGCACCTCAGTCCGTCAGCCATGAGCCGCACCCTGGCCCGTTTGCGTGAGGCCACCGGCGATCCTCTCCTGGTCCGCGCCGGCCGCGGACTTGTGCCCACACCCCGCGCCATCGAACTGCGCCAACAAACCGGCCCGCTGGTCCAGGCGGCGCAAGCCCTCCTTCGCCCCGCCGAGACACTCGACCTCGGCCAGTTGGTCCGCACCTTCACCCTGCGCACCAGTGAGGGCTTCGCCGAAAGCTTTGGTCCCGACCTGATGGCCCGCGTCGCACGGGACGCCCCCAGTGTTCGCCTGCGCTTCGTCCAGAAGCCCGACAAGGACAGCACCGCCCTCCGCGAAGCCAGCGTCGACCTGGAAACCGGCGTCGTCGACGACACCACCGGCCCCGAAATTCGCACCCAGTTCCTGTTCCGCGACCGCCATATCGGCGTCGTCCGCGCCGGCCACAGCTTAAGCCAAGGCGATGTCACGCCCGCCCGTTATGCGACCGGCCGCCACATCATCGTCTCCCGCCGCGGGCTCGACCACGGCCCGATCGACGACGCCCTGGCGCCGCTCGGCCTGCACAGAGACATCGCCACCATCGTCAGCGGCTTCGCCACCGCCGTGGCGCTCGCCCGCGCCTCCGACCTGATCGCCAGCGTCCCTGAACGCCATACCACCGCCTTGCGCACCGGCCTGCACAGCTTCCCCCTGCCCGTCGCCTTGCCCGAGATCGTCGTCTCCCTGCTCTGGCACCCGCGCATGGACGCCGACCCGGCCCACCGCTGGCTGCGCGCCTGTGTCCGCGAGGTTTGCGCCGCCGGCCCAGCTGCTGACCATGCGGCTTTTCTAATTTCCTGAAGACGGACTTCAACCTTTTACGGACTGTCAGGCCGGCGCTTCCTCCCTATATTGCTGAGGAACCCAGGAGGTTATCATGAATGCTCAAACCCCTATCGTCGCACCTCGCCAGATCGTCCACAAATCCTTCGGACGCGGCCATGGCGGGATCGTCCGCCTGATGAGTCCCGGCGACCTCGGCAAGCTGCTCAAGCCCTTCGTCTTCCTCGACCTGTTCTCGGCACCAGCCGAATTCGCCGGCAGCATGCCGCTGCATCCGCATTCCGGCATCGCTACCATCACGGTCATCACCGAAGGAAATTTCCGCTTCGATGATCCCCAGTCGGGCCAGGGCTATCTCGGCTATGGCGGCGTCGAATGGATGCGCGCCGGCGGCGGTGTCTGGCACGGCAAGGAGCTGTCGGCCGGTACATCATCGCACGTAAAAGGCTTCCAATTGTGGATCGCCCTGCCGGCCGCGCTCGAAAACGGCCCCGTTGACAGCCAGTATATCGAGGCCGCGGACATGCCGACCGTTGGCCCCGCTCGGCTGATCGTCGGCGCCTATGACGGTGTTCACAGCCCGGTCCGCGCCCCGGACGGCGTCAACTATCTGCTGGTGACACTGAAAGCCGGCCAACGCTGGTCCTATGTTCCGCCCGAAGGCCATGAGGTCGGCTGGCTGGCCGTCAGCCACGGCGGGCTCGTCGGCGCTCATCCTGTAGAGGCAGGTGAAATGGCGATTTTCGAACGCGGCACCGGGACCATCGAGCTGGAAGGCGCACCGGGCGAAGACACGATTTTCGTCCTCGCCTCGGCTGTACCCCATCCGCATGACCTGGTCACCGGCTACTATTCGGTACACACCAGCACCGAAGCCCTCATCGAGGGCGAGGCCAGGATCGCCGAACTGCGCAGCCGCCTCACCAGTGACCCCAACGCGCCCGGCAGCGTGCCCGTCTTTAAAGGGTAAGCTGAATGGCTCTGTCGGGTCGAACCGCCGGTTTTGCTGCCGTGCCGGACCTTTGCGGCAGGCGATGGAAACAGGCCGCGCCAAGGCCGGAGTCGCGACCTTGCACCGGCGCTATAATCAGGCCATAATTCGGCTACAGACCGGGTCCAATGTGACGCGGTCGGAGGGTGTGCCCATGGTTATGTCTCGTATTTTTCTCGCCTTGATGGCCGGCTCGCTAGCCGTGGCGGCGCCCATGGCGTATGCGGCGGACGGCGATGAAGTCGTGGTCAGCAATTCCGCCGCGACACGCCTGCCGACGGAAGCGGAACTGGCCAAGGCCAAGGCGGACGCCAAGGCCCGGGCCGATGCCGCCAAACCCGTCAACACCCAGGCCCAGGTCCTCGCCTGGCTGGCCGGCACACCGTCCGTCGGCCACAGTGACTCGGACCCAAGCTCCGACTACGCCATGCAGCCCGGCGACGACGCTAACGGCAAGCGCAAGATTCACGGCTCGATGGGCGCCAGTATCGGCACCGGCGGCTATAGCAGCGTCTATGCCACCGCCCTGATTCCCGTCGGCGACAATGCCACCGTGGGCGTGGCCGTCAGTCAGACCGACTACGGCAATAATCGCTTTTACGGCGGTTATGGCGGCTATGGTCATTATGGCTACGGCCACCATGGTTACGGCTATGGCGATTACGGTGGCTATGGCCGGCGCGGCGGCACCTCGACTTCGGTCGGCCTGTCCTTCGCCACCAGCGGCGACGGCAGCACCGCCGACGTCCCCGAAGGCTGCGCGCCCGGCTTTTACAACGGCGGCCGCTATATCCAGCCTGTCTGGGTCAGCCAGCTTCATGGCGACGCCAGCTGCGATAACGACGAACTGCCCTGAACGCCCCCTGCCCTTAACAGGGTAAACCCGTCTTAACACTGATTACGTGCAAAATATTAGCGACTTGGTTGTAACCTGGTCGTGATTTTGTAAGCGTAGAACGTGTTTCCGGGTTCATTGAATGAGGCCAAACTTACCTTCGAAGACCCTGCGCTTGCCCCCTGGCCAAATTGTGCGCGCGGCCCTTCTCAGCCTCTTCATTTGCCTTTCCACGACGGCCGCACGGGCGGATGACGCCGATCGGTGGAGCCGCCTCGCCGACGTCGCCTTTCAACATGTGGCGCGCGACAACGACCTGCCCAACAGTTCCGCCCCGACCACGATCGCCCAGGACGGCAAAGGCTTTATCTGGATAGGTTCCCAGGACGGCATAGCCCGTTGGGACGGCTACCGCTTCCGCGTCTACAAACCGGATGCGAAACGCCCGGGCAGCTTGCCCGACAACGATATCCACATCCTGTTCACCGACAAGGCCGGCACGCTGTGGATCGGCACAGGCACTGGCGGCTTGGCGCGCTACGATGCCGACCAGGATCGCTTCGTCACCTATGCCGCCGGGCCGGGAGGCCTGAGCCATGTGACCGTGGCCGGCCTGGCCGACGATGGCGCCGGCGGCCTGTGGATCGGCACGGAAGACGGGCTCGATCACCTGGACGGCAAAAGCGGAAAAATCACCCAGCTCCGCCGCGAACTCCCCGGTGGCGCGGCCTTGCCCGACAACCAGATCGGCGCCGTCATGCGCGACCGGTCGGGCAATCTCTGGGTCGGCACCGCCAAGGGTCTGGTCCGTCGCAATGCCGCGAGCGGCGATTTCAAAGCGATAACATTGCCGACTCTTCATGGCGACGTCCCGTCCATCCGCTCCCTGTTCGAAGACAGCAGCGGCAGAATCTGGGTCGCCACCATCCGCCACGGCGCCTATCTGATCGACCCGAGGACCGGGGCTATCCAGCCCATCAAGGAAACTCGTGCGGACAACCGCATCCTGCAAACCGAAGGCATCAATACCATCGCCGAAGTTCACCCGGGCGAAATCTGGCTGGGCACCTACAGCCAGGGCATTGTGGTCATCGATACCGCAAGCTTGCATACCCATCGCATTCTGCACGACGCCACCTTGCCGGGCAGCCTTCCGGATGAGGATGTCTGGGCACTCCTGCGCGACCGTTCGGGGATCCTGTGGATCGGCAGCGGGCGCGGCCTCAGCCGCTATGCCCCCGAACAATCGGCCCTGTCGACGCTTTTCGAGGAATCCAGCCGCCCGGATGGCCTGTCTGAAGACGGTATTCTCGGGGTTCATTCCATGCCGGACGGCCCGGTGTGGCTTGGCCTCACCCGCACCGGCCTCGACATCATCGATCCGCAGGGCGTACGCACGGGCCATTTGCGCCCCGACCCGGCGCGGCCCGAAACCGCCCTGCCGCAGAAATATATCTGGGATTTTGCACCAGACTCTCATGGCAATGTCTTCATCGCCACCGCTCAGGGCCTGTACCGTTCCGACCGGGCCGGCGGCAGTCTTACCAGGCTCCATGTCCTCGGCCACGACCCGGACAGCCATCTCGTGACCCTGCTCCTCGACGGAGACCGGTTGTGGGTGGGCGGCAAGGACGGCCTTTGGTCTTTTAATCCCTACACCCTCGCCCCATCCACCGCTCCGATCGCTCCCCTGACTGACAAACGCGTCAGGACATTGGCTCTGGCGCCCGACAAATACCTGTGGATCGGCACGGAAAACGGCCTGAACCGCCTGGATACCGTCTCCGGCAAGACCGAGACCATCCTGCCGGAACCGGAAAATCCAACCGGCCTGGCCGGCGGCTATATCGCCTCGCTCCTCATCGACGGCCGCGGGCGGCTATGGGTCGGCAGTTCAGGCGGCGGGGTCAATATCCTCACCGGGCGGGACGCCAAGGGCCGGCCGCAGTTTCACCGTCTCGGTCTCGATGAAGGCCTGCCGAACATGAATGTCGACAAGCTGGTCGCCGATCCCGCCGGCCGCATCTGGGCCAGCACCGACAACGGCCTGGCCGTGATCGATCCCGGCACCTTCGCCATTCAAACCGTTGGCCGCGCCGAAGGCCTGGCGATCAATAACTTTTGGGTCGGCTCGGGCGCCCTGACGCCCCAGGGGGAGATCCTCTTCGGCGGCTCCGGTGGCCTGACCGTGGTTCGGCCGAACCAGTTGACCAAATGGACCTATGACCCGCCGGTGGTGATTACGGATATTCGCGTCGGCGGCGCGACGATCCCGGCCAATCGCTTCAACGGCAGCCAAGGCGGAGAGCCCCTGACCGTACCGCCCGGCGACAGCCTGTCGGTCGAATTTTCGGCCCTCGACTATTCGGCGCCCGAACGCAATCTCTACAGCTACCGTCTCGACGGTTTCGACAAGGACTGGGTCAAGGCCGATCCCGCCCACCGGGCCGCCACCTATACCAACCTGCCGGCCGGCGACTACGTCCTGCACCTGCGTGGCTCCAACCGCAACGGCGTCTGGAGTTCGCACGAACTCAGCCTCGCCGTCCGCGTGCTGCCGGTATGGCACGAAACGATCTGGTTCAAAGTGCTCCTCGCCCTCGCCGGCCTCGGCATCGTCTTCGCCATCGTCCAGGGCCGCACCGTCCTGTTGCGCCGACGCCAGCACGAACTCGAATCCCTGATCGAACAAAGGACCTCCGAACTGGTCCGGAGCCAGCTTCAGCTCGAACAAATGGCCTATTTCGACGTCCTGACCGGCCTGCCCAATCGCCGCATGTTCACCGACGATTTCCGCAAACTGCTGGCCCTGGCGCGGCGCGAAAAGCGCGGCTTCGCCCTGCTCCTGATCGATCTCGACCGCTTCAAGCAGATCAACGATACGCTCGGCCACGATGCCGGCGACGCCCTGCTGATCGAGACGGCCAATCTGCTGCGCAGTGTGCTGCGCGACAGCGACTCCGTGGCCAGGCTGGGCGGCGACGAATTCGCCATCCTCCTCGTCGAGGCCCACGACCCGGCCAGCATCGATATCGTCTGCGAACGCATCGTCGCCAGCTTCGTGCCCGCCGTCAAATTCAAGTCGGACGAAATCAAGACCAGCCCGAGCATTGGCGTCGCCATCTTCCCTGAGGACGGCGATACTCAGGACAGCCTCTACAAATCGGCCGACCTGGCGCTCTATGCGGCGAAACAGGCTGGCCGCAACACCTGGCGCCGCTACGGACCCGCTAAGCCTTAACCGGCCTTGATCCACCCGGTATCCACCGACCGGCCAGTATGAATTATTTATGAATCTTGGCGCGTTCCCGCCGCCCTTGCGTCTTTGACTCATGGGACCCTCATCGGGTGTCCCGCAGTCAAAAAACACATTTGGCCATATAAAAGGGGAATACACGCACTATGACATCAAGATTCAAACTGGCCCTTCTGGGCTCGGCGATGCTGATCGGCGGCTACGGCATGGCCGTTCACGCCCAAGCCCAAGACACCGCACAAGACACCGCCCCAAGCTCCGAAGTCAACGAAGGCGGCGACAAGTCGACCGTGGTCGTCATCTACGCCAACCGCGACAAGGCGATCACCGCCCAGATGAAGGCGACCAATACGATCACCGCCCTGTCCAAGGAAGATCTCGACCACACCGCCGTCCACAATGTCGCCGAAGCCCTGGGCACCCTGCCCGGCGTCAATGTCATGCAGACTGGCTCCTCCTATTTCGGTGGCGCCGACGGCGCGTCGCGCGGCGAAGGCATGTTCGTGTCCCTGCGCGGCATGAACAGCGAATACAATGTCAACATGATCAACGGCGTCACCGTCGCCCAGGGCATGCCCTATTCACGCGGCGTCCAGCTCCACCTGCTGCCGCCGTCGGGCCTGCAAACCATCGTCGTCAACCTGACCTCCACGGCCGATATGGACGGCGACGCCATCGGCGGCACGGTCGACTTCCGCACGCCGACAGCCTTCAATTTCACCGGCGCCTCCCACGCCAGCATCTCGCTTTCCGGTCGCCTCGAAAGCCGTGCCCGCGACTATGGCCTCGATGGCCAGGGCGGCGGCATCGCCGGCGAATATGCCCGCAAATTCGGCACGGACGGACAATTCGGCGTCTATGTCAGCGCCTTCTACGACGTCCGCAACTACGCCAATTCGGCCATGCAGGGCGTCACGGCAGCCCAGAATGACGGCGGCTGGGACTATCTCGTCACCAACAGCTCAGGCGCCAGCTATCCCGGCGTCGACAAACTGGCCAACATGACCCAAACCGGCATCGATGTCGGCGCCTCGACCGGCTCGACCGAGCGCTGGGGCGGCAATGTCTCGCTCGACTGGAATGTCGACGAGTCTTTAAGCCTCTATCTGCGCGCCTCCTACGCCAAGGCCGACACGACGCAGAACTCCACACTGTCGGAATATGTCAGCTCCGGCAAAAGCCACAACCAGATCGCCGGCACCGACCGTTACGCCCTCAGCGTCGATCAGATTTCGACGCGCGTCTGGTACGAAACCAATCCGGAAAAGGCCGATCTGGCGACCCTGACCTTCGGCGGCGCCAAGACGGCCGGCGCCTGGACCTTCTCGCCCAGTATCTATTACAGCGTCGGCAATAACGACCGGCCCAACCATATCGAAGCCTCGGCGCGCATCAATCAAAGCGACAATTATAACCACGGCTCGACCCGGCCTCTGGGCGGCCTGTCCATGGGTTACGACCATGACGGCTTCCCGATCCCGCAGATGACCTCGGTCATTTTCGACGACCTGAACAACGCCAATACCGCGGTCCTCGCCCGCCGTTCTGGCCAGCGCACCGAAGGCTATTCCGGCCAGGAAAAGGGCGGCGTGAAACTTGACGCCCAATACGACGCCGACAACGGCGGCGCCCTGCAATATATCAAGACCGGCTTCAAATATACAACCAGCCACCGCCGGGTCACCAATCGCGACTGGACCAACGGCTATATCGCCAACTCGATGGGCGTCGGCGGCGCCACCTGGGCGTCCCTCGGCCTGGCGACGGACTATTACGACTCGGTCTTCCCGGGCGTCTATAACTGGCGCTTGCCCAAGGTCAACGAAGGCATCCTGACCTCGCTGTTCTACAAATACAAGACCGATGCCAGCTTCGACACCTGCGCCAGCCTTTATGACAATAACTGGAACTGCAACACGCAAAAAGGCAATGAAACGGTGTCGGCTGCCTATGTCGAAGCCGACTACAAGTTCGGCGCGCTCGAAGTCCTGCCCGGCATCCGTTACGAAGGCACCAAGATCGACAATACCTATTGGGTTATCCCGAAGGAAAACGGCGCCGAACAGGTCGGCTATTTCGACAAGAACAGCACGACCTACAGCAAGGTCCTGCCCAGCCTGTTCCTGAACTATCGTCCCGACAGCAACGCCATCTACCGCGCCTCGGTCTGGACCTCCTATACCCGGCCGCCGTTCGTGCAATTGGCGGGCGGCTCGCGCAAGTCCGTCTCGGCCGACGGCACCACCGTGATCACCCTGGGCAATCCGAACCTGAAGGCCATCGACGCCGTCAATGTCGACGCCTCGGCGGAATGGACGTCCTCGGCCGGCGGCCACGCCATGATCGCCGCCTACCACAAGGACCTGGCCAACTATATTTTCGACAATGGCAGCAACTACCTCAACGGCGCCCAACTGGTCGAAGGCAAGGTCTATACGACCATGCCGGTCAATGGCGGCAAGGGTACGGTCGACGGCATCCAGCTGCAGTTGCGGCAGAAGTTCCGCGACCTGCCGTCGTGGATGTCCGGTTTCGGCACCAGCATGAACGCCACGCGGCAATGGACCAGGGTCGATCTGGGCCACGATTACGGCAGCGGTCAGACCAAGCCGATGCAGAATGCGCCGGAATGGATGGCCAATGCCTCGGTCTTCTACGAAAAATACGGCCTCAGCCTCGACCTAAACGTCAACTATGCCGGCCGCTACCTGTCGACCTACGCCCTGATCGGCGGTGAGGATGTCTGGGTCAAGGGCGCGCGCCGCGTCGACCTGCACGCCGGCTACAAATTCAACGATCACGTCAAGCTCGACCTGTCGGTCGCCAACCTGCTGAAGGACTATTCCTACTGGTCCCATGTCGGCAAGGAGACCTATGCCATCAGCGATATCGTCGATACGGGACGCACCACCCTGGTGACCCTGAAATACGATTTCTGACGCCTGCCTATGCCCTCGGTAGATCGCTAGCTGAAATCTACCCTAAACTGGAGATCCGTGGTTCGCCACGGGTCTCTTCTTTCCATTTGGAAGGCGCCCGCCATGACGATTATGCGTTACCTTGGCTTCATCCTGCTGATCGGGATATCCCTCACCGGCGGCGCATGCCTCGCCAAAATTCCGGCCAAAGACCACCTTCATCTGGAACGCGTGGTTATGTTCTATCGCCACGGCATTCGCGCCCCGCTGGACGGCGAAGCCGCCGAATATCTCGCCGACCGACCCTGGCCGGTCTGGTCGACGCCCGCCAGCTACCTGACCACCCACGGATCGGCAGGCATGGCGTTACTCGGCGCCTATGACCGCCTGTGGCTCACCGGTGCCGGCCTGCTGCCCGCAACGGCATGCCCGGCGCCCGGCCAGGTCGATATCTGGACCAACAAGGAAGAACGCACCATCAAGAGCGGTGAGGCCCTGGCGCAAGGCCTGGCGCCCGGTTGCTCGCTGACAGTCGGTCATTTGCCACCCGGGCAGTCCGACCCTTTGTTCGATCCGCTTCAGGCCAGGGCCGTTCCCTATGACCCGGCGGCGGCCGTGGCGTCTTTCACCGCGACCTACGGCAGCACGGCCCGCCTGGTCGCGCCCTACGGCAAGGCCATCCATACCCTGGAAGACATATTGGGCTGCCGCCACGCCGGAGCGACCGCCCCCTGCGACCTGGTCTCTTTGCCAGGCACGGTCACGGTCAACGCGGACGGCTCCGGCATAGACCTCCAGGGCAGGGTTCCTGTAACCTCCGGAACGGCCGAGGTCTTTATCCTGGAATATGTCGAAGGCCTGCCGCTCGACCAGGTCGGCTGGGGCCGCGCCACCCGCAAACGCCTCACCGAGGTTTCACGCCTGCATGCCCTGCTCTTCGACGTCCATACGCGATCGCCCTATATGGCGCCACGCAGCGGCGGCCCCATCGGCCATCGTATCCTCGACGCCGTGACGGCGCCCGACGCCCCGGCCCTGACCCTTCTGGTCGGCCACGACGACGGTATCGCCGCGGTCGCTTCCCTCCTGGGCGTCCACTTCCGCATCGACACCTATGGCTATGACGATCCGCCCATCGGCGGCGCCCTGGGGTTTGAGGTCCTGCGCGACACGCGGTCGGGGCAGAGGTACGTTCGCGTCTTTTATCAGGCCCAGACTCTCGACCAGCTCCGCAACCTGACGCCCTTGACCTTGCAGGCGCCGCCGGTCGTCCAGGTCCTCAGGATGAAGGCCTGCAATTACAAGGGACAGGCCCTCTGTCCCTTCGATCAATTTGCCGCATTCTTGCAGGACCGGCTTGCCCTTCAGGATGCGTCGCCTGTCGATGCAAAATTGAAATGAAAATTGCAAAATACACAAATATAGAATATGGTTATTGACAGAAAAAAACCGGCTTCCCGATCGTCGAGACAGGTGCCGGCGAAACTGTTCAGCCGCCGAAAATGGCTGACCGCGGGTGGCATGACACAATGCAAAACGGAGGCGAGGCTCAAGGTCCGATCGCGCGCGGCGTCGTCCGGGTAGAGGCCTGAAGCTATGTGTACGAACGGTCGCTCAGTGACTTTGCTGACCCGTCCCGTCGTCGCCGGTCACCTGCACCCCGTACAACGCCTTGACGGCCTCGGCGAAACCGTCGGCATTAGCGGTGTCGAAGACGCCCGTCACCCGCGCGCCGGCCTTGGCCGGATCGGCGATGACCAGGGGATCGGCCCGGTATCTGTTCATTTCGGCAACCGCGTCGGACAAAGGCGTATTGTCGAAATAGGCGCGCTGCTGCAACCAGGCTTCGACATATTGCGCCGCCGCCGTTCGTGCCGTGACGTGGCCGGAAGCGTCCATGTGCAAGCCGTTCCCGGCCGTCAGGTCGACCGCTTCACGGCCATCGACCTTGGCGTCGCCCGATGTGCCGGCGCGGACATGGCCTTCCAACAGGTCGATATCGACCTGGCGATCCGGGTGAAGATTGACGGCGAAGCGCGTACCGGTGACGCGGATACGGGTGGGACCGGCGGCGACGAAAAACGGCTCGCGATCGCCGCGATGAGCGACCTCGAAATAGGCTTCGCCGGATTGCAGGCGCACCTCGCGCCGGCGGCCATTCATCCACACCTGGATCTTCGAAGCCGTATTGAGCGTCACATGGCTGCCGTCGGCCAGCGCGACCGTCACATGGCCGCCGACCGGCGTGCTGTAGGTCGCGGGCCGTTGCGACCACACCAAGCCCCCGGTGACAGCCAGCACCAGACAGGCGGCCATGGCCAGCCACAGCCGCTTGTCGGCCAGGACCGGCCGGGCGACAACAGCGGGCTGCTCATCCAGGCTCAGCAGGCCGATGGCGTCCCACACCTCGGCCATCTCGGCCTCGGCCGCGCTCATGACCTTGCTGTCGCCGTTCAGGCCGGCGACAAAGCTATCGTCCCCGTCTGGGGTCGCATCTGCATGTTTTGGGGGGCGCTGGGTCATATCTCGAACCATCCGTATTCCTTAAGCGTTTCCCGGCATGTGAGCAGGGCCTGGCTCAATTGCCTTTGTACTGTGCGCATGGGCGTGCCGTTCTTGCGGGCGATCTCCGCCAGCGCCAGGCCCTCGACGCGGTTCTGCAACAACACCCGGCGTTCGGCGGCGGGAAGTTGCGCCATGGCCGCGCGCAACTTGTCCATGTTCTGCCGCCATCGCAGGTGGTCGAACGGGGACGGCTGCTCCGCCGCAAGATCCTCGGTGATCTCCGCATGAGCGCCGCCGCCCCGCACCCTCTGCCGCCGGTACAGGTCGCGCATGACACTGTCGGCGGTCTTGAAAACATAGGTCGCATTAAAGTCGGGCGGCGGGATGATCCGCGCCAGGCGCGACAGGCGGGCATAGATTTCCTGCAAGCCGTCTTCGATGTCCTCCGGCTTCATCATCCGGGCCAGGTAGCGGCGCAGGCGGGTATCGAAGCGGGCGACGACGGCTTCGACCAGACACACGTCGTCGGTATACGGCCTATCCGCCGTCTCACCGGACTTCATGTCGCCACCAGGTCTCACCTGCCCATCCTTCACCGATCCATCGCGCTTTCGTTACCCACCAGAGTCTATGACGCAATCGCGTGGTATTTGCGCCGCAAAAACAGGCAAATAGAAGAAAAAAAGTCGTGGAAATATAGAGACGTCACATTTCCATGCTTTGACCACGTCCTTTGCGGCGGACAGGGTTGGCGGCCTCTATGACACTATCGGGGCGATCTGGCCGGCACTTCCCGTGCATGGCAATAAGGACGAAACCCTTTCCAGGGCGAGCCTTGTCCAGGTTTGGGGCCGGGCTGGCCCTGGTCGCCGGCCTGGCCGTGCCGCACCTGTGCCAGGCCCAGGACCAGGACCGGGCCCCGGACATGTGGTTCGACGTGCCGCGGCAAGACCTGTCCGTCGCCCTCAGGACGCTCGCCGAACAAAGCCACACCCAATTGCTGTTCTCGTCCGATCAGGTCGACGGCCGCTTCAGCCACAACGTCCATGGCCGGCTGGCGCCCCCTATGGCCTTCGAACAGGCGCTGCGGCAAACCGGCCTGACCGTCAGACGGGTCGCCCCCAATACCTTTGTCGTCCTGCCGGCAGCGCCCGAGCCGCCGGTCGTGGCTACGGTTCCGGTCGCCATACGCGACACCATACGGCCGATCGAGGTCGTCGTCCTCGGCCGCCGCCCTTCCCTCACCCGCGCCGCCTATGGCGACGACCCCCCGGCCGGGGAGTCCTTTGTCACCTTGTCGCGCCTCGACCGCGAGACTCTGTTACGGCGGCCCGCCGGCAATGCCCTCGATTCGCTCAGCCTGGTCAGCGGCGTGACCCTGCTCAACACCGGCCGGTCCTTCATCGGCGGGGTCGACGGCGCCTCGCGCGGCGAAAGCCTGTACCTGGCCTCGCGCGGCCTCGACGCCGAATATTCGCTCAACCTGTTCGACGGCGTCGCCATCGCCCAGGGCATGCCCTATTCCCGCGCGGTCCAGATGAGCCTGCTACCGCCGCAAGGCCTGCAAAACGTCACCGTCTATAAATCCGCCTCGGCCGACATGGCCGGCGACGTCCTGGGCGCCACGATCGACTGGCGGACGCCGACCGCCTTCGATTTCGCATCCTCCGGCGCCGTCAGGCTGGAAGTTTCCGGCAGCCAAGGCAGCCGGGCGCACGACTACGGCGGCGACGGCACAGGCGGCGGCGCAAGCCTGGAAATGGCCCGCCGCTTCGGCGCGGGTCAAGCCTTGGGCGTCTATGTCAACCTGTTTGCCGACCACCGCGCCTTCGCCAATTCCGAAATCGGCGGCATCATGGCGGCTCAGAACGACAAGACCTGGGCTTTCCAACTGGCCGCCTCGCCACAAGGCGACAATCCATCCACCATCCGCCCCGACAGCAACCTGACCCTGACAGGCTTGAATTTCGGCCTGTCCGAAGGCGCAACCGATCGCGCCGTCGCCGTCGTCAATCTCGACTGGCGGCCGGCCGGCCTGGTCAGCGCCTTCCTGCACCTGGCGGCCGGTCAGGCGCGCACCGAACAGAATTCGACCCTGGAAGAGGTCATTCCCGGCCAGACGACCTGGCGTGCCGACGGCAGCGGCCTTTATCGCGCGAGTGTCGACCGCGTTTCCACACGGGTCTGGTACGAGACCAATCCCGAGACCATCTCCCTTCTCAACTTCAAGACCGGATTCACCTGGCGCGGCGAAACCCTGACCCTGTCGCCCTCGGCCTTTGCCAGCTATTCGCGTTTCGCCCGGCCACGCCACCTCGAAGCCTCGATCCGCGTCGACCAGAACGACGGCTACAATACCGGCAACATGATGCGCACCCTCGGCGGGGCGGCGATCGCTTACGACCGCCTCGGGCGGCCGGTGCCGGTCCTGACACCGGATATCCGTGCCGATCTCGATCAGGCCGGCGATCGCCTGCTGGCGCGGCGCGCCGGGCAGTTAACCGCGCAAAGCTCCGGCCTGCTGCGTTACGGCGCCGCCATCGATGCCGTGTGGACGCCGGCCGGGAACGGCGCCTTGCACCGCCTCGACCTTGGGGCGCGCTATACCGCCAGCGACCGCGAAACCAGCGAGCGCGATTGGCGCAACGGCTACCTCGCCGACCTGACCCAGACGTCCGGCCTGACCTGGTCGCGGCTCGGCGTGACGACCGGCACCTATCCCCAGGCCGCGCCCGGCCTCTACGACTGGCGCCTGCCGCGCGTCGACGGCAAGGCCCTGCTCGACATTTTTCATCGCTTTGAGACGGCCGCCAGCTTCGATACCTGTGGGGCGATCTACGCCAATAACTATAATTGCAACAGCCAGACCGGCTATGAAAACGTCGCGGCCGCCTATGCCGCCGCCCATATCGCGCTCGGCCCTGTCGAGATCGTCCCCGGCTGGCGTCAGGAATGGACGGCGATCCGCAACACCTATTGGGTCATGCCGCTCGCCGACGGCATCGAGCAAACCGGCTTTTGGCAGCACAACGCCACCCGCTACAGCGAAGGCCTGCCCAGCCTGTTCGCCACCTGGCGCACATCAGAAGGCCCTGTCGTCCGCTTCGGCCTGTGGCGCGCCTATGCCCGTCCGGCCTTCACGCAGTTGGCCGGCAGCGCCAAAACCACCACGGTAGCGGGCGTCACGACGATCGAGAGCGGCAACCCGGATCTCAAGCCGGTGACGGCCGTCAATGCCGACCTGTCCGTGACCTGGGAAAGCGCCGGAAGCCGCCGCGTGATGATCGGCGCCTACACCAAGTCGCTGAAGAATTTCCTCTATGACGCCGGCGGTGGTCCAACCAATCCGACCCAGCCCAAGACCGGCAATGTGCGTTACGTCTACCCGCAAAACGCCGGAGCGGGAACCATCTCAGGCCTTGAAATGGAAGGCAGCCTGCGCTTGAGCGACGAGGTCACGGCCAATATGGCGGTCGCCCGCCAATGGACACACGTCGATCTCGGCAGCGACCTTGGCCATGACAAACCCATGCCCAATGCCCCCGGCCTGGTCGGGAGTGTCAGCCTCACCTATCGCGGCCAGGCCCTGTCGGCGGGTATCACCTGGCGCTACACCTCGGCCTATCTCACAACCTACGACGTCCTCGATCTCAAGGCGACATGGGACGATCAATGGGTTCGCCCGGCCGGCCATGTCGATCTCGAGGGCGCCTGGAAAATCACGCCGCGCATCACCCTGCGGGCCAGCGCCGACAATGTGCTCGGGAGCAGTTTCTACTGGTCACACGTCGGCAAGCACAGCCTGGCTATCTCTGACATTGTCGATTCCGGCCGCACTTACCGGTTATCCGCCGTGTATGCCTTCTGATCAGGCGTCCTGATCGGCCAGGGTACGCACGAGGTCGGTCATCTTGCGGCGCAATTTCGGATTGCCGATGCGCGGAAAGGCCTCAGCCAATTCGATGCCGTCGCTGGTCGCCAGGAAGCCCTGCACGGCTTTTTCCGACTTCGATTCGACGAAATCCGCGACCGGATCGGCATCGTCATAGCCTTCGAAAAAGAAGCCGACCGGCACCTTCAGGGCGCTCGCGGTTTCATAGAGTTTGGAGGCGCTGATGCGGTTGGTGCCGCGCTCGTATTTCTGGATCTGCTGGAAGGTCAGGCCCAAGGCTTCACCCAGGTCGCTCTGGCTCAAACCAAGCAATTTGCGGCGCATGCGAACGCGCACACCGACATGGGTGTCTATCTCGTTGGAACGCGCTTTCGATTCGGTCTTGGCCATTTGGGGAGGTCTCCGGATAAGGGTCGAACATTGGCAATACCGCGCCGCAAAATAAAAAAGCAATTATGCGCGTAGCTGTAATATAGTTACTGTTTGGCAGGCAGCCCGTTAACCCCTGCGCGCCGGTCGCGGGTGGCCATCAGGCGCTTGATGCGATCGAGCAGTCCCCCATGATGCGGCGTATTGTCGGGCGCCGGCCCCTTCTCGCACAACTGGCCGGCCTTTTCCGCCGCCTTGGCCGGCGTCGCCGTCAGGATGACCCTGGCCTTGCTGTCATTGTCCTTGATCCACCTGGCCAGTTCGAAGGCATCGAGCTTGCCGGGGTTCTTGACATCCGACAGCACGATATCGATCGCCATCGTCCCATCGTTCAGCAAGATCACCGCCTCGTCGCTGCTCGTCGCCTCAAGCACCCGATAGCCGCATTCCCTGAGATATTCGGCCAGGGGATGACGTATGGCAAAATCGGATTCGACCAGAAGAATACAGGGTTTTTCCGTCATATATTTTCCCATTTCTGGTCCAGGGCAGCCAGAATCGCGTCCATGACGGTCCGGTACAGATAGGGTTTTTGTACCCACTGCACGCCCTTCTTCCACTCATCGGTCTTGCGCCGCCCGGAGGTGACGATAATCTTGGTTTCCGGGAATTCGCGTTGGATGATACCCGCCAATTCGAGACCGTTCATACTGCCCGGCATGCGTACGTCGGTGAAGACCAGGGCAATATCGCGTTGCGTCCGCAGGATTTCGAGCGCGGCGTCGGCATTCGGCGCTTCCAGCACGGTAAGGTGAGCGTCCCGCAAGACATCGGCCAACAAAGACCGCAACGCCACCTCGTCCTCGACGACCAGAACCTTCTGGGAGGCAAGATCAGGCCGGGGTTCGTCTTCGGTCATTATATACATCGATTACGCGGATTCAGGCTTTTTATTTCGCCTGATAATTTGCCGCCGCGAAAATCAGTTTCCAATATGGAACTTAGCCTTAATCCAGGAAAACTCGACCGAGCTTCCCTGGATTCACGGCGATCAATTATACTTGAAGCGCAAGGACAGTCCGAAGTAGCGGCCCTCATCGCGGATATCGCGCGGGAACTGGGCGTTCGGCGCATATTCGTGGAAGTTATGGAACGGTTGCGCCAGGAGGTTCGAGGCGTCGAAGTTGATCGTATAGGAGTCATTCGGCGAATAGCTGAACGAGAAGTCCAGCCGGTTCACCGACTCGGTGCCTTCACCCTGGAAGGCCCCGCTCCTGGTGTCGTAGCCGTTGATCCAGCGTGAACGGCCGTTGTACGACAGGCGCGTCGATATCTTGTTCTTTTCATAGAATAGAGCCAGGTTGTAGCTCCAGTTGGACACTCCGGGAATCTTCACCATCTGCCCGCCACTGCCCAGGGTGGCCGGTATTTGATTATAGGCATCGATATAGGTCAGATTGGCCTGGACGCCAAAACCGCTCCAGGCGTCCGGCAGGAAGTCCAGGAAGGTTTGACCGGCGATTTCTATGCCCTTGATCTTGCCGGCGCCGGCATTTTCAGGACGTGAAACCTCGATACGGCCATAGACCGGATCGTTGACCCGGGTCGTGTAGTTGCTGATAAAGCCGAAAAGATCATGATAGAACACGGCCACGCTCGCCGACGTATTGGCCGACGGATAGTACTCCCACGTAATATCGTAATTGGTCGAGGTCAGCGGCTTCAGGTCCGGGTTACCCGCCGAGCCATAGGCGTCCGGAAGAGTGGGATCCACGGTTCCGGTCTGCACGTTCTGGGAAATCGAAAGGGCCGGATTGAGCTGGCCGAAATCCGGGCGGGTGCGCGTCTTGGTCACCGCCAGGCGGATTTGCATGTGATCGTTCGGCCGCAGGCGCATGCTGACGTTCGGCAGCACATCGACATAGTTCTGGCTGATCGTGCGTGGCACGGCCTGGGTCACGCCGTCCCAGGTGACGCTGGAAACGCCGCTGTACTTGCCGACCGTGTTGACGATGCGCACGCCGATATTGCCGTCGACATCCGAGTTGAAGAAGTGCGTTTCGTACTTGCCCTGGATATAGCCGGTCCGGGTGGCTTCCTTCGCCCTGAAACCGCGGTTCGGGTTGTAGCCCATCAGGTCGGCCTGCCATTGCGCCTGCGTGTTCTTCCAGCCCTGATCCGCCGGGTACCGGGCCACCAGTTGCGCCAGCGCGTCTCGGGTCGCCGTCAGAAGGGCTGGGCGGTTATCGACGATGCCGGCGCGCGACGGCTGCAGGTAGTTGCGGAAGCCCTGGGCATCACCGCGGAAGGTGTCTTGCGTCAGGGACAGGTCACCCACCGGGATCGAGTCGAACGGCGTGGCCAGCGGCAGCACCCAAGCGTAGCGGTCATTGCTTTCGAGGAACGCATTGCGGTCCGAGTAACGCAGGCCCGCCTTGATCTGTTTGAAGATACCCCAGTCGGTGTCATAGACGGCATCGCCCCGCCACTGGATACCGTTGCCGCCGACCTTGTAGATGCTTTCGTAATAGCCGCGCCAGATATAGTTGCTGGCATCGGATACGTTCAGGCCCACGGCGTTCCACGCCGCCCCGCCATCGGCATCGAAGTTGACGGTAATGGGATAGGACTTGTTGATAGCCGAATCGAGGCTCCAGGCCGAGTTGGCGTAAAGGCTGTTCGTATAGGCCAGGTCGGTCGAGAGCTTCAGCTTGCCGCTGGTGAAACTGCCACCGACCGCGATCTGTTGCGTGTCCGTCCGATCATAGCCGGTCGAGCGATAAAACTGGATCGGGTCGCCACCGGTATTCGTCATGCTGGAGACCTGATTGGTCCCGTCGCGAAGCACGACATCGCTCTTGGTACCGTTCCACAACGGCGCCTGCGCCCAATCATTGGCGTGTTCGGCGCGATAGGCCTGCCACAACAGGTCGGCATAGACTTCGACCTGAGTATTCGGCCGCCACTGCAGCGTGGCATTGGCCGACGGCCGCCAACGGTGGCCGGTGTCCATGTAAACACCGACGGAATTCGGGTATCTGATGTCCTGCCCGTTTGAGCTGCCCGTCCCGATATAGCCATCCGCCCAGCGCACAGCATTGCGATAATCCTGCTCGGTATAGGACAGGTTCAACAGGGCGCCGATATCGCCGTGGTTCGTCGACCAGCGATCGGTAATCAGGACGTTGCCGTTGGTGTTGAACTTGTCGTTCTGGTCGTTATAGGTCTCGCGGATGGCGCCGTCGATTTCAAAGCCCTTGAAATCGAACGGGCGACGGGTGCGGACATTGATCAAACCGGCCAGGCCCGGCTCCAGCAGATCGGCCGTGCCGGATTTATAGACCTCCATGCCGGCCAGGGCGCCGGACGGGAAATCCTGAAGCTGGACGCGACGCAGTTCGGCGGTCGAGATGTCGCGGCCGTTGACGGTGGTCGCCACATCCGGCAGGCCGCGCACCAGCACGCCACTGCCTTCATCGCTGCCATGAGAGATCTGAATGCCCGGCAGGCGCGCCAGCGACTCGGCCGCGTTCACGTCAGGCAGTTTGCCGATGTCTTCGGCGACAACGACGTCAACAATGGAATCGGACCGGCGTTTGATCTGTTGCGCGGTGCGCAGGCTCGCCCGGTACCCCCTCACGACGACGACCGTAGGATCGACGGCCGCATCCTGTGTCGAGGCCGTTGCCGGATCGGCCGGCTTCGTCGTGGTGTCCGCCGTCTGGGCGTTAGCCGTGCCGTAGGCGATCAGCGCCATCGACACGGATGCCAGCAAGTGAATCTTGAACTTCATGTTTCCTCCAGATTTTTATGGAGCGCACGTGGCTGTACGCATCTTGAGGCCATTTGTAAGACAATATGATTTAATTGCCAAATAGTTTTAATTTTTCTGCCTTAAATGTGAAATATGTGTTGGTTTTGATACAGACCAAAATGAACCAACCCAGACCACGGAACCGGGCAAAATCGTCTAAATTCCGCATTAAACTATTGAATATATTGAATACTTACAGTAATAGAAATCGATTTCAACGCCCGACGCGCGTCATCCGCACCGGATACGCACCGGTAAAAACCTGCCCTTACGGCACCTTAAATCACATTACTCACAAAAACCCGGACAAATTAAAGCCGATTAAATATTCCAACCTGGCCCCGCATGACCCAGCCCCCGCTTATCCACATCACCTCTTTATCTAGCCTTCACGCAACCGTCATGATAACGGGCTGTGATAGATATCGAACCCTTTGATTCAGGAGCCCCCCATGCTTAAGCGATCCTTTGTTCTGGCCATGATGGTCGTGCTGAGTGGCTGCGGCCAGCACCCGTCGGGCGGCACATCCGCCTCGGTGACCGCGTCCGGCGGCATTTCCGGCGCCGGCGCCACCTTCCCCGCCCCGCTCTACGCGGCCTGGGCCGGCGACTATCAAAAGGCCACCGGCGTCACCCTGAACTATCAGGCCATCGGCTCCGGCGGCGGCATCAAGCAGATCGAGGCCGGCACGGTCGATTTCGGCGCCAGCGACAAGCCGCTGAAGGTCGAGGACCTGGACAAGAACGGCCTGTATCAATTCCCGGCGGTCATGGGCGGCATCGTGCCCATCGTCAACCTGCCCGGCATTACCTCAGGCCAGATAAAGCTCTCCGGCCCGCTGCTGGCCGACATTTTTCTCGGCAAAGTGACAACCTGGAACGATCCGGCGATCGCCGCGCTCAACCCGGGCGTCAAGCTGCCGGCCCTGCCGGTCTCCGTCGTCCACCGCTCCGACGGCTCGGGCACCTCCTTCCTGTTCACCACCTACCTGACCGGCGAATCCCCCGCCTGGTCGTCCGCCGTCGGCGCCTCCGACGCCGTCGAGTGGCCGACCGGCCTGGGCGGCAAGGGCAATGACGGCGTTGCGGCCGTGGTCAAACAAACCGTCGGCGCCATCGGCTATGTCGAATACGCCTATGCCCGCAAGAACGGCGGCACCTATGCCCTGCTGAAGAACAAGGCCGGCCAGTTCCCCGAACCGGGCGGCGCTTCCTTCGCCGCCGCCGCCGAAAGCGCCGACTGGAACAAGGCGCCGGGCAATTACATGCTGTTGCTCGATCAACCGGGCGCCGGCGCCTGGCCGCTGACCGGCGCGACCTTCATCCTGGTCCACAAGGACCAGAAGGACGCCGCCAAGGGCAAGGCCGTGCTGCAATTCTTCGATTGGGCCTATAAGACAGGCGACGCCACCGCCTCCGGCCTCGACTATGTCGCCATGCCGGACACGGTGAAGACCATGGTCCGCGGCCAATGGTCGGGCATCACCGCGAACGGCCAGCCGGTCCTCCCAGCCAGCTAACAAGCCCCGTTACACCGCTGCTTCAGGCCCTGGCGACACCGTCCAGGGCCTTTTTCATGGCTTCCGCCCGGGCGCTCATCGCCGCGTCGTCATCAAGCCTTGATCGACCGTCCCGAACAGCAGCGCCTCCCACAAGAAGCGCCGCTGCCCGATCCACCTATATGAAATGGAAGTCGCTAGCCTGAAGGTTCGCCAGGGTGATGCCGGCCAGGGTCAGCGTATTGTTCGCATCGAACGTAATGACGACATTCGCGCCGACCTGAGCCGAAGCGGCCTGAACCGCCGCATAGTTGGCAAAGACCGAGGTGCTGAACTCGATCGCATCGCCCTGGCTGTGGGAGAAGTCGCTGATCGTGTCCTTCCCGAACCCTGTCATGAAGTCGAAATAATCGACACCGCTGCCACCGGTGAGCGTGTCATTGCCGGCGCCGCCCAATATAAAGTCGTTGCCGGAGCCGCCATTGATCGTATCATTGCCGGCATCGCCGTCGATCTTGTCGGCCCCCGAGGTCGCAGTAATGCTGTCATTACCGGTGGTGCCACGGAACCAGGCCGCGGCGGCCAGCTGGGTACTGGTCCAGCTCGTGCCGTCATTGAACTGCACGGTTTCCACGCCCCAGCCGGAGCCGAAGAGCTGCGTGTCGAGGATGATCGAACCGCTCTGGCCGGCAAAGGTCAGGGTGAGGTGATCCCCGGTCGTGCGCGTGACGAGCAGGTTGGAAGTCGTGATACCGGCGCCCAGGACAAGCGTGTCGGAATAGCTGGTACCCGGGCCTTCATAGATCCGGTCGGCGCCGTCCCCCAGATTGTAGATATAAGTATCATTGCCGCCATAGCCGTACAGGTTGTCGTTGCCGAGGCCGCCCTGGATCGTATCGGCGACTTCGTCGAAAGCATAGACGATGTCGTTCCCCGAGGTCTGGGCTTGGCTGAGATAGGCCGCCCGCATGTTCGACAATCCCCAGGTGGTGCCGTCATTGAACTGGAACTGCTCAAGCCCGTAACCCGAAGAGTCGAACTGGTAGGTCAGGCTGACCGATCCGCTTTGGCCGGCGACCGTAAGAACGGCTCCCGTCCGGCCCGCGCGCGCGATCAGAAGGTTGGCCGTCGTGATACCGGCTCCCAGGACCAGCTTGTCGGTATCGGCATAGGACGACGACTCGATAATGGTGTCGACGCCGTCGCCAAGGTTATATTGATAGGTATCGTTGCCGCTGCCGCCGTTGAGCGTGTCGTTGCCAAGACCGCCCTGCAGCGTGTCGGCAAAACTGTCGAAGCCGAAAATAGTATCGTTACCGGATGTCTGGATCTGGGCGAGATAGGCAGTCTTGATGTCGCTGACGGTCCAGACCGTGCCGTTGTTGAAGGCGATTTCCTCGATTCCGTTGGTGTAGGTCAGGAAGAACTGATTGTTGACCGTGACGGAGCCGGACTGCCCGGCGACGCTCAGGGTCAGGCCGGTCAAGGCCGTCCTCCCGAGCACCAGGTTCGACGTCGTGATGCCGCTGCCGAGGGTGAGGCGGTCGGTACCGGACGAAGAATCTTCGTAAATCGTGTCGGCGCCGTCCCCGAGATTATAGATGTAAGTATCGCTGCCGCTGTAGCCGTACAATATGTCGGTGCCAAGCCCGCCTTGCAGTGTGTCGTTGATATTGTTGAAGCCGCGGATCGTATCATTGCCGGTTGTCTGCGCTCCGGCCAGATAAGCCGCGCGCATGTCTGAAACACCCCAAAGCGTGCCGTCATTGAACTGAATCTGTTCGATGCCAAAACCCGTCGTGTCGAAAAACTGCGAGTCGAGGATGATCGATCCACTCTGACCGGTGAAGGTAATCGTGGCGCCTTCCGATCCGGAACGGGAAAAGAAGATGTTCGACGTCGTCAGTCCCGCGCCCAGGATCAGGCGATCGACGTCGGTCGAGGTCGCGCTTTCCGTGATGCGGTCGGCACCGTCGCCCAGATTATAGTAGTACCAGTCGTTGCCGCTGTTGCCGGACATCGTATCGTTGCCAAGGCCGCCACCGAGGAAGTCGTTCTGGTTGGAGACGCCACTGATCGTGTCGTTGCCCGTGGTGCCGCGTGACATGGCGTAATTGTAGAGCAGGTCCGCGCCCGACCACACCGTGCCGTTGCCGAACTGAACCTGTTCGAAACCATAACCGGCGCTCGCGACGTTCAGCTGGTTGTCGAGCGTTATCACCGCGCTTTGAGCCGTGAAGTTCAAGGTCAGGCTGCTGCCCGACCGTGTATAGGTCAGGCCGGACGCATTGAGCCCGCTGCCGAGGACCAGGATGTCCGTATCGCCGGAATTGGCGCCTTCATAAAGCGTATCACTGCCATTGCCCGTAGCGTAATTATAGGTGTCGGAACCCGTGCCGCCATAGATGGAGTCGTTGCCGTTGCCGCCGCTGAAGCCGTCATTGACACTGTCGAAGCCCCAGATGGTGTCGTTGCCCGCAGTCTGAGCCTGCGACAGATAGGCCGAACGCATATCAGCAAGGGACCAAACCGTTCCCGTGCTGAACTGGACCTGCTCGATCCCCCAGCCGCCGGCCTTGAACTGGCTGTCGAGCGTGACTGAGCCCGACTGGCCGCTGACGGTCAGAACGGCGCCTGTCAGGCCCGACCGAGCGATCAGCAGGTTGGCCGTCGTGATGCCGGCGCCGAAGATGATCTTGTCGGTGTCGGAGACGTACGCGTCTTCATAGATCGTGTCGGCGCCGTCACCCAGGCTGTAAACATAGGCATCCGATTGCGACAGGCCCTTGAGGATATCGTTGCCGAGCCCTCCCTCCATGCGATCGATCGCGATCGTGCCGATCAGGGTGTCATTGCCGGAAGTCGCCTGTGTCCGGTTGGCCAGGGCGGTAACCTCTGTCACGCCATAGGTCAGGCCCGTCGAGAAGGTGAAATTCTCCACCTGGGAATAGGAAATGTAGAAGTAGTCCTTGACCGTGATCTTGTCCGTCGTGCCCAGGACGTTGACCACAAGATCATTGCCCGTCTTGGTAAAGGTGATGTCGAGCGCCGAGATATCGCTGTCGAAGGCGACCGTATCGGCCTGATCCTCATAGACCGTGTCGACACCTTCGTAGATGGTGTCGGCGCCGTCACCGCGGCCGAAATGATAGGTGTCGGCGCCACCATAGCCATAGATGGTGTCATTGCCCGCGCCGGCATCGAAGCTGTCCGCGGTGAAATATCCCCGCACGGTGTCATTGCCCGATGTTTGGCTCTGCGCGATGAGCGTGGTCCGTATCGACGCATCGGTCCAGGCGGTGCCGTCGGCAAAATAGACATGCTCGACATCGGTCCAGCTTGGGAACCAAACCGCATGACTGAACTGATCCTTGACGCGGACCTGGTCGGTCGTGCCGCTAAACCCGATGATCAGGTCGTCGCCACTGCGCGACAAGATCGCATTCGCGGCGCTGATGCCTTCACCGAAGACGATGGAGTCATCATCAGGCGTACCCACATTGCCGACGGACTCCTCGATGACGTCTTGACCAAAACCGACCGAGAAGTGGTAGACGTCGGAACCGTCGCCACCGAGAAGCCGGTCATTGCCCAGATCGCCATCCAATAGGTCGGCATGGTTGGTGCCCGTGATCGTGTCATCGCCGGTTGTCGCCTGGTTGCCGACGGCCAAATCGGCGACTTCCAGACTCGTCAGGGTCGTCCCATCCGCGAATGTAAAGTTTTCGACCTTGGCGTAGGTCGAGCCGAACTGGTCCTTGATGGTCAAGGTGTCGGAGGCGCCATTGATGGAAATCAGCAGATCGTTGCCGACCTTGACAAAGAGAATATCGGCGACCGCAACCCCGGACTTGAAGCTGATCGTGTCGGCATAGTCTTCATAGACCGTGTCGACACTTTCCATAATCCTGTCCTGACCCGAGCCCCGCCCGAACAGGTAGGTGTCGCCACCGCCCAGTCCCTTCAAGAGGTCATTGCCCGCGCCGCCGTCGATCGTGTCGGCGCCATAGAAGCCGATGACCGTGTCGTTGCCGGCCGTCTCGGATTCCGCCAGCACGCGCGTCCGCAGATAGGTCATGTCCCAGGTCGTCCCGTCGGCGAACTGGATCGTTTCGACGTCGTTCCATCCGTTGAACCAGGCGGCGTGACCGAATTCGCCCGTCAAGGTCACCTGGTCGCTCGCCCCGGCAAAGCCGATCGTGAGATCATCGCCATTGCGTGTCAGGACCGTGTTGGACGCCAGCAGGCCGGCCCCGAACGTCACGACGTCATTGTCGTCATAGGTGACGTACAAAACCGATTCAGCGATCGTGTCCTGGCCGAAACCGGCATTGAAGACATAGGTATCCGACCCGTCACCACCGCGCATAAGGTCGTTGCCGGCGCCGCCCTCGATCGTGTCATTGGTATAAAAGCCATCGATCGTGTCGTTACCGGACGTCTCGTGCTGGGCAATATAGAGTTGACGCAATCCGCCGGTCGTCAGGCTCGTGCCATCGGCAAAGGTGAAATGCTCGATCTCGTTGAGGCGGACATTAATCGTCGTGTAGTCGAACTGCCCCTTGATGGTCAGGCTGTCACCGCCCGTTCCGACGGTGATCACCAGATCTTCCAGATCCCCACTCGCGCGGGTGAGATGGATATCGGCCTGAGTGACCCCAGCCTTGAAGGCGATCGTATCTTCGTTTTCCGCCAGGACGTTAGCCAGGTAGTCAATGACCGTATCGTGGCCGTCGCCGATCCCGAAGCGATAGGTGTCGGAGCCGGTATCGCCTTCCAGCAGGTCGTCCCCGGCGCCGGCGTCGAACTCATCGTCGAAATGGGTTCCGAGAATATGATCATTGCCTGAGGTCTGAGCCTCGGCGATGACGGTCCGCATGATGTCGCGCCAGTGCAGGGTCGTGCCGTCGGTAAAGCTGAAATTTTCAACGAGGTTGAAGTTGACCACGCCGAAGACACCGGTCTCGGTAAATTCGTACTGATCCTGGATACGTATGGATCCGCCGCCATTGTTGAGCGTGGCGATCAGGTCCGCGCCATCGCGCGAGAAGGTGACATCCGCCGCCGTAATGCCGTTGCCGAATTGCAGGGTATCGGTCATTCCGCCGAGAATATTGTCGGCAGACTCCAGGATCGTGTCACTGCCGTCGCCGCGGTTGAAAATATAGACGTCGTTCTCATTGCCGCCGGAAACGAAGTCGTTGCCCAGTCCGCCCGCGAGGACATCCTCGCGGTCGAAGCCATAGAGGCCGTCACTACCGTCTGTCTCATACGTGGCGATCAACGCCTCGCAGATATCATCGGCGGTCAGGTTGCCGCCGTCCTCGAAGGTGAAGAACTCGATCTGGTCAGAATAGATGGTGCCGAAGACCAAAGTATAGGTCGCGGCGAACTGGCCCAGGATCGTTACGTCGCCGCCGTCGGCGAGGTGCAGGGTGACATCATCCGAAGCACCGTCGCGGGAATAGGTCAGTTCGTCCATGCTGACGCCCGACCTGAAGGTCAGGATATCGAAGGCGGGACGGAAAGGATTATCCTCAAGATCGTCGACGGTATCGTGGCCGTAGCCATGGCCGAAGACATAGATGTCGCCGTCGCCATAGCCCTGAAGGAGATCATTGCCGGCGCCGCCATCCATGAAGTCGTTATCCATGGTGCCGGTAACGGTCGTCGATCCGGCGTCTGGATGCGACGCCGCCCGCGCCATATCGATCTCGTCCCACACCGTACCGTCGGCAAAGACGATCGTCGCAATGCCGACATCGGGCCAATAACCGGCCCCCATGGGTCCGGCCCATTCGCCGGAGAACTGGCCCTGGATGCGCAGGACATTGTCGCCCGCTATGGTCGTGATGACGAGATCGGTTCCCTCACGGACGACGGTAATATCGTCAGGCGTCAACTCCGTGAACCGTACAACGTCCTCCTCGCTCGGGCGAAGTGCGCCCTCGTAGTCATTGATGACGTCATGACCAAAGTTATGGCCGACGATATAGTTGTCGAGCCCCTCGCCGCCCAGCGCTGTTTGATCACCGCCATTCAGGTAGAAGATGTCATGGTCAGCCGAACCGGTCATCGTACCGGTGCCCGTGACGAAAATGTCGGGATCAAGCCCCAGCCCCTCGACAGCCGTCAGGTAATCGAAACCCGGTGCCGCCGCTTCAAAAGCCGCTGTAATATTTTGCGCCAGGAAGCCGTTCGAATTGATCGCGCCATTGCCCCGGTCGTAATCCGCTACGACCGCATCGAGCAGCGGATTCCACGAACGCAGCCACATCAACGGATTGGCTTCACTATCCGCCATGGCGATCAGATGGGTGAATGTCGGTATTAACTGACGATCGCCCGTTGCATGGAACTTGTTGTCGGCGACGTCATAGACCAGGTCGGTAAACACGGAGGAGAAAGTATCCGATTGAACGGCGATGCGCGCCGCCAGCAGGTTCATCTGCGCCTGCAATGACGTCGCCATATCGCTCAGGACCTCCAGCGCGTCGTCAAAGTTTTCCGGCATGTCGTCCGGGCGTATCCCCAGATCCTCTCCATTGAAGCGCGACAGGAAGGCCAGATCGCCGGCCGTCAACAGATCGAGGCCGTATTGGAAGGTTTCATCGTCACCGGTCGCCAGCGCCTTCAGGGCGGACAAAGACTCGGACGCGTAGTCACGGCTGACGGATGAGAGAATTGTGCCGTCACTATAGGTGTAGATCGTCCCGTAGGTATCGGCGGAGTATTGGTGATGGTATGTGACATGATCGATCGATACCGGGTCCCCCAAAGTCGGAAAGAGACCGTTGAAATCGCCGATCAGGTCATTGTCCGTCGTCAGGGTGAACAGCGATCCCGACGCCATGGCGGCCGTGATGACGCGGTGGGTATGCCCATTCCCATCGGGGGTTTCGATCGTATTCACATCCCACGAATAGTCGACGACATCACTCCCGCGCCGCAGAATCGTCAGGTCGCTGTAAGCGGGCGTAGTAAGGACGGTCCCGTGAACGACGGCGCCACTGGCGTCGCGGAGCGGCGAGCCTTCAGCCCAGGCCTGCAACAGCGGCCGGACGGCGTCCCGCAAATGCGCCATGTCGCGCAAGTCAAAATCGAGCGCCGCCAGCGTCTGGTCGACCCCGGCAATACTGCCGGGCTCATAGCTCATGGCCTGGCGCAGGCTGACCAGCGTGCCAAAACCCTTCAATTCAGGTCTTTCCGCCGCAGCCGCTGAGATAGCGATGGCCGGGCCCTGGTAGGTCGAATTGTAGTTGTCGAGCCGCAGTACGGCCTCGCCCAGGGAGCCGGTCGTTCCATCACTCCGCACAAAGCTGGAGGTCCCGGTAATCAGGTTCCCTGAAACCATCTGGCTTGTTGCGGTCGCGGTGACATTCAAGCCGACGATTTCGTAGTCCGACAGCGACTTCAATTCTCCAGCCTGGCTCACCCCGTCCTGGTTCAAGTCCTGCCATATTTGCAGGTCGGCGAAGCTGTCCGTCGCATCGATCGTGCCGTCACCGTTAAAATCGGCCAGGCCATTATCCGACGCGTTGACGACGCCGTCGTGATTAGCGTCCAGCGTCGCCAGAACGGAAAAACCGCTGACTGTGCCGCCGAACAATTCCCGGGCGTCGCCGATTTTTCCATCCTTGCCGATATCGCGCACCAACATGCCGTCATCGCGGCCGACCCAGCCGGAGTGCTCCTTGTAAAGATCCGTGTCGACGTCAAAACTTGTGGCCGCAATCGACAACTGATTGAGATCGAAGCCGTCGCCGTCAAGGTCAAGCACAAGCGGATCTTGCCCCAGACACTTTCCGGTCTGGGTCTTGTACAGCTTCAGCCCAACCTGCAGGGTTCCCACCAACGTCCCCATGCCGGGAACAATATCGAGCAGCCGAGTGGCCGTCATCTTGAATTCAAACAGGGTAATACCGCCTGCCCCGGTATAGGTTTCCGCGTCATAAGAACCGCCCCAGCCCAGGACGAACATCTGATTGTCCTGGCCGGAGGGGCCGGCCGACAGTCCGACCACGGAAATGACCAGATCGCCGTGATCGGATAGGGCAACTTTCAACATGCCGCCGCGAGACAAGGCATAGACGCTGTCCGACATCATATTCCGGGCGGCGCCGAAGAACTGACCGCCAGCGACTGTAACCCTGTCCTCGTCCGACAAATCCTTGATGGCGGTGTGAGCATTGAAATATATGACATCCGCTCCCTTCCCCACTTCGATGGTCGTACCCGCGCCGACCGCATAGACGACATCGTCCCCATCGCCGAGAAACACCTCGAGGTTCTTCGACGACCTATCCTGATAGATATCGCCGTATTTCGTGCCGACGACCGTTTCGAAATGGTTGAAATGGAACGAGTCGCCAAAACGCACATCGCGCCCGTAGACCGCGCCACCCGAGCGAAAGTCGACCGCGTCCGTCATGTATGAAAAATCGAGGACGTCACCGGCCTCGCTGTCCTGATCCCCGCCGTTGAGCGTCAATCCCTCGCCGCTCGCATCCAGGGTGAACACCGTGACGTTGTCGTCATGGCGGCTTAATGTGACCCGTTCGACTCCGTATAACCGGTCATTGTTTCCCGTGCCGTCCTGGTTGAACATATTATACTGCGCGGTAATAAAGCCGCTCAGTCCGCTGGCGACCGAGGTCAGGTAGATGACCTCGTCCGTGCCCGCTCCCCCGGTGAACACGTCCTTGCCGGCGCCGCCGATGAACATGTCGTTACCGTCGCCGCCGGCCAGTATATTGTTCCCGTCACCGCCGGATATAGCGTCGTCGCCTCTGCCCCCCATAACAAAATCATTGCTGGCGGACCCACTGATGATGTCGTCGTTGTCGGTGAAGATCGATACGATCAGATCATTGCCCTCGCCTTCGCTCTCTGGGAGGACGGCCGTAACGGCGTCCCGGGCTGTGCTGATATCGACGTGCTTGACGATATTTGTCGAGGTAGTTCCGTAAAGCCAGGCAAACGTGGCGGCGACTATCTCCGCACCATCCGTCCCATAATAGGTAAAGGCTGAGTTTATAAGGGTTTCGCGGCCATATATATGGTTGTCCGGATTCGAGCCCGCCTTTTTGTTGCTCCACTTGGCGTCCGAAAGATCCACCGTAAGCAGATGCGCGTCCGGATCGAATGTCAGGACGCCTTCCAGGACATCGCTGCCCTCGGTGACCATAATATCGCCCCAGGCCAGCTGACCGGCGAATTGCGCGATCATCTGGCCGAGCGATGGGGCAACGTCTTTAAGCGTTTGATTATGGTCGAACAGCCCCTGATCCTTCAGGACGACGCCCAATTCATCCGCGTCGTTGAGCAGCGCCTTTATGGCGGTATTGCCGTACGGCAACTTGCTCGAATCGGCGCTTTCAATGGCCGAAGACGATATCATCCGCAGAAGCTGGTCGCCTTCGGGCACGAAACCCGTATAGGTGCCGGGCTGCGCGGCGGGGGCGGTGCCGTCGGCGTTTTTATCCTGCACCGTCAATCCGACAGCCTTGCCCACCTCGTTATTGAACAAGGCGTTCAACACCGCGTTCACCGACGCATGGCTCGAATGCCAGTCGGTATGGTCATGACGCTGCGAATATTCGAGAAACACCGCAACGGCCGCGCTGTGGCGGTCGATCGGGTTCATATTTTCCCACCCGAAGTCCGAGAGCTCCTGGTCCTTCACCAACAGGTTCGTGAACGCGAACAAGCCGGCATAGGCCGTACCGACGACCATCAAGGCCGCGCCAACGGGAACCAGAATGGGCGCCAGGAGCGGGGCAACGCCCACCCCCACGCTGGCCGTCAACCAGCCCGCGACGGCGCCCAATTCCGGCAACAAGCCCGTGCGCAAAAATTGCAGGACTTCGCCGTCGGTATGGAAGGCCTGCACCCCGCCCCAATCGGGCAGCTGAGGCATATTTCCCGAAAAGATCAACTCGGCGACCGCCGCCCCAAGCGCCGCCGGGGTTGCCCCCGGTATCGCCGCCAGGACTGCGGCCAGGGCCGCCTCGGGAGCGGTATCCGTTACGCCAAGGGCGAGGCGTGCCGACTCGGTCTGACTGATACGATTGACGATTTCGTCAATGTAGGTCACCGCGACGGCGAGCTGATACGGCATATTGTCGGTGACGATGGCGTTCCCGTGGCTGATCGCGGCCACGATGCCCGCCAGCCCGCCGCCCAGGGAATGCCCTGTGAACACGATATTGGACGGCGCCTGATCGAAGGCGTCGATACCGGCATATGTCGCCCGCTCTTCCGCGGTCAGCGAGCTGTCATGCGCCAGGTGGTTGAGGACGTCCTCATAAAACTTGATCGCCAGGCTGGTTTGGTTATTGGCGATGACGCCACCGCCGATCAGCCAGCCATTGAAAATATCATTGGTTTTGATCGTTTCGGGGTTCGAGAAGTTGAGGTTGTCGGTCCCGCGATAGTCGATGACGACCCGCCCGTCCGTCAGCCGATAAGCAATCGCGTGAAATGAGTGCTGCTGTTCATCAACCATGTCGGAAACATAAATGATGGTCGCGTCACCGACCTGGGTTCCGATGGTGTCGTCCCCGTCGGCAAAGACGCCCTGGTTCATGGTTCGATTGTAAACGTCCATGGACAGTATGGACAGAAACAGCGCGTCATCCGATACGTCAGTCATAGTCACCCTCTATAAGATCAGAATATTGCAGATGAAGCGCCCTGGCTTCGCTGGATTGGAGTGCAAAATTCACCTTGGAGGAGACCGCCTACCCAACTACTGACAAACGGCTAAACCGCGCCGCCTTGACGCAGTTGCCCGGCAACACCCATCTTCACCGTCCTCGCGAGCCATACGGGTCCGCAAAGGCGTAAAACTACAGGCACGCCGGCGGCCGCATAAGCCGTCACGTTTTTGGTATTTCAGGATGTGCGGATGCGAATTGCGAGTACGGTGACCCGCGCCTCTCCCCCAGATGATTCAAGCTAGGGGTGCAGTAAAGCAAAGAAACGCGCTCCCGGCTACCGCAAAATTCAACTCTACAGAATAATTTTTTACGACAGGTTGAGGCGCCCCGGCGGTCGATCGGACCGCCTTCGACCACCCGCCGCGCCCGCCCGTGCGGTGCCGTTCGTTACAGGTCAGCTGCTCGACGGGCCGTACCACACGAACTCATAGGCCTTTCCGCGCACAGGTGAGGTGGCATTGCTGAGAACGCTGATGGCCTCAGCCATCGTGGACTCGGTGGCCGGCCAGGCTTCCCCGTCCTTCCCCATGGCCGCGCGCAATTTCGGCCACCTGCCGGCTAAATCCGCGACCAGATAGTTTCCGACGACTTCCAGCTGTATTTTCCGCACCGCTTCGTCCGCGTGCAATTTCGCGAGTTGCGCATTGGAAGCGTCAACCTTGTGCACCATATCGATATAATCCAGGCATTTCTGATCAAGCTTCTGGGAGGCATCGACGTCGGCCTGAGCGGCATCCATAGCCTTGGTGTCTGTATTGAGGATCCTAGCAATACCTTCAGCCCTGATATAGTTATGGGTGTTCGCATCGGCCGGCACCAGGGTCGGCTTCACCTGGCGCAGGCGTACCACACACGTCATCTCGAACTCATCGAAATTGAAGGTTTCATCGACAATGTGTTCGACGCTGCCGGCGACAGCGGCCAACGACGCCGGATCGGCCATCTGCTCGGACTTACCCGCGATCGCGTTGCCGCCGGCGCCCGATGTCGCCGTCATGCCGAGCGCGGATTTTTCCCGCAAACTGGTGAGCTTTACGACCTCGGCATTGGCCTTCTGCAGGGCATCGGCGGCATCGGTCATTTTCGTTTTGGCCGTCGTGCATTTCAGCCATGCCGCTTTTTCGTCCGTCGTGCGCCCCGTCGCCGTATAGTAGCTTTCTTCGCATTTATTCGGATCGGCCGCTACCAAAGCCTTATACGCCGTGTCCTCCGTATGGCTCGCTTCCTCCGCCCTGGCGGCAGCGCCCTGTGCCGCCTCATACCACCGCTGCACCGCCTCGGGATCGTTGTAAACCGCACTGGCGCCGCCAGAGATCAAGGCCACAGGCTGCGGCCGCACGGTACGGGTCAGTTGCTCGATGGCCAGGACGGACACGATCATGCGCTGATCGCGCGCCGCCTGGATCATCAATTCCGTTTCATCGATCGATCCGTTGAGATAGCGTTCGCAAGTATTGAACATCGCCTCGCGCAACACATTGACCGTCTGAGTCCGCTCGAAACTCGAAGCCGTCTCGCTCATCGCCAGGGCGGCGCGCGCGCGAAGTTCCGGATCCTGGCTCTTCAATCCGGCCAGCCCCAGATCCCCGCTGCTGCCCATGCTGAGCGCGGCGAACGCGTCGGGCGCCGGTTCCGAGCAGTAGCGGCGATAAACCTGGGTCTTGCGCCCGAAATTGTCGGTCTTGCGCGTTCGGCTGGACAAGATGGCGCGCTGCTTGGCGTCCATGGTGACGATATGACCGGAAGGCGTGATCAAGCTGTCGTCGCGATAAACCGACAAAAGATTGCCGCAACCGGTCAAGGTGAGCGCAGCCAGGCCGGCCGCGGCCAGTCGGATAAATGTCATGATGGCCCCCGTTTGGCGGCCCCATTGGCGCCGCTCAGCCTATGTGAAAACGCATGCAACAAACGCCAAACTACGCACACTCAGGAATGCCCGCCAAAATTGCACGACACACAGACCATTGTCAACTAAAACTGGCACCAAGCCGACTTTCCCGTTTGCGGCAATCGCCGCCAACTCAAGCCCCCCGACACGTCGAGGCGCTGCCGAGTGTGGGGTTCTTTCTTCAACCCGACGCCCACATCGTCATCCCCCACATTCACCCCCTGGCCACACCGTCCAGGGCCTTTTTCATAGTCTCCGCCCCGGCGCTCATAGCCGCTTCGATAGCCGGCGCGACCTCATCCGGCAGAAAGTCGGCGATCCACACCACCCGCGCCCCGCCTTCATGCGCCACCACCTGGGCCGAAGCATTATAGTGCGTCGTCCGCCCGCCCTCCGAAGACCACACCAACCGCCTGGCCTCATCGTCCAGGGTAACGATCGGCTCCCGCGCCACCATGCCGTTGGCGAAGGTAACCACCCGTGCCCCAGGCTCCAGCTTCGTGTCGACAACGAACCCCGGCACCAGGCGCGTGTGCAAAGCGCCCATGTCCCGCACGGCGTCCCACGCCTGCTCAACCGTGGCAGCCGTGTCGATGGTCTTGCAGATCGTGGCCATGGCAAAATCTCCTTCGCTTCACCCGCTCAGCCTGATCCCCTAGCCATGATTAACAAAATAGGCCCGCCTTTGCGCCGGCGCCAGTATGATCCGGCTGCCACCTTGCCCGCTGGCATAATAACTGCCCGGCGTGTTGAGCGCGCGATTGATATCCGAAAAGATGCGCGCCTCCTCCGCTGTCTCGCGATAACCCGATCGATCGAGGAAACTGCAAATGTCGAAAAGGTGCTGCAGCGCGTGGTGCAACACACCGACAGCGAATACAATACCGTCAAGTGTTTGCGATAGGACTTCGCGATCGATGCCGAGGCGCCGGACAAGGGCTGGGTGATTGTGCCGGCGCGCTTGTGAACAATGAACTCGGCCGGCTGCGTTATTGCGGTGAATACAGCGACCGCTTCTGTGCGGTATCACGCCGACGGCTCGCGGAAGGCGTTTAAGAAGTATGAGTGGGCGAGTTGAATACCGGTTATCTACAAGATGCAGCGTAGGACCGTTGCGTGGACCATACAATTGATATTCTGCTAACGAAGACCTTACAATCTATACTAGCATCCGTCGGATTCGGGACTTTGATCCGTTACTTCAGTACCAACTTTGTCTTCTTTGCGCTCTACCCCAAGAAAGGGTGCAATTCGATGAATGACGCGACCAGCCACCGGCGCGGCAACGACTCCACCCAAGCATTGGCCACCATTTAGGTTATTGCCTTTCGGCGAGTCGAACATTATCTGTACAAGATAACGATCACCGTCCATAGGTCCGTCCGTAGGGAAGACGGCGGCGAAGGAGGAGATCAGGGCTGTCGGATCATAACCACCATTGGCTGACGGCTTTTGCGCTGAGCCGGTCTTGCCGCCGACACGTAGACCCGGAACGTTGGCACGACCGCCGGTGCCTTTCAAGACGTTGCTGCGCATCAAGTCCAGCATTTCCCGCGACGTTACCACTGAGAAAACACGGTCACAAGCTAGGGGTGTGCGGCTGTCGTACTTCTTGATTGTTAGCCGCCGCAGGCAACCACCGTTCAGGACTGCGCCGGCCGCTTCGGCGTAGGACAATGGCGTGATCGCCATGCCTTGGCCGAAGGCGCTGCTTGCCACGGCCTCGTCGGTCCACTGCCTGGGCAGCAGAGGTGAGGCCGACTCGGCCAGTTCGATGTCAGCAGAGCGGAATAGGCCCAGGGCTTTGTAATATCCAGTCATCGGCCCGATACCGGCATTCAGCGCGACGCGCGAGGTGCCGATATTTGAGGATTGGATGAAAACGTCTTCCAAGGTCATGACTGGGTGCTTGGAATGCATGTCACGGACCTGGCGATTGCCGATCTGTAGAGGCTCGCTGACGTCGTAGTTCGAGTTCAGCGAGGCTGTGCCGGTGTCGAGGCCGCTGGCGATCGAGATGACCTTGAAGATAGAACCGACTTCATAGCGGTCGACCGCGGCATGGTTGCGTTTGATGGCATCGCTGTAGGCACCGGGGTGGTTCAGATCGAAATCGGGCCACGATGCCATGGCCAGAACCTCGCCAGTGCGGACATTGGTGATGATACCGACGGCAGCCTGCGCATGTTTTTCTTGCGCAACAACTCGCAATTCGTTCTCGAGAACTCCCTGGACGCGCAGGTCCATGGCTACCTGCACGGGTTCGTCATGGATGGCGCCGCTGACGATTTGGTTCTGCAAAGCGAGTTCTGCGCCCGACATGCCTTCGCCGAACCGCTTTGTCATGCCGATATACGAAGCGCCAGTGACGCCCAGTGGGTAGTCGCGAACGTGCAGAGGCTCGAAGCTAACGCCCGGAAGGCCATAGTTGAGAATGCGGTCGCGCATGGCGGCCGTAAGATTGCCGGTTAATAACATTCGTACCCCAGGTTTAAACGCCTTGTCGATCTGTTCGCCTGTCAGATTGGGAAATATTCGACTTAGTGCCATTTGGACGAACGGCCTGTCGGCCGCCGTCATATCGCTGGGATCTACGAAAAGGTTGTACACGTTGACATCGGCCGCCAAAAGTTGACCATGGCGGTCGACAATTTTCGCACGAGCGTTGGGATCACCGATCATAGCGGCGATCTGGGCCGATGATCCGGACAGCGAGGCGCGCCCCGCGAACACCGCCACTATGATAAAAGCACAACTCAGGCCCACCAGAACAGCGAACAGCCGCATGCGTGCCCCCTCGCTCTTAGCCCTGGCTGCATTGGCACGTACAAAAGCGTGTTCAACGTTCCATATGCCGTCGGCAAGGAATTGAAACCCGACTTGGCCCCAGTCAAAAAGGGCACCTGCGATGGCCTTGCCCAATACAAGGCTACAAAGCGCAAGGCTACAGGCACCAATTGTGGCCCAAATTGCTAAGGTGAGTAATAAGGCAGGGGAAAGTGACATCCCATCCAAAGCTTGAAGTGCATTTGCAGTCGCGATCGCCAGCACCAATCCGCCGACCAACCATAGCGCTTGCTTCGGTCGCGATAAACGCTTCCAGATAGAAACGCCCAGTAAATTCTGCAGCTTTTTGCTCGCTTTTAAAGCTGTTACATCGAACCAGCGCGAAGATCTTGTCACGAAGCGAACAAATTGACGATCTGCGTAAGCATTATGGCGACCGTCAAGTCCAAAGGTAAGTCTGACATTCATCCCGCCATCAATTTCGCTGTCAGACACCTGATCGAGCATATCTGCCAGTCGAATTCGAAGTACCGTTGCGTCTTGGGCGTCAATTTTCTTGATCAGACGTTCACGAAGCCATTCTGGCATCTCTCCCGCCCTCATCCAAGGCAGCGAGGAAAGCATGACAGAGCGAGAATCGGTATTAATTGGAAGCCCCGCTTCATCTAACAAGCTGCTTCCGAGCGCATGGGTTACATCCCATTGTATCGATGGATATATTGCGCACGCCCTGAACCATCGAAGGCCATGGTAACCAAGATATCTATAGAGATCGCGGTCGAGCGTGGAAAGGACTTCTACATCAGGAGCATCGACATCAAACCAGACTGTAGCGCCTGTACGCCGCCATATTGGTAGTCTGTCTACGGATGCTTGTGGAGGTTTTGCATCTTCGTAGACGTACAGGTTCGGAAGATCCGCGATTCCCGCCAAACTAAGATCCGACAAGGGTAGACCCATTTGTCCAGCAAGTGCGACTTCATCCGATCCCCATTGATCGCGAGTAATAGATGGAATAAAGGACGCCCGCTGCCATTGCCGAATTAAATTTTTCCAGACGAATCTATTTTTACCGCTGGAGGTAATTATCTCTCGAGCGTCACCAATAACTACCAATCGACGTTCATTTTCACTTCCTGCCACACCGGACAATGGCTCCAAAGGTATTCCGATATCTGGCCGCACACGGTCCGGCCAATTTTCGAAAAGCATTGAAATAATGTCAACTTGCTCATTTTTAAGTTTAGACAGAAGTGATTGAAGTTCCCTGACGAGATGATCCGATTTTGACTGGCAATCTATCAAGAATAAATATGATGGATATCTACTTTCTTTTTGTAATATGGGTGTGAATAGTCCACATGCGCGCGCCGTTGCCCTAACTGTATCTTGAATATTAACCCCTTCAAACCCATGTATAGGTTGCAAAAGTGCTTGTGCTGCCGAACGAATAGCTTTATTTTTTATATTACTGCTATTCCTTGAAGGCAAATAAAGATCTACTAGAGAGGAGTTTTGTTGTGCTCGACGTCGCTCCAAAAAACCTCTCAAATCTAAGCTCGCACGCAACCACATTGCAATGCCGGCCAAAATTGCGGAGAATGCTCCCAGTGCGGGAACGGCGCGCCGAAGAAATGCCCAAGGTCCGTGGCGACCGTCAAAACCCGTTTGTGACGGCGCAAGATATTGAATATTCAATTGTCTATTTTGAGAAAGTGCCTGTGCCTGCAACAATCGAATAATTTGCCGGTCCGTAAACTCTTGTGCTTTTGGAGCAAGAGTGCGTACCCAATGCGTCACTTGCGCTGGCGACCAAGAATGCTCCTTTGTATCTGACAATAGCCACAATAACGGGGATATTCCTGAAGGCGACTTTTTGCTGAGTGCTGCTAATATCAGACCTTCACTTGCAGCATCATGAGAATGAGTCGCGTAGTCAGCAACTTCCATCGCAGCTGAATCAATATCTGTAGAATTGCCCGTAGAAATGATTTGTAGAAGTTGTTTATCGAGGCCCCCATTCGACAAATCTATCGGACTGTCCGGAGCTAGATTCAAATGATTAGCGACATTTTCAGGCTTTTGATCAAAAACTCGGTTTTCCCATAGTTCGCGCACTGTTGGCGCGTCGCCATAGGATTTAATTGTCATTAGTAGTGCTGATTTGACTTTAGCTACGCTAGCAACAGGACCGTCACCAACCCTATAAAAACTAAGAGCATGCGTAATCTGGTCTGAGTTCTCCTCATAGAGGGTTTCCTTTATATTCTCTATATACAAATTCAATCCCGATAATATTACACTGATGAATGTTACTATCGCTGTAGCAATCACAAATACGGATAAAATTTTGAAAAAATTTGCAGGAACATCTCGCGAGACGTTCATTATTTGATGCCACAAAGATTCCTTCATTGCAGCGTCGGTATCGATCGCGGTTTCGAACTGCGCCCTTGAGAGACGCCCCAAGATATTCTGGACTAGTAAATAATCCTCCGGGTTCGTTGCCAAAATCGGAGGCAAATAACTTGAAAGAATATTTGGATTCGAGATATCCGCCCCACACGCCGCCAATTCACTTAGAAGTGTCAAGCATCTCAAGCGAATGTCGAGTCCGAAGAAAAACCCTTCATTCTCCAATTTATCAAATATTACCTTCGCCCCAGCCCTATGCATGCTATGGTCTTCCCGACCATCCCATTATCAAGCTTGATACGCGGTCCACGTCATTTTGGGATTTAGCTAACACGCCTATACCACGTAGTATGATCTCGCGTTGGCCCGATATGACGACATTCGGATCCGCCCCCATGCAAGCAACAATTTGTATAAATTGGATTAATTCTGAGACACCCGGATCTTTGTCGAGTACTTTCGCAGCCCGAGTGGCCTCGTAAAAAGCGCTAATATCGCGCAGTAGGGGCGAGCCGGCCGCTAAGACTCCATTTAGGCGTGACGATAATATTTCTTCCAACTCTGGACCAGCGGGATAGGTCAAATGCGTAAATACGCAGCGTCTTAAAAAAGCATCTGGCAGGGGCCTCTCCGAATTTGTCGTTATTATCACGATCGGGCGCAAAGCCGATACTGGACGCGGCGTTTCAATTCCTCCCAACTCAAGTATTTTGAAGGTCAGATTTTCAATTTCGTCTAGCAAATCATTCGGAAAATCTCGCGGGGCTTTATCAATTTCGTCTATTAAGACTACCGTTTGCTGGGCCTCTTTAGCCCGAAGCCTTTTGAGTGTTGAAATACGATTGTCTGACAACCCCTTATCCTTAGAAGTATCGAAAACTGAGGTTGGTAGAAATTGTACACGGTCTTTAAGCGGCAGCGCCAAAAGTATCGCAAGCCCCAAAGGAGAGTATTGTATATATTCTCTGACATCGGCAGCTGCTTTCGCCTGGCTGGCTCTGAAATGTTGAACCGCGTCATATGTGTAAAGTAAATCTTGAGCTCTGCTTGTAGATTTACAAACAAATTTGAGCGGTTGGTCTCGACCAAGCTCATGCGCAATAGCAAATGCCAGTTGCGTCTTTCCAGAACCCGGCTCCCCCGAAACAAGGATTGCGCTTCGTAAAACAAGTGCGACATTAACTGCGGCAATGGTTGATCCGCCCGAAAGCCCCCCCAAACGGTAACCTTCAGGCGCCGTTTGCGCAAGCAACACCTGATCCGACATGACGTGATTCTTGATTACTACTCGTTCTTTTCGTTTTTGGCCATTACCACGAAAAAAATCAAAAAATAGATTCTGTGTCATTAATTCTCTATTCAATGCCTGCCGATTGCAGTATCGGCCTAGAAAGTTTTACCCACTCCTGCATGGGCAGCCCATTGCGCCCGTTGTCGGACAAGGAAAACAAAAGCATTAGCTTTTCCGATATCTCTTCACGCCATCCTTCGCTTTTAGTTTTGAATAAATCGTCGTCTGCAATCCATTCTGAAACGCATTGACGCGTAATTGGCCTTAGTCGCGGCAGAAAATGTAAGTCTATATTTAAGTAATTTTTCCGGAATTTACCCGGCGACAAGTCAACTGGCACATGCATTGCGCTCCTAATAAATCTGGACACCCACCCACCTTTCGATTTACTTGAACTTGGATACTTAACAAGTAGTACTGGAATTAATAAAAAATGTCGCGGTGAATTTATTGTGTCGAATTCGGTGTCGTTCCAGAAATTGGCCCAAGAATCTATCGCATCGAATATTCCGGTTACACTATAGTCTTCAGAATTAATTCTTGACACTATCAAACGCGTAGTATCGTCAGCTTTCAAAGACTGTAAAATGTTATTTTTTAATATAGGCAGTGAATTCCAATCTTCCACGCTGTCAATTTGGCGGGCTGATTGCAAGTGCTCCAGTATATTATGAGCCATGCATAGTTGGAATTGCACCTTCTCTTTGTTTGCAATCATCGGCCATCGCAGAAATATCACGCTTGCAGTGGTGCCACTGTGGCGAAATATGGGTTGGGAGGCGACAATTCGGCGCGGAAAGTTGACAGTCGTGAAACGCTGAACTGCCTCGTTTGCAGGCCCGTAGATAACAAATACCGGCGGGCGAGACACATTGCTAAATGCCGCCAAAGCAGCGTCACGTTGTACGGCGCGATCCGCCAGATACGGAGTATCATAATCACCATCCGAAGTTCCCTGAGGTACGCGGACAGCGGCTTTGACTGAAAACTTCTCGATGTGAGATTTAAGTGCAGTGATGAGGAGTTCTACATTTTCGACGCCTTGGGAAGTAAGTTGATAGCGTCCTTTGTCAGCAGCCGAAACCGTTACAGAAAATGCACTTATACCGTTTGTAAATTGCTGCTCATGAACAATATCTCGGCTATTTAAAATCGCCGAATAAAGAAGAAAATCGTCTCCACGCTGCCCTTTCTGTGATTGTGCGAAACCGCATTCCTTTGCAACATACAATGATTTACGCGCGTGAGCTGAAGGGAACACAATGAACGCGCAGGCTGATGAAATCGCCTCATTAATTTTGTCCCCAAATCTATCCCCATGCCCAATTATTCCTTCAAATAGTGTCTTATCCAAATTTATTGAAGAAAGGTACGGCTTGTCGAACCATATCGGCAATCCCGCGTCCAACAGCGCTATTAAAACCGGCCGTATACGTGCATTGTCCGCCGAAGCATGCGAAATAAAGACAAACGGTCTGTTGAATTTTTTACGCATTCGACTTGCTGGAATCCCCTGTTTGCCGCTTACTGGTATCTTTTTTTTACATTTTTACAACCGATAAATGCAATATAAACGCCAGGTCTAAAAATAACTAACGGTCTTGCTTCCGTCAACCAGATTACGATTGGTCCAGAACGGCAATCAGGTCCGGCCGAATTTCTCAGAGATTTGTTTGCCCGATTTCCGTAATGCCACAAACGTCCTCTCACCCCACTACCTATATAGTATGGACCTGTATTCCGGCGGTGAGCGCGCCACTTCAGGCTTGACGGGTGAGACCGCCGCGATCTGGTCGATGGCGAAATCCGACTTCCCCGGCCCCGTAGCACGTAAACCGCATGCCCCCTTGACCGTTCGCCTGCCTCCGCAGCTATCGCTTGAATTCAAGGATGCACAGTGACGTCAATACCAGCCCGTTCGAGATTTTCGAATGTCGCCGACACCCACCGGCAGCATGGGTAGAAAGGCGATAACTTGGCTAAGGGCACGGACGACGCGCCATCCGAGCCATAATAGATCTGCCATGGGAGCACTTCAAAGAGTTCAAGAAAAAGTCCACCTCCAATGATTACCTTTTCCTCCTCAACTACAAACGTAAGATCAGAGAAAAACTTCCGGAATATTCATTTCCGCGGTAACCTTCCAAAGGCCTCTTCAGCTGCTTTGCCTGGCAACCCACTGCGTATGCTCGCGGGAAAAAGCCAACTCAGCATCGTTAACGAAATCCGAAAAGTCCTTTTCGGTCTGGATGGCATCTGAGCGCGTCTGAATCAGACCGATCTCGTGGGCGGTCAACGAATAGGCGGACGACAACTCATTGAACTTCTTTATTTGAACCCAGCCTATCAACGCCGACGCAACGACGAGGGCAGGCTCCGTCGGCCAAATGGTCAGATAGCTACTAAAGTTGATCCGAAACAATGCCATTGCGACAGCCGCTAATTGAATGACGATGATGAGCCACACATGACCGTTGAATTTACTGCGGTTGGCCTTCGCCTTAGCTAGGTACCATTTCTTTTGCTCTTCGATCCGATGGGTGAGGTAGTAGCCCAACCGGTCCTTGAGGTTGAGATTCCTGGCATCCAGCATCGCCTTAGTGATCTGCTCTCCCTCCATTGAATGTCGGCTTATAGCTTGGCGAACATGAGCGTTGTCGTCCAAAACCGCTCTGCACCTTACGCCGAAAGCTTGGCGCACCTCTTTTATTGGCAGGTCGAACGAAAATGGCTCGGCATTCATCATGAAGCGCCAAGTCAGCGTTTTGAATGATTCCGCCAACGCTCGGCATCCGTACCAATCCTTCTCCGGCTTAGTAATCGACACGAACGCGAGCAGAAGGGTGGAGGTTAAGATCAATCCAGCGTAGGTAGACAAGACAAGAGCAGACGTGCCGGGCCCCAATGCCACGACACCTGAAAGGAACAGTAGGGCAAACTGCCCAAGCACGCCCCGGAAAAAATGCCGTTGAGCTAAATTGGACGCATTGTCCGCTGTGCGAAAAAGAACGGGATAATCAGTATCTTTCACGAAGCCGCCCCTCTATGATGATGACAACACGCCGCTTACTTTGATAGTGCACATCACCGCTTTCGGCAATCGCCTTCAGACGCGAGTTTGGATGCGATACGTATCCATTTACCTGCGTCAACGCAGTCGCACACTCAAACTCTCAAATCGTCCCTTCAGATTTCGGTGATGCCATGCCAATTGTCGAACTAATCGGCTGCGTTCGTTTGAAATAAACAATGGGTGGGGACCTCAAAAATTGATGACCTGCGGCCCATCCCCATCACGGGTGGTTGGAAAACGTATTGGCGACATGCATGAAGAGCAAAATAATCACCGCGAAGCCTGCCCATGCCATAAGGCCATAGTCCGGCTTGATGGGATAGAGGTACAAAGCCAGTTTTGCCGTGCCGAAAGCCAGCGCGCCGGCGACGGCGGTGATCAGCCACCCTTGCCATGTGCACGGCGCCAGAAAGTCTTCCGAGCGTTCAACGGGCTTTTGGCTTAGCAGAGAGCGCAGCATGGCCCCCTGCGACGGCAGCCCCAGTGGCTTAAACCAAACTCTTTTGCGTTTGTTCATAGGCGCGCCAATGAAATTGCCACCCGTATTTTAAGGCGATCCGGATAGGCGGGCCGTGTCCGGCGGCAATGGCCGCGACGGTCAACGCACCCTGCCCCCTCGGCGATGTCTCGGGATATGACTTTCTGCCCCCTGCCCGCCGCCTACTCTACCGGCTTCGGAAAATACGTCCCAAGATCGGCGATCACCTGGTCGGCATTCATCATAAACGGCGCGACCATGCCTTTATCGTCCGCATTGCCGATGCGGAAAAAGCCTTCGCACAGGTTCTTTTGTCCCGGCATCATCATAAAGCCGGTCTTGCCCTGGGCCTTGGCGGTCACGGCCAGGTGCATGTACATCGCATAGCCGCACGGGATGCTGACGCCCGCCCCCGAGGTCGAGACATATTGGCTGTCCATGGCGGCGACCTTCGTCTTGACGATATAGGGCGAACGCTTGGTGTTCCATACCGCGGTCGACAGTCTCGCATAGGCCGCATCGCCATTGGCCGGGATGAAGTAGCTCCAATACTGATTGTCCTTGTCGCCCTTCGAGGTGATAGCCGCCACGATCGTTTTCTTGAATTCGGAGACCACCTGGTCGGGCGTCTGGATCGGGCTCATGGCCTGTTCTTCCGGCGTGCCGACGGTTTGCAGGCGCCTGGCCAGCTCGGCGACATAGGCGTAACCGATATTGCGCCAATGGCTGTGGGCCGAAAACATGTTGCGGGCGCGCACCGATTGGCCGGCATCAAGGGCGGCGACGATATCGTAAAAGTCACTGATTTCGTGGAAACTGTCGACCAGGTCGCCACGTTTGCCGTCGGTGGCGTCGCTGTCGGCCTTGAGTTTGGCCGCCGTCATCAGTTCCTCGGCCTTCGCCGCATTGCCGGCCAGGCGGTAGCTGGTCGCCCCCAGGGCCTGCATGACATAGACCTGCGTTTCCGGAAGGGTCGCCAGCAGGTCGTTATAGGCGGCATAGTCGTCGGCGGCGCCGGCAAAATCACCGGCAAAAGCGCGCGCCGACGCCCGGGCGGTGGCCTGTTTCGGGTTGATGCGGACCATTTGATCCAGGATCTGCTTCTTTTCCGGGGTGTAGCCGTCCTGAAGCAGGAGCAGGCGGTAGGCGAGCTGGATCGAATAGGCGTCGTAGGGCGCGTCGTCGGCGATCCGGTAGCCCATGGCGACAGCGCCGTCGGTGTCGCCCTTGGCCACCAGGGCAATGCCTTCCAGATAGGCGGCGGTTTGGCCCAGGCTCTGGCGATAGGCGCGGGTCCCGGTCAGCTCGGGCTGGTCGGCCGGCAGGGTGTGCAGATCGTCGATGGCGCCTTGCCAGTCAGCGATCTCCATCCGGTGGATGGAACGGCCCAGGATGAGTTCCAGGCGGCGGCCGCCGTCGTGGGCCTTCTCGTCGCCGTTCAGCGCGGCGTCACAGGCCTTGATGCCGTCCTGGCCCTTCATGCGCTTGGAAACGTCGGCCGTTTCCGGCATGGGAATAAGCAGCCCGACCACCAGTGACAGGGCCACGATACGGGCGGCGGTCGACAGGGACGATTCCTTGTTCGGTTGGCCGTCGCAATGGACGAAGTTCGACGCCTTGTCCGGGACGGGGCGGACCTCGATCTTCGCCGGCGGCGGCGCCACCGGTTCGTCTGCCAAGGTCGCCGTCGACGACAGGATAAGGGAAACGATAACGGAAGATAGGATATTGGCCCGTAATGACTTACGCATCGCATTGCCCCCCAGCGAATAAGTGTACCCGGGCGGCAAATTAAGGCGATCCCGCTTTGTTATGCAACCGTTTTTTGCAGCGTAAACGATAGCTGGCGACCCCGGAGGGACTCGAACCCCCGACCTCTGCTTTAGGAAAGCCTTGCTCTATCCGGCTGAGCTACGGGGCCACGCGAAGGCGTGTTTACACAAGCCCGCCCGAAATGAGAAGCAATTCGCGTCAAGTTTTTCGTGCATAAGCTTTTTCGCGGCGGCCAGCTGCCCGGATATGGTGGGCGCTAATTGGACAGAATTGGATAAACTTTGGCCTGAGAGTGCCCCTGCGCGGGCGCTTTTATCCGGAGTGCGGCCGAAATCGCCCTGCGCCAACCGCCGCCTAAGCCACCTCCAGGCCCCTCAAACCGGCCCAAACCCCCGCGAGAAGGCCCACGAACAGCCATTTAACGCCCCGTATGCGCGCCGTTTTCACGTTCAATTGGCCCGGCGCGCGCCCTATGGTTAATCCCTACCTCGCCTACCACATATAGCCGTGAACGGAAGCGGAAGATCGTGATGTCAGTGATTCGGTCACGCTCCGTTCCCGCCGTGTTTCGCACCCTGGTAACACCTCGTTTACCGGGGCATACAGAGCTGGCAAGAAACAGGTCAGCAACGGCAATTGCCGCGTGAATCCCCTTTTCAAATGCCTCCCGCGCCCCTATGTAGGAGCGTGACCGAAAGCCATCCCCCCCTTACCCGCCCGCTCATCCGCGAATCCAGCGACGCCAAGCTGATGGCCGTCCTGGGCCCCACCAATACGGGCAAGACCCACTATGCCATCGAGCGCATGTGCGGCTATGCCACCGGCATGATGGGCCTGCCGCTGCGCTTGCTGGCGCGCGAAATCTACGAACGCGTGGTCGCCATGAAGGGCGTCAATGCCGTCGCTTTGATCACCGGCGAGGAAAAGATCATCCCCCGCCTGCCGTCCTATTTCATCTGCACGGTCGAGGCCATGCCCTTGGAAAGACAGGTGGATTTCCTCGCCGTCGACGAAATCCAGCTGTGCGGCGATGCCGAACGCGGTCACGTCTTTACCGACCGCCTGCTCCATGCCCGCGGGCGTTTCGAGACGCTTTTCCTGGGCGCCAAGACGTTCGCACCCTTGTTCCACCGCCTCTTCCCCTATGCCGAGGTCATGCTGCGGGAACGCTTGTCCAGCCTCAGTTATAACGGCCCGAAGAAGCTGACCCGCCTGCCGAAACGCACCGCCATCGTCGCCTTTTCGACCGAAAAAGTCTATGCTATCGCTGAGCTGATCCGCCGCCAACGCGGCGGCGCCGCCGTGGTCATGGGCAGCCTCAGCCCCAAGACGCGCAACGCCCAGGTCGAGCTGTTCCAAAAGGGCGAGGTCGACTTTTTGGTGGCGACCGACGCCATCGGCATGGGTCTGAACATGGACATAGCCCATGTCGCCTTTTCCGGTTTGAGCAAGTTCGACGGCAAGACCACCCGGCACCTCACGGCCCAGGAAATCGGCCAGATCGCCGGCCGCGCCGGCCGCCATATGAATGACGGCACGTTCGGCGTCACCGGCGAGTGCCACGACCTGGACGAAGACCTGGTCCATGCCGTGGAAAACCATGACTTCGCGCCCCTCGAAGCCGCCCAATGGCGCAACCATAAACTCGAGTTCGGGACCCTGGACGCCCTGCTGAAAAGCCTGACCCAGCCGTCGCACACCATTGGCCTGCACCTGGCCAAGGAAGCCCTGGACGAAAAGGCTTTGCGCCTGCTCGGCCAGGACGAGGAGATCGTCGCCAAGATCAAAAATCCGGTCAGTTTGCGCACCCTGTGGGACGCCTGCCAATTGCCCGACTTCCGCCATACCGGCATCGACGAACACCTGAAACTGGTGAGCTTCCTGTTCTGGGCCCGGATCAGCGCCGACCACTTCGTGCCGGAAGAATGGTTCCAGACCCAGATCAACGATCTCGACAAGATGGACGGCGATATCGACACGCTGTCGTCGCGGCTGTCCGGCGTCCGGACCTTGAGCTATATCGCCAATCGCGGCGGTTGGCTGGCGCGCAACGACCATTGGCGCGAGCTCACCCGCGACCTCGAAGAACGCCTGTCGGACAAGCTCCACGAAGCCCTGATGCAGCGCTTTATCGATACCCGGACGAGCGCCCTGTTAAAGGCCCTGGATGCCGATGAAGCGCCGCGGCCGGAGGTCACGCCAGAGGGCCAGGTCATTATCGAAGGCCATATCGTCGGCGAGCTGAAGGGCCTGATGTTCAAGACGGCCCAGACCGACAGCCTGATCGAGGGCAAGACCCTTCGCCAGGCGGCCAACCGGGCGGTCCTGCCGATCCTGCGCGACCGCCTGCGCGACTTGGGCAACGCCGCGTCGAAAACCTTGCGCGTCAAGGGCAACGAGATCACCTGGAACAACGAGACCGTGGCGCGGATCGAGCCCGGCGAGCTGTTCGCCCCGCGCATCAAGCTGATCTCCGAGATCGATCACCCGGCCATGGCCGAACGCGCCAAGAAGCGGCTGAGCGATTATGTGCGGGTGCTGAATACCGGCCAATTGAAGTGGCTGTGGAAGCTGAAACAGGCCGCCGATCTCGAAACCAATACCGCGCCGGTGCGCGCGATCGCCTTCCAACTGTTTGAAAACGGCGGGGTTTTGCGCCGCGACGATACCCAAAAACTGTCGTCCGAGGACAAGGCGGCGCTTAAGGCGCTGGGCGTTCACGGCAACCGCTACACCTGGTTCATGCCGGACATCAACAAGCCGAAGGTGCGCCACTATATGCGCGGCTTCGGCGCCGGCGAAGGTCAATATGCCCAGACCCTGAAGGGCAATCTCGACCTGGCCGATTATGGCCCGGTGAGCACGAAAACCCTTGCCCTGCTCGACCGGATCATCGGCAACGGCATCTATCAAAAGGGCTCGACCTATGTCCGCGAGGCCGATTTCGCACCGCTTGGCCTGAACGAAAAGCAGCGCGAGAAGCTGTTGCAGGCCCTGGGTTTGGTGAAAACCCCGCCGGTGGCCTTCCCTGTGACCGCCAAGCCGGCGGTTGCCGAAACGCCGGTAGCCGTGAAAGAAACCGAAGTGGTTGAGGGCGAAACGGCTGAGGCCGTTGAAGCCGAAGCCGTTGAAGCCGAAGCCGTTGCAACGCCTGTTGTTGAGGCTGAGGCCTCCTCGCCTGCCGAGCCGGTTACCGAGCCCGTTATGGAGGCCGCCGTTGACGTCGCTTCAACGGAAACGGTCATGGAAACCCCGGTTGCGGCAACCGCCGAGCCGGTGATGGAGGAACGCGTGGGCTGGCGGCAGAAGTCGCTGGAACCGCGTCCGCCTCGTCCGAAGCGTCCCGAACGCACCGACCGTTCCAAGTTCAAACCCGTTCAGGCCGAAGGCGAAGCACCGCACAAGGGCAAGCCCCGCCACGAACGCGGACACGAACGCGGCGACCGCAAACCGGGCCAAAAACCCGGTGGCAAGCCCGAGCACAACCGCGGTCCCCGGCCTGAGCGCAAGCCGGCCGAGCCTTACGTCAATCCTTACTCGCCGTTTGCCGTGCTCCTGGGCAAGATCACCTGATCCTTCAAAGGGCCCTGCCATGTTGAAGCGTGCATTTTGGGCCTTGGCCGCGATGGCCGTTCTGGGGATGGCGCAGGCCAGCGCCGAACCGGTGTTCCAACCCCAAGCCGGCAAGGGTTGGTGGGCGTTCGACCCGCCTCAGGACACCTTCAGCCCCGACGCCAAACTGGACCTGCGCAGCCTCAATGAAGGTGTCGCCGGCCAGCATGGCTTTGTGCACTTAAGCCCTGACGGCAACAGCTTTGTCCGCGGCGACGGCCAGCCGATCCGCTTCTGGGGCGGCACGGTGACCGCCGAAGCCTCCCACGCCGACATCGACGCCCATGCCCGCTTCCTCGCCAAACGCGGCGTCAATATGGTGCGCTGGCACGGGCACTTGGCCCCCATCAACCGCCCGGATTCGCTGCTGACCGACGTCAATGAAGAGGCGTTAGACCAGTTGTTCTACTTCGTCGCCGCGATGAAGAAACAGGGCATCTATGTCACCGTATCCCCTTATTACGCCCTGACCGATCACGTCTTCGACGACGCGGGCAAGCGGCTATTTCCCAACTGGACCGAGCCGCGCGATCCCAAAAACGCGACGACCATGGGCCTGCTGTTCTACGATCCCGTCATGCAGGACGCCTATAAAGGCTGGATCCGCGCCATGATGACGCGCGTCAATCCCTATACTGGCCAGGCTTTGAAGGACGATCCGGCCGTCGCCATCTTCCAGATCCAGAACGAGGATTCGTTGCTGTTCTGGACGTTCAACGGCCTGCAAGGCGCCGATCGCGACCTGTTGGAACATCAGTTCGGCGACTGGCTGACGGCCCGTTACGGCTCCCTGGCGGCGGCGCAAGACGCCTGGGACCATGCCCAGGCCGTGGCGGCCCCCAGCCAGGACCGCCCCGAAGCCGGCATGATGGCCCTGCCCAATCTCGCAGAGCTCGGCAAGGCGATGGATTCGGACAGCGGTTTGGGACGCCGCTATCGCGACTCGACCGAGTTCCTGACCCGGACCATGTACGATTTCAACGCCGGCATCGTGCATTTCGTGAAGGACGATCTCGGCGCCCAACAGCTGATCAATGCCGGCAATTGGCGGACGGCCAGCTCGACCTATCTCTTCGATGCCGAACGCTACAGCTATACGGCCACCGACATACTGGCGGTCAATCGCTATGTCACCGGCGTCCACGAAGGCAGCGATACGGCCGGCTGGGCAGTGGCCAAGGGCGAGCGTTTCACCAATGTCTCGACCATCAAGGACGTGGCGCAGTTTCCGCTCAATCTCAAACAGGTCGACGGCCACCCCATGCTGGTGACGGAATCCGACTGGGTAGCGCCCAACGGCTATGAAAGCGAGGGGCCGTTCCTGGTCTCGGCCATGCAATCCCTGACCGGAGTTGACGGGTTCTACTGGTTCAGCCTGGGCGACGGGCCGGGCTGGGATCAGCCGAAGAGCGCCAACGGCTATTTGCCGTCGATCGGCAAGTTCACCACCGGTACGCCGATGTTGCTGGGGCAATTCCCGGCCGCGGCCCTGATGTATCGCCAAGGTGACATGGCCGAGGCCCCTGCCCCGGCCGTGTTCGAACACCGCACGCCTGAGGATTTGTGGAACCGTGCGAAACCGCTGATCGAAGAAGAAGGCGGCTTCGATCCCAATCGCGATACGGTGCGCGAAGGCCATGATGCGACGAATGTTTCGGCGTTGAACTACCTGGTCGGCCCGGTAAAGATGGATTTTAAAGCCGGCGACAATCACGTCGCGGATCTGGCGCCCAATATCGACGCCAAGACGGCAACCGTGACCAGCCTGACAGGGCAAATGCACTGGAACTATGGCAAGGGCGTCGTCACGATCGATAGCCCGCAAGCCCAGGGCGTGTCGGGCTTTCTGCAGGATGGCAGCGGGTCGTATCGGCTGTCCGACATCACGATCGCTTCGTCCAATGCCTATGCCACGGTGACGGTGGTCAGTCTCGACGGTCACCCGCTCAGCACCAGTCATCGCGTCCTGATCCAGGTCGGCACCCAGGCGCGCCCGACCGGCTGGCAGGACGCAGCCGCCACTTGGACCTCGGCGGACGGGGCGACGGCCACCGGCCGGACGATCGTCGAGCACGGCCATGCGCCGTGGCTGGTCGCCGATACCCAGGCCCAGGTGACGATCACCAATCCTGACCTGACCCGCGCAACGGCCCTCGACGGCAACTTCATGGCCGTGGCGAAGGTAGCCGTTCGCCGGACGAAAGACGGCCTGATCGTCGATCTGCCGAAGGATTGCCTCTACGTGATTGTCGAATAGAATAAGCCTGAAACAGAATAAATTTGCTTATCGGCGCCAAAGCGTGTAGAGACCAGCCATCGATTTAGACTTGTCTGCTGATTTGTTTCTGCGTTTTACGACGCCCCAAGCGAACCCCCATTCAAAATTTAAGCGAGAGGTACGCGGATATATTATCTGCGTGCGTATAACACTAATACCTTGAAAGGGTTTATTATGAGCACAGGTACAGTCAAGTGGTTCAATCCGCAAAAGGGCTTCGGTTTCATCGAGCCTACCGATGGCGGCCAGGACGTTTTCGTTCACATCAGCGCCGTTGAACGCGCTGGCATGAGCAACCTCAATGAAGGCCAAAAGGTCTCCTACGAGCTGGCTCGTGACGCGAAGTCCGGCAAGATGTCGGCCGAGCAACTCGAAAGCGCATAAGCGTTTTTGCTGATAAAGCATTGAAAAGGTCGGACCTTCTGGTCCGGCCTTTTTTAATGCCCGTTTTGACAATGCCTGCCCAAATGCCTATCTTTTTCTTTCGAGGAGATTGGCCATGGCGACGATGATCATTTCCCTGCCCGACCAGATGAAGGCGTGGGCGGAAGCCCAGGCCGAGGGCGGCAAATACAGCAATACCAGCGACTATGTCCGCGACCTGATCCGCCGCGACCAACGGTCTGAGAAGATAGCCGCCATGCAAACCAAGATTGACGAAGGCATGGCCAGTGGCGTCAGCCCCCATTCGGTGAGTGACATGTTCGCTATGGCGCGCGCGGAGAAGATTGCCGCGATGCAGGCGGTCGCTACTGACAGTCTGGCCAGCGGCATCCGTGGGCGTTCGATGGCGGAAAATACTTGAGATCGCCAAGGCCCAGACCCAATCCGAGTCCGACCTAGCCTGAAAGCCGTTAAGACCAACACTCGCTACACCGCAAAAGCTGTGCCCTCAATGCTGGACGCGCTTCTGGCTATCGCCGGTCCGTACCGTCATGGCTGGCCAATCGACCAAGTAGAGTCGGTTCTCGCTCAGGAATTCATCCAGTCCGGTGTCGGCGCGGTCACCTGCGGGTGTTGCCGAGCGCAGGTTCAGAAAAGCTATGGTTCCGTCTTCAGCAGTCTGCCCCCATAACGTGCCGCCGCCATCGGTAACGAACGCAAAGCCGTGCTGAATAAGTGCCGTGGCGCTATTAAAGCCGACACCCTTGAAGGCAGATCGGACACCAAAGTGGCCTTCCAGATCGCCGACAGTCATGAACTGGCCCGCGAGCGGCTGGGCAATCCTTTGGCGCAGGTGCAGGTTGCGGAAGCCTGGGCCTTGGCGTTCATTCGCATAGATGTCCGCTATGGCCGTTATCTCGTCATCAATCAGAGCTTGCTGTGCTGCGGTGATGAATTCCGTCTGCCGCCAGTCATCTTCATGGAAAATAGCCACACCGGTCAGGGACGTTGCCGGGATCGTGGCCGGGATATCGTTCGTTATGGTCGGGAGACTGAAAAGAATGGTGCCCGGGTCGAGCATAACCTTGGACGGCTTGGTCAGGACAAGCTGCAACTTGCCGGTCTTGCGGAATGCCGGCTTGTCCATGGGGCTGGCGTTCACGACTGTCCAGTCCTCACCACCGATATGCAAGGTAGTGTTGACCGCAAAGGTATCGGGCAATTGGGCTACCGGCACGTCGGAAACGGCGAAGGGCGCGGCCTCGCCGGACTTGAAAAACTCCACCTTTATGGTGTTTTTGCCGAAACCAAACATGCCATCCCCCTGCCCTAGCGATATTCAAGAATGGACTGCCAGCGGGCGACATGTCGAGCGGAATATTGCGGAGCGAGGAGATGGCGCCTGGGGCGGTCGCGACTACTTCTTCTGCCCCGCCGCCATAACCAGGAACATGTAATTGGTCTCGCCACCGCCCATGACATATTCGGTCTGCTGCCAGAAAAACGGCCAGACCTTGAGCTCGGGCAGGTCCGGACGGATCAGCGCCGTCCCGGAGATGACCCCGCCCGGAATATAGGACCAGTCGGCGCGGTTGCCGCCATAGGCCGTGGTCGCCGACTTCGAACCGACACCCGACGCGAAGGACTCGGTATTTTCACCCGGATGGACGCCCAGTACGAAGTTGAGCGCCTCCATCTGCAGGGCGTCGGACGTATATTGCGGCCACGCCTTGCGGAAGAAGTATTGCTGGACCCCAAAGTCCTGGATGTCCCAACCGGCGCCCCAGATATAGGGGACATAGGGCACCCCGTACGGCGTTTCGGTGGCCTTTTGCGTCAATGAGGCCTGATAGGTTTTGACGGCGGCGGCGACGTCGCGCTGGAACGCCTTATCCTTGATCAGCGGCATGGCCGAAGCAAGAACCGCCCCAGTCTCATCGATATGGGCGATGATGTCGGGTTTCAACGCGATCAGCCGGCGCATGGCGGTGGCGTCGCCCGTGGTCTGGATCAGTTCCGACAAGGCGAAGACTTTCGATTTCAAGTTTTTCGCGCGGTCGAAAGCCTTGCCATAGATGTCGCTGCCGGCGGCCAGAGCATCTGCCGACATGGCCGGATTGGCGCTTTTCAACACGCGCGAGGCGGTCATGAGCTGCGCGGCCGTGACCAGTTCGCGATCAGGATTGTCTTCGGTAAACACCCAGCGGTCGTCATCGAGGCTCGATGTCGTGGCGGTCTTTTCGCCCGGTTTGAGCGCCGGGTCGTAGTCGAGGCCGTCCGTCTGGGTCGAGATGTCGCCCAGCAGGGTATATTGCGACAGGTGCGGCTCGATAATGCCGCGATAGCTGCGGCCGAGGGCATGGTAGCCGCCGAGCACGCTCAGCAGGCCGTGTTCGATCTGCTGGATGGCGTCGTTCTGGCCGTCCGGCTGGTGGATGTCGGCCTCTTTTTTGGTCTCGTCGATGGTCGTGGCGTCGTAGTTCAGGCCGAACTCCTCGACCATTTTGCTGAGCAGCCACACGGTGCCCATCTGGCTTTCGACGCGCAGGTCGTAATCGCCGGCGTCGTGCCAGCCACCGGAATTAAGACCGGCAATATGGTCGCCCGACTTGTACGTCGTCAGCAGATCCGCCCCCTGATCGTAACCGTCGAAATGGTCGCCGACCTGAGCCATGCGAACGTCGTCCTCATGGTCGAGTCCGTGCCAGGTGCGGTACTTTTCCCTGACCAGCATATGGCACATCTGGACCGGCAGGAAATATTCCAGGGTCGGTTGCCAGGCATGGCGGTCAAAGACGTCGTCGCCGACGCGGAAGGGCTGGCTAAGCTCGTCGCGGTAACCGATGACATACATGCCCGGATCCTTGACCGCGCTCAGGTCGGCGGTCAGGTAATTGTAACGCAGGAACTGGCCCCACGGTTTCGGCGTCTGGCGCGACACCTCCTGCTTGCCGGTTTCGCTCAGTTTATAGAGCACGATGGCGTCGGCCTGACGGTCGCGCAAGTCCTGTTCGATGATGACGGTCTTGGCCTGATCCGGGCGGTAGCCGAGCTGCGACACCTGGATCACCGGCTTGTAGCGCCAATTGGGATCGATATGGGGTGTGATGACCCAGGTAATGGCGTCCTTCGTGGCGCCGGGCCTGGTGGTTTCGCGGACGATGTACCAGCCGTTGTTGAAATTGCCGCGGCCGTCGATCAACTCCAACTGGCCGGTCCGGCTCTCGATCTTCATGCGCTGCAGGTCGCTGTCGGGCGCCACGATCAGGGTCTTGCCGCTGGCCAGAGGCGCGGTGATTTCCTGACCATGGTCGTCGGCCATGGGACCGTCGGCCTGGCGTGTGAAGATGCCGGACGACTGGTCCATCAGCCAAGCCTTGCCGAACAAATCGCCGGGGAAGAGTTCGAAATTGAAGCCGACCTTGCCGTCCCAATCGGCCGGCAGCGGCTTGTCGAGATCGACCGAAACCTGGAAGGCGTCACCATCCATCGGCGTGACGCGAACGTGGTAGCTGAAGTTCAGATCCGGATAGTCGATCGGGTTGAAGCCCTTGCGGTTCTTGCTGTCGTCCGGATAGTGCAGGGTCTGGGTGACGGAATTGGTGGCGGCGTCGACGACGGGCTTGCCGTCGCCGGCCGGCATGGGCGACCATTGCCCGGGCGAGGCTTCCAGGCGCAGATCGCCATTGGCCGCCACGCGGACGCCGTGCTGGATGACGGTGACCCCCGTCTGGTGGCCATCGGGATAGATGTCGGCGAAGACGGTGACATTGAGCCCGGGCGCTTCGAAATAGCCCTTGTCGTTCAGTTTGAGCAGCGGTTCGGCGCTGGCGGCGGTGCCGAGCATAAGGGCCAGACACGATACCGCGCCCATGATCTTGTGTGACGTCTTCATAGGTCTCTTCCCAGGAGGGGCCCTTTGCGGGCCATTGTTATCGATTACAATCATAGCCGATGACAGCGCTATCACAAGAGCAAATTCCGCGTCCCTTGATCAAAAAGGTTCCTTGACAGGGTGTTGAGCGCTGTCGATCCTGACGACTCAATATGTGGGGCAAGCATGAGCAATTCACCCAATCCCTGGCCGGATCGCCTGCGCAATGCGGCCCGTAGTATCGGCATCGCCATGGCGGCCTTGGGGGCCGTGGGCTCGCTCCTGACCATCCTCTTCTTCGTCCAGGGCGAACCCGGCAGCGGCACCCTGGGCGCGACCTTCACACGGACCTCGGAGTCGGGACAGCGCCACGTCGTGGTTACCTCAATCGAACCCGACTCTCCCCTCGCCGCTCAGGGTATCCACAAAGGTGACGCGCTATTGTTCGACCACGCGGTCGACGACGGCCAGTTACAGCGGTGGATGGCGGTGCACGAGACCGTTGGCGTGACCATTCTCGGACCGCCGGCGCGGCACGTCGTGGTCAGCGCCGCCGAACAGGTTCGCGACAAGAATTTTCAAAGCTTTCAAAGTCTGATCATTCTCGACAATTGCACGTCGCTCTTCAGTCTGTTCATCGGCAGCCTGATCCTGATACGGGCCAAGCGCTCCAACGCCCTGATCACGCTGGGCCTGAGCTTTATAGCCTTCGCCCTGTTTTCGACGCTTATTCCACAAAACCAGGCGCCGGAAGCCTTCTTCTGGTACACACTGAGTTGGACGATCGTGCAGTCGTTTTTCGTCGCTATCGCCTTCGTGTCGTTCGCCATCCTGTTTTACCGCGAAAACAACGGACCGGTGCCGAAAGCCGTATGGATCGGCCTTGTGGTCTATGCCGCCCTATTTGCCGTCGCCACGGCCGGCTATGTGCCGGTGACCATGTTGAACTATGCGCCGCCCTTGCTGGAGCACGCCACAACCTATACCTTGGTGCTCACAGAGTTCGGCTTTGCCGTGGCCCTGATCGGCCTGATCATAGGCTGGCGCAAGAGCCGCCAGGAACTACAAAAACGCTATGCCATCATGACGGTGGCCATCGCCATGGTCATCGCCTGCGACATCATGTTCGCCGTGCAGAACCTGCTGTATGGGGGTTTCGGCAGCGCAAGTTACCGGGCGTGGTACATCACCGCGGAATGGCTTTCGGCCGCCGGGCACCTCCTGTTCGCCTATGCCGTGCTGCGCGACAAGGTCATCGATTTGGGTTTTGTCGTCAACCGCGCGGTGGTTTATGGCATCATCAGCGCCATCCTGCTGGTGGCGTTCGGGATTACCGAATGGGCGATCGAGCATTTCATCCCGATCGAAAGCCGCGAAAAGAGCGCCCTGATCGATGCGGCGATCGCGCTCGGCATCTATCTTGTCTTTCACCGCGTCCGTGACACGGTCGAACACTTTATCGAAAAGCTGTTCTTCCACAAATGGCACGCCAATGAAGAGGCCCTGCGGCGCTTCGTGCGCGAGGCGGACTTTGTCAACGCGCCCGAGGCCCTCCTGACGGCCTTTGCCGGTGAGCTGACGCGGTTTACGCTTGGGGCGACCTGCACGCTGTATCTACGCGGTGGCGATAATTTCGTGGCCCAGGACGGCGAAACGATCGATGACAATGACGCGGCGGTGGTGGCCTTGCGCGCGCGGCATAACGCCGTCGATCCGACGACCCTGCCCTCATCGCTACCGGCAGCCTTGGCCTTGCCGATGAGCCACCGTGGGGTATTGTTCGGCTTCGCGGCCTTGAGTGCCCGGCCCGACGGCGCCAGCTATCGTCCGGACGAGATCGAGGTGCTGAACTGGGCGACGCACCAGATCGGGCTCGATTACCACGCTTTAAAGGTCGAGGCCCTGGAGAACGAGGCGGCAAGCTTGCGCGAACAGAATGCCGCGCTCAGCGGGGTGATCGGCAGGGCCTTGAACCCGGCAGTGGCGTAAGGGTTTGTCCGCGGATTTTGAGCGGCGACTTTTCAAAGCCTGAATGGCTCCCCCTAGAAGGGAGGGCGGACCTGGTCTAGCCAAACGCAACCTGCCTCTCTATGGTGCCTGTATCGGGAGATGATCCGGCGCTAGACCGCGTCGATTTGCAGGGGGACTTCATATGCGCATCACATTCATTCTGGCTTTGTCGGCCATCGCCCTGGCCTTGACGGGCACGGTTGCTGGGGCGCAGACGCCACCACCGGTGGCCAGCACACCGGACAGTGGTCTCGACATGACCGCTTACAACGCCGATGATTACGCCGGGGCGATGCGAGCCTGGCTCCCCTTGGCCAATGCCGGCAATGCACAGGCTGAATACTATCTCGCTACACTTTATGACCGCGGCCTGGGCACGCCTCAAGATCTGGCGACAGCGGCGCAATGGTACCAAAAGGCGGCCGATCAAGGCGTCGCCAAGGCGCAATTCAATTTGGCTCAGTTATATATAGCCGGCCAGGGCGTGTCTCAGGATGACGCCACTGCGACCAAATGGTTTGAAAAGGCCGCCGAACAGGGGATTGTCGAAGCACAATTTAACCTGGGCGTTCTGTACGCGTCTGGGCGCGGCGTCGCGCAGGACTATGGCCAGGCGAGACTCTGGCTCCAGAAGGCTGCCGACCAGGGCTTTGCGCCAGCGCAAACCAACCTTGGCGATATTTTTGCCGGGGGCCTCGGCGTCGCTCCTGATTACGAGGCTGCCGCCGTTTGGTACCGTAAAGCGGCCGAGCAAGGCGAAGTCAACGCGGAATATGATATGGGACAATATCTCATGGGCACCCTGTCGCTGGAAGGGCAAATCATTGTCAAGGATCCGGCGGAAGCTGCAACCTGGTACCGCAAAGCTGCCGACCAGGGTGACTACGAAGCCATGTACAGTCTTGCCCTCATGTACACCCGAGGAACCGGCCTTAGCCTGGATATGCCCCAGGCCTATATCTGGTTCAGCCTGGCGGAAAAAACGACAACGGACGATACGGTACGAGCCAAGGCAAAGAATAACACACTTGCGACGTCCGAACGCATCACCGCTGCCCAACGCGCCAATGCCGACAAACAGATCAAGGCCTGGAAGCCCGTCGTTCAGCCGGCATCATATGCGGCCGTCCTGACGTTTTCGTCACGGCAATAGAATAGCCCAGGCCCCGCTGCGCCTTAGCAAATCAGATCATCCAGGGTCTTGTACATAAAGGGCTTGCTCTTGCGCTTGGGCGGCTTGCTGACAATGTCGCTCGCTTTCTTCGGCGACAGCCACGCAATCATCCGGCACTGCACATCGATCACCAATTTGGCGGCCTCATTCAGCGCCTTGGTCTTCGCCGCCAACTGCGGATCGCTCGCATCGACCAGGACCTTGACATCCTTTTGGTAGTCTTCGGCGATCACCTGACAGGCCGCCCATCGCGCCTCGGCCTGGGCTTCCCGCGCCGCATGATATTTGTCGTGGAAGTCGGGATAGAGCTGGACCCACAGATAGATGGTGCTTTCGCTCGGCAGCGTCATGTCGGCGGCGACCATCCGCTTCAACCCGACCGTGCTCACCGCAATCAGCTGGCAAACCCGCTCGGCCAGTTTTTCCGAATAGGTGCTGCGCGGACGCCGCTCTGTCTTGGTCTCTGTGGTCATGGAAGGCCCTCCTCAGGCATAAAAAAGCCCCACCGGTCAAAGACCGTGGGGTTGATTTCGTTCGCAACACTGGATGCTGAGGAAAACCTACCAAGCTTGCCCTGCCATGTCAATGGATAAAATACGAAATATGATAATAAATTTTACACATCGTAATTATACGGCAATATAATACCGGCAACAAATTTCCATATCGAGATTCGGAGCGTCGGTTTTCCGCCAATCCGGCCACAACCACTCCGAATCTCGCCGGCATCCTGTGCGGCTGTGCTGACGTTTTCGTCACGGCAAGAGCATAGCCCTTGCCCCGGTTGACATCTCTCTGGGCATTTCCCAAATTCCGGTTATGAGTGATACCCTCCCTTCCGTTCGTCTCGATGTCTGGCTATGGCGTGCCCGCTTCTTCAAGACGCGCTCGCTGTCGGCCCGGGCCTGCGAGTCCGGCCATATCCGCCTGGAGCGCAACGGCCAGATCAGCCGCGTCGACAAATCGTCGCAGGCGGTCAAGCCCGGCGACCGGCTGATTTTCGCCATCGGCACCCGCCTGATCGACGTCGTTCTCAACGATACAGGGGAACGCCGCGGCCCGGCGCCGGAGGCCCAAACCCTCTACACAACTCAGACTCAATCGTGACATCAGAATAAATGGCCGGGCGAAACGCGCTCAGGCCTTGACACTGCGCCGCCTTGAAAGCATGACGCATGCACCCATATTGCGTATCTCTACCTATCGAAGGCGGCTACACTCATGACCTACATCGTTATGGATCCCTGCATCAAATGCAAGTTCATGGACTGTGTCGAGGTGTGTCCGGTGGACTGCTTCTACGAAGGCGAAAACTTCCTCGCCATCAATCCAGACGAATGCATCGACTGCGGCGTCTGCGAGCCCGAATGCCCGGTCGACGCCATCAAGCCGGACACCGAGGACGAAGGCACCAAGTGGCTGGAGATCAATACCAAATACGCCGCTATCTGGCCGAACATCTCGGAAAAGGGCACGCCGCCGGCCGACCGCGAGGATTTCGAGCGCGAAACCGGCAAGTTCGAGAAATATTTCTCCGAGAAGCCCGGCGACGGCAAGTAAGGTGTCTTGCGGGGGGCGGTCTTGAAATTTACTTTAGGGACCGTTTTCGGCCTGACCTTTTCCGTCATGGGTAGGCGCATCGTTCCGCTCCTGGCCATGACCGGCATCGTATACATCGGCTTCTATTTCATAAGCCTTTTTCTCATTGTGTTCGTGGCGGCCATATTCGAAGGGACGAATGCACCGCTGATGGCTTTCGCTCCGGCGCTCAATCTATTTCTGCCGATAGCCGCCCTGTGGAGCACGGTGACGGACATTGCCCTGTTACACGCAGCCGACAAACCGGTGCGCATTGGAACGCTGTTGCGTAACGGCTTTGGCAATATCCCGCCCGTCCTGCTCATCGGTGCGATCTGGACGATAGCCGTCCTTGTCGGCACAGCCTTCCTTGTCATCCCCGCCCTGCTCTTCATCGTCGTTTTCCAGGCGACGGTACCGGCCTACATTTACGAAAAGCCCGGCATATTGGGCGCATTCGCACGTTCACGGACGCTGACCAAAGGCCATCGCTGGGGTCTTTTCGGTTTGAATCTTCTCACCAATATATCGCTGTCGCTGATCAGCTTCATCAGCCTTGGGGTGGTCGCTATTGCTGGTTCGGCGATGTTTCCTGGAGATAAAGAAACCGGTGAGGTTTCTGATGGTGCGAGCCTCATGATACTCAGCTTCACATTCGTGATATTTATCTTCACCTCCCTGTTCATTCCGTTATTGAACGCGGCGACCTATGTCGTGTTGCGCGCCGATAAGGGGGAACCTGTGAGCGGCGCCATTGCGAAGATTTTCGAATAACGCGACGACAAGCAAGTCTTAAACCTCATTTGATTAAATGCCGCCATGAACCTGTGGCTCGTCGTCATCACCTATCTTATCGTTATCAATGGCCTGACCTTCGCGGTGTGGGGCGCCGATAAGCATTACGCCGTCAACGGTATGCGGCGGGTGCCCGAAAAGCGCCTGCTACAGCTCTGCGCCATGGGCGGCTGGCCGGGCGCTATCGCCGGCGCCCACGCTTTTCGCCACAAAACCAGCAAGACGGCGTTTATTCACAAGTATGGCTTACCGTCGCCGCTCAGGTCATTGTGCTTTGCGCAATGATCATTATGTTCGCCCGCTGACCGCGGGATGAGTCGAAAAAGAATTGTGGCAAATCGTGTCACGATTGGCGTAACCGCGATTTTTTGCAGCGCAAACCTTTATGGTGTAACAGTTTATCCTGCGGTTACGACAGCGCTGACATAGAGGCCATCGACACTTTATTTTGTCGTAAAATTGTGATATAAGTCTCGGTATTGCAAGAGTCGTTCGGCCTTCTTCTGTCCTTGCTGAAAGGATATTCCCAGACCTCATGACACGCGCAAATCTTCGTTTGTTTTTATGCGTTCGGACTGGCGCCTTAGCGGCAGCCTGTAATGCACCATCGACGCAGGTCGGATGACAATCTTGTCTTAGTCAGGAAATGGCGCGCAATTCATAGGTCCTCTTGGGAAATCCCTCCAGGTCGTGTTTTTTGTGCGCTTTGTTGTATGCCACGGTGTTCTCCTCAATACCGGGCCTGAGCCTTTCTGACGCCCAAAGACGGATCGCATCCTCTCTGCCCTAGCTTTAAAGCGAAAGGGATACCCAATGTCCGCAGACACCCTCACCCTCTCCCGTCATGACTTCGCCGTAGGCGACAAGGTCGTCTACCCCGCCCACGGCGTGGGCCAGGTCGCGGCCGTCGAGACCCAGGAAGTTGCCGGTTACTCGCTTGAAGTTTTTGTCGTCACCTTCGACCATGAAAAAATGACCCTGCGCGTACCGACCAAGAAGGCCAAGACGGCCGGCCTGCGTCACCTGGCGGCCGACGCCGTCATGTCGCAAGCCCTGGTCACCCTGAAGGGCCGCGCCCGCATCAAGCGCACCATGTGGTCGCGCCGCGCTCAGGAATATGAAGCCAAGATCAACTCCGGCTGCCTGGTGTCGCTGGCCGAAGTCGTTCGCGACCTCTACCGCTCCGACAGCCAGCCCGAGCAGTCCTACTCGGAACGCCAGCTCTATGAGTCGGCGCTCGACCGCATGGCCCGCGAAGTCGCCGCCATCGAAAAGATCGATCGCGACCAGGCCGTGGCTATCCTCAACAAGAACCTGACCAAGGCCGCGTAAGCGATCGGGTTAAGGGATAAGAATGAGCCTTCCGGTTTGCGCCGGAAGGCTTTTTTTATGCCTGGCTACGACCACTGAGTCACCGAACAAATTTGATTGACGGTTGACAATGTAACAAGTCGGCCTACCCCTTGCTGCCGGGACTGATCGCAACAGGGGTGAACCATGACACGTGCCTATAGCCTATCCAGCGCGGCGATGGCCGCGGTACTGACTCTGATGCCCTTGGCCGCAACGGCCAAGGCGCCGCCGCCGGCCTATGGCGAGACGCCGGCGCATTTCGCCGTCAATCCCGACCAGGCCGATTACACCCGGCGCGAAGTGATGATTCCGATGCGCGACGGCGCCAAGCTGCACACCGTCATCCTCATCCCCAAGGGCGCCAGCCACGCGCCCATGCTGCTGACGCGGACGCCCTACGACGCCAACGGATTGACGACGCATAACCCCAGCACGCATCTGGAATCGGTTCTGCAGGGCTATGACAATGCCGCCGATATTATCGTCGCCGGCGGCTTTATCCGCGTCGTCCAGGACGTGCGCGGCAAATATGGCTCCGAAGGCACCTATGTCATGAACCGGCCGCTGGCCGGCGGGACGCTGAACCCAACGAACGTAGACCATGCCACCGACACCTATGACACGATCGACTGGCTGGTCAAAAATGTCAGCGAATCCAACGGCAAGGTCGGGATCATCGGTATTTCCTACGACGGTTTCACGCCGCTGATGGCCCTGGTCAATCCGCACCCGGCCTTGAAGGTCGCCGTGCCGATGAACCCGATGGTCGACGGCTGGCGCGGCGACGACTGGTTCCACAACGGCGCCTTCCGCGAGCAGAACATGCCCTACATGTTCGAGCAGACCGGTACGCGCGACAATTCGGCCAAGTGGCTGTCGGCCTATCATGACGACTATAACCTTTATATGCAGGCCGGAACCGCCGGCGAGCTGGCCCGGCAATACGGTATGGACCAATTGCCTTTCTGGCAAAAAATCACGACGCATGCCGCCTATGACAGCTTCTGGCAGGACCAGGCGATGGACAAGATCGTCGGCGCCCAGCCGCTGAAGGTGCCGGTCATGGTGGTCGGCGGGCTGTGGGACCAGGAGGACATCTACGGCGCCCTGGCCGTCTATCGCGCTTTGGAAGCCAAGGACACCGGCAACGACAAGGTCTTCCTGACGCTTGGACCGTGGTACCATGGCCAGCAGATCGACACCGGCGATCACTTGGGCGCCGTCAAGTTCGACGCCGATACCGCCAAGCAGTTCCGTTGGCAGGTCCTGCTGCCGTTCCTCGATCACTATCTGAAGGACGACGCGCCGGCGATGGATGTAGCACCCGTCAATGCCTTCCAGACCGGCGCCAATGTCTGGCAAAAACGCGATTCGTGGCCGGCCCCGTGCGCGACGGACTGCGCCACGGCCGACCGGAAGCTCTATCTCGAAGCCGATCGTGGGTTGGGCTTTGCTGCGCCCGCCGGAGACGGCGCCGACGCCTATGTTTCCGATCCGACCAAACCCGTGCCGTTCCGGGCGCGGCCGATCCAGCCGGTCGGCTATGGCGGCGCCTTCACCTGGACGCAATGGCTGGTCGACGACCAGCGCGAGGCCTCCGGCCGGCCGGATGTCCTGACCTATGAGACACCGGTGCTCGATGCAGCCGTCACCTTGTCCGGGACGCCGATCGCCAATATCATCGCCTCGACCAGCGGGACCGACGGCGATTTCGTCGTCAAGCTGATCGACGTCTATCCCGACGAGGTCCCGAGCCAGCCCGAGATGGGCGGGTATCAGTTGCCGATCGCCATGGATATCTTCCGCGGCCGCTATCGCGAGGGTTTGGATCACGCCACGCCGATCAAGGCCGATACGCCGCTGGCCTATCGCTTCAACCTGCCGGCGGTCAATCACGTCTTCGCCAAGGGCCACCGCATCATGGTGCAGATCCAGTCGAGCTGGTTCCCGCTCTATGACCGCAACCCCCAGACCTTCGTCGACAATATCTTCTTCGCCAAGCCGGAAGATTACAAGGCGGCGACGATCAAGGTCTTCCACGCGACGGATCAGGCGAGCTTTATCGACCTGCCGGTGGTAGCAGCCGGCGGCCAATAGTGGATGGTGGCGAATCTTATGAGCATCATAAGCAACAGGGCGGCATTATTGGTTATTATGTGCGTCGCATGCACGCCAATATCAGCTTGCAAAGCTAAAGAGCAACGCGGGACTGGCAAGCCCATAGATACTGTGAGCGACATCCGGAAGCTCGCTCCACTTTTGTCTGTTGTAAAGGCAAATGGAGTATCCGTTTGGATCGAATATCATACTTCGTGCGCCTCGGATGTTTTAGAGGACATACCTCTCGACCTTGGCATAAATAGCGATACTAAAAATGGCAAAGGCGACGCTTTGTCTGCGATTCAGGACATGGTCCGAGGCGACGAGGGCGTTTCGGTTAGCCAAGTTCGTCCCGGACTTGTTGGCATCAAAAGTGATGTTGCAGGGCCGCCAATCCTTCAAGCGAAGCTCGTTGACCTAGAGCTTACTGAGACCGATCGCTACAATCCCACTTACGCTATATGGGCCGGGATTAGCGCCAGCCGCGCTTCGCTGCAGGCTTTGCGCGTCAGGCATATCCTCACGACGGGTGGTGGCTTAGGTGAGCTGCCCTCCAAGAATCGTCCACACCTGAACCCATCCGCCAAATACGAGACACTTGAGAATCTACTGGATGATGTGACTCGAACGTTTGGCGGCATTCTCGTTTATAAAGAATGTAGTCGCTCGGACGGCACGCATATATTCGATATCGACTTTAATCGAAAAGACGATGACTACGATTTCGAGAACGAAGGGGATTTCATCGGCGCGTCATCTAATCCCTGACGCGATGGCCTGATCCCACTCGCCATAACTCGAAAACCTCGTTCTTTCGCCAACAGAGCGTTTGAGCTTAAGAAATCCCTGATTTCCTCTTGACCGGACGGTTAGGTTTGCCTATAGACGCACCTCTCTCGCGACGGAGAACTCCGCTCGCGTGCCCATTTTATTCTAGCCAAGGTGCATCCCATGTCGCGTCGTTGCGAACTCACCGGTGTCGGCCCGATGGTCGGCCACAGCGTGAGCCACTCTAACATCAAGACCAAGCGCCGCTTCCTGCCCTCCTTGCGTCAAACTGCTCTGGCCTCGGACGCCCTGGGTCAATCCTTCCGCCTGAAGATCACCAACGCCGCCCTGCGCACGCTGGACTTCCGCGGTGGTCTGGACGCTTTCCTGGTCAAGGCTGACGATGCCGATCTGTCGATCCGCGCCCGCCGCCTCAAGAAGCAGATCAAGGACAAGCTGGCTGCCGCTCAGGCGTAAGCTTAAGGTCTTTGTAGATATTTAAGCCCCGCAGGTCCGCCTGCGGGGCTTTTTCTTTGGGTTAACGGACGTATGTCGGCAAAGTGGCTCCACCACCATCGCACGGGCGTCCCCGTCAGCTTCGCTACATGGTCCCTCCCCGGCAAGCGGAGAGGAACACATTATTCTTGATCCTCCCCGCTTGCCGGGGAGGGGGACCGCGCCCGCAGGGCGTGGTGGTGGGGCGCCTTACTTAACCCAATCGAACATCAGGATCTTTGGTTTGTCGCCGTCATGCAGGCCGTCACAGATAAGATAGAGGCGGTAGCCTGTGCCGGTTTTGACAGCCGCCACACCTTCATAATTGTCATAGGGCAAGGGCGGCGCAACGCGCGCCAGGTCGGCGACCTTGACCAGGCGATTGCCTTCCAGACGCAGCAGGCGGACGACATTGCGCGGGCCGTTGAAGGGGTCATAATAGCGATAGAGGGCGAGAATCGCATGGTCGTCGTCCGGTAGAGGCGCCAGGGACGACAGCATGTAGAGAAAGCCCGGCACGGACGGGCCATCGACCGATGTACAGACAAAAGTGCTCATGGGGCAGCGCCAGAAGCCGCCGGCTTCGACGCCGATCAGCAGCCCGTCGCCGGTGGCTTCGTGAAAGTAACTCAGGCCTTCCATGCCTTCGTTATTGGGGAAGACCGGCAGGCCGGCGAGCGGCAATTGCCGTGGTGTGCCGCCCCAGGCTGTGCCCGGCGCATAGGCCATGATGCGTTGAAAGCGTTCGAAAGAAACGAAACGTTCGCCGGTGGCCGGATTGAGCGCGATATCTTCGGCGTCGTTGAAGTCGCGGTTGATCGCGGTCTTGCCTTCCTTGTCGCGCAGCAGCTCGATCTTGACCGGGCTGTCGAGCAGGCCGCCCTTGCCGTCGGGTGCCATGGTGAAGGTGATGCCGGCGCCAAGGTCGCTGATGGCTTCGACTTTCAGGCCATCACCGTCCACAGTGAGTTGCAGGTCGGACAGGCCATCGACCTGTGAGGTGCCGTGGGCCGTGACCTCATAGCCCCCGACATAACGGACTTGCGGGTTCAGGGCGCCCTTGTCGACGATCGCCGGCAAGGCACGGAAGCTGACCGTTTCGCCGCCATAAGGCACCGGTTCGGCGGTGGCTGCTGAGGCAAGCAAGGCAAAAGCTGCAAGACACACGAAACGCATTTAACTTCCTTCTATCTCCAGGCCGGTAGAGGCCCAGATTTTGGATGAGTGGCTAGCCGGCTAGCGACGCGGGTATATTGATACCCGCTAGCGACGACTGCGACGCCAATCGCCAAAAGATGGAGTCTCTACGGTTCTGAAAAGAGCTCGGTAAGTTTTTCCATCAGGCCACCGGCGAGGTGTTCAACGTCGATCAGGGTCAGGGCACGCTTGTAGTAGCGCGTGACGTCGTGGCCGATGCCGATGGCGACCAGCTCGACATGGCGGTGCGAGGTCTTGGGCGCGGACTGGATATCGTCGATGACGCGACGCAAATGGTTTTCGAGATAATGGCCGCTGTTGACGCTGAGGGTCGAGTCGTCGACCGGCGCGCCGTCGGAAATCACCATCAGGATCTTGCGCTGTTCCGGGCGGTTGATCAGGCGCGAATGGGCCCATTGCAGGGCTTCGCCGTCGATGTTTTCCTTGAGCAGGCCTTCGCGCATCATCAGGCCGAGATTCTTGTGCGTTCGGCGCCACGGATTGTCAGCGGCCTTGTAGATGATGTGGCGCAGATCGTTGAGACGGCCGGGACTGGCCGGCTTGCCGTCGCGCACCCACTTTTCGCGCGACTGTCCGCCCTTCCACGCCTTGGTGGTGAAGCCGAGGATCTCGACCTTGACGCCGCAGCGTTCGAGCGTACGCGCCAGGACGTCTGCACAGATGGCGGCGACCATGATCGGGCGGCCGCGCATCGAGCCGGAATTGTCGAGCAAAAGCGTCACCACCGTGTCGCGGAACTCGGTGTCTTTTTCCTGTTTGAACGACAAGGGCGCCGACGGATCGACGATGACGCGCGTCAGTTTCGAGGCGTCAAGCACGCCCTCTTCGAGGTCGAACGACCACGAACGGTTCTGTTGCGCCAACAGCTTGCGTTGCAGGCGGTTGGCCAGGCGCGACACGACCGAAGCCATATTGGCCAGCTGGGCATTGAGGAAGCCGCGCAGGCGTTCCAGTTCCTCGGGGTCGCACAATTCCTCGGCCGTCACCACCTCGTCGAAGTCGCGGGTATAGACGTCGTAATCCTTGCGTACCTTTTCCAGCGGCGTGTCGTCATCGCGGCGTTCGGCCTCGCCGGCCTCGCCGTCGGGGATTTCGTCCGTCGAAGATTCCGACGCCATCTGCGGGTCGCCCTGCATCTGGGTGTAATCTTCTTCGCCCTCTTCGGGTTGGTCCTGGCCTTGTTGTTCCTCGGCCTGGTCGGGCTTTTGTTCGCCGTCGTCGGGCTTTTCCTGGTCCTCGGCGTCGTCCTTGGGGCTGTCGCCTTCGGACTCGCCCTCCTCGCCCTCGTCCTTCCTTTCGTCCTCGGCGTCCTGGCCGTCGTCTTCCATATCCAAATCGGTGATGACCCGCCGCGCCATGCGGGCAAACTCAGCCTGATCGTGGATATAGGGCATCAACTGACGCAGGCGTTCGCCGGTCTTCTTCTCGATGTCGCTGCGAAAAAAATTAATAATGCGCTGGATAAGGCCCGGAACGGCGTCGCCCGTCAAAATTTCGCGGGTGATTTGCCCCAACATTGAGGCAAGGCCGACCTCATCCTTGGTTTCACGGCGTGCGATTCCGCTACGCTCCAAAGCCCCGACATTGGCCGCGTTCAAATTTAGCCGGACGCCCTCCATGGCCTTGGCGCCAATGGCTTCAAGCCGAGCATCTTCCAAGGCATCGAAGGCCTCGGCACTGGCTTCGTCGCGTGGACGGGCACGGGCGTGAACGATATCGTCGTGATGAGCGATACGCAGCGCCATGCGGTCTGCGACACCGCGAATCTGCTCCGCCTGTTTGGGATTAAGATCGCGCGGCGGGTGCGGCAGGATCAGCTTGTTGCCATCCAGCCGCGGGCCGTCTGAGCCGAAGACGACCTCGAGCTCAGAGTCTTCCGCCAGGGCGCGGGTGGAATGCACCAGTGCCTTTTTGAACGGCTCGCTGAGGATGGTCGGCTTGGTCGCCATGGGTGGCAGAAGTCCTTAGATCACCTTGACCTTCAAGGCCGATTCCTTGACGTCGGTGCCGAAGGCGCGTTGGTAGAACTCGGCCAGGGTATGGCGTTCCAGCTCGTCGCTCTTGTTGAGGAAGGACAGGCGGAAGGCCAGTTCCGGATCGTTGTTGAAGATCAGGGTGTTCTGCGCCCAGGTGATAACGGTCCGCGGCGACATGACGGTTGAGATGTCGCCATTGGCGAACGCCGAGCGCGACATGTCGGCGACGCGCACCATGGCTTCGATCATCGGCCTGCGGGCGGCTGTATCGAATTCCGGCACCTTGGCCAGGACAATACCGACCTCGGCTTCGTGCGACAGGTAGTTGAGCGTAGTGACCAAAGACCAACGGTCCATCTGGCCCTGGTTGATCTGCTGGGTGCCGTGATAAAGCCCGGTCGTGTCGCCGAGACCGATCGTGTTGGTCGTCGAGAACAGGCGGAAATAGGGGTTCGGCTTGATGACCTTGTTCTGGTCGAGCAGGGTCAGGCGGCCTTGCGCTTCGAGCACGCGCTGGATGACGAACATGACGTCGGGGCGGCCGGCGTCGTATTCGTCGAACACCAGCGCGACCGGGCGCTGGATGGCCCACGGCAGGATGCCTTCGCGGAATTCGGTGACCTGCTGGCCGTCCTTCAGCACGATGGCGTCCTTGCCGATCAGGTCGATCCGCGAGACGTGGCTGTCGAGATTGACGCGGACCATGGGCCAGTTGAGCTTGGCGGCGACCTGTTCGATGTGGGTCGACTTGCCGGTGCCGTGGAAGCCCTGGACCATCACCCGGCGGTCATAGGCGAAACCGGCGCAGATGGCCAAGGTCGTCGCCGGATCGAAGCGGTAGGCATCGTCGATGTCGGGCACGTGGCTGTCGCGCTTCGAAAAGGCCGGCACCATCATGTCGGAATCGACGCCGAAGACGTCACGTATGCTGACTTTCTTGTCGGGGACGTGGTTCAGCAAAGGGTCGGGTATTTCGAGCTCGGCAGGCATGATCGATCAGGCTTTCGGGTGCGGAACGTTACGGGTTTCAGCTAAGACCTTAAGGTCCCTGAGACAACTCAAAACTTGCCCAACCGTGAAGTTTTTTCCTAAGGCTCGTCAGGGGCCTGGTAGCTGATCAGTTGGTCGAGGAAGGGCGCGGCTTCAAGATCGTCCATGGTCGTGCGCACCGGCCAGGCATTGAGGTGGTCGAGATAGGCGATACGCGATTCGACGCCATACTGGATGATGGGTTCGAGCTGGTCCGGATGATCGAAGGCGCCGATGGCGACCGCCATGCCGTCGGGCGCTTCGTAGGTGAGGGGTGTGCCGCATTCCGCACAGAAGCCGCGCTGCACCAGGTTGGAGCTCTGGAAACGCTTGGGTTCGGCTTTCGTCCAGCGGAAATCCGTGCCGCGGACGGAGACCAGCGGCGCGAAGAAGCTGCCGAACGCCTTTTGGCACATGCGGCAATGACAGATCGAAGCGTGCGTCAAAGGCCCGGTGACTTCAAAACGCACCGCACCGCATTGGCAACCGCCCTTAACGATTTGCGTCATGGGTTTCCGTCCGTAGGCCCCCTCCGTCAGCGACGCGGCCTGCGGCCTTGCGCTGCCACCTCCCCCGTTTCGCCCCATGGGCTCACAAGGGAGGAGATTCTTAAGCCAGACTCATTTTCTTCAAGACTTTGTACGCTTTTATCACGCGCTGCAGCTTGTCTTCGGCCGACCGGTCGCCACCGTTGTTGTCCGGGTGGCAGCGCTTCAGCATCTCAGTATAGCGCACGCGAATCTGTTCAGCCGTAGACCCGACTTCAAGGTCGAGATCGGCAAAGGCCTGGCGTTCGATCTTGCCGAATTGGCGGGCGGCCGGGGCAGCCTTGTCGCGCAAGGGTGCTGCGCCCGCGCCGAAGACGCTGTGCGGATCGAAGAAGGTCTTTGAGTTGGTGCCCTTAACGGCGGCATTGGCGGCTTCGCGGCTCAGGCGCGAGGCACGGAAGGCCCAGGTCGGGCGGTCGCCGGTCGCGGTCGATTCGCGGTGCCGTCTCGCTTCGCCTTCGCTCATGCCGGCGAAGAAGTTCCAGTTCTTGTTGTACTCGGCGGCGTGGCCGGTACAGAAATTGTAGTACTCGTTCATCATGTCGCGCGATTTCGGGGCGCGCGCCGTCGATGCCTTATGGCACTCAGGCCATTCGCACTGGATCTGCCCAGGTTTCAAATGCAGGACATCGTCCTCCGGACGGCGCGTATGTTCCTCGCCTTCCTTGGGCGGACGGATACGCATATCCATGAATTTGGGCTTGTACTTAAATCCTTCGCTCATATGATGAACTATGATCCTAAAATCTTAACAGAGGGTCGAGAAACTTAACGGATGAAGAGGGCCGAATTATGGGCGCCATCGCCGATCGCTTGAGATCGAAACTTGACCAGGCCCTCCGTCCCCGGGTTCTTGAGATAACCGACGACAGCGCCAAACATAGTGGGCATTCGGGTGCGCGTGAAGGGGGGGAGAGCCATTTTTCCGTGTTAATCGTATCCGAAGCCTTCGAAGGCCTGGGTCGTGTGGCGCGACAGAGACTGGTCAACGTCACTTTGGCGGAAGAATTGGCCGGTCCGGTGCATGCGCTTAGCCTGAAAACCCTGACGCCTGCCGAATCGAAAGCCGAATCGGGCGCGGAATAAAACCTTGTCGGCGCTCAAAACTCCTTAAGTAATTTGTGCGATCCTGTCGGCCTTGACATAAGGTTGGGGCGACCAGGTGCTGCAAAACTTGAAGAGATTTTGGCGAAACCGCGCGGGTAACACCGTCATGATGTTCGCCCTGGCCATCCCGGCGATCTTTATTGCCGTCGGCGGCGCCATCGATTTCAGCCGTGTCACCCAGGCCCGAGCCGAGCTCCAGGACGCGGCCGATGTCGCCAGCGTCGGCTCGATCGCCGTCAATTCCCCCGCCTTCAAGGCCGGCCTGTCGATGACCAGTGGCGATATCCCGATCGGCGCCACCAAGGCTCAGACCATTTTCGCCGCCAACCAGCAAAAGATGGCCGACGTGTCGAACATCAAGGTAACGGCCAAGGTCACCAAGGTCGACACTACCATGACCTCGGTCGTCACGGTCACCGGCACCTACAAGACCTATATGCTGGGCCTGATCGGCCTGAGTACATTGCCGGTCAATGTGAAGTCGACCTCGTCGGCGACCGTCCCGCCCTATATCGATTTTTATCTGTTGCTCGACAACAGCCCCTCCATGGGTCTTGGGGCAACCTATGCCGATATCGATAAATTGGTAGCCGCTACAGCCAATTCCCCGGGCAAGGAAAAAAGTTGTGCCTTCGCTTGCCATGAAACCGGGCCGTTCAGCGGCGCCCATCCTGCGACTACCCCGGAACGCTATACCTTGGCCAAAACCTTGGGCGTCACGTTGCGAATCGACGTTGTGCGCCAGGCGACACAAAACCTGATGACGACGGCGAAGAAAACCGAAAGCCTGGCCGGACAGTACCGGATGGCGATCTATGATTTCGGGCTGTCCGCGGAGACGATCGACCAGCAAAACCCTGTGCCCTATCTGGTAAGTGCGCTGACCAGCGACCTTGACGGATCAGCAACCAAAGCGGCGACCATCGATCTGATGACCGTGCCCTATCAAAATTATAACAACGACCGGCAAACCAATTTCAAGTCGATGTTGACGGGAATGAACATTATTATTCCTGCGTCCGGGGATGGCACCTCGTCCGGCAAACCACAGCAGGTCCTGTTTTTTGTCTCGGATGGTGTCAATGACGGCTATGATTGTTCACGTAACGACGGCAATCCTTGCCGCAGCATTACGCCCCTGGATACGACGCAGTGTAAAGCCATGAAGGCGCGCGGTGTCAAAATTGCCGTGCTATATACGACGTACCTGTCGCTTGCGGGCAAAGACAAGTTCTATGACCAGCATGTTGCCGGCTATGTACCGCCCAAATCGGGTACCGATCAAATCGCCGCCCAAATGGAAGCCTGCGCCTCGCCCGGATTCTATTTCGAGGTCAGCCCCAGCCAAGGCATTTCCGATGCCATGAACGCCCTGTTCACCAAGGTTATCTCGGTCGTTCGGATCAATTCGTAACGGATGGCTTGACGGCATAGGCGTCTGCCATTAGTCACCGACCTGTGCCAATGGTGCTTCCCTTACGGGAAGATAATAGGGAACCGGGTGTAACTCCCGGACTGTCCCCGCAACTGTAAGCGCCGAGCTTTGCTGCCCTATGTCACTCGTGCAAGCGGGGAAGACTGCAGTTCAAGCGTTCGAGACGCGAGTCAGGAAACCTGCCTTGGCTGTCGTCCTTTGCGTAGCCGGGAAGTGCAGCGCGAGCGGGGAATGAAGCCGGATGCCAGGATTGGGTGCGGCGTCAATCAACTCGAGAGACGATGTTTTGTCAGCCTGGCGGCTGCGAACCTTCGTGTCCGCCCGGCTTTCGTCCCTGACCGAAAGGCCGTTTCCGTGTTGAAACCCGCCCTCCTCCTCACCGCCTCCCTGCTGGCCTTTCCCGCCTGCCTCCACGCCGAACAGACCACCGAAGTCGTCGTCACCGTCACCCGCGAGAGCCTACCGGTGTCAAAACTCGGCCAGCCGGTCGATGTCCTGACCGCCGCCGACATCAAATCCTATCAATCCCTGTTCATCGCCGACCTGCTCACGCATACGACCGACCTGACCGTGGCGCACAATGGCGGACCGGGTGAAGCCGCTGCTGCCTCGATCCGCGGCGCCGGCGCCGACCATACCCTTTATCTGCTCGACGGCATCCGCCTCAACGACCCGTCCCAGGTCGGCGGCGGCACCAATCTCGGCCTTTTGACCACGGGCGACGCCGATCGCATCGAAGTCCTGCGCGGACCGCTGTCGACCCTTTGGGGTTCGGGCGCCCTGGGCGGCGTGATCAGCATCACCAGCCATACGCCCAGCCGGCCGCTGGAAGGCGGCTTTGCCCTCGAAGGCTTCGATCGCTACGGCTCGGCACGTGCCGATATTGGCGGCAAGCGCGGCGGCCTGACCTGGGGCCTGGCCGGCAGCGCCTATAATGACGACGGCGTTTCGGCCTTCGCCGGCGGCACGGAAAAGGACGGCTTTGCCCAAACCTCCCTCCGCGGCCGCCTGGCCTACGACCTGGGCGCCACCACCCTGCACGCCTTCGCCAGCAAGACCCACAGCCGCAACGACTATGACGGCTACGTCCCGCCTTTCTATAATTTCGGCGACACCGGCGACTTCGGCAAGACCGACACGACCATCGCGGCCGTTGGTTTGACCAACCGCTACAGTGCAGGCGAACAAAGCCTGTCCCTGGCTGAAACCGATACCCAACGCGACGATTTCTACGAAGGCGGCACACCGAGCTTCAGCGCCCGCGGCCATATCCAATCGGCCGATTACCATGCCTCGTATAGCTTCGGCGCCACGCGCCTGCTGGGCGGCTTGGCCTATGAACGCGACAGCATGTCGGGCGACAGCCGAGCCTCGGCCACCCTGGCCAGCATCTATGGCCAGGTGACCCGCGACTTCGGTCCGGTGGCGGCCAGCTTAAGCGCCCGTCACGACGATGCCTCCAGCTTCGGTGGACTCGATATCGCCCAAGTGTCCCTGAGCGCACCCGTCGCTGAGCATTGGCGTCTGCATGCCAGCGCCGGTACCGGCGTCAAGGCGCCCAGCCTGTATCAGCTTTACAGCTTCTACGGCACGGACAGCCTGAAGGTCGAGAAGGCCGTCAGCATCGATGCCGGCGTCGATTACACCTTCGGCAACGGCGTCGTGACGGCGACCGTGTTCGAGCGTCATGTCCGCGACCAGATCGATTTCGTGTCGCCGGACGCCAGTCATTGCACGGCGTCGCAGATCTTCGGCTGTTACGCCAATATCGACCGCACCCGCGCCATCGGGCTGGAACTGGGTCTGACCCAGGACCTGACCGCCAGCCTGCATTTGAAGGCGAACTATACCTTCTTGGGCACGCGCAACCAATCGACGGGCTTTGCCGGCAACCGTCTGCCGCGGACGCCGGAACAGCTGGGCAGTGCCGACCTGAGTTGGGACGCGACGGATCGGCTAACCCTCGGCCTGGGCGTCCGTCATGCCGGCGAGGCCTTCGACGACGTCTATAACGGCCGGCAGCTGGACGCCTATACCCTGGCCGATCTTCGCGCCAATTATGCGTTGAATGACCGGTTCAGTCTTTATGGCCGTGTCGAAAACGCCGGCGACACGCGGTATGAGACGGCCGCCGATTACGGCCAGACCGGCCGGCGCCTGTGGTTGGGTATCCAGGTACGTTTATTTTAGACCTATCCCCTAAATGGGGGGTGCGGTCAGGAAATTGTCTGAGTAAGGTGACAGCGTTCTTTCAGAACGATTTCATATCAGACCAGCCGCAGGAGCTCCAACTCTCCTGCGGCTTTTTTTGCCGCGATGAAAGCGCCGATAGCGGTATCGCCCTGCCGACGAGATTCGGAGTAGCCCGTGCCCGATACAGGCATAACCCGCACTCCGAATCCCCGGCCGGCCAGATTGATGCGGTATTATAATACTGCTAAACTGCACATCGCCACATGACATTGCCGGCCACCGATTAGGCCGTGCAAGGACCATCATGGCCGGACATCGGAGATTCGGAGCGCCGATTTTCCTGAATTATGGCAACGGCTACTCCGAATCTCGCCGCCAGGTATTTCGACCGGCCAGGGGCCCGCTAAAGCAAATCCATGCTTTCGTCTGTCTCTATTGGCTCTCGGCGTTGAAATCCGCCTTGCCGCCCGACTTGGCCACGACCTCGATACCGCCGATGACCATGGTCTTATCGACCGCCTTCAGCATGTCGTAGAGGGTCAGGCCGGCAACGGCGACGGCCGTCAGGGCCTCCATCTCGACCCCGGTCTGGCCCGAGGTGCGAACCTCGGCGCGAACCGAAAACCCCGGCAGGGCATCGTCCATGGCGATCTCGACCATGACCTTGGTCAGGCTGAGCGGATGACACAGCGGAATCAGGTCCGAGGTCCGCTTGGCCGCCATGACGCCGGCCAGTTCCGCCGTCGAGATGACCGCGCCCTTGGGTGTCTTGCCCTGGCGCACCAGGTCGAGCGTAACCATGGCACAGGTCAGGTGGCCGACCGCCACGGCTGTCCTCGCTGTGACGGGCTTGGCCGAGACATCGACCATGCGGGCACGGCCGGCCTCATCGACATGCGACAGATCAGTCATGCTTCCACCTTTGCAAGTCTTCCGTGTCCACGGCGCGCGGCTCGATCCAGCGCGAACCGTCCGCGGTTATTTCCCGCTTCCATAATGCCGCCTCGCTTTTCAACCGGTCCATGGCGTAGTCGACCGCCTCGAACGCCGCCCGCCGGTGTTTTGACGCCGCCGCAACGAAGACGATCGCCTCCCCCACCTTGACCTCGGCGCAGCGATGCAGGACCGTCAAAGCCGTGACATCGAAACGCGCTATCGCCGCCGCGGCAATCTCTTGCAGCGAACGTTCGCTCATGCCGGGATACCAGTCGAGATAGAGGGCCAGGGTTCCGGCATCGCCACGCACCACGCCGGTAAAACTGACCACCGCTCCGGCCGCCCCGTGGACCGCCATGAACGCCGCTTGAGCCTCCACGGCATCGAGATCGCCTTCGAGCAAACGCACATCCAGCATCGCGCTCATCCTCCCGAAAACAGCGAGAAAAAGGCGACCTCATCGCCGTCGCTCAAGGTTTGGTCGGCTGTTGCCTGGAACTGATTGACGCTCATACGCACCGTTGCGCGCGTCGCTTCGTCGAACAAACTGTCGCGCAAGGCGATCAGGCTCAGCCCTTCGGCTGGCCGATCCACCGTCATCCGCCGGCGGCCGGCGACATCCGCCATGCGTCCGAAGAACAAAACCTCAACCATGACTGTTATCCATGACCTTGCCCATGACCTCGACGGAAACTTCCCCGCCATAATTGCAAAATTCTACACTTATCAGAGCTTAAGCGCTTGATAAAAGAGTCATAACCGTTTCAATAGCGTGGATTAGATACAACGCCGGATTATTCATGAGCCTGCCCAATTACCGACTTTTGCGCTTGCTCTCACGGCTTTCAGGCAAAACTCCCCATAGTCTGCCCCTGCCCGATCCCAGTGATCCGACGTCATTCAAGGCCCTGCTGCACCGGCCGCAAGTCTATCTCGACACCCAGGCGCTCAAGAGTTTCTATGCCGGCAAGCGCATTATGGTTACCGGCGCGGGCGGTTCGATCGGTTCGGAAATCGCCAAGCAGGCCTTGTCTTTGGGCGCCGCCCACGTCTCGCTGATCGATCACTCGGAACTGGCGCTCTATGAGATCGACCGCGCCATCCGCCAGGACTTCCCCGGTGTCTGCGCCCGGCCGATTCTGTGTTCCATCCGGCGCAAGGAGCGTTTCGCCGCCGTCGTCGCCGAGCAAAAGCCGGACGTCATCTTCCACGCCGCCGCGTTGAAACACGTGCCGATGGTCGAAATGAACCCGTCGGAAAGCGTGCTGACCAATGTGTTGGGTACCCAATATGTCATCGACGCCGCGAAGGCCGCGGGGGTCGAGCAACTGGTTCTGATCTCATCCGACAAGGCCGTGGCGCCGTCGTCGCTGATGGGCGCCACCAAGCGGTTGGCCGAGCATCTGATCCGCACGCAGATTTCCGGCACCCACCAGGCCTGCGTCGTCCGTTTCGGCAATGTCCTGGGCTCGACCGGTTCGGTCGTGCCTTTGTTCAAGTCGCAAATCGAGCGCGGCGGACCGATTACCCTGACCGACCGCGAAGCCGAACGTTATTTCATGACCATTTTCGAGGCGGTGCAGTTGGTCCTGACCTCGGCCATGAACAACGCCCAGACGCCCGACCACAAGTCCGGCCTCTACATCCTGGAAATGGGCACGCCGATCAAGATCTACGACCTGGCCAAGCGCATGCTGGAACTGTACGGCCTGCGCGAAAAGGATATCGAGATCACCTTTACGGGCTTACGCGAAGGCGAGAAGATCACCGAAGCCCTGGTCGACGACAATGAGGTGCGCCAGGCCCTGCTGCCCGGGATTTTCGAAGTCGCCAACCAGGCCAATGTCGAACCGATCCCCGACGCGGTGATGCAGACCCTCTACGGATTGGCCCAGGAAGGCCACGACGAACAGGCCAAGACCATGGTGTTCAACCTGGTCAAATCGTTGCGCGCTCCGCAAGGATAAGGCCGTGCCGGTCAAGCTTGCCATTGTCGGCACGTCCAATTCTGTTTTGCGTATCGGCTATGTCAGCGGCCTGGCCCGCACGGACGGCATCGACATTATCGCCAACATGTCCATCGGTTCCAGCCACTCGATCCTGGCGCCCATGGCGATCCGGGACGAAGTCCTCGACGAGGCCGATTTCGTCATTTTCGACTTTACGGTCAACGAACAGCGCGCCCTGAACCGGCAGATGTACAATCTCGACACCATGCGCGAGATGTTCTTCTACCTTTTGGCAAAGTGTCAGCGCCACAGCGTTGTCCCGGTCTTCCTGTTCATGCCCATGCGTTTGCACGAAGACGGCTATACCGTTATGGCCGAGTATATGGCCCTGTGCGAGCGGTATGGCGTTTTCTATGTCGATCCCTCGCCACTGGTCAGGTCCGAAGCCGCCCGATTAGAAAAAACGTGGCACGACGTCTTTTCAGACTTTCACCACTTGATCCCTGAGGTGGCCGAAAACGTCGGTTGCTACCTCGGAGAGGCGCTGAAAACCATTGACCTGTCGAAGGGGCCTACGAACAGGGTATCCAGTCCGGACTTCACCTTTGCGCCGGCGCCGCCTTTCGCCGATGGACTGAGCGTTATCGATCGCGCGACCGCCCTGATCCGCTGCAGCCTGGTCCGCATGGTGCCGGGGGAAAGCATGACCGTTTCTGTTGACGGCGACGCGTCTGTCGTCGGCATTGCGCTGAACATGTCACGCACCAATGCCAATCTGCGCCTGGAAGGCCGTACTCGCATGATAAAACGGCTGGCTCACCCAAATTATGATGTCAAGGCCGGGCTCAGAGCCGTGGTCTGGCAGTTAATGACCCCTCTCCAAACCGCCGACGGGGGTGTGTTGTTGACTTGCGAAGCCGACCGCAATGATGACAGTATCGAATCCAACGATCACTATGCCCGGCACATCCATCACGCCAGACCTGAACTTGAAATCGCCGGCTTGATCTTGCGCAGCGCCACCCGTTCTACCGAACTGGACTGGCCGGCGTTTAACCGTCCCAACATGACGTTGATATAAACCATTTACGATTTGGAATACGGATCTTCGGCGTCGGGGTCGTCAGTGGCCTGGAACTCGTACCAGATGCCGTTGAGGACACCGACCGCGACGGCCAGGCCGACACCCAATATCCATGAAAAATACCACACAGTGTTCTCCTTAATAGAGGTCGGGATTGGTTTTGAGATGCGATACGCCGACGCGGCCGAACAGGACCTTGTAAACCCAGGCGGTGTAGAACAGTACCACCGGCAGCAGCACACCGGTGACCAGCAGCATGATGCCCAGGGTCATATGCGAGCTCGACGCTGTCCATACCAGCAGGCTGGAATGGGCGTCGACCGTGCTGGGGAGGATGATGGGGAACATAGAGCAGCCGACCGTGGAAATGATCCCGACGACGCCCAGGGATGAACCACCGAAGGCCAGCCACTCGTTCTTCAGGCGCAGGCCCAGCATGGCGGCAACGGGTCCGACGAACCCCAAAACAGGCGCCGCCCACATCCACGGATACTTGCCGTAGTTGAGCAGCCAGGCCCCAGCCTGAGGCACGACGGTCGCCCGCGTCGGGTTGGACGGTCCGTCGGCCGCCACGTCACCCACGACGCTGAAACCAAGGCCACCAAAACGGACGAAGACAAAACCGATGGCGAACAAGACCACCACCGCGGCGCCGGCGAACAGCCCGTAACGCATCGCCTTGTCGCGCAGGTCACCTTTTTCGAGCTTGATCGACAGCCAGGCCGAGCCTTGCAGGACCAGCATGGCGACCGAGGTCAACCCGCACAGGACGGTAAACGGTGAGAACAACCCCAACAGGCCGCCGAAAAAATGATCATGAAGGGTCAGGCGCAGATCGCTGTCGTAGCTGAATGACGCACCTTGCAGGACATTACCCATGGCGACACCGAAGACCAGGGCCGGTACCGCGCCGCCGATGAACAATGCCCAGTCCCAGTTGCGTCGCCACGCTTCACCGGGGCGCTTCGAGCGATATTTGAAACCGACCGGGCGCAGGATCAACGCCATCAGGACGAGGAACATGGCTAGGTAAAAACCGGAAAAGCTGGCGCCATAAACGAACGGCCACGCGGCAAAGAGGGAGGCGCCACCAACGACGAACCACACCTGGTTGCCTTCCCAGGTAGCGCCGACCGTATTGATGACGGCACGGCGCTCGCCGTCGCTTTTGGCCACGAAAGGCAGTAAGGCCGCCACGCCCATGTCGAAGCCGTCCATGATGGCGAAGCCGATCAGCAGGCCGCCGACCAGTGCCCACCAGATGACCCGCAAGGTGGCGTAATCGATAATAGGCTCCATGGGTTTTTGCTCCTTATTCTGCCGGGCCAATGACCGGCAGGGCCGGATCGTCCGTCGGACTGACTTCGGGGTCCTCGTGCATGCGGCCGATCTTCGACTGATACGGCCCCTTGCGCACCGTCTTCACCATCAGGGTAATTTCGATCACCGCCATGATGCCGTACATCAGGGTAAAGCCGATTATGGTCAGCCAGATCTGCGGCACAGTCAGGCTGGACGCCCCCATAAAGGTCGGCAGGACACCGTCGACCGCCCAGGGTTGCCTGCCGACCTCGGCCAGCACCCAGCCGCCTTCGATGGCGACCCACGGTAAGGGAATGGCCAGGACACAGGCCCACAAGAACCACTTCGCTCGCACCTTATCGACGGTGACCATGTAGAAGGCCAGGATAAACAGACCGATAAAGGCAAAACCCAGACCGGCCATGATGCGGAAGACGTAGAACATGACAAAGACGTTGGGGATGGTATCGGCGGCGGCCTTGGTAATGGTCGCATCGTCGGCTGTGCGCGGATCGGCGACATAGCGCTTCAACAGGTAGCCATAGCCGAGATCGGCCTTGTGTTCCTCGAACTCGGCGCGCGCCGCCAGGTCGTTCGGGTTGGCTTTCAGCTTTTCGACGCCGTCATAGGCGACCATGCCGGAACGGATGCGGCCCTCGGCCTTGTCGACCAGGTCGAGTATGCCGATGACCGGCTTGTCGAGACTGCGTGTCGCGATCAGACCCAGGACATAGGGGATCTTGATTTCGGCGTCGGTACGCTGTGCCTTGACGTTCGGGATACCGAAGACGGCAATGCCGGCGGGCGCTTTTTCGGTGTGCCACATCGATTCCAGGGCGGCCAGTTTCATCTTCTGGTTATCGGTCAGGGTATAGCCCGACTCATCGCCGAGGACGACGACCGACAGGGCCGAGGCCAGGCCGAAAGCTGCCGCCACCGCCATGGAGCGTTTGGCGACGCTGACCCATTTGCCCTGCAACAGCCATATCGCCGAAATACCGAGGACAAAAACCGAGGCCAGAACATAGCCGGCGCTGACGGTGTGGACGAACTTGGCCTGGGCGACCGGATTGAACAGGACCTCCATAAAGTTGGTCACTTCCATGCGCATGGTGGCGGGGTTGAATTCGGCGCCGGTCGGGTGCTGCATCCAACCATTGGCGATCAGGATCCACAGGGCCGACAGGTTGGTGCCGAGCGCCACCAGGAAGGTGACCATCAGATGGGCCGGCTTGGACAGTTTTTCCCAGCCGAAGAACATCAGGCCGACAAAGGTGGCTTCGAGGAAGAAGGCCATCAAGCCCTCGATGGCCAGGGGCGCACCGAAGATGTCGCCGACATAATGGGAGTAGTAAGCCCAGTTCATGCCGAACTCGAACTCCATGGTCAGGCCGGTGGCGACGCCTAAGGCGAAATTGATACCGAAACAGACGCCCCAGAAACGGGTGATGGTCCGCCAAATTTCCCGGCCCGTCAGCACGTAGACGCTTTCCATGATGACCAGCATGAAGCTGAGGCCAAGGGTCAGCGGCACGAAGAGAAAGTGATACATGGCCGTCAGCGCAAATTGCAGCCGCGACAGTTCGACGACACCGAGATCCATAAACGACTCTCCTCATTCGCGAATAGGGCGAGTAAACGCCTCAAATCCGGCGCGTGCAAGCCTGCGGCAAAAAGCCTGTAGGTTACAGGGCCATGAATGCGCTAAGACCGCTTGCGAAAGCTAATCCGGTAAAAATCGTAGGGCCTGCTATTGGCGGAATCAACACACCAATTGTCGCACCCGCAGGTCGCACCAACGCATCAGGCCGCGCAGGCGCAGCTCAATCAATGGGCGCGCCGTGGCGGCAAGACCTTGCCCCTGGGGTTGGTGGATTTGCTTTACATCGCGGGATTTGCCTGGGGCTTGAGCCATCTCGTCACCGCCCTGTTCGGCCACGCGCCGCACCTGGCGGATCTGATCGTGCCGATTTTGGCGACTGTCGCCGCACTGAGCTTGCGTGCCGGACTTTCCCTTGTCACGCAAAGGCTCGACCAGGCGGCGGCGCGGCGTATCTTGCAGGGCGTACGGCTCGATATCATGGCCAAGGCCCTGGCGGGCCGCCTCGCCGCCGGCGCCAATACGCAACGCCTCAATACCCTGTTCGAGGATAGCGAAGCCCTCGAAGCCTATTATGCCCGCTTCCGCCAGGCCGAGCTCCAGGCGCGCATCATTCCCCTGGTCCTGATTGGCGTGATCGCGACGCAAAGCCCGGTCAGCGGCGGCCTGTTGGCCCTGACCCTGCTGCCGTTTGTCGCACTCATGGCCATACTCGGCATGGGCAGCGGCGACGAATCCCGCCGGCAGCTCGATGCCTTAGGCAAACTGTCGAACCTGCTGCTCGATCGCCTCCGCGCCCTGCCGCTGATCCTGGCGTTTCAGAATGGCGGGCGTCAGACCGCCAGCGTGGCCTATGCCGCCGACGCCGTGGCCGAGCGTACCCTGCGCGTGCTGAAAATCGCCTTCCTGACCTCAGCCGTACTCGAATTCTTCAGCGCGCTTTCCGTCGCCATGATCGCCGTCTATTGCGGATTTTACTTGCTCGGCCTGTTGCCGTTCCAGGTGCCGGAGCACCTGACCCTGGCCACGGCCTTTTTCGTTCTTGCCCTGGCGCCCGAGGTCTATGCGCCGATGCGCCGATTGGCGGCCGCCTACCACGATCGTCAGGCTGCCATCGCGGCGGCGCAAAGGCTGATGGCGTTCGAGGTCGCGGAACCGGCAATACCCGCCCCGCGGTTGACCAACGCGCCGGCGATCGCCTTTCGCGATGTCACGATCACCCACGCCGACGATCCGGATTTTCGTATCGGCCCGGTCAGTTTCGAGGCCGCGCCGGGTTCGGTGACGGCGCTCATCGGCCCAACGGGGGCAGGCAAGACGAGTTTGCTGCGCCGGCTCATCGATCCGCAAATCGGCGGGATTTTTATCGACGGCGCCGAGGCCACGGTTCACACCGATCTGACCGGCGATATCGCCTGGGTGTCGCAGAACTCACCGATCCTGGCCGCCACCTTGCGCGACAATCTCCGACTTGCTTATCGCGACGCCGGCGATGCGGACATAGAGGCCATGGTCGACCGCGTCGGTCTGCGCTCCCTCGTCATGCGTCGGGAAAATGGGCTGGATGTGATGCTGAATGAGCGCGGTTCAGGCCTGTCGGGCGGTGAGCGCCGCCGCATCGCCCTGGCGCGCGCCTTACTCAAACCGGCCGCCATTCTGCTGCTCGACGAACCGACCGCCGATCTCGACGCCGAGTCGGAAGCCGACCTGATCGCCCGCATGCCCGCCCTGTTCAAGGCACGAACGGTCATTTTCAGCAGCCATTCACCGCGCCTGTGTGCCCTCGCCGACCAGATTGTGACCTTGGCATGAGCGATTTCGACTGCGATTTCAGAGCCTTGAAAAAGCCGTTCGGCGCCCGCCTGTTATTGACCGCGCTCTTCGCCGCCGGGGTATCGGTTTCGGCCGTCGCCTTGCTCGGCCTGTCGGGCTGGTTCCTGACCGCCGCAGCTATAGCCGGCGCCGGCGGTCCGATCGCCATCCAGACCTTCAACTACCTGCTGCCCAGCGCGCTTATCCGCCTGTTCGCCATTACGCGGACCGTGTTTCGCTATGGCGAGCGTTATCTGGGGCATAGCGCGGCGTTGCGCGTGATGGCGCGGCTGCGGCCGGCCCTGTTCGGGCGTCTGGTTGAGGCCTCGCCGCAAACCACGCTCGCCCTGTCGCGCGGCGAGGCGTCGAGCCGTTTCATCCAGGATATCGCGACGCTGGAAAATGGTCTGGTCCTGCAAAGCGTGCCCGTCGCAGCGGCTACCGGCATGGTGACAGCGCTTGGTTTCGCCGTGTTTGGCGGCTGGCAGGCGGCCTTCATCTTGGTGACGTCCATGGGGCTGGCCCTGCTGGGGGGATGGTGGCTGCACCGTCCGGCGGCCGCGCCCGAATCCGAAACCGCGGCGATGGGCGCCCTTAAGGCGCGCTTCCATGAGCTTCTCAATCTGTTGCCGGATATACGGACCTGCGATCTGCGCGACAATTATCTCGCCGAGTTGACAGTGCTGGAAGACCGGCTGCGCGCCGCGAAGACCGCCACCCTGTCGCGCGACGCCCTGGCATCGAGCCTGGTCACCGTCCTGATGGGGCTGTGCCTCAGCTTGATGGCCGCGGTCAGCGTCCACAGCTCGCTCGCCGGGCTGGCCCTGGCGCTGCTGGCCGCGACCATGGGGTTCGAGAGTATCGGCAATCTGGTGCGGTATATTGGCCAGCGCTCAGGCATCGTCGCCGCGCAAGAGCGCGTCGCGGGCCTCTACGATTCGGCGCCGGCCACACCCGTGGTGGCGCAAAACAAACTACTGGGCATTTACCAGCTTGATTCGCACCTGCGCCTGCGTATCGACGGTGCATCGGGCAGCGGCAAGACGCGTTTGATCGAAACCTTGATTGGCTTACGCGAGGGACCGGCAACCGTGGGCATGGTCGGGTGCGCCCTCTGCCCGCAGGACGCCACTATCCTGACGGGGACGATACGCGACAATCTCCTGATGGCGTTCGACGACGCCACCCTGGCAACGACGCCGAAGGCCGACATCGAGATGCGGATGCACGAAGCGCTGGACGACTCGGTCCTGTCGGCGCGGGTCAAGGCCTTGCCGAAAGGACTCGACACCTGGGTCGGCGACGGCGGTGTTGCGCTGTCCGGCGGAGAGTGTAAGCGGCTGGCCCTGGCGCGCGCCTATCTGCGCAACGCCCCGGTCCTGATCCTCGACGAACCGAGCGAAGGGCTGGACCTGGCGACGGAAGCCACGGTCATCGAACGGCTGGAGCAACGGCTGGCTCGCACCGGTCAGGGCCTGATCCTGGTCAGTCATCGCGAGGCGCCGCGGCGGCTGGCGACCGAGGTTTACCTAGTTGCGCCTTAAACGCCTGGCGGCGGCGCGCAACAAGGTGACCGAATAGAGCTTGTGGAAACCCATCAACTGGTCAAAGCCCGTGCCGAGCGAAACACGGCCATCGGCGGCAACGCGGTGCGGGACCACCGCCGTGCCGAACCACAACCGCGTGCCGCCGCCGGCCAAGGGTGTCGTCATCAGCCACGAGCAGGTCTTTTTCATGTAGTCCAGCATCAGGATCTGGTTGTCGGTTCGCGCCTGCTGGCTCCAGGCGGCAAAGCGGGTGATCTCGCCATCGGCCAGCCGACGCGCCTCGGCATCGCTCGAGGGTTTGGCGACCAGCAGCGCCAAGATCAGCCGCTCCAGCTTGAACAAGGGCGAAGTATAGAAGGCATGGATATAGTCCGCATGAGAGACCTGACCCGGAACGTCGATGGCGAAACAATCGGTATAGGCTTTCGCGTCGCGATAGCGCGTCAGGAGAGCATGGTCCGGCAAAGGCTGGGCAAGGGACATCAGCCCTTATGGCATGGATGCGGGGATTGTGCGGCAGGACAAAAGGTCGCTGATGCGGCCTAATTCATCGGCGGGCGTTTGGTCGTGCACTGGGCGGCGAAAGCGTCATAATGCATGCCGCCCGTGGCATTGGCCGCTTCCATCTGCTTCCAGCGCGCGTCGCACGCACTGATGCGGTCCTGCTGTTCCTTGGTCATGCCTGGCGCAGAGCGCACCATGACCCTGGTCATGCACTTGGCGGAATAGGCCTTGACGTCAGCCTGTTTCGGCTGGGCCTGGGAGGAGATGGCTTGCCATTGTTCGGCGCAGGTCGGCGCCTTGACGGCCGGAGCGGCTGCGGGCGTCGCCGCCGGAGCGCGACCGCCGAAGGCCGCGAACGCCAAAAATCCTGCCGCCGCAAAGACATAGGCTAAACGCATGATTGCCTCCTCCATACTCCGTGGGAGTTTACCATGCTCACGGTTTCACGACAATTGACGGAAGCACTTAACCGTTATTAACGCCGTAGGCCGCGAAGAAAACTCGCATGGCGGATTCGACTTCGCGATTAATTTCATCGTCGCCGGGCTCCGGAATGTAGTTGAGCAGTCGCGCCTTGATAAGGCGTCCATGGATCAGCGACGTCAATTGAAAGGACGCCGTCAACGGGTCGTCAATCTTCATTTCACCGCGCGCCACGACCTTGCGCAGATAATCGGCAAGGATTTCAGCGCCCCGCTTGGGTCCGCTTTCGTAGAAGGCGCGGCCGATTTCCGGCGACTTGCTGCTCTCGGCCGAAATGACACGCCAGTTCTGCAGGGACTTGTCAGAAGTGAAGGTCTTGACATAGCGCCGGGCAAACCGGGTCAGGACCGTACGTGCGTCGCCTTCATCGGTCAGCAATTCGCCAACCTGACCACGATGGAATTCGCAGTGGCGCATGACATAGGCGCCGAACAAATCTTCCTTGCTCTTGAAGTAATTGTAAAGCGTGCCTTTCGAGCCGCCTAACCGCGCGGCGATGGTGGACATGGACGCACTGGCATAGCCTTCCGTCAGGAAGATCTCGGCCGCCACATCCAATATGTGCTCGCGCCGGTCGCCGCGGCCCTTGAAGGGCTCAATACACGACTCCGCCCCCGAAATGCCCTCTCCTGACACTTTTACGTCCTGTTCCAAAATATCCTCTCGCAATGCAAAAATAATTCACAACCGTACAGTACGGTCATATTGACAGGTACATCAGACCGGCCTATATGTCCAGCATAAATGACCATACCGTACGGTTATTTCAAGGTCCTCCCCGACCTAATGAAGAGATAGATGATGATCAAGACCTCCACATCCCTCCTGGCCGCTGTCTTGTTGGCGACCACAGCGCTCACCGCCTGCACCACCCTGCCGCAAAGCGCGCCGTTCGCCTCCGAGCCCAGCCAGGCCAAGAAGGTCAATCCGATCGAAGCTGCCACCGATCAGGCCTGGTGGCAAGGTTTTGGTGACACGCAGCTGCAAAGCCTGATGACCGAGGCCTTCGACAATTCGCCGACCCTGGCCATGGCCGAAGCCCGCCTCAACCAGGCCCAGGCCGTCGCCTCGCAATATCACGCCGCCGCAGCGCCGAATCTGACCTTCAATACGGATGCGCACGAGGTCAAGCAGAGCTATAATAACGGCTTCCCGAAAGAATTCCTGCCCCAGGGTTATAACGACCAGGGCACGATGACGCTGAATTTCGGCTGGGAGCTCGACTTCTGGGGGCGTAACCGCGCCGCCATCGCCGCCGCTTCGACCCAGGCCCAGGCCGCCGAGGCCGACGCCGCCCAGGCGCGCCTGATCCTGGCCACCGCCATTACCGGCGCCTATATCGACCTCGATCGCCTCTATCAGGAACGCGACTTGGCACAGCGTGCCGTCGAAATTCGCAGCGACAGCGCCAATCTGGTCCAACAAAAGCTCAATAACGGCGTCTCCAACCAGGCCGAGGCCGAACAGGCCCAGGCCGGCGTCTATGCCGCCCAGGCCGATCTCGCCGCCTTGGACGAACAGATCGACCTCAACAAGCACCAGATCGCCATGCTGGTCGGCGCTTCGCCCGATCGCGCCGCCGCCCTGGCCCGTCCGACCATCGATGCCGACGCCAAGGCCTTCGGTCCGGCGCCGCAAACGGTCAATCTCGACCTGATCGGCCGCCGTCCGGACATCATCGCCGCCCGCTGGCGTGCCGAAGCGGCCTCCGCTCACATCAAGCAGGCCCACGCCGCCTTCTACCCCAATATCAATCTGCGCGGCTTCCTCGGTTTCGAAGCCCTGGGCCTGGGCAATCTGTTCAAGGACGGCTCCGACGCCGGCCAGTTCGGTCCCGCGCTCAGCCTGCCCCTGTTCGACGGCGGCGCGCTGAAGGCCAACCTGAAGTCGGCCGAGGCCGAGCACGCGTTAGCCATCGCCAGCTACAACCAGGATGTCCTGGTCGCCATGCAGGAAGTGGCCGACACCTTGAGCAGCCAAACCGCCTTGCAGGCGCGCCTTGACAATTCGCAAAAGGCGCTCGACTCGTATGAGCAGGCCTACAAGTTGAGCAAGCTGCGCTATGACGGCGGCCTGTCCAACTACACGTCGTTGCTGTTGGCCGAACAGAGCCTGATCAATCAGCGCCGCGTCGTTACCGATCTCAAGTCACGCTCCATGACCCTCGATATCGCCCTGATCAAGGCGCTCGGCGGCCAATACATCTCGTAATCCGAACATAAACTCCAGAAATCAGAGAAAGATTTCATCATGGCCGACACCGCTCACCCCGCCCCGCGCGCTGAAAACGCTAAAGAAGCCTATGCTCCGCCCGTAACCCCCGTCGCCGCGCCGCCCAAGGCGCCCGCCAACGCTGCCGGCAATGCCAAACGCCGCCAGTTGCTGACCTATGTCGGCATCGGCGTCGCCGCCGCGGCCATCGCTTACGGCGCCTATTACGGCCTGGTCGCCTCGCACTATGTCTCGACCGACAATGCCTATGTCGGCACCGATACCGCACAGGTCAACGCCCTGGTTTCCGGTCCGGTCGCCACCATCGCCGTCGCCGAAACCCAATATGTCAAGGCCGGCGACGTCCTTCTGACCATCGACGACTCGGACGCCCGCATCGCCGTCGAACAGGCCCAGGCCGCCCTCGCCCTGGCGCAACGCCACGTCCAGGGCTATTACGCCAACGATGCGGCCCTGGCCGGCCAGGTCGGCGCCCGTCAGGCCGAGGTCGCCCGTGCCACGGCTCAGATCGCGTCGGCGCAATCGGCACTCGATAATGCGAAAACCGAGCTGACGCGCCGCCAGAACCTGGCGACCTCGGGCGCCGTGTCGCAGGAAGAACTGACCTCCGCCCAGAACGCCTATAGCCAGGCCCAGGCCGCCTATAACACGGCCCTGGCCGGCCGCGCCGAAGCCTTGGCCGGTGTCCAGGCCGCCGGTGGCGAGCGTCAGGGCAATGCCGTCAACTTCTCGGGCGTCAGCGCGGCGCAGAACCCGGAAGTCCTGGCTGCCCAGGCCAGGCTCGACGCCGCCAACCTGGCGCTCAGCCGCACCGTCGTCCGCGCACCCACCGACGGCATCGTCGCCCGCAAGGCCGTCCAGGTCGGCCAACAGGTCGCCGTCGGTACGTCGCTGATGACGGTCGTCCCGACCTCCAAAGCTTATGTCGACGCCAACTTCAAGGAAGGCCAACTGACCAAGGTCGTGCCGGGCCAAAAGGTCGAACTGACCTCGGATCTCTACGGCAAGAGCGTCAAGTTCCACGGCACCGTCCGCGGCATTTCCGGCGGCACCGGCTCGGCCTTCTCGTTGATCCCGGCCCAGAACGCTTCTGGCAACTGGATCAAGGTGGTCCAGCGCCTGCCCGTCCGCATCGATCTCGATCCGAAGGAAGTGGCGGCACACCCGCTGCGCGTCGGCCTGTCGATGGACGCCAAGATCGATATCTCAAAGACCAACTAACTCCCCCTGGCCCCGCGTCCCTCCCCCTTACCCCTGGCGCGGGGCCGCTTTTTTCTTTCGAAATAAGAAGAGGCAACCATGTCCTCCGCGTCCCCGGCTGCCCAAAGCGCCCCGCTTCCTCCCTTGACTGGCGCTGCCCTGGCGATCACGGCGCTGGCGCTCGCGCTCGGTACCTTCATGCAGGTGCTGGACGGCACCATCGCCAATGTCTCCGTGCCGACCATCGCCGGCGATCTCGGCGTGTCGACCTCCCAAGGCACCTGGGTCATTACCTCGTTCGCCGTGTCGAACGGCATTTCCGTGCCGCTGACCGGCTGGCTGATGGGACGTTACGGCGTCGTCAAGGTGTTCGTCGCGTCGGTCGCCCTGTTCACCATCGCTTCCTTCCTGTGCGGCATAGCCTGGAACATCGACGCCCTGATCTTCTTCCGTGTCCTGCAAGGCGCGGTGTCGGGCCCGATGATCCCGGGCTCGCAGGCCCTGCTGATGATGATCTTCCCGCCCAACAAACGCGGCACGGCGCTCGCCATCTGGTCGATGACCACCCTGGTGGCGCCGATCTTCGGCCCGATCCTCGGCGGCTATATTTCAGACAATTTCACCTGGCCGTGGATCTTCTTTATCAATCTGCCGATCGGCGCCGCCGTCGCCTTCCTGTGCTGGCGCGGCATGCAGGGCCGTGAAACCCCGACCTTCCAACGCCCGATCGACCGCACCGGCTTCGCCCTGCTGGTCGTCTGGGTCGGCGCCCTGCAGATCATGCTCGACACCGGCAAGGAAGCCGACTGGTTCAATTCGCCGGCCATCGTCGTCGAAATGCTGGTCGCCATTGTCGGCTTTATCGCCTGGGTGATCTGGGAGCTCAACGACAAGAACCCGATCGTCGACCTGTCCTTCTTCAAGACGCGCAACTTCGCCTTCGGGACCGCGGTCCTGTGCGTCGCCTATGCCATCTTCTTCGGCGCCAACCTGTTGATGCCGCTGTGGCTGCAGACCAATATGGGCTATATCGCCACCTGGGCCGGCCTGGTCGCGGCGCCGTCGGGTGTGATCGCCGTTATCATGACGCCGTTCGCCGCCCGCCTGCTCAACCGCTACGATGCGCGCATCCTCGGCACTCTGTCGCTGCTGTTGTTCGCCCTGTCCTTCTATATGCGGTCGCTGTTCACCACCGAAGCCAGCTTCTTCGTCCTGATGGTGCCGATGCTGGTCATGGGTGCGGCCATGAGCTTCTTCTTCATTGCCTTCGTCAGTATCAGCCTGAACGGCATTCCGGGCGAGCGCGTGCCGGCCGCCTCGGGCCTCAGCAACTTCGCGCGGATCGTCGCCGGTTCGTTCGCCGCGTCCCTGGTGACCACCATGTGGGAACGCAGCGAAATCCAGCACCAGACGCGGCTGGCCGAAATCATGGGGGTTACCGATCCGGCCTTTCAGCACGCCATGCAGCAGGCCCAGGATTTCGGCCTGAGCGCGGCCCAGGGCGGCAGCCTAATCGTCCGCCAGGTCATGAGCCAGGCCTTCCTGCTGGCGACCGTCGACCTGTTCCGCATCTCGTCGATCGTCATCCTGGTTCTGGTGCCGTTCGTGTGGTTGTGCCGCAAGACCATGATCACCGGTCCGGTCCAGCACGGTGGTGACTGACTTGGGCGGCGACTAAACCTTGACTCCGGCCGTGGCGGCGGCACAGTAGCGGCGAACAAGGACACCGCCATGCGCCAGCTCATTTTCGCCACCGTCGCCGCCCTTGCCTTGATGTCCGCGCCCGCCTTCGCCCAAAGCGTCGAGTCGGGCGTGGCCGCCTATGAGGCCGGCGATTACAAGACGGCTTTGGCCAATTTCGCGGTCATGTCGGCGTCGGGCGATCCATCGGGCGACTACTGGTTGGGGCGTCTCTATGCCGAGGGCAAGGGCGTCGAGCAGAATGATGCACAGGCGATCGGCCACTATCAGCGCGGCGCCGACAGCGGCGATCCCGAAGCCATGAACGCGCTGGCCATGGTCTATTACAACGGCCGGGGCGTGACCCAGGACAAGCCGCATGCCCTGGATCTTCTGGTCAAGGCGGCGGACGCCGGCAGCGTGCCGGCCATGCGCAATGCCGGGGAAATCCTGCTCGATGGCGACGGCGTCACCAAGGACAGCGCGGCCGGCGCCGCCTGGGTAAAGAAGGCTGCGGGCACCGGCGATCCGTCGAGTGAAAACCTGTTGGCCGCCTTGTATTACGGCGGCGAAGGCGTCGCTCAGGACTATGCTCAGGCGGCGGCCTGGTTCCAGAAAGCTGCCGATCAGGACGATGTCGACGCCATGGTCAATTTGGCCAAGCTTTACGAATCCGGCAAGGGCGTGACAGTGGACAAAAAAGCCGCCAAGACCTGGTACGACAAGGCCGCGGCCAAGGGCGACAAGGATGCCGCGACCTGGCTGGTATCCCACGCTGGCGACCCGGATCTGCAATAAAGAAGTTAGCTGGCGACTGCTTTTTGGGCGGCGCGGCGCGGGTGTGCGCTCAAGGCAGGGTAAGCCGGCGAGATTCGGAGTGGCTGTGTCCGGATTGGCGGAAAACCGACGCTCCGAATCTCAATATGGCGATTTTTGAATGGTATTATGTTGCCGTATATTTACGATGCGTGAAATTTATTATCATGTTTCGTATTTTATCCGTTGACATGGCAGGGCAAGCTTGGTAGGTTTTTCTCAGCATCCAGTGTTGCGAACGAAATCAACCCCACGGTCTTTGACCGGTGGGGCTTTTTTATGCCTGAGGAGGGCCTTCCATGACCACAGAGACAAAGACAGAGCGCCGTCCGCGCAGCACCTATTCGGAAAAACTGGCCGAACGGGTTTGCCAGCTGATTGCGGTCAGTACGATCGGGCTGAAGCGCATGGTGGCCGCCGACATGACGCTGCCCAGCGAAAGCACCATCTATCTGTGGGTCCAGCTCTATCCCGACTTCCACGACAAGTATCATGCGGCGCGGGAAGCCCAGGCCGAGGCGCGATGGGCGGCGTGTCAGGTGATCGCCGAAGACTACCAAAAGGATGTCAAGGTCCTGGTCGATGCGAGCGATCCGCAGCTGGCGGCCAAGACCAAGGCGCTGAATGAGGCCGCCAAATTGGTGATCGATGTGCAGTGCCGGATGATTGCGTGGCTGTCGCCGAAGAAAGCGAGCGAAATTGTCAGCAAGCCGCCCAAGCGCAAGAGCAAGCCGTTTATGTACAAGACCCTCGACGACCTGATCTGTTAAGGCGCAGCGGCGGCCGGATTCGAACGGCGACCAAGTCCTTATGCGTCGAAAGGTCGGACGCAGAAGCTATACCACCGGAAACCCCCGCCCGATTTTTTATGTTTTGGCCGTCTATCCGCATCGGTTTCGCGGCCGGGTCAGGGGCATAGTGCCGGCCTTCATATGGCTCATAGCCGTCATGTCACGTCCACATATCGGGATCACGAACCGTCGATCCATATCCAGAAAGCGCCTCCATGCCGTTCATCATGATTGTCAGAGCCCTGCTGTCCCTTTTGGGTCTGGCGATTCTCGCCGCTGCCGGGTGGCTGCTGTGGACGTGGTACCAAGGCGACTATATCCGCGATGTCTACGGCGTGGCCCATCTTGTTCGCCATGACTGGCAGTTATGGACGGCGCTCGGGCTTATCCTGTGGTCGTTCGGCGGCGGCGGTATCCTGATCAAGCCTTTCCTCGCCCGCAGCCGTCCGTCACCGGAGCATTTCAAGCGCGGCGATGGCGAGATCATTGCCGGCGTCAACGGGGCATCGTTATATGTCGAAACCACTGGCCGGGCCGACGCCCCGACAGTGATCCTGACGCACGGGTGGGGCCTCGACAGTACCATCTGGGCTGCGGCCAAGCGCGATCTGTCGCGGGATTTCCGCGTTATCAGCTGGGACCTGCCGGGCATGGGCAAGTCCAAAGCGCCCAATGCCGCCGTCGGCCTGGAAAGCTTTGCCGATAACCTGGCGGCCGTCATGGCCTATGCAGACGCTGAGAAGGTCGTTCTGGTCGGTCACAGCATCGGCGGCATGACAACCCAGACCCTGGCGCGCGATCACGGCGATATCGTTCGCCGCCATGTCGCCGGAATCGTCCTGGTCAACACCACCTATGTCAATCCGCTGCAAACCATGATCCTGAGCCCACTGGTCATGGCCATGCGTTTACCGATCGTCGAACCGATGATGCATCTCACCATGTGGCTGGCGCCATTCGCGTGGCTCGGCGCGTGGAAAAGCTATCTCGACGGCACGGCGCATATCGCCAACCGTCTCGGCTTTGGCCCACGCGTGACCCATGCACAGCTGGAACACACGACCCTGCTCAGTGTCCGCAATCCGCAGGGCGCCCAGGCCAAGGGCAACCTGGCCATGTTCCACTGGAACTCAACCGGCGCCGTCGCCAAGCTGGACGTGCCCATTCTGGTACTGGGCGGCAAGGTCGATATCGTGACCAAGCCCGAGGCCAGCCAGGACATCGCCGCTTCGGCCCGCCATGCCGGCGTCGTTATTGTCGACGATGCCAACCACATGGGCTTTGCCGAGTGCGCCGACGTCTACAACAAAGCCATTGCCGCGTTCGCCACGGATGCGTTCGCGGCTCAACGCCGCGAGACCGCCAAGGCTTCGTGACCCTTAAAACTTGGAGCGCTTTCATGACTGAATCCGATAATCCCCAAACAGGTCTGCCGCACGACATCACCCGCGCCGGCGTGACCGTGCATATTCCCACACGCCATGAGATCGACCCTCATCTGAAGCCCGGCGCGGCATTCGATATCGACGCCGGCGATATGCCTGAGGATGGCGTCGTGGCCATCAACGACAGCGATGACGCGCTGCTGGACGAAGAAAAGCAGCATCCGATCAGCGATATCCCGGTAACCGGCGCTTAGAGCGCCTGCCACCGTATCTCGAAGCGACCGTCAGCGGGTACGCGATAGACCAATTCGTCACCGGTCGGATGGGCCGGTGGCAAGATATCGCCGTCCTCGGCGCGCAACAAGGCAACACTGGCAGGATATGTGCGATCCTTGATCATGACGCGCAGGCGGGCGTCATAGCCGGCCGGTCCATTCATCGTCACCTGGGCCGTCCCCTCGCTGCATACGACGTCGGCCGGATATTCGCATGTCAGGCGAAACGGCAGATCGTCACACGGCGAAAGGTGAAGTCCTGACGCCCTGTCATTCGACAGGACGTTCAGTTCACCATTCGATCCGAGAATAACGGCCGCCACGTCGGACAGGTTACTGAAACCTTTTTCATGGAGGGCGGCTTCGATTTCCGTGTGGGTCACCCGCTCCTTCTTCATCGCCTTTCCGAGGAACATGCCCTCGGCATAAAGGACGGCCGGTTCGGCGACGACCCATTTGCGGAACCACGTCCAATGACAACTCGCCACCGACAACAGGTATTGGAAAGCCACGAGGAGGCAAATGGCGGTTACGCTCTCGGAGATGGTCTGGTCCTGGGTCAGCATCGCCTTGGTGAGCACTGAGCCAAGGGCCATGGTCACGACCATGTCGTAGGCATTCATCCTGGAGAGCGTCCGCTTACCGGCGGCTCGCAGACACAGGATAAGTGCAGCATAGGATACAACACCGACAATAGCGATGCGAACGAGGTGTTGCCAGTCGTTGAAAAACAGGTGCTCCATTTCGTTCTCCCCAGCACATTGGATAAAGTCGTCACGGACCGTGGATGGAGATCATCCTGCCGGTTTTCGGCCTTCGAGCGCGGCGTTAAGCAGGTCGAAAATGGCGCGCGTCGCCGGATCCCGTATGGCATCGTCCTGGTACTGCAAAACGAGCTGGCTGAGCCTGGCGGTCAAGGCGGCTGCGGCCGGACCATCGAACAGGTTCTCGGGTCCGGCCGCCGTAACAATCTTGCTGAGCGTGCTGGCCGCCTGGGCCTGATCCAGCATGCCCTGTCGCAGACGCATAAGACTTTCGTCCGCCAGGCGGTGGAACACGGTCCTTACGTCCATCTTGACATCAGTCATCCCCGCCTCCGCCCCAACGGATGACATAGCGGCTGCCGGCGGCGACATCGTAATCCCGGAAATCGTCGCCCCGTTCGCGCGCCGTGACGGTCTTTTCCGAATCCTTGTCGACCAGATGGACCCGCGGCATGTCGCGGCGGTCGCTGCGGATGGCGCGCAGCCGCCCGCGGAAGGGTGTGGGCCCGAGGACGCGGACTTCGGCCGAGGTGGCATCGATCGCGGTCACTTCGAGCGGATAGTCGCCGAACAGGCGGAACGGCGCCTCACCGCAGGCTTCGAAAGCGCGGCAGGCAAAGATGAAGGCGCCGCCGCAGCCGTAGATCTCCTGGCCGACCTGACCGGCCGGCTGCCCGTCGCCATAGAGGTCTTCCAGCGGAAAGGACAGGTTGCGGTCGATGTGGCCGTTGCGAATATTTTCCTTGGCGACGACCTCTTCCGGCAGGGCGTCTGGGTAGAAGAACCAGGTGACATCGAGGGCGTAGCGCCGGAATTCGCTGACCAGAAGGCGCGCCGCCGGCAGCAATTCCTCGCCACCCAGGCGGAGATATTCGTCGAAGGCGGCGAAGGCTTCGAAACATTCGTACGCCGCCATATAGGGTGCGTCCTGCAGGCAGGTGACGCCGAAAAAGTTGGTGTATTTACCGGCAAAGCCGACTTTCGAGTCCCACAGTTCGCAATTGTGCACGAAGCTGGCGATAAAGGTCAGGCTCTGGTCGAGATAGTGGGACGTCTTGTCGAGCAACCACAGTTTCAGGCAGGCGACCGCCCCCCAGGCGGTCAGGTTGGTCTGATAGGCCAGTTCGAAGCGTTCGTCTTCGAGCGTCTTCAGGGCTTGCTTGGCTTCGTCGAGATATTGCCGGTCGCCCGTCATTTCCCACGCCTGAACCATGACATAGGCATAGATGCCGCCGACGTCGGTTTGCCCCAGACCGTCCGGACTGCGCGCTTCGGTGATGACCGAAAAGTCGGTAATATCATATTGGATGGGCCAGACATAGTTGAAATGGCGGGCGGCCCTGATGGCGAAATCGAGCGAGTCGCGAAATATCTTTTCCGCCTGTGAATTACCCGCCTTAGCCAGCCGCGCCAGGTTCATGAGCGGGTGATAGAGGTACCACGAGTCGACTGCATTGGCGTTCTTGTCATCGCCGACATTAGGCAGGTAGCGGCGGATGGATTTCAATTTCTTATCGTAAAACCGGCCAATACCGGCGGCCAGTTCCTTGGACAGCGTGTTGTCCATGCCCCACTGCCTCTCGTATTCGACAAGACTGGCCAAGACGGTCATCTGGACCATGCTGTCGGGATACTCCGCACCGACATAGGGGTGGAGATAGGTGTGGCCATAGTGTTCGATGGTGACGTCGCCGCCGGCCCGGAGGTCCTTCATCGTGCGTTTGGCGCGATCCAGCCAGTCGTGATAGTGCGGCTGATGGCGGTTCAGATATGGATAGATGGTGGCCACCATCTCGATAAATTTGCGGGCACTGTTGATTTCGTTCTGCGTGCAATCCTTGCTGAAGGTTAGCAAAGCGTCCGAAACCACGACCTCACGGCCTTGTTTTAGCGGCTTGATGGGCGGGTTGTTGGCCATGGGGCCGGTCGGCGGCTGGTAACCGAGTTCCGGCCACTCGCCACCGACGACACCGTCCGGCTTGGTCCCCGTCTGCCGGAAGAAGTCATTGAGCACGCTGAAATTTTGCGCATAAAGGACATTGCCGAAATTCGGCTCGCTAAAACAAAAATAACAGATACCGCCGTTGACACCGCGCTGCGCTGCTTCGACCTGGCCGTGCGCCCCCAGGGGACTATCTTTGTTGTCGAGTACGAAAAGGTCTCGCGGCCAGAAGGTCAGGAGCAGATCGTAGGCCGGCACCAGGGTGACTTTCAGGCGCAGGACGGCGTCCTCCAGAAGCTCCAGTTCGATAGTCCATTTCCCTACGCTGGCCTCGTTTTCCCATAGCGCGCTGATTTCGTTCCGGCGCAGCAGTTTCAGCTTATAGGGCCCCGGCCAGGGACTGGTCCTGAGCGCGATGGCACCCTGTCCCGGACGCCGGACGACGATCCACAAGGTATCGCGGCCGGGACAGGCCTCGATCGTCAAGGCGCCAAGATGGAAGGTTTCGATGACGGGTAGTTTTTCACTGAAGTCCCTGTGGACCGCGACGGTTTCCGAAGTAAATCCCGGATTGTCCGGGTGGGGGTTCATGTCTTTTGCCATTTCGGTCTCCTAAAGCAAGATGGGCGGCTAAAGGTGCCTGATATGTGGGGCGGCCTCTTCACGGCAGTGTTGGGCGTCTGGGTCCGGTCGCCGATACGAGGCATATTCCGCTAAGCGACTACGGGATAAAATCGCAATAAACGCAGTGCCGGGCAAATGAAACGCGGCAAGGTTCAGCTTGCCGCGCTGGATGTCGTAACCCGCCTGTGCGGGAGGCGCGAACTACCCGACGGCTTCCGCGGGCGCTTGCGCCTTCTGCTGCTTCTTCAGCGCGTCCATATCCTTGGCCAGTTGCGTGGCCTCTTCGCTGCTGAGATATTTTTTGGCCTTTTCGAAGACGTCCTGCTCTTCTTCCTCGACGTGGTGAGCGACCGAGTGCTTGAACTCGCCGAAGGTCTCGATCCAGGCTTCCTGCTCGACCGGGGTGGTCGACAGCTTTTCGAGATATTCACGGATTTCATCGTGTTCGTGATGGGCGTGCTCCATTTGCTCCTCGACCGCCTTGGCGCGCGTGGCGTCCTCGATGGCCTTGTAGAAGGTGGCTTCCTCCGTGTCGGCGTGGAGCGTCAGTTCGGTCTTGATCTGGCCGAACAGGGCTTGACGTTCCGCCGGGTTCTGGCTGGCGACGACCTGATCCATCAGGTCCGCGACCTTGCGGTGATCCTTTTTGAGGTAATTGTAGATATCCATGGCCTGACCTTTGTTTCAATTGAATGCCGGTCAGGGAGTATGGTCACGGTGGACATAAGTTCTATATGCCGCAAGAGGCGGGGATTTTATAAGAAGATGGTAGCGAGAGCACGACGATCAATCGCGCCGGGGACCATCTTCAGATTTTCGGGTCGCCTTATGAATTGCATTAATTCACCGCCAGCTTGTCCGGGACCGGTAGGCAATCCCGCCACATGCGTCTATACCCGCCCCCTCTCCCGGACCAGAACTTCGCCAAATAAATGGATAGGAATGGATAAGTTTCCGGCCGGTAAGCCGGTCAGACAGTCAGGTTTCGAAAACCGGGTGCCGGTTAAACCCCTTCCAACAGTGTCGCGGGCTTACGGGGTTTCGTCATGGGGCATGTCGACGGGTTTTGACTCGGGCGATCCGTGTTGCCGGAGCCAGATAGACAAGATGACAATCGAGGCAATGGCCAGGAATTCGCTTTGCCAATTCTGGAAGGACTCGAACCAGAAACGCGGCTGGCCGAGGAAGCCAATAAATCCATCCGGCAGCTGGCTCTTCAACTGTTCTTCCGTAACATAGTCACGGTAACTGCCGGCAGCGTGGAGGCCAAAGCTGACAAGAAAGAGTATCAGGAACGCGATGCTCAGCGAATTCTTGTACAGGGCAAGGACCCATCCGCCTTTGCGGACGGGCCACGGCGCCTTTGCGCTCGGTTTTGGCTCGGCGTCGACATCTTCAGCGCGATCCATCGCCTTGGACTCGGACGAACCCATTTGTCGCAGCTTCACAGTGGCGATCACATAGAGGAACATTTGGAGAAACTCGCTCTCCCAGTTCTCGAAGGTGACCTCGGCGAAACTGCCACTGAGAAGATAGGCGCCAAGCGACAGGGCATGCGCCCCCTTCTCCTTGAGTTCCTCGTTGTTTTCTAGCCAGCCCGTCCAGGCTTGAAGGGCCCAGAACAGCAGAAAGAAGCCGATTGCAAAAATCGACAGGCCATTGCGATGGATGAACCCGAATCTCTTTTTGGCCCGTGCCATTGTATCCTCCGTTCGCATTCTTTCGTTCGGGCAAGCCCTCGATCGCTGAATTCGCTCTAAGCCACCGGCGCAACGGTTGGCAAAAGCTGCTCTTTCAGTGCGGCCATTTCAACTGCGAGCTGTTCAGCTTTTTCAGCACTCAGCACCCTTTTCGCTTCCGAGAAAACTTCGGTTTCCTCTTCCTCGACGTGATGCTCAACGGCGTGCTTCAATTCGCCAAACAACAACATCCATTTGGGGGACGCCATGGCTTCCTCAGATAGCCTATCCAGGAGATTGCGGATATCGTCATGCTCGTGTTCGGCATGGTCGACATCCTTTTCGACGTGGACGTCATGCGATGCATCGGAGATCGCTTTGTAGAAGGTCTGTTCTTCGGCTGTGGCGTGCGCCGAAAGCTCTGCCTTGATCTGTTCGAACAGGGTTTGCTGAACGTGCTGCAGGTTAATCGCGAGAAGGTCGTCGATGAGGCCCGCGACCTTGCGGTGATCGGCAATAAGATAGGTGTAAATGTCCATGGCTAGTCTCCTATGGCTGCCATGATCTTCCGATGCCCCTAACAACGCCATGCGAAGATGTTGCCGGTTCGTAAAGCGTATGTAAGGTGAACGTTCGTGACAACTCTTGCGACCGCCCTCCGCCATCAACTGAACCGCTATTCTTAATGCCCCGGAGACCCCTCAGGCGCCAAATCCTGCCCATTCTCACCGCTCGCGGCGGCGGCCATGGCGTCGACCAGGGTGCCGTCGTCCTCGCTCAGTTCCCAGGCGAACAGGCCGGCCAGGCCTTCGTGGCGGGCATAGGCGCCCTTGGCGGCGATGCTGCGGGGCGTGTCGAGCGACAGGAAGCCGCCGGTCTTCGGGTCGTACATATAGGCTGCCTGGGCGGCTTCGTCATAGCCGGCCGTCCAGCCCTTGGCAGGCAGGTCGCGGGCCTGGACCTCCCGCCAAGACGAGGCGCCGACAAACGTGCCGGCCGAGGCGCTGGCCGGGAAGCGGCCGGCGTCGAAGCTGGCCTTGGTCCATTCGCGGGCATAGAAGCCGGCGCCCAGCACCATCTTGTCCTGGGGCACGCCGGCGGCTTCCAGGTTGCGGATCATGGCGTCGGCGCCATAGCCGTCGGTTAACGGGGTGGCGACCAGGTTGGTGTGGTGGCCGGGCCAGCCGCCGCCGCCGGAATAGTCGCCGATGCGCTGGAAGGCCTTTTCCGGCGTGAAGTCGTAGGTCATGACGAAGACGAGGTTGAAGTCGTCGGCGACGCCTTTCCAGTCGATGCCGGCCACCGAGCGGGGATAGCCGGCAACGGCGGTGGTCAGGAGCCGGTCGCGACCGTCCCCAGCCTTCATCGTGTCGAGCGCATGGCGCAGGCCCTCGATAAGGGCGCGATGGTCGGCCGCCTCGGTTTGTCTTGCCGCATCCGAAAGCAGCGCCCGGGCATTGTCGCCGCCGCCGGGATATTCCCAGTCGATGTCGAGGCCGTCGAACACCGGGTAGCGCTTCAGGAAGGCCGTGGCGGACTCGGTGAAGACCTGGCGGTGGGCTGGGTCGGCGACGACGTCGGGGAACATCGGCATGCCCCAGCCGCCGACGGAGGCGATGACTTTCAGGTCCGGATTGTGTTGCTTCAGTTCGGCGATCGCCGCGAGTTGCGCATGCGTCGTGTCGGTGTCCGGCAGGGTAATGCCATAGTCGGCCGTGCCGGCGCAGATCGCCTGCCGCGCTTTTTTCTGCTCGGTATCGAAAGCCGGGTTGTCGCCGCATAGGGTGACGAAGGCATAGACGAGATGGGTGAGCTTGGCGGTCGAGGGGCGTTGCAACGCCTCCACGACCTCGCCGGCAGGGAAATAGTAGGCGGCGACCACGGGCTTGGCCATTGCGGCGGCCGGAAGTCCCAGCCCGGCAAGGGCGAAACAAAAGGCGGACAAAAAAGCGGTGCGCGCGGTCATGTCATGTGTCCTCAAATGCGTTGTGTCTCGCCAATGGATATATCCAATATCCGGCCAGGACAATGCCAATTTATCCCATAGGCAATCACTGAGCAGAATGGAAATTTCACGCTCAATCTGTGGATTCGTTCGAAAAAAGGGGCCCCACCACCAACGCGCAAGGGCGCGTCGGTCCCGTCTCTGCGAACGCTGTACGTTCGCGACGCTCCGCCCCGGGCCTCGGCGGCAGCCAAAGCGGGGAGGATCAAGTTTATCGTCGTCTGCGCGTCTTAGAAGGAGCCCCACCACCAACGCGCAAGGGCGCGTCGGTCCCGTCTCTGCGAACGCTKTACGTTCGCGACGCTCCGCCCCGGGCCTCGGCGGCAGCCAAAGCGGGGAGGATCAAGTTTATCGTCGTCTGCGTATCTAAGTATGTCTTCTACGACGACGTCTTGCCCTGCGGCATGAGCTGCTTGTGAACCTCGGTTGTCAAGGTGGCGACTTTTTCTGTCAAAGCCTTAACCGTCTCGGTGAGCTTCGTGTTTTGCTCGACCATCTCAAGCAGCATGGCTGTCTGACTGGCGGCAATCGCCTGGCGCTCGTCACTGGCGTGGGCGAGGTCTTCACGATGGTGGGCATCGGCCTCCGCCGTGCATTTGTCGCGGTCGGCCTGGCGTGTTTGAGCCAGCAAGATGAGCGGCGCGGCATAGGCGGCCTGGAGGCTGAAGGCCAGGTTCAACAGGATAAAGGGATAGATGTCGAATTTGACCAGGCCCGTGGCGTTGGCGACGATCCAGGCCGTGACGACGCAGGTTTGGCCGATCAGGAAGGTCGGCGTACCGAAAAAGCGGGCAAAGGCTTCCGCCTTCAGGGCAAACCAGTCGTCGCCGAACACGGAGTGGAGGTGGGCGTGGGCGCGGTGGAAGCGCAGGACATCACAGATTTCGGGCGACTTTTTGGTGTTGGCGTCTGGAACCGGGTTCGTCTGGGCGTTCATCTTGTTGCTCCTGAGGTTGGACGGATAATGTGCGCTGAAGAGTGTTACATTATATTATAATGCCGGTCAGAAAAATGGCGCTCGACCTGGCGCGGAAAAACGATTTCACCTGAAAGCATTTCAGTCTAAGACCGCCGCGAACAAGGAAAGAGACTCATGATCGCTTTAGCCCTCCACGGCGGCGCCGGCGCCAAGCAAGGCCGCGACTATTCCGCCGAGATCGCCAATATGCGCCAGGTGTGCGAAACCGCCCGCGCCGCGTTGCAGGGCGGCGCCACGGCTTTGGATGTCGTGACCGATGTGGTGACCGCGCTGGAAGACTCCGGGCTCTATGTCGCCGGACGCGGCGCTTCGCCCAATGCCGCCGGTTGGTACGAGCTCGACGCCAGTGTAATGAACGGCACCGACCAGGCATGCGGTGCCATCGCCGCCCTGCAGGGCTTCAAGAACCCGGTCCAGGTGGCGCGCGCGGTGATGGACCGCACGCCTCACGTCATGYTGGCCGGCGAAGGGGCGGCCCTTTTCGCCAACGAGCAGGGCTTTGCCGGTATCGCCGACGAGGACGCTTATTTTCAACGCGCGGGCCGCTTTGAGTCCAACCATCCGCCCGGAACGCTCAGCCACGGCACGGTTGGCTGCGTCTGCCTCGACAGCCACGGCAACCTGGCCGCCGCCACCTCGACTGCCGGCGTGTTCGGCAAGCTGGCCGGCCGCGTCGGCGATACGCCGCTCATCGGCGCCGGTACGTGGGCCGACGCGCAGACCGCGGTGTCGTGCACCGGACAAGGCGAATATTTCATCCGTGTCAACGCCGCGTCACAATTGGCCTTCCGCCACATGGCCGGGCAACCGCTCGATGAAGCGGCGCAGCAGGTGCTGGAGCAGATCGTCGCCATGTCCGGCGAGGGCGGGCTGATTTCCGTCAACGCCCACGGCCATGTCAGTGTGCCGTTCCGTTCGCAAGGCATGAAGCGGGCGTGGTTTTCCGGGGAGTCTGAAATCACCTCGGAAGCGTTCTAATTCAACCATATTTCAGCCCTGAACGCCGCGTATTTTCGCACCTGCAAAAAACTTTTTTGCGGTAAAGTTCAGTCATGGTCCAGTCAGCAGAATTTGAGTCGGCGCTCGCCCTGTCCCGTTTCGGACTGGGGGCCAGGGCTGCCGGCACCCAAGCCGTCACCGGCGATATTCGCGGCCGGCTGCACGATGAAATCCGCCGCGGCGCGCCGCCGGTTACCGGTGAAGAGCCCCTGCCCTCCACGCCCGAACTGCTCGCAGAGCTGCTCGACCTCGTCAAGCTGGAACGCCGGCAGAGGAAGGCTCCACCACCCGCCGCCGGCGCCGAGGCCGCGGAGACGCGCAATCCGAATCCGACGTCCGAGCACTTCAACGCCGAAATCGACGCCCGCTATAACGGCAATTATGCCGACGCGACGGTGGGCTTCAACGAACGCATGGTCATGTTCTGGACCAACCACTTCGCCATTGCGACGTCGAAGTCGCGTGCCGTGCGCATCACCTCGGGCGCCTATGAACGCGAGGCCATCCGTCCCAATATTTTCGGCCGCTTCACCGACCTGGTTCTCGCCGTCGAGACCCATCCGTGCATGTTGAACTTCCTCGACAACGCCACCTCGATCGGACCTGAGTCGCGGGCCGCCTTGAAAAGCGGCCGCGGCCTGAACGAAAATCTGGCGCGCGAGATCATGGAATTGCACATCCTCGGGGTCAATTCCGGCTACAGCCAGGCCGACGTCACCAATTTCGCCAAGGCCCTGACCGGCTGGACCGTCAATCACCGCCAGAACGACCCCGACATTCCCTATGGTGACTTCATGTTCGCGCCCGGCAACCACCAGCCGGGCAATCAGGTCATTCTGGGCAAGGCTTACCACAATGCCGGTTTCTTCCAGGCCGCCGACATCCTGACCGACCTGTGCCAGCGCCCGGCCGCGGCCCACTTTATCGCCACCAAGCTGGCGACCCATTTCGTCGCCGACACGCCGCCCCCCAGCCTGGTCGACCGCCTGGCCGACACCTTTCGGGCCACCGGCGGGGACCTGGCCGAAGTGTCGCACGTCCTGATCGAATCCGACGAAGCCTGGACGCCCGAGGCGGTCAAGATACGCTCGCCGCAGGAATGGCTGATCGCCACCTTGCGCGGCACCGGCCTCACCCCGTCCCCGAGCCGCGTGTCCAAGACGCTCAGCATGATGGGCCAGCCGCTGTGGAACCCGTCCGGTCCCAACGGCTTTTCCGACCAATTCGCCGCCTGGGCGACACCCGAAGGCCTGACCGCGCGCATGAACGTCGCCTCCGATATCGCCGCCGAAGCGCCCGAAGACACCGACCCGCGCGACTTTGCCGAACGCCTACTGGGCCCGCGGCTCAGCGACAGCACGCGCGCCGCTATCGCCCATGCCGAGTCGGGACCGCAGGGCGTCAGCCTGGTCTTCCTGTCACCCGAATTTTTGAGGCGCTGACATGAACAGCTCGACACCTTTCCAAACACCGCTGGGACGCCGCCACTTTCTGCAGTGGCTTGGAGGCGCCGCGGGTCTTGGGGCCTTCAGCGCCATCATCCCCGCGCGCGCCCGGGCCGCCGGAGCACGCGATCCGCGCTTCGTCACCATCATCCTGCGCGGGGCGCTAGACGGGCTGAGCGCCGTGCCGCCGGTCGGCGATCCCGACTTCCAGAACCTGCGCGGCCGGTTGAGCGCGGCCGATCCGGCGCCCTTGCCGCTGGGCGGGTTTTTCGCCCTGCACCCGTCCCTGCCCAATTTCGCACGCCAATACAAGGCGGGTAACGCCCTGATCGTCCATGCCGCGGCGTCGCCCTATCGCGACCGCTCGCATTTCGACGGCCAGGACGTGCTGGAGTCCGGCTATGCCAGTGCGGGCAAGGTCGATTCCGGCTGGCTGAACCGCTTTTTGCAGACCCTGCCGACCGGTCAGGGCGTCGATCCGCGCCGAGGCCTGTCGGTCGGTACGGCGACGCCGCTGGTCATTCGCGGGCCGGCCAATGTGCTCGGCTGGGCGCCGACCAATCTCGGGCTCGACGACCCGGATCTGCCGGCGCGCGTGTTGGCCATGTACCAGGATGGCGATCCCGCCCTGGCGCAGGTCTTCAATGACGCCCTGATCAGCAACAGGATCGCCTCCGGGATCGACCTGAAAGTCGGCGGCAACGGTCCCGGCGACCCGCAGATGATGGTCACCATGGCGACCGGCATGGCGCATTTGCTGGCTGAAGACGACGGTCCGCGCATCGCCGCCCTCGCCTTCGAAGGCTGGGACACGCACACGACCGAGCCGGCGCGGCTGGACCGGCAGCTTGGTGGGCTGGACGGCGCGCTGGCGGCGTTCGAGACGACGCTGGGGCCGATATGGAATGACACGGCCATTTTGGTGATCACCGAGTTCGGCCGCACCGCCGCCGTCAACGGCACCATGGGCACCGACCACGGCACGGCGGCCGCGGCTTTCCTGACAGGCGGCGCGGTCAAGGGCGGCCGGATCATCGCCGACTGGCCGGGCCTGAAGCCGACGCAATTGTATCAGGCGCGGGATCTGGCGCCGACCACCGACCTGCGTGCGGTCGCGAAGGGCGTCATGACCGGTTTGTTCGATGTCTCGCCGGACGTATTGGCCAATAAGGTCTTCCCGGATTCAGCCGGCGTCGCCCCGATGCAGGGCTTAATTGTTTAACATTATGGGATCGGGCGATAGCTGACAAAGGCTATGCGCGTGCTGTCGGGCGACCAGGACGGCACGTTCATCGTGCCCTGACCGCCGAAGACGCGCGTCAGGACCTGGGCTTCACCGCCAGCCGCCGGCATGATCATCAGGCGGACATCGTGATTGGCCGGATGGTCGCCGACAGCCACCTCGGTGCCGAAGGAGACATAGGCGATCCATTTGCCGTCGGGCGACGGATGCGGGAACCAGTCGCGGGTATCGTCGGCAAAGGTCAGTTGTTCGGCGGCGCTGCCGTCCGGGTGCATGCGCCAGATCTTCATATTGCCGCTGCGGACGCTGTTGAAATATATCCACTGGCCGTCGGGCGAATAGTCAGCGCCGTCGTCGAGACCCGGCGTCGTGGTCAGGCGCGTCTCGGCGCCGCCGGCGGCGGGAATGGCGTAGACGTCGAATTCGTTGTTACGCCGGGCGATCACCGCCAGGGTCTTGCCGTCGGGCGACCAGCCGTGCCAGTAGGACGGGCCCTGGGCCGTGATCTGCCTGGGTTCGCCGCCTGTCGCCGGCAGGACGTAGACGCGCGAGACGTCATCGTCGCTGGTCTGGTCGCTGATGGCCAGCTGGGTGCCGTCGGGCGAATAGCCGTGGTCGTTATTGAGCGTGTGCCGGCTGCCGGTATCCAGCATGGCCGGCGTCCCGCCCGCAACGGGCAGGGTGAAGAGATGGCCTTCGCTGTTATACAGCAGGGTCGTGCCGTCGCGCGACCAGTTAGGCGCTTCGATATGGTCGGTGGTGTTGTAGACGACGACGCGATAGGTGGTGGTGACGTCGATCCATTCCAGCGTGCTTTCGACCTTGCTGACCGGCGTGGCGACCGGTGGCGGCACCGACAGGGCGACGTCGGAAAAGTCCATCGTCTTGGTTTCGGTGTCGCTGTGGGCGCAGACGGCCAGGCCGAGATAGTAGTCGCCTTCCAGCTTGACCGGATAACCACCGCCGGCGTGGTGCAAGACGCCATCGGGGCCGGCGACCGACATAAAGACATAGTCACCTTCGCGTTCGAGGGCGAAGCGGCCGGGTCCGGGCAGTTGCGCCTCGATCTCGTGGGTGTCGCCGCCCTTGACCTCGCGATATTGCAGGGCGACATGGCCGTTGCCGTGGACGACCAGGTCGGCATAGGCGCTGTCGGCATCGAGGCTCTGGCGCATCATGACGCCGGCCTTGCGGTGGGGGTCGCCGCCTGTACTGACCCAGGATAGGGTGGCGGCGATGGCCTGGTTGCCGGAGGCTTTTTTGCTAACGAAATGAAAGTCGTCCGTATGGGCCCAGATGTCGGCGCCATTGCCGGTGACGCGGTAGACGCCGGTCTTGGCGTCGAAGGTGGCCGAGCCGGGCTGTTTGACGGCGCCGATGTCGTCCTGCTGGGTGAATTGACCGATCGTGCCGGCGGTGGCCGGTCCGGCCAGCATAAGGGCCGCGGCGATAAGGATAGCTGATTTCATGACGTCTTCTCCGAAGGCGCCGCGATCTCACTGGCCGGGGCTGCCGGATTGATCCTAGCAGATCGGTGGCGGCGGAGAAGCCGGAAAGTTAACAGGCGCCTCTGGCGATTCAGCGGGTCAGGGCACGACGAACGCGGCTATCCAGCTGGTCGATGGTGAACGGCTTGGCCAGCAGGTCGATGCCGGGTTCCCCGACGCCGTTTTGCACCAGGACGTCGCCGCTATAGCCGCTGGTGAACAGAACCCGCAACTTCGGCCGGAGGATTTGCGCCGCCTGAGCCAGGGCGCGGCCGTTGGTCTGGGGCATGACCACGTCGGTGAACAGGAGGGCGATTTCAGGGTGACTGTCGATGGTCCGAAGGGCCGAAACGGCGCCGTCGGCCATTTCGACGTGGTAACCGAGATGGGTCAAGGCGTCGGCGCTGAATTGCCGGACCGACGGATCGTCGTCAACAACCAGGATCGTCGCTGGCTCGGACGGGGTATCGGTCATGGCGCCTCCGGTCATGTAGGGTGGCGAAAGCTACATGAGGTCGCCAAGTCTGGAAAGACGCAAAGGTTGTGCGCGCCGCAATCCACATCATCTCTTTATTTTTTGCCATGAGGTGACAGTTGGCGGGCGGCGCGTTAGGGTCCTTTCGCAATCGGGGGATGAACCATGAAGATCATAAGCACGTTGGCTATAACGGTCGCCATAGCCTTGGCGTCGACGAGCGTACACGCTTCGACAACTGTCAAGGAAGCGAACGAGGACGTGCACCGGAAGGTGACCGTGTCGCCGCTGGCCGCACGCCTTCAATCGATCAGCGACAAGCTGACGGCCCAGGATTATCCGGGTGCGCGGCTGCTCTTGAACGACGTCGTCGCGGACCCGGCCTTTGCCGACCTGCCCGCGAGCGTTCGCCACGGCATTCTGTCTACGCTGGCCATGACCGAATCCATGGCCGGAGACCAGGCCGCCGCCTATGATCACCTGGTCGCTGCCGGGCCTGCGACAGGCGACGCCACCGATCAGATGTATTACGGCACGATGATGGGCGCCGCCGCCGCGACCGGCCACAAGGACGTTGCCACCGATGCGTTTCTCGGCCTGGTTCGCGTCGCTCCGACCAGCGCGCAATATTTCGAAGTCGGCTTTGTCGTCCAGGTGGAGCGCGAAGCCCGTGCTCGCGACGACAAGGGCGCCACCCGCAAAGCGCTGCTGGAAGCCCTGTGGACCGCCCACTATCGCGGACCCAATATGTACCTGACGCCTGAACGAGCCTGGTTCGACCTGTTCGAAATATATGTCGCCGATGGCGAGACCGACAAGGCGCATGAGGTCATGACGGCGTTTCGCGAGCCAACTACAGTGATCCGCTTGCGAGCCGACAAACGGTATGCGCCGTTTCTGGTGACCTATCCGAAAGCCGGAGATTTCAAGGCCAGCCTGGAGGCTTCGCTTGCCGAGGCCCGTGCGCTCATGCTCGCCCATCCGCGTGATCTGGAAGGTGTCAGCGCTCTGGCCGTGCGGCTGGCCGATGCCGGGCAACTGGACGAATCCTTGAAGTTGGCCGACGACGCGCTGGCCAAGATAGCGGCAGCGCCCAAGGACAAGCCGGTCTATGATGATCAGGCCGAGCAGTTGCAATGGATTCACATGACGAGAGCGACCGTCATGCAGCGGCTTGGCCGTACCGAGGATCAGGTCAAGACCCAGGAAGTCGCCCGGGACAGCGCCGCCGGCAGTCGCGACGACGTCAGCCAGGCGATCAATCTCGGCGACGAATATTACGCTTCCGGCCGCCCGCAGGACGCGCTGGACGCGGTCAAGAATGTCGACAACCATGTCAGCGCCTACGGCCAGATGGCGGCCAACGAGGTGCGCGCGTGCGCCTATAAACAGTTGGGGGATACGGCGAAGCTGGCCGAGACCATGGCCTATATGAAGGCCCATTCGGAGGATGGTTACAGTCCCTATCGCAGCGCCCTGCTGTGCACGGGCGATGCCGACGGCATGGCGGCAAACCTCATCGAACGCCTCGACAATCCGGTTACGCGCAATGAAACCCTGACCTGGATGCAAGGCTATCTGTCAGAGCCCTCGACCGAATTCTACAAGCAGGAAGAACAGGTGGCGAAAACGGCGTGCAGTCGTCCGGAGGTGCAAGCCGCCGTCGCCAAATACGGCAATGTCGAATTTTATCCGATGTACAAGCAGGTCGAATGACTATTTGATCAGGGTTTGCGCCCCATATTCGTGTCGGCCCATTGAATGAAGCTGGCCATGTTGGGGGCGTCGGTGTGGCCGCCGTCGTGCTGGCGCCAGGCGAGTTGGCCATCCAGCAAACCGGTCAGGATCGGCGGCATTTGGGCGGTTTTGTAATCATCGCCCACGCCGAGATCCTTGGCGCCCAGCAGTTTCCATACCGGTCCGGCGGCGACGGTGGCCATATAGCTGCCCTGCTGGTCCAGCCACTTGGCGTCGCCGGCTGCGGGGGCGCCGTAGCTGATAAAGACCAGCCGCGGGGCGCAGAGCGCAATCAGTTCATGGGCGTCGACCGGCAAATCGTTCGCGGTCTTCGGGCCGCCATAGGCCAGGAAATTACCGGCCATCCAGTGATATTCGCCGCTGCCGGTCAGGCTTTCGACCGCTTCGCCGAAATTGCGCCGGTGCGGCTTGGCCCCGCCCTCGCCCGACGAACCGACCAGGACCATGTAGAAACGTGGGTCGAAGGCCATGGTAACCAGGGCCGCCTTGCCATAGCGCGACACGCCTTCGATGCCGACATGTTTGGCGTCGACGCCGGGCTGGGTTTCGAGATAGTCGAGCGCGCGGCTGGCGCCCCAGCCCCAGGCCCTGAGCGCGCCCCAGTCGTCGGGCTTGCGCGGCTGGCCCTTATTGACCAGGCCGATAATGCCGCGCGTCAGGCCAGCGCCGTTGTCGTCCTGGATGCTGACGGGGTTGATCAGGGCGACGCCCCAGCCGTCGCTGAGCAATTGCTGGATACGCTCTTCCGGGCCACTGCCGGGCGGCGGCGGAAATGGCGCCGGCGTCACCAGGTCATAGGCCGGATGTGAGGCGAAAACGGCGGCCAAGGACGGATCGCGCGCCACCGCCTCGGCTTTCAAAGCCGCGTCGATCTTGGCCACGTCGTCGGGAGATGGCTGCATCGGCGCCGGAAATTTCAGCGCGCCCCAGGTGAACATTTCCAGCACCGGTACCGGCTTGGCCGCGGCGCCGGCCGGCAGGATCAGCATCATCTGGATGTCGACATTGATCGATGGATCCGCGGTATTATCGACATGGCCGACCAGGCGCGTCGCCACTACCGGACGGAAATTGATATATTCGGTTTCGCTGGCGACCACGGTCCAAGTGACGCCCGGTACATGCTCGGGGATGCGGCCATAGACCTGGCTTTCGAAGTCGGCGGCGATCTCCGGACGGCGCTGCTGCCACCATTGCTCCGCGGTCGTGACTTTTCGCCCGTTTTTCAAGGTCAGAACGTCGGGCCAATCGGGATAGGGATTGGCCTTGGATTCGTCGTAATTGGCGTGATCGGGGGCATTCTCGTCACCGCTGGGGCCGGGCCGCAAAGTGGTGATATGCAGTTGGTCCATCATGTTCCGATGGTCCTGTTCAGCGGTCATGGGCGCGGGCGTCTCAGCCATGGCCGGCAAGGCGGTTAGCGCTAACACGGAGAGGCATAAGGTGAGGCGTTTCATGGTATCGTCCCTGGTCGTTTTTTGGAATTATTTGTCGTCAATCTGACACGGAAAACCTGCCACGTGAAGGCCTTGTTCCGTGACATATTTTTTACGTAATCGGGGTTGAGTATCGCCGTTATGCCCGGCACATGCACGGGGAACAGGGAGGGTTTTATGCGCGGAATCTTGTTGAGCGGCGCGGCCGCCATGGTGTTCGTTTCATCGGCGCCTTTGCCGTTCGCGGCGGTTGCCACGACGCCCGTGCCCAAGCCGTCGCCGGTACGCTGCGTCGACGGTGGCGATGGCAACAATGGCAGGGTGAGCGGTGGCGTAGTTTATGCGCCTGCCGTGGTTTCACCTATCGCGCCCCCGCCCCCACCCCTCGTCAAGCCCCGCGTGTCACCCCCGACGGATATGGCCGCTCCGCCCCCCATCCCAATGCCACCGGTTCCGCAGCAAAAACACGTCGAGTATGCCGCGCCGCCGGTGCAAATGAACGCCGCAGCGCCGCCTGCCTACGCAGGTTATCTAGGTCTGTCACGGCGGGCGCCCGAGCCCAATACCGAGACCTATGACGAGAACAAGGTGTCCGGTGTCATGAGCGTCGCGTCCGCACCGGTTTCAACCTTTTCGGTCGATGTCGACACCGGCGCCTATACCAATGTACGGCGCATGCTGAACCGCGGCGAAGCCCCGCCTGCCGACGCCGTGCGCACCGAGGAAATGCTCAACTATTTCCGCTATAACTATCCCTTGCCCGAGGACAGGACCAAGCCGTTCTCGATCACCACCGACATGGCCCAGACGCCGTGGAACGCCAATTCGCGCATCCTGCGGGTGGGCTTGCGCGCCTATGACGTGCCGCGCGCCGATCGTCCGGCGGCCAATCTCGTCTTCCTGGTCGATGTGTCCGGCTCGATGAATGACCCCGACAAACTGCCCCTGGTCAAGAATGCGCTCGGCATGCTGGCCGATCAGTTGCGTCCGGACGACAAGGTGTCGATCGTCGTCTATGCCGGCGCCGCCGGTGTGGTGCTGGAACCGACTTCCGACGGCAAATATGTCCACCAGGCGCTGGAATGTCTCAATGCCGGCGGCTCGACGGCGGGCGGCGCCGGTATTGCGCTCGCCTATGATATGGCGCGCAGCCACATGGTTCGGGGCGGCATCAATCGCGTCATCATGTGCACCGATGGCGACTTCAATGTCGGCATCACCGATCGCAAGGACCTGGAAAAGCTGATCAAGGACAATATCAAGGACGGTATCACCCTGACGACGCTCGGGTTCGGCGAGGGCAATTACCAGGAACCGACCATGGAGCACCTGGCCGATATCGGTAACGGCAATTACGCCTATATCGACAACGCCTCCGAGGCCCGCAAGGTTCTGGACGACGAGTTGTCGGCGACCCTGTTCACGGTCGCCAAGGACGTCAAGATCCAGGTCGAGTTCAATCCGAAATATGTCTCGCAATACCGCCTGATCGGTTATGAAAACCGCGCCCTGGCCGAGGAAGATTTCAACAACGACGCCGTCGATGCCGGCGATATGGGCGCCGGCCACCAGGTTACGGCGCTGTATGAAATCATCCCGGCCGGTGTCGAGGGCTGGCTGCCCGACCGCCATTTCGACGCCAACAAGAGCGCCGACGTCGCGGCGAGCGGAGACCATGGCAATGAGATGGTGTGGCTGAAATTGCGCTATAAATTGCCGGATCAGGACAACTCGCGCCTGATCGAACAGGCGGTGCCGGCCTCGTGGATGAACGACCGGAAAACGGCGACCGGTGACCTGGCCTTTGCCGCGGCCGTGGCGGCCTATGGCGAGATACTGCGCGGTGATAAATATATGGGCGCCTATTCGCTGGCCGATGCGCGTGCTCTCGCCGGATCGCAGAACGATTACCGCCGCCAGGAATTCCTGGAGTTGACACATCTGGCCGAAACGGCGAAGGCCGGACGGTAGGCTTGCGACAGCAACCCCCTCCGTCACGGACTTTGTCCTAAAGACGGGCAAGCGCCGTGCCCAACGCTGGCGAAAGCTATACTTTCGCTCGCTATACCCCCGTTTCGCCCTGCGGGCTCACAAGGGAGGAGAAGGGTTATAGAGAAGTCGTTACAAGCACAGCTTGCTCAGGTTCGAGATATCGACCTGGGCAGGCGCGCCGTTCCAGATGTCGATGCCCTTTTCCCTGGCCGTGCGTTCGATGACGATACCGTCGCCGGCATGTTCGTCGGTTTCGGCATAGGCCGGGTCGCTCTCGGCCTGGTCGAGTGTGACGAAGCGCGCGCCCTCGGCCTCGAACTCGCTCAGGACCTGGGGCAGCATCAGGGCGGTGAAGGCGCCTTCGTGGATCAGCAGAACGTGCGAAATCTCGCGGCCATAGACCTTTTGCGAGCCGTAGCGCGCCACGGCGATCGAGGCCTTCACGCCCGCCATATATTGCGCCTTCATCTGCTCGATCGTCGCCTGGTCGCCCTTGGCCATGCAGCGGGCATAGGTGTCGGTATAGGCCCAGTCGTTGAAGCTGATCGAGACGTCGGCTATTCTGTAACCATGGTCCTTCAGATAGGCCATGATACCGGCGTGCAGGGCCGGATCGGTGCCGGCGGCCAGGAAGGGAAAGCGCAGATAGTGCCAGTTTTCGCCGGGCATGAGCTTGGCCAGCATCTCTTCATTGCCGGCGACATCGCCTTCGAAGGCCGCGAGCCCGCCGTCATTGATGTTCATGTGGGTGAAGCCATGATTGCCCAGGGGATAGCCGGCATCGCGCCACATTTGAAGCGCCTTATAGGTCGAGGGGTCTTTGGCGACATGGAAGCCGTTTATGAAGCCGTAAGCCTCCGGGACATTGTGCGATTTCAGCGCCGCCAAATAGTCGGCCGCCACCTGTTCGCGCGTTACGCCGGGCGGCACCGCGCCGTGGGCCGGCAGGTCGTCGGCGGTAATGGCGACATCGAAGCCCGGTGTTTGCGCGCAAGCCGCGCCCGCCAAAAGGGCGGCCGCCAGGGCCATGATCACGGGTAATTTCATAAGCGTTGTCCTCATAATTTCGGGCCAGCCTCTGGAGGGCGTTAACGCTAACATGCTCCGGATTTCGCCTCGCCGCAAGCCGGGGAAAGCGGCCGTCTTGCGTAACGCCGTTTCCGTCTGTAGGTTGACCGAACAACACACTGCCACAGGGGGTTATCATGACCGGCAATCTGTTTTTGCGTACCAGCGTCATCGTGCTGATCATCGGCATGGTCTTCGGCATTTATATGGGCATGCACGAAGACTTCACCTATGCGCCGGCCCATGCGCACCTCAACCTGGCCGGCGGCGTTCTCATGTTCCTGGCGGGCCTGTTTTATAACAGCCGGCCCAATCTGTCGTCGCGCGCCGCCGGCGTGCACTACGGTATCGCGCTTCTGGGGACGATCCTGCTGCCCGCCGGCATCTACGGCTCGATCGCCAAGATGCCGTGGTCCGTCCCTGTGGTCGGCATCGGCTCGGTGCTGACCCTGGTGGCCATGGTCTATTTTGCCGTCATGGTCTTCCTGGGGACCAAAAAGCCGGCTTAAAACGCCTGGGCGGCCGCCCTGGTGGTGATTTCCAATTCGGCGAAACGCTAACGCTTTACGGCATCGCGGCTGCCGCAGCCTTGGTCAGCGCTTCCAGCTCAGCAAAAAGTTCCGGTTCGATGTCGTTGAACGTGAAGCAGGTTTTGCTTTGGGCATGGCGTTTCAACGCGTCGGATACCGGTAAATCGCGCCCTTCTTTTGCGGCTAAAGGCGGCAAATAATAGGAGACGTTCGACCCGGTGAGCCTCACCGATCCGAACCAGGGCGCGTCCTTTGCCTTCATGATATCGACGGTCACATTGAGAGTCAGTTCCCCCAACGCGTCCTTGGCAATTTTCATTTTTGGCGCCGCACGCACCATCAGATCGCGTAGGGTTATATAAAGCGGATAGACGTCAGCCATTTCTCATCGCCCTGTCACAAGGTTTTGCAGGAGGATATAACCAAAATCTCAAGAAATTGTTCTTAGCGCCCCACCAAATAACCGCTGTTGCGTATTCGAGGATCGCCGGCCGCCGCCGGACGCGATTCGAACAGGGCGCGGACAACGGCCAGCGCGTCGACATTACAGTGGCTTACGGGCTTATCGTGCGACGCGACTCACTCGCCCGCCTTTTGGGTGACCAGAGGATAGCTGTCCGTACGAAACGGCGCGGCCGGCAAACCGGCGCCATTGAACAGGGTCGCCAGCGGATTGGACTGCCAGGCGTAGCGCGCGACCAGCGGATGCGCCACCTTGGGCGACGATACAACGACCGTATCGCCGTCAATCTTCGCCTCGGCCCAGGCCCACCGGCCGTCCTCGCCAGCCACCGCAAACTCGCCCAGCGTATCGCCTTTGACCACAAGACCGCCATCCGTATGCCCGAAATGCAGGCGCAGGGCGCCCGGAAGCCGGTCAACCGACGCCAGGGTGGGACCGGACGACACAACCGGCCGTCCGTAAGTACCCGCCAGAGCGCAGGCCGCCAGGCGATCGCCGACCGGCTGCTTGTCCTTCGGATGGATATTGTCGGCTTCGCCCGTGTCGATCGTCACGGCAAGGCAGGTATCGTGGACCGCCGCCACGGTCAGGGACTGGGATTCGCGCAGGTCCGCCCAGCCGTCATCCGTCGGGTCGGCTTGCCGCGCCTGAAAAGCCGGCAGGCCCGCCACGTAAAACGGCAGGTCCGGCTGGCGGAACAGTTTGCGCCAGTCCTCGATCATGACCGGCAGAATTTTGCGGTACTGATAGCCGCGCTCGGAGTTCTGCTCGCCCTGATACCAGATGACGCCGCGCACCGCGAGCGGTGCGATCGGCGCCAGCATACCTTCATAAAGCACGCCCGGCATGACGGGCCAGTTCTCGTAGGCTAAAGGCAGGGGCTGCGGCGGCCGGGCATCGATGCTGAGCTGGCCTTTCCACGCGCCGGCAAGGGCGATTTGGGATCCGTCACCCAGCTTGAGATACAGGTCTTCCGGCTTGCTGAGAAATCCGCCGGCGGGCTTGGTCTTGAGCACCCGGACGGCGATGACGTTGCGGCCGGGCTTCAGAACCGCCGGCGGAATGACATACCGGCGTGGGTTTTCCACCCAGGCACTGCTGCCCACGTCTGCGCCGTTAATATAGACCGTGTCCATGCGTTCGATCGAGCCCAGGGCGATCACCGAAGGTCCGGCGGGAACCGGATCGGGCAGCGTGATCTCCCGGCGGAACCAAACCAGGGCGGGCGCGTCCGGCACGCCCAACTCGGCGAAGCCGCCGGGGATGGTCACCGGTTTCCAGCCCGTGTCGTTAAAGTCGGCTTCCTTCCAGTTCCCTTTAAGGCCGATATCGTAGCGATCATACCAGTGCATGACGAAATTGCCGTATTCGGGTGCGCCGCTATCGGTCAGGCGCTTCAATTCGGCCAGCTCGACATCGAAATCCTTAAGCGGCGCCAAGGATGGCGCGCTCGTCCAGCTTTCGGCCGGGGTACCGCCGACGGCGTCGATGACCAGACCCATCGGCACATGCAGTTCGCCGTGCAGCTTGCGGGCGAAGTAATATCCAACCGCGGATATCTCATCGGCGGTCTCGGGGGACACGACTTTCCACGAACCCTGAATGATATCGGTATGATGATAGGCGGCGTGACCGGATACGGTGAAGTAGCGGATTTCCGGTTCGTTGGCGGTCTTGACCTCGGCGTCTCCATCCCTGGCGAACTTCAGCGGCAGAGCCATGTTGGACTGCCCGCCGCCGATCCAGACGTCGCCGACCAGGATATTTTTGATGTCGATTGTCTGCGATCGGCCGGAAATGTGCATCACCCAGGGGCCGGCTGCGGTCGGCGGCCGCAGCTTCACCTGCCATCGCCCGTCCTTGTCAGCCTCTGCCTGGGCGGAATGTCCGCCGATATCGACCCGGACCGTGTCGCCGGGCTGGGACCAGCCCCAGATCGCATTGGCCTTGTCTCGCTGCAAGACCATGTTGTCGCCGAAGATGGGGCTAACAAACGGCAGGGCCGGCACCTGGGCGGCCGCCCCGGTCGTCGCGTCCGGGGTGCTTTGCGCCTGCGCCTCGCCCCCTGTCATGGAGAGTGCCGCCGAGGCGAGCACCAGCGCGGTCAGCATGGGGCCAAAATTTCGGACAAGTCCCTTCAGCGAAAAAACGCCGTCCTGGTCAGGTAACGCCATAGATTAATCCCTGTTTTTTATGAGACGCGCCGGTGGACACGCATTGTTGTGTTACCGCTATCATAACTTTGTCGGCTTGCGGATAAAATCTTGGTTACGGGTGGGCAGGTAAACCGGCTTTGCGATATTTTGTCAGATATTGCTCATGCGTCGGCATGGTTTGCGCTGCCTTGATCATGGCGACGCGCATCGACTCGACGCTTTGCGTAACCTCGGCTGGCGGGAGATGAGCGACGATGGGATCGACGGCCCTGGGGACGATGTTCTGCCCCAGGAAGACCGCCACCCAACTGGGGCGCGAGAACAGTTCGTCGTCGTGGCGAAAGGCGCGGCCGCCTTCGCGGAACAGGGCGATCTTGTGCCTCAGGCTATCGGGAATGGACATGGTCCGGCAGTAGTCCCAGAAGGGGCTGTCGGTCCGTTCGGTGGCCGAATAGTGCAGGATGATGAAATCGCGGACCTGTTCGAACTCGACCCGCATATGACGATTGTATTCCTCGCGGAAGACGTTCGGCAGGGAGGCATCCGGAAAGAGGGAAATGAAGCGGCTGATGCCCTCCTGGATCAAGTAGATCGATGTCGATTCCAGCGGTTCGAGGAAGCCGGCCGCCAGACCTATGGCGATACAGTTCTTCGACCAGAAGGTCTGGCGATGGCCGGCGGTGAATCGGATGGTCCGGGGCGATGCCAGCAATTCGCCATCCACACCGGCAAGCAGGACGGAGGTCGCCTCATCGTCGGAGATGAAATCGCGGCAGTAGATGTGGCCGTTGCCGGTCCTGGTCTGGGTGGGTATGCGCCATTGCCAGCCTGACGATTTCGCCGTGGCCCGGGTATAAGGCAGCAGCGGTCCGGCATGTTGCGAGGGCACCGCCTGGGCGGAGTTGCACGGCAGCCAGTGACTCCAGTCGGTAAATGGGATGTCCAATGTCTGGCCCAGCAGCAGTGACCTGAAACCGGAGCAGTCGAAAAAGAACTCGCCCGTTACCGCCAGGCCGTTTTCCAGCTTGAGCTCGGCGATATGGCCGGTCTCGGGCGCCTGAACTACCGTCTGGATCTTGCCTTCGATACGGCGGACGCCACGCTTTTCGGCATAGGCGCGCAGGTATTTGGCGTAGAGGCTGGCGTCGAAATGATAGGCGTAGCGGATATGCGAGTTTATGGAGCGCGGGTTGGGATCGGGATGGACGAATTTCCCGTGCCGCGCCGCTACGGCGCACAGACTGTAGTCATCGATGGGATGCGTGTTGCCTGAGGCGCGGCTATGCAGCCAGTATTGATGAAAGTCGAAGCCGTTCATGTCGACGCCATGGCCGCTGAACGGATGGATATAGCGGTCGCCCTTGCGTCCCCAGTCGATAAATTCGATGCCCAGTTTGAAGGTCGCGTTGGTTTCGCGGATAAAATCGGCCTCATCGATGCCGAGCAAGCGATTGAAATTGATGATGTCCGGAATTGTGGCTTCACCGACACCGATGATGCCGATGTCGTCGGACTCGATCAAGGTGATCGACGCATCCTTGGGCGCCAGAAGACTGGATAGCGCAGCCGCCGTCATCCACCCCGCGGATCCGCCACCGACAATTACGATCTCTTTTATGGGCGTGACCATGGATCAGGCACCTTCCCGCGCCAGGAAGTTTTTCAATCCGCTCATATAGGCGTGGTGGCCGGGCATGGTCCGCGCCATGGCGGCGATACCGCCCTGCATGTCCGCCAGGTATCGCTTCACCTCGGTCTCCGGTATCTGGTCCGCCAGGCGATCGCTGCGCCCGGGGCGGCGGCCCATGCCATAGTGCAGGACGATCCAATCCTCGGGCGTAAAGGGCTCCAGATCATAGGACACCAGGACGCCACGGCTCAGGAACTGCGTGATTTTGCGATCCAGCCTGGCGGTGGGCTGGGTCGGCGCCGCTTCCCAATATGACGATCCCGCCACCGGCGTGGTGGCGAACATGGCGCGGTGAAAGAGCTCCGCATGTTCGTGGTCGTTGTCGAATTGGCGATTAAACTCCTGACGTTCCATCGCCATGTCGCCTGACAGGGGGATAAGCGAAAGCAGTCGCTCGATATCGCGCTGAAGTCGCATGATGGGCGCGGGTGTTAGGGGCTCGACAAGCGCCGCAGCCTGGCCGATGGCGACGCAATTGCCGATCCACGCCTGGGCCTGGCGCCCCGGCACGGCGCAAGCGGCGACATCGGGCGTAGCGCCATGGGCCGCAAGGGCCAGGTCCTCGTCGTCGTCCGTGAACACCGTCAACTTCGCCGTCGCGCCCTGCAGCGGCGTAACGGATTGCCAGCCGAAGGGGCGGCCCGTCAGGGTGCGCATGGCCGGCCCCAGCGTGTCGCCAGGTATCCTGCTCATGACGGCGGCCAGCCGCCTCTGCCCCACCTGCCGGGCGCCGAGTCGGCTCAGCAGCGTGGCCTCGGGGCCCGTACAGTCGATGAACAGATCCGCCGCAACACGCTGGCCGTCAGACAGGCGCAACCCGCCTATGCCGCCGGCGCTCAGCTCAATGTCGGCGACGCCGGCACGAACGACATGCACCTGGGCCGCGTCCATGGCCGAAGAAAACACACTGCGATAGGCGGTGACATCGAGGTTATAACCATATTCGGCCCGGCTCAGGGGATGGGCGGGCGCTTCCGGCGGATGCGCGAAGGCGCCACGCTTGGCCGCCGCCGCTGACACCAGATAGGGTTCAAGGTCGTACTGGCCCTGGCGTGTCAGGTACTGGTGAAACGGCACGCCATTGAGAATGGGCAAGGGCAGTTGAAAGCCCTGAAACCACGTTTTCCCCTCACCTCCCCATGTTTCGTAGCGCGTGCCGAGCGAGAAGGCCGTGCCGCTCTGCCTGACCAGGGCGGGTTCGGTGACGCCGGCCGACAGATTGAAGTCGTAGGCCGACGGCGAGGTTACGCTGCCGTAAAAGATGTCCGCCGATGGCGTGTCTTCGATGGCGATAAAGGTGATGCGGTGCGTTGCCGGAAGCTGATGCGACAGCGCCGTGGCCGTCATGTAACCGGCAAGTCCGCCGCCGCAGACGGCAATATGAACGATCGGGGTTGGGTCAAGAGGTGTCGACACGGGGCTACTGCACGCTTGCGATCAGGGGCGCGCGGTCCGATTGCGCACCGACCTGGTTGATGAAATCGGCGTGAAGCGGCGTGCTCTGCACAGCCGCCAGCACGGCCTCACGGAGGCGGCGACTATCGGCGACCAGCGTCGCGTCGGGGATGGTCAGGACGCGCGGGTCGTAGCCGCGAGGTATCAGGTTTTGCCCCAGCAGCACGGCCAGCCAGCTGGGCGGCAGAAAGGTGCCGAACTCGTACTTGATAATATGGCCGCGTGTCATCCAGGCGTCGATTTTCTCCTTGAGGCTGTCGGGCAGGACCAGGTTTTGAAAATGCAGCCACAATTCGCCCTCGTCGCGCTGGTTGGCGACGTAATGCAGGAGCAGGAAATCCCGTACGCGCTCGAAAGCGAGGCCCATGCGATCATTATATTCGTCGGCATCCGAGACATGAAATTCGCGATCCGGGAACAATTGCAGCAGTTCGGTAATCCCCTCCTGGATCAGGTGTATCGACGTCGACTCCAGGGGCTCGAGAAAGCCGGCGGCCAGGCCGATGGCGACAACATTCCGGTTCCAGAATTTGCGGCGCCGGCCCGTGGTAAAATAGAGCTGTCTCGGTTCCGCCAGGGTGGGCCCTTCAAGATTGCCAAGCAACTGGGCGGCAGCCTCATCGTCCGAGATGAAGCTGCTGCAATAGACATGGCCGTTCCCGACACGATGCTGCAACGGGATACGCCACTGCCAGCCGGCCTGACGCGCCGTGGCGCGTGTGAAGGGCGTCAGGGGGCCGCGGGATTCACAGGGAACCGCAATCGCCCGGTTACAGGGCAGCCAGCAACTCCAGTCGTCGTAACCGGTTTCGAGCGCCTGTTCGATCAGCACGCCGCGAAAGCCGGAGCAGTCGACAAAAAGCTCGGCCGCGACCCTGCGGTCTCCGTTCAGGTCCAGATGTTCGACAAAACCCGTTTCCGGATGGCAGGATGTATGACGGACCTTGCCTTCGGTGCGGACGACACCGTTGGCTTCGGCATAGCGCCGCAGGAACTGGGCGTATCGCGACGAATCGAACTGGTACGCCCAGCCGAAGCCCGACTCGGCCGCGCGTGAGTCCTTTGCCGGATACTGGAAGCGGCCCTTTTCCGCCGCCAGGATGGCGTACGACCATTCGTCCAGCCGGGCGGTTTCGCCCAAGGCCCGCAATCTCAGCCATGCCTGGTAGAACGGGATGCCGTTGATGGGCTTCCCGTAGTCGCCGAACGGATGGATATACCGGTCGCCGGGCCGGCCCCAGTCACAGAACTCGATACCCAGCTTGAAGGTCGCTTCGGTCGCCTTCATGAAGGTCGCTTCGTCGATGTTCAGGGTTTCATTGAATTTCCGGATATGCGGCAGCGTGGCTTCGCCGACGCCGATCGTGCCGATTTCATCGGATTCGACCAGCTCGATCCGGATCGGCAGCCCTCGCAGCTTGTGAGAGAGGGCTGCCGCGGTCATCCAACCCGCCGTGCCGCCGCCCAAAATGCAGATTTTTTCTATATGGTTCGCAGGCTGCGACATCCCAAAATCCCAAACTAGCTGCCCAAACAAACTGAAAGCCTTGTAGACCGATTTCGCCGATCATGCCCGGCAACACATTCTTCATCGGCCCGTCAGCCGCTCTCCTTGCCCTTCTGGATAAAGACGTTGGCCGTCAGCCGTCCCGTCCGAGGATCGCCACTGAAATTGAAGTCAGGCGAAAAGTAGCCTGAGTGAAGCAGACATCCCTGGTAGATGACAAGTCGGTTAAAACGCGCTTCGACGTGGAATATCTTTTCGTAGTGCGCGTTCGAGCCCCCTGCGGAGATTGCCGGAGTCGGATCATTTTCCGCAAGTTCCGCCTGGACCAGCCTGCGAAGCTCAGGGGCCGTATCGTGGCCTACCTGTTCGAGATTGCTTGCGACATGGCGGTAGAAGGCTGTGCCGGTGTCGGGGACGTGATGCAGATGAAGCAGGATGGCCAGATGGTTTGGGTCGTCACGGTCGTAATGGGGAACGCGTTGTCGGGGATTCATTTGCTCAGGCGGAGTCGTGGCCAGGGAAAAACTGGCCTCCAGAACTCTGAAATTGTCCGCATCATAATGGCTTTGAATGACAGGACCCGCGGTTTTCAATATGTCCATGACGCAGGATGAAGCCTTGTCGCCAGGGCTGATCTGGTGACGCCTGCCCGGATAGGCCGTCTTGTCTTCTGATGGAAAGGCGGGCAGTGCGGCAGCCGCATCCACGGCGTCCTGTGCATGGCTCAGAAAGTCGTCAATAACGATAAGCTTTGCTTTCGAACGCCCGACTTCATGTACCTCGACTTCCATAGTCCCACCCTACTCTACTCTACTCATCCGCCCTAAGCCAAACCCATAGCCTGCTGGTTCGGCCGGCCGTTTATTTTTCGGGTGCCGCGGGTGCAGAGGAAGTCGCCGGGAAAATTTCCGGCGTGTGATCCAGTCCCGGAAAGGATGCATTATCGCCTGAGCCCAATTCGATCACTAGGATCGTCTGACGCACCTTGCGCGGCTGCCACGTTTCCAGAACGTCGTTGGGCACGGAGGAACCACCGAACGTGCCGGTGTTATTTTGGGAATTCGTGCCCGGCGCACCGGCGATGGGCGCCGAGGTCGTCGAGCCTGCGCCCGAACCCATAAAATTGCCGGCGCGAGCCTGCAGGTCGTCAGCGACGCCAAGCTGCACCATGCGATTGGTAGTCGTGAGCACGGCGAACCAGGCCTGATGTTGTTCGGCGGTCAGATCGGCGGCGCGCTTCAGGGCATATTCGGCGATCTCACGGCTGGACTGCCCGGGCTCGCCCGTGTAGCCGACTGTCCAGAAACCGCCGTCTTCAAGCACGTTGAAATAGCCGGCGTCTCCCGGCTTATCGGCGACCTTATAGGGTTTTGCCTCGGCACTCGAGACGGCTATGACGGCCATAAAGGCCGCTGCGACACATAAAAGCTTTTTCATGGATAACCTCACGGACGAAAAACGCGCGGGTAAAAAGGGGCGGAAAAAACGTCTTCCGCCCCTCACTCAGACCGGTTTAGTACAGGTAACGAATGCCTACCACAATCCGGCGGTCATTCTTGATGGCGAAGCGGGGCAGGGTGTGTCCCGCCGCATCGACCTGCATGACCGCTTTCGTGGTCGTATCAAGCAGGTTTTCAACCGAGGTATGGAACTGGAGGTGCTCGTTCATGTTGTACTTAAACGACGCATCCAGGAAGCCGCCCGCCTGATTGTAGGTCGGGTTACCCGTCATGTAGTCGCCCTTGACGATCAGGTACCGGCTGCGCCACGAATAGGCCAGGCGGGCCTCGAACTGGCCATCCTGATAGATACCGACCAGGTTGGCGAGGTACTTGGACTGACCGAACAAGTCGGTGATGTTATAGCGGCAGGCTTCACCGTTATTCGTACACGACAAATCCGGAGTCGTGCTGGCGTCGATATAGGTGAAGTTGGCCTGTGCGCCGAGGTGCGAGAATATGCCCGGCAGGAAGTCGTAGAACTGCTGATAGGCGAGTTCGATACCGTTCACGTCCACGGTTTTGGAATTGACCTGGCCGCTATAGGTGATCGGTACGTTTTTGCCATCCAGCGTGACACTGCCGATAGTTTCGGAGCCGCCTTGGATGACGTCATGCAGCTTCTTGACAAACGCTCCGGCGGTGACGTTCCCGCTTGGGAAATACCATTCGTAGGAGAGGTCGAAGTTGTCCGAAGTCGTCGGCTTCAGACGGGGGTTACCGCCGCCCGCGCTGATCGCATTCAGGGTGACGTTCTGGAACCCGTCATTACAGTTTTCCGGCAGACCGATGGATACGCAATGGCCAGCCGGCCAAGTTACCGTCGTCGTATTGGCGTTGTAGGTCGTGTAGGCCCGCAGATCCGCAATATTTGCTCGCGTCAGGTTTTGGCTGGCGCCAAAACGGATCAACATGTCGTCGTTCAGGTTCCACTTGATGTTAAACGACGGCAGGAAGTGATCGTCGCTGGTTGAGTAGTTGATCGCCTGCGCAGCTTGAGACAGGTAGGCGGCCGTCTCCGGCAGGAAGTCCTGCGGGCTGTTGTGGGAGCAGGCATAGGTCGTGGTGACCACGCCGTTGGTGTCCGTGCCAGGCGTACAGGCCGATTCCGCGGCAAGGACGCGGACAAGATTGCCCGCTGATGTCAGGTCGGTCTTCGAATAGCGAACGCCGAAATTACCTTCGATCGACTGGCCGTTGGCGAGATCATGCTCGAAGTCGAACTGAACATAGAGGTTGCTCGTCTTTTCTGTGATCTCGGAACGGTTATCCGCCGGGAACATCGGCACACGCGGCGCCCATGGCGCGCCACGGACCACGCCGTCCGCCCCTGAGTTGTCCGCGAAGAACTTGGCCATCTTGCCGTAGTTCAGCAGATAATCCCGGCTGATGTAGACAAACCCGGTGTTGTTGCCCTGGACGAGGCCGCCGCGGAAGAAGTCCTTGTAATCGTCGACCTCGGTCATGCCTGCCGGCAAGGTGCTGAGCGGTGTTGCACCGCCGCCAGCCCACGGCGGCGCCACGCCCGCCCAGTTCTGGTTCGCGGTGTCATTGGTCTGGTTACGTTCGGAATAGCGGGCGCCGAACTTGACGTCCTTGAACCAAGAATTGTCCGCGAAATCGTAGGCGAGGTCGCCGCGGACTGCCATGAGATCGCCACTACCTTTTTGCTCGTTATCGGCGTTGTAGAGCCACCAATAGACGCTTGGATCGGCCGTATTGTCCGAGGCTACGGTCGCTGTCATGCCCGGCTTGACGGCCGTGATCTGGTTGCCACGCGGATCCATATGGAACCTGACGGAACCATGGTCGAGATCGGCGACTTCGTCGACCATGAAATGGGTTTGGCCGCCGGCCCAGAGTTCGGTTTGCGCGGCCGTTGCCTTGGTGTATTGCACGTCGAAGTTTAGGTGCAATTGGCTGCTGAAATTGTGCTTCAGATTGAGGCTCAAGTCCTCGGTCTTCGACCGGTCGATGACGCCGCGGCCCAAGGTATTGATACCATAACCATAGGCACCGCCGTCGCTTCCGGCAGCGTTAATCGTACCGGCAGTCATCAACTGACCGATGGCGATCGGCTGGCTGCAGCCACCCGGGCCTGAAAAGCCGATATTGCAGAGCGCGACAGTGCCGCTGTACGGACGGGTGGTAATGTTGCTAAGCACGGTGTTGTTGGGCGTACCGGAATCCGGCAGGTGTTCAACGGTATGTTCAACCGTGTCGGTGCCGTTCTCGACGTTGATATACTTGATCAAGACGCTGGTGTCGTCGTTCTTCCACTGCCCGGCCAGGTAATAGCTGGTCCGCTCGCGGTCCTGCTCGTTGTGACGCAGTTGGAAGACCGTCTGGGTACCAATGACGTTGCTGACAGGCACGCCGACAAACTTGTCCGGCCCCTGATCTTCTACCGCGCCAACATTGACCTTGGGCACCGGAGCGCCGACTTGCCAATCGTTGATGTTCGACTTGAGCTCGGAATGAGAATAGGCCCCCAAAAGGCCGAATTCGCCCGAACCCGTTTGCCAGCGGTTGCTCGCGATGACGCTATAGGTGGGCGCCCATTTCTTGCGCAGGTCGGCATAGGTGCCATCCACGCTGACAGAAAAGACCGCACCCTTGCGGTCGAACGGAGCCAGCGTGCGCAGGTTGATGGTACCGGCAGCGCCGCCTTCGATCAGCTCCGCCGAGGAGTTCTTATACACATCGACACCGCCGACGAGTTCGGGCGGAATGGAGGACCAATCGAGCGCGCGCCCACCGTTGGCGGTGAACTGATCGCGACCGTTGAATTCGGAACGCACGAAGGAGAGACCGCGAATCAGGTTGCCCGAACCTTCAGCCGAGGGGAAATCGCCGCTGGCGCCGCCGGCGCCGCCGGTGTTGTACTGCGGCAGGGTCGAATAGCGGGACACGGACACGCCGGGAATACGCCCCAGGGCTTCCGCCACGCTGGCATCCGGTAGCGCCGAGACGTCGGACGCCGTGATGGAATCAACGAAGGTGCCGGCCCTGCGCTTGATCTGCGAAGCCGTTTCCAGCGATTTGCGGATGCCGGTGACGACAACGACCGTCTCTTCACCGTTTTGCGCGGCTGCGGCATCGGTGGACGTCGCCGGCGCCGCGTCTTGCGCCAGAGCCGGCGTCCAAAGCATCGCGGCCGCCAGGGCCGAGGAGCCGAGCAGCACCCTGCCTAAGCTGGCGCGGTGTCGCGCCGTACCCTGATTTTGGACATAGCTATCTCGTGAAGTTCTCATGTTTGTCTTCTCCCTGTCCCGTTTTTGGCTTCGTTGGCCCCGGGGAAATTTTGTGTCTCTCGCGAAGGCGCGAGCGATCTGACTAGGTATTTTATTGGCATTGGTCCCAGGCCGGACGCCGTGTTCTTTGAACAGCAGCATGTCCGCGACGCCCCGCGCACTGTGACGGAACGAGGTTATGATAGCGGTCACATTTTTTCAAGTTTAAAGTCCGACAATAACCGGAAAAAATGCGGACGTGGCGCAAATAAAACACTACGCCGTGACATTAGGAAAAGTCATTTTCATATATGGCAGTGCAACATGACGTGCCGGACACGATAGACGCACCGCCCGTGAATTTATTATATTGTTTTTATTTAATATAATGCGAAATCTGGAAAATAAGCGGCATAATATTTCATGCGTGAAATGGAAGCCGCTGTTTTTTTAGTGTTTATAATATCTATTTTCTTTGGTGCAACTTTCGTAGCCTCGCTCATTTGTCTGAGTTTATGGGGGATTTTTGGCTGAATTTTGCGCAGATTTCCTCGACGTATGTGCATACGGCCGGCTTATTGCGATGGTGCGGCGCCCACTATTCCACCACGCTCGGGGCTTCCGATCCTCGGGACAGCGCTGTCATCCCCGACGGAAACAGCCACCGGGATGCTCGTAAAAAAGACGGCATGGTGACCCAAAGACGTCTCACGAGCGAAGGCTCCTGACCATCAGCGGGCCTTACGACGTCGCCAGGGTCGCCAGGGTGGTCAGGGTCGTCAAAAGTTTTTGTGTTCGTAGGCAAGGCGCGTGTCCGCGCAATAGGCGCAGTCGTCGCCCTGGAATTTTGCAGCGGCTGCCAGGTCGCCCTTCAGCCGCCAGTTCAGCCACGCCGTCACGACTTCCGCGCCGACTCCGCCGTGAGGCTCCATATAGGTTCCGCCATGACCGACCGGAATATCAATATAGGCGGCGGGTATCTGCGATATTCGCGCATAGTCGTCGCGGCCGTTGGCATAGGCGATATCGCTGGGGCCACCCATGACGTAGATGACGGAACCGTGCAGGTTGGCCAGCATACTCTTGTCAACCTTCAGGCCGGCAATAGGATTGCCTTCGTTGAACACACCGCTGTTCATGATGACGACGGTGGAAATACGGGGGTCGCTGGCGACGGCGATCGCCTGCAGCCCGCCGCAGCTCCATCCGGAAACCGCAATCTTGCCGGGCGCCAGTCGCTGGTAGTAGGGACTGCCGACGCGGCCGTTCTCGCGGACGGCCCAGTCTATCGCTTCGGTCAGCGCCTCGGGCGCCGTCGGCGCCTTCAACTGCCCGCCTGCCGGCGGCGCGTCGTTTACCTGCGGGTGCGCCGACGGAATCATGCCCGGAGCTATGACCAGATAGCCCTGGGAGGCGATTTCCAACAGGTGATTGCGCGAACTGGTGCCGTCACGGCTGCATCCGCCGTTGCCGAACACATAGACGCCCAGGCTCCCAGCCTTTACATCCGCCATCTTTTCCGGCCTGTAGACCACGTGGTCCGGCAGGGTGGCGTCTTCCTCGAAGACAGCGGGGTACGGCCCCGAGCCGGTTTCCGCCAGAACGCCGCCGGCCATTCCGGTCAGGACCAGTCCCAGAATACATCCAAGTGCGCGCCTCATAGCGACCATGATCAGGGCTCCAGGGTCAGGGTGGAGGTCACGGTAAAGGACGCCGCGGCGCCGGAGGCCTTGGCCAGCCCCGGCCGGCCGTCGGGTTGTCCACCGCCCAGCCAGACACTGACTTTACCGCGTTTGACAGAACGCGAGCCATCCGCGTTCACCGTACTGAGCGCACGGCTGTCGAGGGTGAAGGTGACCGTCCTTGTTTCACCGGACTTCAGATGAACGCGTTCGAACCGTGCCAGGGCGCGTATCGGCGCGTCTTTTTCGCCGGGATGGCTGAGATAGAGTTGCACGACTTCGTCGCCATCCCTGCCGCCGCTGTTGGTGACGTCGACCGAGACCGTCACCGGCTCGTCACCCTTCACGTTTGCGGCCGACACTTTCGCCGGAGCGTAGGTGAAACGGGTATAGGACAGGCCGTAGCCGAAGGGATAAAGCGCCTCGCCCTTGAAGTAGCGGTAGGTTCGGCCCTTCATGCTGTAGTCGTTGAACGCCGGCAACTGGTCCACCGAGCGATAGAAGGTCATCGGCAGTCGGCCCGCCGGGCTGAAGTCACCCGCGATCAGCCTGGCGACCGCTGCGCCGCCCTGGCCGCCGGGGTACCAGGCCTCGACGATCGCCGGAACGTTTTTGTCGGCCCAATTGATGCCCAGCGCGCTGCCATTGACCAGGACCAGAACGACGGGCTTGCCGGTCGCGCTTACCTGTTCCAGTACCTTTTGCTGGACAGGCGGCAGGTCAAGACTGGTGCGGTCGCCGCCCGAGAAGCCCGGCGTTTCGACCCGCATCTCCTCGCCCTCGACGCGTTGCGACAAACCGGCGACGAACACGACAAGATCGGAGGCGTTCGCAGCAGCGACGGCGTCCTTGGCGCCGGTATCCGACGGCAGGCTCCACAGCAGTTTTTCGTCGCCCGCGTCCTGGCGCTGGAAGGATTCGACACGAATGGTGTTACGGCTGCCAGCCTCAAGCTGAACCGTTCCGGTCGCAATGGACGGACGCCAGTCGACAAACCAGGCATCGACGGCCAATTTGTCATTGACCCAAATGCGATAACCGCCATTGGCGTCGTAACGGAAGCGGTACTCGCCCGTTTCCGGCGCGGTCAGATAGCCCTCGAAGCGCACGGAACCGCTGCGCTGCTCACCGCTCCAGGCCTGTTTGGCATTGGTGGTTGCGGCAACCGACTGAGCGGCGCCCGACAGATCGGCGGCGGTGAATTGACTGACCGTCACCCCTTTCTCATGGCAATCCTTGTCGCGGCACAAGTCCTCGTCCGGTACGGCTGTCAGGACAGGATCGATCAGGCCAGAGCCTGGGGCATAGCGGATTTCGGCATTGGGGAAGCGGGCGCGCAGACCGTTAAGGATGGTCACCGGATGCGACGGGTCGCCATTATAGTTGCCGACCAGGGAGTCGGGCGAGTCGGCATTGGGGCCGATCACCGCAATGGTATGGGGTTCGGCCTTCAGCGGCAGCAGATTGCCTTCGTTTTTTAGCAGGACCATGGCGGATTCCGCCACGTGCTGCGACAGGTCGCGATTGGCCTGGGTGTCGTAATCCGTGGCGGTGATGTCCGGGAAAACCTTGGCCGGCGGATCGAACTGGCCCAGCTTGAACCGCGCGGTGAACAGCCGGACCAAGGCTGTATCGATGACGCTTTGCGGCAACAGGCCCTGGCGGACTGCGCCGGTCAGGTGGTCGGCCTCGTTGGCGTTGCCGCAAATCAGGTCCGTGCCCATCTGGTAGGCGGCGGTGACGCCCTCCTCTGGCGTCGCCTTGTAATGGTGCGAGGTCTTGTAATAGATGTCGCCCACGGCGTCGCAGTCCGACACCACATAACCTTTGAAGCCCCAGTCCTTGCGCAGATGGGTGACGAGCAAATCCTCGTTGGCACAGGCCGGTTGCCCGTCAATGGCATTATAGGCGCACATGATCGATTCCGCCTTGCCCTCGGTAATCGTCGCCCGGAAGGCCGGCAGGTAGGTGTCTTCCAGATCGCGGCGCGACGGATCGACATTGTCGCGGTGACGCCCGGCTTCGGGGCCACTGTGGACCGCGAAGTGTTTGGGCGTGGCCACGACGCGGTAATAGACGGGATCGTTCCCCTGCAGGCCCTCGACGTAGGCGACGCCCATACGGGACGTGAGGTACGGATCTTCGCCATAGGTCTCCTGGCCCCTGCCCCAGCGCGGGTCGCGGAAGATGTTGATATTCGGCGACCACACGGTCAGGCCACGAAACCAGTCCGAGCCGCCGAAACGATGCCGGCTTTCGACATATTTGGCGCGGAATTCGACGCTGACGGTGTCGGCGACCTGATGAACCAGCGGTTCGTCCCATGTCGCCGCCAAACCGACGGCCTGGGGGAAGACGGTGGCATGACCTGCTGCCGCGACACCATGCAGGCCTTCGTTCCACCAGTTGTATTCACGCACCCCCAGTCGCGGAATGGCGGGCGCATCATTGATCAATTGCGAGGTCTTTTCTTCGAGCGTCATGCGCGACACCAGGTCGGCGGCGCGTTGCTCGGGCGTCCGCGTCACGTCCTGGTAGGGCGCACGGTCGAGCGGATTTTGCGCGGAAGCGCCGGGTGCGGCGGCGAGCGCGGTCAGGAGCGCAAGTGCCGAAACCGCCCAGAGCGCATGGTTTCGCGTGTGTCGTTTCATGGTCGTTTCCTCTTTATTTTCTGCCCGGCCCCTCAGGCGCGGGCGAATTCGTAAAGCTCGACGCTGGTCGGCGCGATTTTCAGCGCGGTTGAGGTAGCGAATGTGCCTTCGGCAACCACCACTTCGGGCGGTTTGCCGACCTGGTTCTGCGCGTCCAGGCTTGAGCCCGTCAGTTTCCAGCTACGGCCGGTTTTTTGCGCCGTGAATCCGTCCAAACCCAGTTGCAGAGTCTGAGCGCGCTCGGTGGCATTGACGACCGCCACCACCAAGGCTTTGCGGTCCGCGGTGAGAGCTGCCGAGATGTCCAGCGGATAGGTCGGACTGCCGGCATTAACGCGCGGTTGGTCGCCGCCCGCCGGATATTCCGGCGCCGGTACCGGTGAGTTGCCGGTCACGGCGATCGGGATAGTGCCGAAATGCTGGTTGTACATCTGATACATGCGTCCCGTGGCGCTGATCACCGAACGGGTTCGGTCAAAGTCCATCCAGCCGGTCGCCATGGTGTAGCCTGCCATGTCGATAAAGTCGGAGTGGCGGAAAAACTCATGCAGGCACATGCCCATGGCGAGGCAGGTCTTCAGCGTCTGCCGGAAACTGTAGGCATATTCGTCGAAGAATACCTTAACCTTGCCGTCGTTCAACGCCGGGAAGCGGCGCTTATACTCTTCCCAGCATTCCACCATGGTCAGGACGCGGTTGGCGGGCTGGCGCGCCCATTCGACCAGGGGCCGTTGGACATCGAACAGCTTGCCGGTCTTGATGTCGAACTTCTTGTTTTCCGGCGGGTAGGCGTGGGTGGCCAGGGCATCGAACTTGCCCCAGGCCTTGGAGAACATGCCATAGGCCCAGTCGCGATCCGAGCCGAATTCGACCTGGGGCTGGCCTTCGATAAAGATGCCCTGCCCCGTCGTCATCTCGTCGGCGAAACCGCCAGGCGCGATGATATAGATCGACGGATCGACCTTGCGCATGGCGTCGACGAACAGACTGTGCTTGACGGCATACTGGTTCATCGGGATGTGGCCCATCTGCCAGTGGCCGTACATCTCGTTGCCGACATTCCAGTATTTAACGCGATAGGGTTCCGGATGACCGTTGGCGGCACGTTTCGCACCCCATTCGGTATCGGCCGCGCCATTGATATATTCCACCTGCTCCGCCCCCGATCGCGGGCTGTCAAAGCCGGTGCTGACCGACCAGCTCGGTTCGGCATTGATCAGCCGGCACATCTGCAGCAGTTCATCCACCCCGACATCGTTCGGTTGGGCGAAATTCCACACCGGATCCAGAATCGGCGGGCGCTTGTCCAGATCGCCGATGGTATTTTTCCAATCATAGCTGGAAATGAAGTTGCCACCCGGAATACGCAGTATCTTGCAGTCGATCTCTTTCATCAGGGCCAGGGTGTCGGCGCGGAAGCCCTTGACATTGTCTGCCGGCATGAGCGACACCGCGCCGACGCGGAAAGTCCCCGCACCGGTTCCGGTGATTTCGAGGCGGGCCTCGGCCGTATCGGCCCGGGGCGAAAAACGCAGCGGCGCCGTGCTCCAGTCTTTGCCGGCGGCCAGCCTGACCGTTTGCCGGTCCGTGGCTCCGGCACCCCAAATCAGAGTGGCGGACATATCGGCAGCGCCGTCGGCGGCGATGACCACGCGGCCGACATAATCCTTCTTGCCGGTCAGGACCAGACCGGACTGGGCGATGCCGCGCGGCGCGGCGCCAGCGAGTGTCACCACCGGCGACTGCTCACCGATCCAGGGTGTCTTGCGATCCATGGTCACGGCCGCGTCGGGCCCGACCGGAACCCATTTATTGACGGCGCGCATCCGCGACACCGCGCCTTCGGCTTTGGGTGCGGGCGTCGAATCCACCGCGTGAAAGAATTTGCGGTCGTCCAGAACCTCGCTCCACAGGCTGTGATTGATCAGGTCGCCGATATGCTCCAGGAAGCCGCCATAGATGAATGGATTGAGCGGCGCACCCTCGCGGCCGACCTGAAGGGTCGAGGCGATCGGTGCCTGTGTCTGGGCCACCGCCGGAACACTGGCAAACGCGCCGGCCATGGTCGCGGTCAAGAGGGCCTGACGACGGGATAATTTGATTTCGTTGAACATGGTAACCTCACGGCAGGATGTTAAATAGACGCGGTTTAGGGCGTAATCGTCAGTACCGTGACGGAGGCCGGCGCCAGGTGAACCACGGCCTTGCCGTCGCTCAGTTTTACGGAGATCGGCTTGGGCGTAACCGTGTTGGGGGCGTCGAACGTGTTGACCGAGTCGAACCTGGGCGCAGCGAGGGTGTCGCCCGATACCGCCTTGATCTTGAAGCCCAAAGAAGCGGTGTCGACGTCCACGGTTCTGTTGGGATCGACATTGGTGAGCGACAGATAGTATTTTCCGTCCGTGCCCTTTGCGGCGACAGCGTCGACCCGCGGCAGGCTTATGTCGCCAAAGGTGTAGGCGCCGGCGTCAAAGGCCACCGGAATAAAGGTGGCGTCCTGGAACGGCAGGTACATCTTGAAGACATGATAGGTTGGCGTCAGGACCATCTTCTCCTTGTCCGTCAGGATCATGGCCTGGAGGACATTGATCATCTGGGCGATGTTGGCCATGCGGACCCGGTCGGCGTGGCGCGCGAAGATGTTGATATTGAGGGCGGCGAGGACGGCGTCGCGCTGCGAATTCTGCTGCATCAGGAAACCGGGATCGGTGCCGGGTGTAGCGGCGTACCATGCGCCCCATTCATCGACGACAAGGGCAACCTTCTTTTCCGGGTCGTACTTGTCCATGATCGCCGAATGCCGGGTTATGAGATCTTCCATACCCAGGGTGTCTTTCAAAATGACGGCATATTCCTTTTCGCCGAAACCGACCGCCTTCTGAGAGACCGGAAAGCCTCCGCCGGTCGTATAGGAATGCAGGGACAAACCTTCGATGCTCCATGCCCAGCTGTGGCCCTGATAGGCCTTCATCACCGCTTCGGTGTAGGCCGTGTCACCGCCATTGGGACCGACGGCGATACGCTGCATGGGCTGGGCGGGATTGTAATTACGCACGAAGCGAGCGTGCATCTTCATTAAGCTGACATAGAAGTCGGGACTCATGCCGCCACCGCAGTCCCAGCTTTCATTGCCGAGACCGACGAAAGGCACCTTGTAGGGCGCCGCATGACCATTCTTGGCACGTTCGGCGCCGCGGGCATCTGCCGGACTGGCGGTCATATATTCCAGCCATTCGGCGCTCTCGCCTACCGTTCCGGAACCGACATTGACCGATATGTAGGGATCGGCACCCAACTGACCGGCGAAGTCCATGAACTCGTCCGTTCCGAAGGTGTTGGGTTCGACCACCCCGCCCCAATTGGCGTTCATCATGGCCTCGCGATTCGGCCCAATACCGCGCCGCCAGTGATATTCATCGGCAAAGCAGCCGCCGGGCCAGCGAACCACAGGCACCTTGATGGCCTTCAGGGCCGCAACCACGTCATTGCGTATTCCGCGCGTATTGGGAATGGAAGAGTCCTTACCGACCCAGATGCCGCCGTAAATTCCGCTACCCAGGTGTTCGGCGAACTGGCCGAATATGTGACGGTCGATCGTTGCGCTCGGCTTGCCGGCGTCCATGGTCACCGAGACACGGTCTTGTGCCTGAACCGAAACGGATACAGCCGCCAATGACAGGACAGCACCTAAAATAATGGACTTCATGATAGCTCCCAATTTCTCCAGCCCCGGCGACGCGAGACGTCTTGATTATCGGCTTTTTCAGCCGGATGGCGGCGCGGGCAGATTGCCGCGCACGCCTATTTCACACGATAAAACCGGATACGAACAGCAGGCTTGTTGTCATCCGTGATGATATCCAGCCGCGCCACAAATGCCGATTGATTGAGCCACTGATACCGTCCGAGCGGCGCCTCAAAGACAGGCGTCAGCAGAATGGGCGCCGACGTCGTTGTTCCCATCGACGGGCACATCGGGCCCTGATTGCGCACATTGATCACTGCGCCATCGTCGGTTTGCAGCATGTAGTCGGCGAGCGCCCAAACGCAGCCATCCGCCCGTTTCAATTGCCAGTCCCATCCGCCGGATCTGACGACACCCTTGAACCCTGCCCCATCACCCGGCCCATCGAACCTCCCGCCGGTAATGGGAATAATATAGCGCTCGCCCATCGGCGTCGCACCGGGGTTGACGCCCTCGCCGAGAAGAACGACTTCTTCGAACGCAAACTCCAGGTGCGGAGCAAGCGGGTCGGGCTCAAGCGCCAATACCGGCGCCGACCACATCGCCGCGGCCATCAAAATCACACCCAACAGGCGGTTCAACACCGGGATTACAGGTTTCATCACGGTGCCTCGGGCTCGAACGACAGGTGTTCGGCGAAGTACGGCAGGACGTGGTTCTGAAACCGGTCGGCGACACCGCTTACGTGATCGCCGTCGTAGAGTTCGAAGCTGTTATCGATGTGATAGGCTTTCAGCGTTGCGCTGAGCGCTTCGGTGTCGGTCCTCAGTCCGTCACGATTGCCGACATCGAAGGCGATCGCCGAATATTGGCGCATATTCGGAATATATTGGTGCACCATCGACAGCGGGGCATTGGCCGCCCATCGCGCCAGAACATCGGGCTGCGCCACGCCGCCTTTGGTCGGTAAGTCGAGGTAGAACGGCGGTTTGTCGGGATTGGGCGACCAGGCCGACGCGACCGCCAGGGTCGCGCGAACAAAAAAGCCCAGGGATTGCGCTTCTTCCACGGTCTTCAGGGCTTCCAGCTTCAGTCCCTCTTCGGCCGTAGGCGCCCCGCGCGCGGACAGACAACATGGACTCATGGCATAGAGAGCGCTGAAGACTTCCGGATGCTTCATGCCGATGCGAACCGTGCCATAGCCGCCCATCGAATGGCCAGCCAGTCCCCGGCTTTCGCGTCGCGCCAAGGTTCGGTAGTGGCTGTCGATATAGGCAACCAGATCCTTCGAGATAAAGGTGTCCCAGTCGCCGGTTGTCGCGGAACTGGAATACATGGAACCATTATGAACAGTCTGGGAATTGGGCAGCACGATGATCATGCCCTTGACACCGGCCGAATAGGCAGCGTCGATCGTCTGCGGTGTTTTGATCTCCGTCGACCATATCTCGTTATTGATCGAATAGCCGTGCAGCGCGTACACGACGGGATAACGTTTCTGCGCATCAGAATCGTAGTCCGGCGGCAAATACACCGTGACCTTACGGTCGGGCGTGTTACCTTCGAGATTGCCCTCCAGCGCCGGGCTGTGGACCGTGATTTGCTCCGTGCGAACGGTCTGTGCCGCTGTGGAGTTTGCAGCACTAATGGCAAGAACGGCACAGAGGCCGAAAAGCACTCTACGCATTAAGTCTCCCCTATAATTATTATTCGTTATTCCTCGGACAATACGGCCAAAAAATCAAGCAAGAATTCTATGGAAAGTTAATAAAGATAGAGGGGAATTTCATTAGCGAAATTAATGAAAACTGAAATATATTTAATTTACATTACAATATCAATACATTAAACGTTTTTCCAATCCATAGGATTACTTTTTTTGAAGAAATTGGTGAATTTGAGCGCTCGAAACGGCGATGAAAAAGTTAACCGCAATTGTCTGATATAAGAGGCTGTGTGAGCGCTATCATTTTGGGCCCAGTCACATTCCCTTCCGAGCGACAGGGGGTAGTCGTCGTTCTTTAGCTCCTGAATGAGCTGTCCGTCTCGTCTGCACGGCTCAGGTGCGCTTCACAAGATAGTGTGGCCCGAAGCAGACGAAATTGCAAAATCCCGTTGCTAATCGCTACCAATCGTAATAGTTTCAATAGATACTATAACGGCAGCGATAAGGAACCGGCCATGTCACACGACAATCCCTTAGGTCTCAACGGTTTTGAGTTCGTCGAGTTCACCGGCCCGGATACAGCGGCCATGGCCCAGCAATTGGAATTGATGGGCTTTGTCGCCGCGTCGCGTCACCCGTCCCTGGATATCGTCCGCTACAGACAGGGCCATATCAACTTCCTGATCAATACGGCCGGCACGCCGCAGGCAGCCGTCTTTGCCGCCGACCACGGTCCGTCGGCCAACGGCATGGCTTTCCGGGTCGCCGACGCGGCCAAGGCCTATGAGCTGGCGCTGAACAGCGGCGCCCTGGCGGCCGGCGGCGGGATCGTCGGCGATTATGTCCTGCAAGGCATCGGCGGTTCGCTGCTCTATCTTGTCGATCGCGACATCTATGCCGATTGGGATGTCATTGCCGGCGCCGCCGAAGCGGAGGCCGCCAACAGCGTCGGTTTCGAAATTCTCGATCACCTGACGCATAATGTGGCGCGCGGCCAGATGCGTACCTGGTCGGAATTCTATCGCCGGATCTTCGGCTTCGAAGAGCAGAAATATTTCGATATCAAGGGCCAGGCGACCGGTCTGTTCAGTCAGGCCATGATCGCGCCCGACGGCGCCATCCGCATTCCGCTCAATGAAAGCCAGGACGATACCAGCCAGATCGAGGAGTTCCTGCGCCAATATAACGGCGAAGGCATCCAGCATATCGCCCTGACGACCGAGGACATCTATGGCACGGTCGAGAAGCTGCGCGCGCGCGGCGTCAAGCTGCAGGACACCATCCTGACCTATTACGACCTGGTCGATAAACGCGTGCCGGGCCACGGCGAGGACCTGGAACGGCTGAAGGCCAATCGCATCCTGATCGACGGCGATGTTGAAAACGAAGGCATCTTGCTGCAGATTTTCACCGAGAACACGTTTGGGCCGATCTTTTTCGAGATCATCCAGCGCAAGGGCAATCAAGGTTTCGGCAACGGCAACTTCCAGGCCTTGTTCGAATCGATCGAACTGGATCAGATACGCCGCGGCGTGATCAAGGTCGCGTAGTTTTAAAGCAAGCTTTAAGTAAGATACCCGTCCGAGCCGCAGAGCGAGCCCACCCATGTCCAACTATATGACCGGCTTCGGCAATTCCTTCGCCAGCGAAGCCGTGCCGGGCGCCTTGCCCGTCGGACAGAATTCACCGCAAAACGTCCCGTTCGGCCTCTATGCCGAACAGGTGTCGGGGTCGGCCTTTACGGCGCCACGCGATGACAATCGCCGGACGTGGCTGTATCGTTTGCGACCCGCCGCCAATCACGCGCCTTTCGTGCCGCTCGCTCATGCGACTTTCGCCTCCGCGCCATTCAGCGGGCCGGCGACGCCCAACCGCCTGCGCTGGTCGCCGGCCGCCCTGCCCGAGGCTGAAACCGACTTTCTCGACGGCCTGATCACCTATTGCGGCAATGGCGACGCCGAGGCGCAAACGGGGATCGCCGTCCATCTCTATGCCGCCAATGTTTCGATGCGGCGGGCCTTTTTCAATGCCGACGGTGAGATGCTGATCGTGCCCCAGCAAGGCGCATTGCGCATCGTCACCGAGATGGGTGTGCTTGAGGTCGCACCCCTGTCCATCGCCGTCATCCCGCGCGGTGTCCGTTTTCGCGTCGAGATCAATGAACCCAGCCGCGGCTATGTCTGCGAAAACTATGGTGCGCCGTTTCGATTGCCCGATCTCGGGCCGATCGGCAGCAATGGTTTGGCCAACCCGCGCGACTTCGAGGCGCCAGAGGCCGCATTCGAAGACAGCGATGCGGAGACGACGTTAGTACAGAAGTTTGCCGGCCGTCTATGGGCGACAGAGCTCGACCATTCGCCGTTCGATGTCGTCGCCTGGCATGGCAATCTGGCGCCCTGTCGCTACGACCTGACGCGCTTCAACACCTTGAATACAGTCAGTTTCGATCATCCCGATCCGTCGATCTTTACCGTTCTAACATCGCCTTCGGACCACGCCGGCACCGCCAACTGCGACTTCGTCATCTTCCCGCCACGCTGGATGGTGGCTGAACATACGTTCCGGCCGCCGTGGTTCCATCGCAATATCATGAGCGAATTTATGGGCCTGATCACGGGCGCCTATGACGCCAAGGCCGAAGGCTTTGCCCCCGGCGGCGCCTCATTGCACAACTGTATGAACGCCCACGGCCCCGACAAGACAAGCTATGAAAATGCGGTCAAGGCCGAGTTGAAGCCGCACCGGATCGCCGACACCATGGCCTTCATGTTCGAGAGCCGGCATATACTGAAGACGACGCCGGCCGCCCTGAACAGCCCGTTGCTACAAAACGACTACGACCACGTCTGGGATGCCTTCGCCAAGGCGCAACTGCCGAAGGACCGTCCATGATCGACGCCACCCACGACCCGAAACTGACCTCATGGGTCGCCAGCGCCCAGGGTCATCGCGATTTCCCGATCCAGAACCTGCCGTTCGGCACGTTCAGCCCGCCCAATGAAGCGCCGCGGCCGGGCATGGCGATCGGTGACTCGATTATCGAACTGGAAGCCTTGAAGGCCGCCGGCATCATCCAGTCCGCCCCGGCCGACTTGGGCCAGGTCCTGGCGACACCGGCTCTGCGCAAATCGCTGCGGCAGCAAATGTCGCGTTTGCTGTCTGAAATCAGATACCGTCAGGCCGCCGAGCCCTATATCCACGCCGCGGTCGACTGCACGATGCACGTGCCGGTCAGTATCGGCGACTATACCGACTTCTATGCCGGCATTTATCATGCGCAAAATGTCGGCGCCCTGTTCCGCCCCGACAACCCCTTGCTGCCCAATTACAAGCACGTGCCGATCGGTTATCACGGCCGCGCCTCGTCGATCCGGCCGTCGGGCACGCCGGTCAAGCGCCCCAGCGGTCAGACCAAGGCGCCGGACGCCGAGCTGCCCAGCTTCGGTCCCAGCAAGCGGCTCGATTTCGAGCTCGAACTCGGTATCTGGGTCGGTCCCGGCAACGACCTCGGCCAAGCCATCCCGATCGACAAGGCCGCGCAACATATTGCCGGCTTCTGCCTGCTCAACGACTGGTCGGCGCGCGATTTCCAGGCGTGGGAATATCAGCCGCTCGGGCCCTTCCTGGCCAAGAACTTCCTGACGACGATATCGGCGTGGATCATTACGCCGGAGGCTCTGGCGCCGTTCCGTATGGCGCAAGGCCCGCGGCCCGAAGGCGATCCGCGGCCCATGCCCTATCTGTGGGACGAGGCCGATCAGGCGGAGGGCGCGCTCGACCTCAAGCTGGAAGTCTTCCTGCAAACGGCGAAGATGCGGGCGGCCCATGTGTCGCCGCAACAGCTCAGCCACAGCGCAGCCCGGCATATGTACTGGACAGCGGCGCAATTGCTGACCCACCACGCCTCCAACGGCTGCAACCTGCAACCGGGCGACCTGTTGGGCACCGGCACCATTTCCGGACCGACGCCCGACGGCGCCGGCAGCCTGCTCGAATTGTCCGTGGGCGGTAAAAACCCCGTGACTGTGGGCTCAGATGAAACTCGCGCCTTTCTTGATGATGGAGATGAGCTTATTCTATCCGCACGCGCCGAAAAGGATGGTTTCGTCACCATCGGCTTCGGTGAATGCCGCGGGCGCATATTGCCCGCCAACTAGCCAAAAGAACGAGGAATGAGACTATGCTCAAACTCCACGATTACTGGCGCTCCAGTGCCGCCTATCGCACCCGTATCGCTCTTAATCTCAAGGGACTTGAGTACCAGGCCGTCAGCCACGACCTGCGGCGCAACGAACACCATGAGCCGCGTTACAAGGCCCTGAATCCGCAAGGCCTGGTGCCCGCATTGGAAATCGACGGGCATGTCCTGACACAAAGCCTGGCCATCATCGAATATCTCGAAGAGCGCTACCCGACACCGCCATTGCTGCCCAAATCGGCCATCGATCGCGCCGTGGTGCGCAGCATGGCCGAGGTGGTCGCCTGCGATATCCATCCGCTCAACAATCTGCGGGTGCTGCGGGAACTGAAACACGAGCTCCACGCCGACGAACAGCAGTGCAAGCGCTGGATTACGGGCTGGATCGCCGAAGGCTTTACCACGCTGGAAACCCTGATCGGCAAGCACGGCAACGGTTTTTGTTTCGGCAGCACGCCGACGCTTGCCGATTGTTACCTGATCCCGCAGGTGTTCTCGGCCCAGCGCTATAATGTTAGTCTCGATCCCTATCCGCTGATCCGCGCCGTCAATGAACGTTGTGACGACCTGCCGGTGTTCGCGCGCGCCCATCCGCGTCATCAACCGGATGCCGATACAGTGGACGCCGCTTGAATCCAAGAATTTATGAAACGCCGGCGGGCGTCAAGCTGGGCCCCGCCGACCTCATCGCGCCGGACAGGGCGCGCAACTTCGTGCTGCAGATCGGCGAGGCTTTTTTCCATGGCTTTGTGGTGCGCAAGGACGACGACTATTATGGCTATGTCGATCGCTGCCCGCATGCCGGGTTACCGCTGGCCCAGGAACTGGACGACTATCTGACGCCGCAGGGCGATCTGATCAGCTGTTCGTGGCACGGGGCGCTGTTCCGGATCGCGTCAGGCCGCTGCGTCGGCGGACCGTGCGCCGGCGCCAGCTTGACGCCGTGGCCGGTGGGTGTGGCCGACGGTTTTATCGTGACGAAGTAGGGCGGGGCCAAGGCGGCCGCCGGCAAAAAAGAAGAGCAGGCTCGGGAGAAGACCGAACCTGCTCTCAGGAAACCTGTCACGTCACGACGACAGCGATGGAGGAGACCGGCATTACGCGTCGGGCTTGTGACGGGCACGCGCCGTCCAGACACACAAACAAGGACTGACCACCGGATATCGCTGTCCGACCTGGAAAATAAGGGTGACAGGTGGCGGGACGGCCGACGCTTAAACAGCCGCCCCGCATTAGGCACTCAGGACTAATACTTTACGCGAGCGCCGACGTACCAGGACTGACCGTTGTCGTAGATGGCGCGCGGCACGGAGGGGGTGCCGACGAAGTAGGTCAGCTTTTCGTGCAGCAGGTTCTGCGCATCGAGCGTCAGGGCGATATGTTCGGTCAGGTTATAGCTGAACGACCCGTCGAGCGTGCCGTAGTCGTCCTGCCACATCGGCGTACCGCGATCGTCGCCGGACTTGAACTTCGAGCGGAAGTTATAGGCCAGGCGCGTCGACAGCTTGTCGTTTTCGAAGTAGCCCGTCAGGTTGAAGGTGTTCTTCGAATTGCCGTCGATCGGCGCTCCGGCGTCATCCTTGCCGTCCGAATAGGTATAGTTGGCGATAAATCCGAAACCGGTATCGCCGATCGGCTGTTGCAGGTTGGCTTCGAAGCCCTTGTCGGTACCGCCACCGCCGTTAACCGGACCGCTGAGCAGGAAGTCGTGACCCTGCGGATTCTGCTGATCGGTATAGAAGCCGTGGAAGCTGGCGGTCTTGATGTAGTTTTCGATCTTCATGTCGAAGATACCGAACGACAACAGGGCCTGGGGTGCATAGTACCATTCGGCGCCCAGATTATATTGGGTAGCGCGGAAGGGCTCCAGGTTCGGATTACCGCCGGCGCCGCCGGTGTAGTTGCTGTCGACGAGGTAGAAGTAACCCGCCAGTTGGGCGTAACCCGGACGCGTCATGACCTTGGCGGCCGAGGCGCGGATAACCCAGTCGTTTGCCGGCTTATAGACGATGTTCAGGCTGGGAAGGATATCCCAATAGCTGTGCTTGGTTTCATAAGCGCCGTATCCGCCCGGGTCGGTCTGGACCCCGTTGGCGTCGAAGGTCGGCGGCGCGAAGAGCGAAGCGATCGGACGATCGGCGATGGTGGTGGAGTACTGGATCGCCGTGCTTTCGGTATGGACGGCGCGAACGCCGACATTACCGCGCCATTGATCGCCGCCGATCTTGGTCATCAGGTAGTAGGCGTCGGTCTTTTCCTTAACGCCGAAGCTGCCCTGACCATAGAAGCCGAACTGGCGACCGCCATTGTGGGTGTCGAGATACTTGTAGACGGCTTCGCCGTTGGCGTAGCTGTAACCCGGCAGGCTGCCCGGGAGGCCGTCGCTGTAATCCGACGGGGTAACGTCGCCGGTAAAGACGGTACCGAGGTCGATATTGCTGGTGCCGCTGTTGGCGCCGTTGCCGGCCCAGCCATAGGCCGTGTTGATCAGGTCGCGGCGGTGATCGGTCATGCGGGCGCCGAAGAGGACGTCCTTGAAGAAGCCTTCACCCAGTTGATAGTCGACGTCGACCTTGGCGTACAGTTCCTTGTCGGGCGACGATACCTTGCCACCCCACGACCAGCTGTAATTGTTGTTGAGATAGCCGGCGACGGTCGGATCGGCGGGCAGACCGGGATAGGAGACCGCGGTGACCTTGCCGAGATCGAAGCTGGCGCCGACATTGTTCCAGTAGGTTTCCCAGGCGGCCGAGTCGTCGGTGACGCCTTCGCCGTGGGTATAGCCCAACTGGCTCTTGATCGTCAGCTTCTCATTGGGATGCCACATCGCGTCGATGTTCAGGTCGTAGGAGTTGGAGTGCGCCTGACGGAAGATGTCGTCCTGGACCAGAGCGCCGTCGGTGGCGACGGAAGCGTCCCACGTGGCTGAAGTCAGGTAGGTCTTGCCATCGGTAGGCGACTCTTCGGTTGTGTAGCCAGCGTGCGGCATGTGGGCGCCGAGACGCGAACCCCACATCATGAAGTTGTGGTTCGAATTGTCCGCCTTCAGGTAGGTGTAGAGGCCGGAAATATCGAGTTCAAACGTGTCGTCCTTCTTGAATTGCAGCATGAAGTTACCGCCTTCACGGATCCGCTCCTGCTGGAAGAAGGCCGCGCCGATCAGCGACGGTACGCTGACCGTCTTGCCGGAATTGGCGAAGTTAGCGATGTCGCTATAGCCGAGGATTTCCTGACCGTCGCGACGGAACGAACGCTTTTCATAGAAGGCGCCGACGAGGAAGCCGACCGTATGGTCGTCGCTCTTCCACGAATACATACCGGAAAGATTGGGTTCGGTCTTGCCCGGAAGCGTCGCATACATGGCCTGGGCCGAGGCGGCGAAGGTGTTCTTGGGCAGGTCGAGCGGCTTGCGCACATGAACGTCGACCGTACCGCCGATACCGCCTTCGGGCAGATCCGCTGAGGACGACTTGATGACTTCGATGGTGCCGACGACTTCGGACGGCAGCATGGTATAGTTGAACGAGCGGCCGCCCGAGGTCTGGTCGAGGACGAACCAGTCGCCGGTCGCCATGTTATGGCCGTCCATCAGCGTCAGGTTCAGTTCCGGCGAGGTGCCGCGGATCGAGATACGTTCGTTTTCACCGAAACCGCCGGCGCCGGCGGAACCGGTGACGACATTGACGCCCGTGGCGCGCGACAGCGAGTCGGCGACGTTCTTGTCGGGGAACTTGCCGATATCTTCGGCAGTGATGACTTCTTCGACGCGGTCGGAATTGCGCTTTTGCTTGAGCGCCGACTGCAGCGACTTGCGGATGCCGGTGACAACGACCGTAGTTGCGTCATCGGTGGCGGCAGCATCCTGCGCGTGGACGGCAGAGACACTGACACCCAGAGACATAACCATGGCCACGGTGGCCACGGCGCTTGTCATCAGGATATGGCGTTTGAACTTCATTGTAGTCTTTTCCCTATTTTATGCTGCCCGCGGTCCAGGCAAGCCCCGAATCTTGATTACGACCGCTTAGATGTAAGCTTTGGACAAGTCCGGTTGGGACAACACATAAATGAAAATAGTACCAACCTAGTACCTGAAGCCGTACCATTGCTATCTTTGGTTCTGTTTCTATGTCAACCAAATTTTACAAAGGGCTCATTTCGAACGCACTTGCGAAGGATTTGTGACAATAATATCGCGCAAATTGTCATACAATGGCGTTGAAACGCTGGATTTGCATGATTTTTGCGCAAGACCGTAGATTTTTGTGAACATGGATTGCAATTTGGATTCAGTTCAGCCATACCAGTTAGACAAATTGGTACTATATGGGGAAATAATCGATGTCCGCCACCGAGACCGCTGCGCCCACCAAGACACCCTGGGGCTCCGTCCTGATGTTCTGCCTGCTGTTCGCCATCTTCGGTTTTGTTACCTGGCTGAACGGCCCCTTGATCACCTTTTCCAAGCTGGCCTTCTCCCTGAGCGACTTCGAAGCTTTCCTGGTGCCGTCGGTCTTTTACCTGTCCTATTTCTTCCTGGCCTTGCCGTCCGCCTTCATCCTCCGTAAGACCGGTATGAAGACTGGTATGGCGCTTGGTCTGCTGGCCATGGCCATCGGGGCCGCCGCCTTCGGTCAATTCGCCTCGATGCGCATGTTCCCGCCGACCCTGATGTCGCTGTTCTTTATCGGCGCGGGCCTGTCCCTGCTGCAGACGGCGTCCAACCCATACATTTCGATCCTGGGGCCCATCGAATCGGGTGCCCAGCGCATCGCCGTCCTGGGCATCTTCAACAAACTGGCCGGGGCCTGCGCCCCTGTCGTTATCGGCACCTTGATCCTCAACGGCATCGGTGAAATGCAGGACCAGGTCAGCGCGGCGGCAACGCCGGCGGCGCGGGAACTACTGCTCAACGGTTTTGCCGAACGCATCCATCTGCCCTATATGATCATGGGCGCCTTCCTGGCCGTCATTGCCTTCGTCGTCTACAAATCACCCCTGCCCAATCTCAGCGACGACGCCAATCCCGGCACCGGCAAGAGCTTCACCGCCGCCCTGCCGCAAATGCTGTTCGGCTTCCTGGCCATCTTCTTCTATGTCGGCGCTGAAGTCATGGCCGGCGACGCCGTCGGCACCTATGGCCGCGGCTTCGACCTGCCGCTGGATCAGACCAAGTTCTTCACCAGCTTTACCATGGTCACCATGCTGGTCGGCTATATCGCCGGCCTGATCGCCATTCCGCGTTTCGCCAGCCAGGAACGTTACCTGACCCTGTCGGCCGTACTCGGCATCCTCCTCAGCATCGGCGCCTTCTTTACCAAGGGCTACACCTCGGTTGCCTTCGTGTGGTGCCTGGGCTTCGCCAACGCCATGATGTGGCCGGCCATCTTCCCGCTCGGCATCCGGGGTCTCGGCAAGCTGACCGAGTTCGGCGCCGCTTTCCTGGTCATGGGTATTATCGGCGGTGCGGTCGTTCCCCAGCTCTTCGCTCACTTCAAGGAGAGCTATAACTTCCAACTCGTCTTCCTGTGCCTGATGGTGCCCTGTTACGCCTACATCCTGCTGTTCGGCCTGGTTGCCGGGCGCAAGGGCGTTGCAGCCGCGCCGGTCCCTGCCGATATCTAGAACCGGCGTACACACTGTAAGACGATGATCCATATGTCCTCCCCAGACTCTCACCTACAACTCTTCGCCGGCGTCGACGGCGGCGGCACCAAATGCCGCGTCCGTTTGCGCGATGCCGGCGGCACCCTGCTCGGCGAAGCCGAGGGCGGCTCCGGCAATGTCCGGCTGGGGCTCGACCTGGTTTGGGGCAATATTATCGCTGCCCTGGATGACGTTCTGGCTCAGGCAGGGCTTGACCGTTCGGCCTATGGCCGGATCAGCCTGGGCCTGGGCCTGGCCGGCATCTCCCGCGCCGACGACGCCGAAGCCACCATCGCCGCCGGCCCGAAATTCGCCCGTTGCGACGCGGCTTCCGACGCCCACACGGCCTGTCTCGGCGCCTTTTCCGGCCGCGACGGCGGCATCCTGATCTCCGGCACCGGCAGTGCGGCCCATGCCTGGGTTGGCGGCCAGTCCTATCAGATCGGCGGCTGGGGCTTCGAGGTTTGCGACAACGGATCGGCGGCGGACCTCGGTCGTTCGGCGATTCGCGAGGCCCTGATGGGCTATGACGGACTCGCGCCCGAAACCGAATTTACGCGCGCCCTCATCGCACGTTTCGGTCAACCGGCGGACATCGTCCATTGGGTGACGACGGCCAAGCCGCGCGACTTCGGCGCCCTGGCGCCGATGATCATGAGCCATGCCGGCAAGGGTGACATTGTCGCCGTAAGCCTGGTCGAGAAATCGGCTCACGATTTGGGCCGTTATATCGCCCGCCTGCACGAAATCGGTGCGCGCAAGGTCTGCCTGGTCGGCGGCATGGCGCCGGTCTTCATGCCGTGGCTGAGCTCGTGGGCGCGCTCGGTCCTGGCCGAGCCGGAACACGATGCCCTGGAAGGTGCGATCATGCTGGCGCACGGCACCGCTAACGGCCTGCGCCCCCATGTCGCCACCCAAGCCGTGGGGGCATGATGGACGGACAGCATGCCACCCCCGCCAGCGTTTTGCTCGAAGTCGTCGTCGATACGGCGGCCGGCCTGCGCATCGCCGCTGAAAACGGCGCCGATCGCATAGAATTGTGCGAGGGCCTCAGCATCGGCGGCCTGACGCCGAGCACCGGATTGATGAAACTGGCGGCCGAAATGAGCTGCCCGGTGCGCGCCATGATCCGGCCGCGCGGCGGCGATTTCTGCTATGACGCCGACGAACTGGCCATCATGCACGACGATATCTATACGGCGGCGCGTTGCGGGCTGGAAGGCGTCGTGCTGGGCGTCAACACGGCCGATGGCGCTATCGATGAAACGGCGCTGGCCGGGCTGGTGGCCCATGCCAAGGCCCACGGCCTGCGTGTCGCCATGCACCGCGGCTTCGAGCTGGCGCCCGATCCGTTGAAGGCATTGGAAATCTGCGTCGCCCGGCGCATCGACACCATCCTGACCTCGGGCGGCGGCACGACGGCAGCCGGCGGCATTGCCGGCCTGACCGCCCTGGTCAAGGCGGCTGCCGGACGCATCGAGATCCTGGCCGGCGGCGGCGTCACGGCCGACAACGCTCCCGCCATACTGGCCTCCGGCGTGACCTCGGTTCATGCCTCGTGCAGCCGTGCAACCCTGGTTCGCAACGATCGCGCCGCCACGCTCGGCTATGTCAGCGAAAAGCATACGGATGCGCGTCTGGTCGCCGCTCTGCGGGCCGCTATAAATCCGTACCTCTTGGAGTTGCGCCCATGAATCTCCATCTTAAGTCCCGTACCCCTATCTCAAAGGCCGCCGCTATGTCTTTCGCCGAAACCATCGGCCGTCTCAGCAAGGATGATCCCGCGCCGTTGTACCTGCAATTGCAACGCGTGCTGCGCGACGCCATCCAGAATCGTCAACTGCACCAGGAGGACGCCATTCCGCCGGAACGCGACCTGGCCGAGGATTTCGACGTCTCGCGCATCACCGTGCGCAAGGCGATCGACGGCCTGGTCAGCGAGGGCCTACTGACGCGCCGCCGCGGCGCCGGCACCTTTGTCGCCAGCCGGGTCGAGAAGAGCTTCTCCAAGCTGTCGTCCTTTTCCGAAGACATGATTTCGCGCGGCCGCAAGCCGCATTCGGAATGGGTCAGCAAGGCCGCCGGCGCGGTGACACCCGAGGAATCGTTGTCGCTGGGCCTGTCGCCCGGCGCCCTGGTCTACCGCTTCCACCGCATCCGCTATGCCGACGGCATGACCATGGCGTTGGAATATTCGACCATTCCGGCCTATTGCCTGCCCTCGACCGAAGCCGTATCGGCGTCGCTCTATGAGGCGCTGGAAAAGACCGGCCATCGGCCCGTGCGCGCCCTGCAACGCCTCCGCGCCGTGGCGTTCGGCGCGGAACAGGCCGAACGGCTGGGCGTCAAGCCGGGCGATCCCGGCCTGTTCATCGAACGCCGCGGCTTCCTTCAGGACGGCCGCGCCGCCGAATTCACCCAATCCTATTACCGCGGCGACGCCTATGACGTCGTCGCCGAACTGAACGATATCAGCTGACTGTTTTCCCTTTCAAGGACCGACTATGCCCTCCCCCACGCTCGCGACCCCCGTTTTAACCGCCGACAAGACCCTGATGTTCGCCGAGGCCGGCGAAGGCGGCGCCGCGGTCGATCGCTTCCTCGCCCATAACCGCACCGCCATTGCCCGCCTGGCGGCACGTCTGCAGGCCCAGCCGCCGCGCTCCGTGACCACCGTGGCGCGCGGTTCGTCCGACCACGCCGCGACCTTCGGCAAATATCTCATCGAGACCCTGACGGGCGTGCCGACCTCGACCGCCGCCATGTCGGTATCGTCCATCTACGCCGCGCAGGTCGTCGCCGACGAATCCCTGTGCATCGCCATTTCGCAATCCGGCCGTTCGCCCGATCTGCTGGCCACCGTCGAAGCCCATCGCAAGGCCGGCGCCTATGTCGTCGCCCTGGTCAATGACGAGCAGTCGCCCCTGGCGGCCCTGGCCGACGAACTGTTGCCGTTGAAAGCCGGCCCGGAAAAGTCCGTGGCGGCGACCAAGTCCTATATCGCCTCGCTGGCCGGTCTGGCCGCCATTGCCGCTGCGTGGTCGGACGATCGCGCCCTGTCCGACGGGCTGCACCTGCTGCCGGAGCAGTTGCGTGCGGCTTTCGCGCTAGATTGGTCCGCCGCCCTGCCGGCCCTGACGGAGGCGCGCAACCTGTTCGTCATCGGTCGCGGCTACGGCTTTGCGGTCGCCCAGGAAGCGGCGCTGAAGCTCAAGGAAACCTGCGCCCTGCACGCCGAAGCCTTCTCGTCGGCCGAGGTCAAGCACGGCCCCATGGCCATCGTCAATGACGGCTTTCCGATCCTCGGTTTCGCGACGTCGGACAGCGCCGGTGACGGCGTGCGCGATGTCGCGAGTGAGTTCGCGGCGCGCGGTGCTCATGTCCTGCTGGCCAATCCCGGGGGTGGCGTTGCAGGCACGGTGCACCTGCCTGCCCTGGCGGCGGAGGCGGCGCTGGAGCCCATCCTGCAGATCCAGAGCTTCTACCGCCTGGCCAACAGCCTGTCCGTGGCGCGCGGTCTCGATCCCGACAGCCCTCCCCATCTGAACAAGGTTACGAAGACAGTATGAGTAGCCTGACTTTCACAAACGCGCAGATCGTAACTCCGGGCGGCGTGGTTCAGGGCAGCCTGAGCTGCAAAGGCGAAACCATCACCGATATCGGCGACGGCGACGGCTCCGCACGTCAGATCGACGTTCAAGGCGGCTACCTGCTGCCCGGCTTTATCGACACCCAGGTCAATGGCGGTGGCGGTGTTTTGTTCAATGACGAAACCACGGTCGCCGGTATCGCCGCCATCGGCGCCGCCCACCGCGCCTATGGCACCACCGGTTTCCTGCCGACCCTGATCAGCGACGAGTTGGAGGTCATCGACGCCGCCATGCGGGCGACCGAGGCCGCGATTACCGCCGGCGTGCCGGGCGTATTGGGTATCCATATCGAAGGCCCGTTTATCAGCAAGCAGCGCAAGGGCATCCACAATCCCGACATGTTCCGCACGCTCGATGACGAGTCGAAGGCGCTGCTGAAGAGCCTGAAGCGCGGCAAGACCCTGGTGACCCTGGCGCCGGAAAATTGTACGCCGGAAGATATAAGCGAGTTGGCCGCGGCCGGCGTCATCGTCGCGGCCGGCCACACCAATGCCGACTATGCCACGACGGTCGCCGCCCTGCGCGCCGGCGTCACCGGCTTTACCCACCTGTTCAACGCCATGTCGCCGATGACCCATCGCGCGCCCGGCGTGGTCGGCGCCGCCCTGGACGATGCCACCAATTACAGCGGCCTGATCGCCGATGGCCGCCATGTCGATTGGACCGTTCTGCGCATCGCCTTGCGCGCCAAGGCGATCGATCATTTCATGCTGGTCACCGACGCCATGCCGACGGTCGGATCCTTGCAGAAGACCTTTATTCTCAATGGTCAACGCATTCACGTCGAAAACGGCGTCTGTGTCGGCGATGACGGTACGCTGGCGGGCTCGGACCTCGATATGGCCACGGCCGTGCGCAACAGCGTGCAACATATCGGCGTCAGTATTTCGGATGCGGCGATAATGGCGGCGACGGCGCCGGCAAGGTTCCTGGGTTTGGGAGCGGCGCGCGGGTCATTGAGCGTCGGTCAGCGGGCCGATATCGTCTGGTTGGACAAGGATTTGAACATCCGCGGCACCTTTATCGGCGCACAGGCGGAACATGCGGTCGCGGCGGAATAGGCTACTGTCAGCTTAAGCGATGATATCCGGGCGGATCTTGTCTTCGATCGTCGCGATGCGGTCGCGCAGGTGCAGCTTCTTGCGTTTCAGGCGCGCCAGCAGAATCTGATCGGGCAGACGCGCCATTTGCAGGGCGTTGATCGATTCGTCGAGGTCCTTGTGTTCCTGTTTCAACAGGGCGAGTTCGTTGCGCAGGATGACGACACGGCCATCGAGAGGCAGTTCGCGCACGGTCGGTTCCAGATCGTCGGGCTGGATCACCACTTCATCGCGCACCAGGCCGATATAGGTGTGATCGCCTTCGAGACGCTGATTGATGCGCCGCTCGATATCCTTGTCCGAATCGCCCCTGCCCTTGTCGCCATCCGTCTTGACCAAATGCAGATTGTCGTTTCCGCGTAGCGTCCGGATGTTGCTGTCGTCGTGCATGGAGCGCGACTCCTTCCTGGCTAAAGGTTTGAAGCTTAAGGACAAAAGGCGGTCATCAAAACCACCGTGTGGCGGGCATTATAGCGCAAAAATCAGCCCTCCGAAAGGGCTTCAGTTAACCTTGCCAGCTTTTCAGGCGGACAGCCGGGCGCCCAGGCGTTCGCCACGGCCATCACGGCGTCAGCGGCGGTCAAGAAGGCCGGAACGGGGCTAGCTCTTACCGTCCTCTCAAGGACCTCCATCAGGGCCTTTTCCGCCTGGAGTTCGGCCGCCTTTACGGCTGTGCGCAAGGTTTCGTGACCCATTGTCTTTAATTGCCGGCGGGCCGTGCGCAGGGGCGTTATGACATCGTCCCACGCCCGGGCGACGGCAATAGCCTGAAGCACGTCAGGATGGATACCTTCACCGGTGCACCACACCGCCCACAATAGCAGCGGCACGTTCTGGCCATGACTGTCCTGCAGGTCGATGAGGATACCGGGCACGTCGCCGCGATAGACGCGTAACGACCAGTCCCACAGGGACTCAGCCATCTTTCAGGCCGCTCCACCGCTTCATGTCCGCCTCGATATCGAACATGTCGAGGACGCGGGCGACGCTTTGGTTGACGATGTCGTCGATGGTCGCCGGCCGGGTATAGAAGGCAGGCATCGGCGGAGCGACGATCGCGCCCATTTCGGTGACCGCCGCCATAGTGCGCAAGTGACCGAGGTGCAGCGGGCTTTCGCGTACCATCAACACGAGGCGCCGGCGCTCCTTGAGGCAGACATCGGCGGCGCGGCTGATCAAGGAGGTGGTGACGCCGGTGGCGATCTCACTGAGTGACTTGATCGAACACGGGGCAATCGCCATACCCATGGTTTTAAAGGATCCCGAGGCAATAGTGGCGCCGATATCGGCAGGTTTATAAACGATATCGGCCAGGGCCTGGACGTCGTTCAAGGTCATATCGGTCTCGGCGCCGAGCGACAAGGCCGCCGCTTTCGATACGATCAGATGGGACTCGACTTTTGCGTGCTTGAGCGCCTGCAACATCCTGATGCCGTAAATTGCTCCGGACGCCCCGCTTATGGCCACAATAAGACGTTGATTGGTTTTGTTTTTATCTTTTTCCATGTGCAATTTGACGCCGAACTACCTTAACCTTAATTCTCTCGTTTCCGTGAACGTTTGTAATGTAACGTGACTATACAATCGCCTTTTAGGGGTGTTCCCTAGGGGGCCGGGCACGGGGTCCGGCTTAGAGACGAAGGATACTCCCATATGACTATTGAAGCGAGAGTTCGCGAACTCGACCAACGTCATCAATCCCTCAAAACCATCATTGCCCGCGAAGAACGGAGCCCCTCGGTGGACTCTCTATACCTTAAGGAGCTGAAGAGAAAGAAGCTTAAGCTTAAGGAAGAAATCGAACATTTCAGGACACTCATGCGACAGGACAGTGAGGCAACCTTGCAGTGAGCGAGGGGGTGATCTGACAGAAGCATTGTAAGTGCACCAGGTTCGAGCGGTGCACGAAACGAAGACCCTCCGGGAGCGGGATGCTCCCGGAGGTTTTTTTATGTTTTAGGGTGAAGGCTCCGACCGGGGTTTTAGGAAAGTGGTATTACACGCTTTGTAACTAAGGCTGCGAAAGGCGGCATGATAAGACCGGCTTCATGGATCGCCGCGATCCCGGAGCCGCCGCATGAAAACCTTCCTGATGTCTGCCTTCGCCGTTATGGCCGTGATGACCGCAAGCGGTGCCCACGCCGCCATGACCGATCAACAGCGCGACCAGTGCCTGCTGGTCGGCAAGGCCCTGGAAGCCCATACGATCGATAACCTCAACTATATGGTCAGCGACGAACAGAAGGGGCAGTTCAGCGTGGAGGATATCCAGCAAAAGCGGGACGTCATCCAGCACCTTCATGACGATTTCATTCCGATGTTCGACGTCGGCCAAGCCGTCGACCCGGACGCGGTCGCCAAAAAATCGGCCGAAGAGGATAGCCCGACACTCGGCAATGAGGCCAATGACTGCGTTACCCTGGCACAACAATGATACGCTTTTTAACAATCGTAATTAGCGGAATGGTCTTGGTCACCGCGGCTTCGGCAACCGAACCTAAGGCGGCTTTCGCGCTGGACAACAGTCCGGCAGCCGCCCGCGGCAAGATGAGGCCGATCCAGGATAATGCGGCGGCGTATGGCTACGACTATCTCGACGAAAATGGCTGGTACCACCTGTTGTCACGGTCCGGAGAGGTCAAGGATGGCGAAGACAATGGCCTCGAATTCACCCTTGATGGTGTCATGACGTCGAAAAGCCTGCGCCTTAAACGCTTTCCCATGGAAGACTATGCCGGCTTCAGCGCCGAACAGCTCGACGCGGCCACCGCCGACATGATCGTCCCAGGCTCAGCCGCTGAAGCCGATATCGGCGTCCCGATCGTCCAGCGCAGCCTGGTCAAGATGGCCGGCAGCGGCGTGGGTAAACGCGCCGTGACCGCTGCGGTCTGGGACGTCAACGCAGCTGCACTGGAGGCCAAGGGCGTCCATGCCGTCTTTGCTGTCGTGCTGACCCGCAAAGGCAAGCTGGTCATGGTTTGTACGACCGACGGGACGCCGCAGATGTGTCACAGCCTTCTGGAAAACAGCCTGTTCATGGAAGAAGCGGCCTATTAACCGCGGTTGGAATGATGCCTTGTATTCGAAAGCCTTAAAATGACAACGATGGCAATTCCGGTTATAATCTTGTTCGCGATCACGGCCCTGGCCGGGTCAGCGGGCAGCGCTCAGGCGCAGGTCACGGCCGCGGATGCGACGACACCGGCCTGGTGCGCCGCCAATGCCGCGTCGCTGGGGTCGGCGCTTTATCACAACTCCGACAACGACAACAAGGCCATGATCGACCTGATCATGCGCAAGGATCGCACCCCGGCGCAGGACACTGAAGTCGAGCATCTGCGCGATCTCACGGCGTGGGCCGACGCGGCCTCGACAGAGCTGGATGATCAATATCCGGATGCCAAATATGATGCGGCGGCGGCGGCTATCTTTGCCGCCATGGATCATGACGCCCTGCTGGACAAGGCGGCCGGCTGTTTGCCGTAACGGAGTCAGCCCATCTTGACGGTGCGAATGGAGAAGGACGAGGCCAGTTTCGACACGCCGGGCATGGTGCTCAAGACATCGCGGTGGACGTCTTCATAGGAGAGGCTTTCACGCAGGACGATCTTGAGGAGATAGTCCGCCTCGCCCGACATCAGGTGGCATTCCTCGATGGCGGCGCAGGCGATGGCGGCCTTTTCGAACTTCTCGAAGGTTTCGCGGCGCTGGTCGGTCAGGGTGACATGGACGAAGACCGTGCCCTGTTTGCCCTGGACGTTTTCGGCGATAACGGCGCGGTAGCCGGTAATCACGCCCTTCTGTTCGAGGATCTTGACGCGGCGGTGGGCGGCCGATGGCGACAGCCCGACAGCCTCGCCCAGATCGGCCGAAGTGGCGCGGGCATTGACCCGCAGGACCTTGATCAATTCGCGGTCGAAAGAATCAAGATCGGAAAATTTATCGCTGTTTGCCATGGTTTTGAGAATATATCCTTCTACTTGCCAGATCAACTGACAATTTTTCGAGAAATTACATGTGAAACGAGATCATAATGCTTGGCATTGCGCCACGCGTCCGGTGGCCGAAATCAAAGTAAAAACCCACCACCTCGTCCGTCGTTCGGGCGCGGTTTCCCCTCTCCGGCTTTCGGGGAGATCAAAAGTGTGCAGCCAGCGGAGATGACCATGAAGATCAGCGTACCCAAGGAAATCAAGAACCACGAGTATCGCGTCGGACTGGTGCCCCACTCCGTCGCCGAACTGACCCACCTCGGTCATGAGGTCTTTGTCGAGACCCAGGCCGGCGCCGCCATCGGCTTTTCCGACGACGACTATATCGCCGCCGGCGCGAAAATCGTCGCGACGGCCGAAGAGGCTTTCGACGTCGCCGACATGATCGTCAAGGTCAAGGAACCGCAATTGCCGGAATGCGCCCGTCTGAAGCCGACGCAAACCCTATTCACCTATCTCCACCTCGCCGCCGACAAGCCCCAGGCCGAGGCCCTGATGAAGTCGGGCGCCACCTGTATCGCCTATGAAACCGTCACCGAACCGCAAGGCGGCCTGCCGCTGCTGCGTCCCATGTCGGAAGTTGCCGGCCGCATCTCGGTCCATGTCGGCGCCACCTATCTGCACAAGGCCTTCGGCGGCCGCGGCGTCCTGTTGGGCGGCGTGCCGGGCGTGGCGCCTGCCAAGGTCGTCATCATCGGCGGCGGCGTCTCGGGCGTCAATGCGGCGCAGATGGCGGTCGGTCTGTCGGCCGATGTCACCCTGTTCGATATCAACCCGCACAAGCTGATCGAGATCGACCAACTGTTCCACGGCCGCGTCAAGACCGCCTATTCGTCGAAAGCCGCGTTGGCCGAAGCGATCAAGGAAGCCGATCTGGTCATTGGCGCCGTACTGATCCCGGGCGCGGCTGCTCCGAAGCTGGTGTCGAAGGCGCAGTTGAAGACGATGAAGCCCGGCGCCGTGCTGGTCGACATCGCGATCGATCAAGGCGGTTGTTTCGAAACCTCGCACGCCACGACGCACCAGGATCCGATCTACCTGGTCGACGGCATCGTCCATTACTGCGTCGCCAACATGCCGGGCGCCGTGGCGCGGACCTCGACGCTCGCGCTCAACAACGCCACCCTGCCCTTCGTCGTCAAGATGGCCCAGATGGGTGTGTCGGCTGCCTTGGCTGCCGATTCGCACCTGCGCGCTGGGCTGAACGTCGCCGGCGGCAAGATCACCTACAAGGCCGTGGCCGAGGCGCTGGAACTGCCCTACGCCGCGTAAATATTATTTTTAGCGCCGGTGATCCACGGATAGGTCGGCCGCGTAGACATTAAATATCGGCGCCATTCCCCTATGTTGGCGCCGTGTGACGCTTGAGGCTCCCCCCGGCCTCAAGCGTCTTTTTTTGCGCCCAGGGACATGGACATGGGCCAGCCGGCATGGCACCTAAATCCTCCGTTCACGACATAAGGTGCGCCATGAAGAAGCTGTTGTCCGTTGTGATCGCCGGCCTGTGGTTGGCCGGCGCCGCCCAGGCCGAAACGCTGAAGCCGCGCCCCAAGCCACGCAATGTCATTATCTTTGTCGCCGACGGCCTGCGTTACGGCATCGTCAGCAAAGACACAGCGCCGGCGTTATACGACTTGCAGCAAAACGGCGTAGATTTCCAGAACTCCCATTCGCTCTTCCCGACCGTCACCACGGTCAATGGCTCGGCCATTGCCACCGGTCACGGCATCGGCGATACTGGCGAGTGGTCGAACGCCGTCTATTTCGGTGGCGAGCCCCTGCCCTCTGCCAATGGCCGGCCGACACCCGGATTGGAGAACAATGCCGCCCTGAAGGACGCCAATGAGCGTCTCGGCGGCAATTATCTCAACGAGATGAGCCTGCTGCATCTGGCACGCGACAATGGCTATCAGACCGCCGCCATCGGCAAGGAGGGGCCGGTCCTGATCCAGGATATCTCGGCTATGGACGGCAACAGCACCATCTTCATCGACGACTCGACCGGCTCGACCAAGCCCGGCCGCATGGTGGCGGTCGATCCGGCCGTCCTGCAGGCGATCAGCGATGCCGGGCTCAGCCTCAATCCCGACGACCATAAATCGAATGGCTCGATGTATTCCGACCTCAAGACCGGCCTGAAAGTGTCCAATGTCTTGCAGCAAACCTGGTTCACCGACGTCACGACCAAGGTCATATTGCCGCGTTTTATCGCTGCCGGTAAGCCGTTCGCCCTCGTCTACTGGTCGCGCGACCCCGACGGCACCCAGCACAATACCGGCGACGGGATCAACAAATTTTCGCCCGGCATCAACGGGCCGACCTCCCTGGCCGGTGTGCGCGACGCCTCGGATCAGTTGGGGCAGCTCATCGCCGCCTTGAAGGCCCAGGGCGTGTGGGACAATACCGACATCTTCGTCACCGCCGATCACGGCTTTTCCACGATCAGCCGCCAGTCGAAGACCTCTTACGCCGCCAGGTTCCGCTATGACGACACCACGACCGGGCAGTTGCCGCCGTCCTTCATGGCGATCGACCTCAGCCGCGCCCTCGGGCTGGAGCTGAGCGACGATGGCGGCAAGCCGGTCGACGCCGCCCAGGGCCAGCATCCCGGCGGCACATCGCTGCTGGGCGCAGATCCGACGCACTGGGATGCTCTGGTGCAGGGCGGTGGCGGTGTCTACCTCATCTATCTCGACCCGGCCAAGGCGCACGACCTGGCGCGCAAGATCGTCCATGCCCTGACACGGGAAGACTATGTCGCCGGCATTTTCGTCGCCGATAGCCTGGGTGACATTCCCGGGACCCTGGCCATGAGCCACGTCGGCTTGCAGGGCTCGGCCCTGACGCCGCAGCCGGCCATCTATGTCAGCCTGACGGATTTCGCCCTGCCGTCGTGCGTGGCGAAATGGAAGAACCCGGAGCTGTGTTCGATCATGGTGGCCGATGGTACGCTTAAACAGGGCCAAGGCAGCCACGGCGGCTTTACACGCGCCAATACGCGGAACTTCATGGCGGCCATCGGCCCCGACTTCAAGGCGGGCTTTGCCGATACGACGCCGATTTCCAATGCCGATATCGCGCCGACCCTGGCCCATATCCTGGGTCTCGCCCTGCCATCCAAGGGTGTGCTGACCGGCCGTGTGCTGGCAGAGGCCCTGCACGGCGGTCCGGTGGCGACGACATCGGCTTCACACGTCACACGGTCGCAGCCCGCCGACAATGGCTTTGTCACCGTGCTGGAAAGCCAAAGCGTCGGCGATGAGGTCTATCTCGATGCCGCCGGCATGCCGGGCCGGGTGGTCGGGTTGAAGTCGAAGAAGTAAGGGGGCTTGTCCGCGGCTTCCGTTTCACTTCACCGCGACAAATTTGCACTTGGAAATTCAACAATTGTGCAACATAGTCATGGCAGGCGCAGAACACAGGCGCAAAAGACAGGTGGGAACATGGCCCGGCAGCCCCGGATACGCAGAATTGGCGTCGACGAACTGGAAATCGTGCGCGAACTGGCGCTCGTCATCTGGCCGAAATGTTATCGCAACATCATCGGACCCGATCGTGTCGATGCCATGTTGGCCGTGCTCTATTCCAACGATTCCCTGGAAGCGGAAATGCTGGAACATGGGCATGTCTTCTGGATCGTGCGCTATGGCGATCTCGATGTCGGTTACGCGTCGGCCTACAAGGACGGCGAGCGTTTGTGGCTGAAAAAGCTCTATGTTCGCGACGATCACCGCGGGCTGGGCCTGGGCAAGGCGCTCATTCAAACGGCGCTGGAACACTTTACCCATGACACGCCGCAGGAAATGGCGCTATTCGTCAATAAGGACAATACGCCCGCGATCGACTACTATCTGCGCTCGGGCTTCAGTGTCGAGGCCGAGGTTCCGGTCCAGATGGGGCCTTACGGCTTTACCGATTACGTTATGCAAAAGGCGATCTAAGGTGACATTCAAAGGGCCGATCACGGCAGCGATCCTGGCTGCGGCCCTTATGGTGTCACCCGCCATGACGTCCCCCCTCTGGGCGGCGGACTATAGCCAGTTGCCAGGGGCGCAGCTCAGCGTCAAGGCCAATGCCGGCGACGCCGAGGCGCAATACCAGCTGGGTTACAACCTCTACCACGATAAGACCCATCCGGACATGACCCAGGCGCGGTCATGGTTCGAAAAGGCCGCTGCCCAGGGCCACGCCAAGGCCGCCTATGCCGCCGGCCTGATGTACAGCAATGGCGACGGCGGCGATGCCGATCAGGCCAGGGCCGTCGTCTATTTTCGCCAGGCCGCCAAGGGCGATGTCGCGCCGGCCAATGCCGCCATGGGCGTCGCCTATGCCACCGGCGCCGGCGTCGAAACCGATCTCGACCAGATGCTGGCCTGGTACAAAAAAGGCGCGGCGCTCGGCGACGCGAAGTCCGAACGCATGCTGGGCCAGGCGACGCTCTACGGCATCGGCACCGAAAGCGATCCCGCCGCGGCCGTGGCATGGTTGCGCAAGAGCGCGGCCCAGAACGATGCCGAGGCCGAGGCGACGCTCGCCGGCATCTATTATGACGGCGACGGCGTCACGGCCGACTACACCGAGGCTTACAAATGGGCGGCCCTGGCGGCCAAGCACGGCTCGGCCGACGGCAACTATTATACCGGCCTGATGGAAGAAAACGGCCGCGGTACGAAGCAGGATTACAATGCGGCCTTCATCTCCTATGGCGCAGCCTATCAGGAGGCCCATGGCGGCCGGGCGCTGACGCGGATCGGCGTCATGTTGTGCAACGGCCATGGCGTGGCGAAGGATCCCGAGAGCGGGCTGAAAGCGTTGCACGCCGCAGCAACCCCGGCGACACCGGAAGCCTTTTTCGCCATGGGCGATCTGTACACGACCGGTCAATGCGTGGCGAAAGACGTACCGCGCGCCTTTGTGTGGAAGCGACTGGGGATACTTTTTCGCGACCGCGACGTGACGCCGTGGCCCGATGAACTGAAAACTTTAAGCGATCAGATGACGGCTGCCCAAAAGGCCGGAATTCCCGCCCTTACTCAATCCGTGGCGGCGGAAGTTGGCATGGATGTTGATGTAAACGATTCCAAGCCGTAATTTTTACGATGTCTTTATTTTTTGAGTATTAAATTTTATATTTTATTTACTACACTCTCCATTTTAGTCGAAATTACCAATAAATAGTTAACACGCGCGCATGTCACGTGAATATGTCGTCAGTAAACAATTACGTTATCGCAACACGGACGACTTTTTACTGACGTTTTTCCATGTTACAAAATTAAGGTCTCGTTAAATTGCGTTAACAGCAATATGGGATCGGGCAGCCAGCAGAAGCAATGCCTGAAATAAATCAGTGTCGCATTCGAAGTAACGTCCCACCTCTGTTTGTCCTACGACCAAACTAAAATCCGACCCCGAACGCGTACAGCGGAGTTTATTATGCCCTACTCGCCACACGTCCGTCCGATCAGCCTGGCCGAGCTTGAGATCGTCCGCGATCTCGCCTTGCAGATCTGGCCCAAATGCTATCGCAGCATCGTTTCACCCGACCATATCGACTCGATGGTCAGCGCCTTGTTCGATCTCGACACCCTGGAAGACGATATGACCGAACGCGGCCATATGTACTGGGTCGTCCATGTCGGTCATCGCGATGTCGGTTTCATCTCCGCGCATCAGGAAGGGAGCCGCGTGTGGATCACCAAGCTCTATGTCCTGTCCGATTATCGCGGCTTCGGACTGGGCAAGGCGCTGATCCGCACCGCCCAGGACTATTTCGCGCCCGCGCAGCACCTCAGTGTATGCGTCCATAAGGAGCACGAAAAGGCCGTCGATTTCTGCCTGCGCTCGGGTTTCGAGATCGATCGCGAGATTCCGTTCAACTTCGGCACCTACGGCTTCACCGACTATGTGATGCACAAGGATTTGCGGAACTAGGACCGCAAGAGCTCCGATACCCCCGGACCGCTGAACAGGCTTTGCCATAGCCACACCATCAGTCCATGCAGCGCCACGGCGGGCCATAGCGAACCTGTGCGGTAACGCATGATGCCGCACGCCAGGCCGAGCGTCGCCGCGCAAGCCAGGAAGGCCGGCTGAAGGAATAGCCGCGCCCCCGGCAGGAAGCTCAGGGCTTCGACCACGTGCCAAAGGGTGAATATGGCTGTTGTGGCGGCGAGCCATAGAAGCGGATGCTGCGTCTCTCCTTGTCGGGGGATCGGCCCACGAAAGAGGACCTCTTCGCTGAAAGCCGGGATCAGCAGAATGAGCGGCAGGCGCAGAGCCTTGGCCACATCCGGCTGCCAATGGAGAAAGCCCCCGCCCCAGGCCATGGCGACAATAGCCAGAACCGCCGGCGCCGCCACCGATACGCAATTGGCCCAGCCTTTGGGGCTGGGCCATGTTGCAAGCGAAGATATCAGGCGTTTCAGCATGACGGCAGGTTACCCTGCCGGACGTCAGGGCAAAAGTCCTAATCGATTGGCCGTTTGCGCAACGCGAAAGCCGCGATCCAGATCATGACCAGTGCGCCGAAGATGTCGAGGCCGATCTTGCCGTACAGGTCGATACCGCCGCCGAAGCCATAAAACATGACGCCCCACATCCCCCAGGTCACGCCGAAGGTCATGGCGATGGCATGCCAGGTGGTCCACTGGGGCGAGGCCATCCAGGACGGTACCAGCCACAGCATCAACAGAGCCAGCAACAGACCGCCGCCAACGGGCACCACGGTCGGCAGCTGAGGGGCGGCACCGAAGGCCAGGATTTCGAGCCCGAAAATAGCGGCTGCCGCCAAAAGGCCGAAGACGAACAGGACGACGGGATGCGGCGGCGTCATCGGCCTGGCGGCGCCAGCGAGTAGACGGCGGGTGGGCCCCAGGGCCAGGACAAGGGCGGACAGGACGGCGACGATACCGATGATCATCAGTTTTTGCGGCAGGACGTAGGCCGGCAGATGGAAGACTTGGACGCGCGCGATCTCATTCCAGCCATACCAGGCGGCGAAACTGGCCGGCACGAACAGGATGATCAACGGGATCATGCCCCAGATATTGAGCCAGCCGTTATCCTTGCGCGTCGGATAGATCATTTCGCATAGGGCCACCGGGACGCAGACGACCAATATGGCCTCGTAAAGGGCTGCCCAGACGAAATAGACATAGTTGAAGCCCGCCCAGCGGCCATATTCCTGATGCTGGATCATCACGACGAGTGACGCGAACGAGGTCTGCTGGATGAGGAATTCCTCGGCCATGGAAAGCGCCAGGGCCAGCAGGACCAGATTGAACCAGCCCAGCCGATATGTGCGAACGAAATAGCGGGCGAAGACGGCGCCCGTCCCCCAGATCAACATTTCGATGGGGAAGACGAAAACCGAGCTCAGGCGGGTGGCGCCCGGCATCAGTTCGGCGACGGCCGGCGCCATGATCATGAGTGTGAGAGCCGGCAACATGGCGCCAAACCACGATCTTTTTTGAACTTTTTCGTCCACGGACATGACTTTGCTCTTTCTTTTTCTAAGAACCTCACATATAAATATCTTATGTCTAAGATATATACAAGTGAGGAAATTGCCGCCCAGGCCAATGGCCGGCTGGGGCGCGATCTGGCGACTGCCGTCATCACCTTTCACGAGGTGGTGGCGCGTCAGCTGGGCATGAGTGCGGCCGAGCGCAAGACATTGGACGTCCTTGCTGAGTTGGGATTAGCGACGCCGGGGCAACTGGCCCAGGCGACTGGACTGACGACCGGCGCCATCACCGGCATTGTCGATCGTCTGGAAAAGGCCGGCTATGCCCGGCGCGAGCCCAATCCGAACGACCGGCGCAGCTTGCTGATCCGGCCACTGCAGCAGGAAAAGCTGGGCAAGTTGCTGGGCCCGATCTTCGGATCCTTGAGCGCTGCCATGACGGCCATGGCCGGCCACTATACGCCCGAAGAGCTGGATGTCGTCGCGCGTTACCTGACCGACACGATCGCGGTGCTCAAGGCGGAAACGGTCAAGCTGAAGGCGAAGTAGTTTTCGTCGGCTTGAACGCCTTGGCGGCGTCCTGCGCCTTGCGGGCGTCGGCGGGCGAGAGTTGACGGCTTAACCTGTCTCCCGCCGTTTTGGCGTCGTCATTGGCCGGAGCCGCGATCAGATACCAGGTCAAGGCCGCCACCGGGTCTTCACGCGTCCCCAGGCCGTTTTCGCTCATGACGCCAGACTGGTACTGCGAGGTGGGATCGCCCGCCTTCGCCGCCTTGGCAAACCAGATAAGTGCGCGGTCATAGTCGATAGCGACACCGCGGCCGTTGAGATAGACCTTGCCCAATTGGTAGGCCGCCGTCGCGTCGCCGGCGTCGACGCATTTTTGCAGGCGCCTGACGCCTTCGGCGGCATCGGCGCCGACACCCTGGCCGTCCAGGTAAAACAAGGCGACGGTGACGGCGGCGTCGGGATCGCCCTGATCGGCAGCCTTGTTGTACCAGGTGAAGGCCGCCTTGTCGTCCTGATCGACGCCGTCGCCGATATAGTACATGTAGCCGAGGTTCATCTCGGCCGAGACATGTCCATCCTTCGCCGCAAGCGTATAGGTTTCGATTGCCTTGGCGGCGTCCTTGTCCGTGCCAAGACCGTGTTCGTACATGTAACCCAGTTGGTTGCGGGCGTCGCTATTGCCCTGGGCGGCCGACTTTTGCGTCCACACGAAGGCCGCCTTGTCGTCTTCCGGAACGCCCTTGCCATTCAGGTAGATCTGGCCGGCATAATATTGCGACCACACGCCACCGCCTTCGGCGCCGGGCAGAAACAGGGCCAGGGCCTTGGCATTGTCGACGGCTTCGCCATCGCCTTCATAGGCCATCAGGCCGAGATAGTAGCGGGCAACGCTGTCACCGCCCTGGGACGCTTTTTCCAGCCAGGTGCGCGCCTGAGCGTAGTCTTGCGCCGGTCCCTCGCCGAACAGATAGAGATAGCCCACATTGCGTGCGCCGGCGGCGTCGCCCTGGTCGGCGGCCTTGCGATACCAGCTCATGGCCTGGGCCGGATCGGCCGGAGCGCCCTCCCCGGTTCTATAGATATCGCCCAAGGCGTTTTGCGCGGCGACATAGCCGGAATCGGCGGACTTGCGTATCCATGCCAGACCTGAACCGCTATCCTTGCCGACGCCAGCGCCCTCCATCAAGGCGCGGCCCAAGGCAAATCGCGCATAGGCGTTGTCCTGCTCCGCCGCCTTGCGGTACCACGTGGCGGCCTGTGCCGGGTCCGCCGCAATGCCTTGCCCCAGGGCGTAGCGCGTTCCGAGGAGATACTGACTGGGGGCATTGCCGCTTTCGGCCGCGAGCCTGTAGAGTTCGAACGCCTTCGCCGGATCCGCGGTGACACCCAGGCCGTCGTCATACATGCGGGCCAACAGGATATTGCCTTCGGCGACCCCGGCCTTGCTCGATTTTTGTAACCAATCCAGCGCAGCGGCATAGTCCTGAGCAACGCCTTCGCCGCGCAGATACAAGGCGCCGACATTCGCCATGCTCTGGGTGTCGCCAAGATCGGCGCCCTTCTTGTAGAAGGCGAACGCCTTCGCCGTGTCGGCCTTGACGCCCAGACCGGAGAAATACATGTCACCCAGCCGGACATAACCGTCGAGATTGCCGGCATCGGCCTCCTTCTGGTACCAGGCCTGGGCTTCAGCGGCGTCTCCACCATTCTCAAGCAGGGCGTTGCCAAGCGCATTCATCGCCAGGGGGTCGCCGGCTTCCGCCGCCCTGCGGTACCAGCCCTGCGCCGCCTTGACGTCTTTCGTGACAATTTCGCCGCGGCTGTAAATATCGCCAAGATAACGGTCGGCAATGGGTGAACCCTGGTCGCTCGCCTGGTGCAACAGGTCGATCGCCCGGACCGTGTCCTTCGGCACATCCTTGCCCGATATATACAGGACGGCCAGGCTGACAAGACCTGCGGGCTCGCCGTCGTCGGCGGCCTTTTGATACCAGATTACCGCCTTGCCCGCGTCCTTTGCGACCCCTTCGCCGTGGTTGTACATGTAGCCCAGAAAGGCAGCCGCACGGCCCAGATGTTGGTCGGCGGCCTGGTTGTAATAGCTTAACGCCTTGGCCAGGTCTTTGGCCTCGCCATCACCGTCGTAATAGATTGAACCCAGCTCCATTAGGGCATAGGCGTTATTGTTGAGTGCGACAGCCTGCTCGTAAAGGACTTTTGCCCTGGCATGATCTATGGGCACACCGCGGCCGAACTCGTAGGCATCGCCGAGATTGGAAAAGCCATCGGCATAGCCCAGATCGGCCGCCTTCTGGTTCAGGGCGACAAATCGCGCCGGATCGGCCGGCACGCCGTGACCGTTAAGATAGAGGTTGGCCAGGTCGGTCATGCCTTCGGCATCACCGGCGGCAACCGATTTTTCGAACAAGGCTATGGCCTTGGCGTAATCGCGCGTTACGCCCCTGCCCTCGGCATAGGCGAGACCGAGGGCATCACCGGCCAGCAGATCGCCGGCATCGGCCAGGGTCTGCAACTCGGCAAGCGGTTTGGCGCGATAGGCCTGCATTTCGGCGAAGGTCGGCAGGGCCGCCGAAGCCGCTCCTGCGCAGGCAAGACAGAGGGCGGCGCCGGCCAAAAGGACGCGCTTCATCACTTGTCGTCCGGTTCTTCGGTGGCGTTGAAGGCCTTGACCATGGCCTGGGCCTTGCCGACATCGCCGAAACCCACCGTCTTTTTCAGGCGCTCGACCGCCTTTTTGCAATCGTCGTCGTCCTGGGCGGCCCCCAGCATATACCAGCCCAGCGCCGTGGCGCGGTCCTGGGGCGTGCCCATGGCGTTCTCATACATGACGCCCAGCTGATACTGCGCCCAGGCGTCACCTTGGGCGGCGGATTTATGGAACCACGACAAGGCCTGGGCGTAATCGGCCTTCATGGTGATGCCCTTCATGGCGAAGTAGCCGAGATAGTATTGGGCGCGCATCTGGCCCTGGGCGGCGGCCTTGGTGTACCATTTCAGCGCCTGCTCGTCGTCGTCTGGCAGGAAGTCGCCGTAATAATAGCTGCTGCCCAGCTTTAGTTGGCCCAGACGATCGCCCTGCATGGCGGCCAGGGCGTAATATTTGAAGGCTTCGCCGGCATCGACATCGCGGCCCACTCCCTGGCCGTAAAAGCGGCCGAGGGCCAGCTGGCCGAGGACACAGGCCTTGTCGGCCCCGTTCTTGTACCAGGCAAAAGCCTGGTCATTGTCGGCCGCGACACCGTTCGTGCCGTCTTCATAGCTGCTGCCCATGCCGTAAAGGCCGGTGCAATCGCCGAGTTCCGCGCCCTTGCGATAGCTGGCCAGAGCCTTGACGGGATCCTTGGCGACACCATAGCCATGGTCGTAAATATCGCCCACCGACGACCAGCTATAGCCATTGCCGAGTTCGGCGCCTTCCTCATAAAGTTTAAGCGCGGCGGCATAGTCTTTGGTGACGCCGGTCCCGGCATAGTAGAGGTCGGCCAGGTGATTGATCCCCGGTACATAGTGTTGGTCGGCGGCCAGGCGGTACCACTTGGCGGCCTCGGCATAATCGCGCGCGACACTGTAGCCATTTTCGTACATCCAACCGACGCTGTTTTGACCATTGGCGCTGTTCTGGGCGGCCGATTTTCGATACCAGGCCATGGCCATGTCGAGGTCTGAATCGTCGCCGTCGAGAAAGGTGTTGCCAAAATAGGCTTCGGCATCGGCGTCCCCGGTATCGGCAGCTTTTTTCAACCATTTGGCGGCGAGGTCATCATCCTGCTCGACACCGTCGCCCTTGTAATAGCGATACCCCAGGTCGGTCATGGCCTTGACGTCGCCGGCCTCGGCCTTTTTTGTCAGGTCGGCAATGAGGGCCTTGTCGTCAGCTGTTACCGCGGCCGGTTGCGCCTGCGAATCAGCCGGCGAAGCCTTATCCTGGGCGAACACGCCCACCGGCGCCATGGTCAAAAGCGCCGCCGCGCACAGGCCGGTCAAAAGTCGTAATTTCATCGATTCCCCCGATAATCCCCATCCAGACAACGAAAATAGCCGAGTAGCGCGCATTTGTCGCGGAAAATGCGGCCTTCCTGCCCCCTTTAAAATGGTTTAAGAAGGCTTACATTGGTGAGATGCAGGGGGCGATGGACGCCCCAACTGCATCCGGGCACAAGGGAGCTCCACATATGTTCAAGCGCGTAATAGGTCTTATCACGGTCGCGGGCCTGGCCCTCGGACTGGCGGGCTGCGGCTTCAACAACATTCCGACGAAAGAAGCCAATGCTCAGGAAAAGTGGGCGCAGGTGCAGAATGAATATGCCCGCCGCGCCGAACTGGTTCCGCAACTGGTCGCCACGGTCAAGGGCGCTGCCGCCAATGAACGCGGTATCCTGACCGACGTCATCAATGCGCGCGCCTCGGCCACCAAGGTCACTGTCGATGCCTCGACGATCACCGATCAGGCCAAGTTCCAGGAATATCAGCAGGCGCAGAATGGCCTGTCGGGCGCTTTGGGGCGTTTGATGGTGATTCAGGAGCAATATCCGAACCTGAAGTCGAACGAAGGCTTTTTGACCCTGCAATCGCAACTGGAAGGCACGCAAAACCGTGTCACCATCGCGCGTCAGGATTATAATGTCGCCGCCAAGGAATATAACCTGTCCCTGGTCACCTTCCCGTCGATGATCTGGGCCAGCACGTTCCAGAGCGGTCACAAGCCGATGCAATATTTCACGGCGACCGCCGAGCAGCAGTCCAATCCGAATGTCGATTTTTCGACACCGGCGCCTGCTACGACAGCGCCTGCGACCGCACCGGCTCCGGCTTCGAACTAAGCGTTTAAAAAACAAGGTCATCTGAAGATGTCTGCTGTCGCTCTACGGCTAACGCGGCCCTTCATGGTGGCCTTGTTTGCGCTCGTCTTAACGGTGACGGGGACAAGCGCCTTCGCCATCGATCTGAAATTCCCTGATCAGAACGGCACCCGTGTCGTCGATCAGGCCAATGTCCTGTCCGACGCGACGGAAAAGGACCTCGATCTCAAGCTGAAAGGCCTCGAAGACACCACGACCGACCAGATCGTCGTCGTGACCGTCGACAGCCTGCAGGGCGACGAGATCGAGGACTATGCCAATCGCCTGCTGCGCGCCTGGAAAATTGGCCAGAGCGGCCAGATCAAGGCCTCGAACGGCCAGACCTACAAGGACAATGGCGTCGTCCTGCTGATCGCGCCCAATGAGCGCAAGGTGCGCATCGAGGTCGGTTACGGCCTGGAACCGGTGATGACGGACGCCATGTCGTCGATCATCATCCGCCGCCAGATCTTGCCGCAATTCAAGTCGGGTGATTACGACGCCGGCGCCGAAGCCGGGGTTGCTGCCATCATCGAGCAATTGTCGCTCGATCGCGGCGTCGCCATCCAAAAGGCCCAGGCCGCGGCCCAGCAAACCGAACAACAAAGCTCGCGCGGCGGCCTGCCGCTGCCCGTCATCATCTTCATCATCATCTTTATCCTGATCTTCGCCCGCGGCTGGCTGCCCTGGCTGATCCTCGGCAATGTCCTTGGCGGCGGCGGTCGCGGCGGTGACTGGGGCGGAGGCGGCGGCTTCGGCGGCGGTGGCGGTTTTGGCGGTGGCGGCGGATTCAGCGGCGGCGGCGGTGGCGGCGGTGGCGGCGGCGCCTCGGGAGGATGGTAATGAGCTTGAACATCGATCATAGCCGCATCAATGCCGCGATTGCCCAGGCGGAGCTTTCGACCTCGGGTGAAATCACCTGCGTCATCAAGGGCAAGGCCATGGATTATAGCGGCACGCCGGTCGGCTGGGCCGCGGCAGTGGCGCTCATCCTGCCGCTCGGTTTCGCTGGCATGGGCTTGTTGCCGCACGACTGGCTGGCGGCGGCCCTCGGCAAGGTTATCGGCTGGAACACCATCGGCGTCAGCGGCGAGCTGGCGACCTGGGAAATCGTCCTGGCCTATGCCGCCCTGCAACTGGTGCTGTTTACCGGCGTCTTCGTGCTGGTCAATTTCACGCCATTGAAACTGTGGCTGACCCCCAAGGCGACGCGCCATCGCAAGGCCCACGAAAAGGCCATGGAACAGTTCTATGCCCGCGGCCTGCACCTGACCCAGGCGCAAACCGGTGTGATGATTTTCTGCGCCCTGGAAGAGCATTTCGTCGAGGTCATCGCCGACTCCGGCATCTATGGCAAGGTCGACGCGTCGGTGTGGAACGACACGGTCGCCGTGTTGTTGAAGCATATCAAGTCAGGCGATTTGACCACCGGCTTCGAACAGGCCATCGGCAAGTGCGGTGAGGCCCTGAGCGCCCACTTCCCGCCGGACGGCGACAATCCCAACGAATTGCCCGACGTTTTGATCGAAATTTAGCTGGCCAACGGCGGGGCTGGCGGTTCAAGCGCAATCCGACAAAGTGGACACCACTTTTCGGGTAGATTGCGCGTATGGCAGAAATTCACAGCGAAAGAGCCTTTCTATTTAAGGCCATTTCGCTGTAAAGACGCCGTCCCCTCCCACTTCAGGCCTGTTATGTCCCGTCCCTTTTGCGGCATTGATTTCGGAACCTCCAATTCGGCGGTTTGCGTCGGCGTGAAGGATCGCCTGAGCCTGGCGGCCATCGAAGGCGACGCCCTGACCATGCCATCGGCGGTCTTTTTCAATTTCGAAACCGACGCGGTGACCTTCGGCCGTGAGGCGATCGCGCAATATCTCGACGGTTATGAAGGCCGCTTGATGCGGTCCTTGAAGTCGATTCTGGGCTCCAGCCTGATCCGCGAAACCAGTCAGGTCGGCACGTCGCGCAAGGATTTCCGCGCTATCATCGCGCTCTATATTGCCGAGCTGAAGCGCCGGGCGGAAGGCCAGACCGGGGAACGCATAGAAGATGTCGTCATGGGCCGGCCGGTGCATTTCGTCGACGGCGACGACGAGGCCGATGCCCGTGCCGAGGCCGAACTGCGCGGTGTCGCCGAAGCCGTCGGTTTTAAAAACGTCGCTTTCGAATATGAGCCCCTGGCGGCGGCGCGCGACCACGGGTCGCGGCTGACGGGCGAAGAAGTCGTGCTGATCGTCGATATCGGCGGCGGCACGTCGGACTTTTCGGTGCTGCGTTTGGGCGCCGGCCAACGCCAGATCTTGGCCAATTCGGGCATCCATATCGGCGGCACCGATTTCGATACGCGGTTGAGCCTCGATACGGCCATGCGGGACTTAGGGTTCCGCGGCAAGCTGAAAAGTGGCCTCGACATGCCGACGCAATATTATTTCCAGCTGTCGACCTGGCACCTGATCAACTTCATGTACACGCAAAAGGCCATGGCGGGGGTACGGCAACTGCATTACCTGTCGGGCGATCGCGACAAGACGGCGCGGTTGCTAGAAGTGGTCGAGAAACAGGCCGGCCACGATATCGCCAACCGCATTGAAAAGGCCAAGATCGTCTTGTCGGATAACGATATTGCCGAGGTCGACTTTACGGCCATCCATCCGGGTTGGCACATGCCGGTGACGCGTGACGTGCTGATGAACGCGATCTCGGGTGACGTCGCCAAGGTCGTGGCGACGGCCGTCGACACGGTGACGGAAGGCGCGGGTTTGGAAGTTGGCGATGTCCAGACCCTGTTCATGACCGGCGGTTCGACCGCCCTACCCGGTTTCGAAGCGGCGATGCAGGCGGCCTTTCCGCAAGCGAAAATTAGCTATGGCGATCGCTTTTCCAGCGTCGCCAGTGGGCTGGGTTTGGCGGCGCGCGAACGATTTGGCGATTGACGTTTTATGTTCAGGTGCGCACAAGGACGCCATGACGGACGCGACCTTAAGCAGCCAGGACTATCGGATCGGTTTCGGCGATTTTAACGCCTTTTTCGGCGCCTGGCTAAGGCGCGGTTTCTTCACGCGGCAAAGGCTTTATATCTGGTTGGGGATGACTGCGGCCTTGTCTTTGTTGACGCTCGGAACGATTCCTGTCCTGCTTTCCGGAATGAACAAGGCGCAAAAACTGCCCTTCCAAATGGATGCCCTGTTCTGGTGCATCTTGATCGCGGTGTTTGTCCTCTCCTGCCTGATATTTTCCGGGATCATCGTCTATCTGCTGACCCTGCCCTTGATCTATGTCGTTCAGTTGGCAGGCTTTATTCTGGGCTCGATGCGCCGCCGTAAACAGAGCGTTGCCCTGTCGTCGCAGCGGATCGCCAAGACCGTCGACGATGCGGTCAGTGAGACACCATGGTCGCGGGTGCATTCCATCACGGCGACCCGCCAAACCGTCCTTATCTTTACCAGCCGCAACTCGGCCATGGTCATTCCGAAACGCGCCTTCGACACAGCGGAAATGGCGGATGCCTTCGCCGCGTCGGCGCGACATTACTGGACCGAAGCGACGGGCGGCAAGGACGCGGCCAAACACCCGGAAGCGCATTTTTAACTTGCGCCGCCACCGGCGCTGCTGTATCAGCACGCTAACACATTAACACATGGATCGCCGATGCCCAATTCGGATCACAAGATGAAGCCCGAGGATAGCGACGCCCTCGCCCAGGCCTTGCTCGGCCTGCAAAACCTCGATGAGGTCAAGGCCTTCCTCAACGACCTGTGCACGCCGTCGGAGATGCGCGCCTTTGCCGAACGCTTCAAAGTGGCGCGTTTGCTTGACGAAGGTCAGTTGTCCTATCGCGAGATCTCCGAGCGCACCGGCGCCAGCACGACGACGGTCACCCGTGTCGCGCGGTTCCTGCGCGAAATGCCCCATCAAGGTTACCGGCTGGTGCTGGATCGCCTGAAAGATTCGAAAGACTAAGATGACCGAGAACCGCTTACGTATCGCCGTGCAGAAGTCCGGGCGATTAGCCGACCGCTCGCTGGAACTGATTTCCGGCGCCGGCCTGCGCGTCATGAAGGGCGCCAACGACCTGCTGTACCGCATCGAAAACCAGCCGATCGACCTGCTGCGCGTGCGTGACGACGACATACCGACCTTCGTGGCCGATGGCGTCGCCGAGCTGGGTATTGTCGGCTTCAATGTCCTGGCCGAACACTTCCCCGACGCCGATCTCGATAAGATGATCATCATGCGCCTCGGTTTCGGCTCGTGCACCCTGAAGATCGCCGTGCCGGACAATATCGACTACACCGGCCCGAAGTGGTTAGAGGGCAAGCGCATCGCCACCTCCTACCCCAATATTCTGGCCAAGTTCCTGAAGGAACACGGCGTCACGGCAGAGATCGTCGAGATGCGCGGCGCCGTCGAAGTCGCCCCGCGGATGAAGATCGCCCACGCCATTTGCGACCTGGTTTCGACCGGCGCCACCCTCGAAGCCAATGGCATGAAGGCGACCGACCTGGTGCTGAAGTCGGAAGCCGTGCTGATCAAGGCGCCGCACGCCCCGGCGCCGGAATTGGCCCACACCTATGACATGGTCATCCGCCGCTTCGACGGCGTCACCGAATCGACCGGCGCCAAATATGTCATGCTGAACGCACCGCGCGCCCACTTGGATGAGATTATCGAGATGATACCAGGGGCAGACGCGCCGACCATCATGCAACTGGCCGGACGCGAAGACGTCGTCGCCGTCCATGCCGTGTGCCAGGAAAACGTCTTCTGGGAAACGCTCGACAAGCTGAAGGCGGCCGGCGCTTCGGCGATCCTGGTCCTGCCGATCGAAAAGATGATGAAGTGATGAAGAGTTTTGTTTGGAAAGAGCTGACGGCGGCCAAGCGCGGTACCGCCCTGGCGCGGCCGCTGAACCGGCGCGATGGTCGCGTGCTCGACACGGTCAAGGTGATCTTCGAAGATATCGCGCAACGCGGTTTTCAAGCCGTGTCCGATTGGGCGGTCAAACTCGACCATCATGCGCCAGTGCGTATCGCCCTGAACGCGGCCACCGTCGATGCGGCGCGCGCGAAGCTGGCAGCTGAGGATCTGGCGGCGATGGAACTGGCGGTCGACAATGTCCGCGCCTTTCAGCAGGCCGAACTGCCGTCCGACGGCCCGATCATTACGCCCAAGGCGGGCCTCAGCCTGCAACGCGTTTTCCGCCCGATCGGCACGGCGGGGCTCTATGTCCCGGGCGGTACCGCGCCGTTGTTTTCGACCCTGATCATGACGGCCGTGCCGGCTGGGGTCGCCGGCGTACCCAATCGCATCTGCGTCACGCCACCGGCCAAGGACGGCTCGCTGCATCCGATGATGATCGCCGCGGGTGCGGCGGCCGGTCTCGACGCCATCTGGGCCGTCGGTGGCGCGCACGCTATCGCCGCCCTGACCTATGGCGTGCTGGAAGGCGCGCCCAAGGCCGACAAGCTGTTCGGGCCCGGCAATGCCTATGTCGCCGAAGCCAAGCGCTATGCTACGGAAATCTCCGGCGGACCGGCAATCGATATGCCTGCAGGCCCTTCAGAACTGCTGTGCATTGTCGACGACGCGGCCAATGTCAAACTGGTCGCCGCAGACCTGCTCAGCCAGGCCGAGCACGATGCCGACGCCCAGGTCATACTGGTCGCCCTGTCGGCCGACATCGCTAAACGCGTCATGGCCGAGGTCGCCATTCAGGTCGAAAACCTGCCGCGCGCTGCCATCGCCAAGGCGTCGCTGGAAGAAGCCCGGGTGTTTATCGTCTCGTCGCTGGAAGAGGCCGCCGAGGTCTCCAACCTCTATGGTCCGGAACACCTGGCCATTCAGGTCGGCGATGTCGATGCCATTATCCCGCAACTGACCGCCGCCGGGACGATCTTTGCCGGCACCTATGCCGCCGAGACCTTTGGCGACTATGCCGCCGGCCCCAGCCACGTCCTGCCGACCGACGGTGCGGCCCGGGCTTGGGACGGCATAACCGTACGCTCGTTCCTGACCAGTTTCGTCGTGCAGCGCGCCACTAAGGCCGGCGCTGCCGCCATCGCCCCAGCTGCTGCACGATTGGCGCGGTTGGAAGGCCTCGAAGCGCACGCCTTGGCGGCGGACTTCAGGCTGGAGGTCTAGATAATGTTTAACTCCCCCTTCTCATCGCTGAACGCTTCAGGCGCCGGGCTCGAATCGCTACCGCCGTCGCTCGAGCCGTTGCGCGAGCGCATGGCCGACTATTACGGCGTCGAAACCCATCAGCTGATTGTCACGCGCGGCGCTTCGCACGCCCTGGAAATCCTGATGCGGCGCCTGCGCGTCCATGGCCACGAATTCGTCTGGGCCGGTGCCGATCACTATCTCGAAGACCTGTGCGCGGTCTATAATCTGACCATCCGCAAGCCGCCGGAAAGCGGGCATATCGCCAAGGGTGGCGGGTTCTACCTGGTCCATAATCCAAGCCAGAAGGACGGCAAGGTTTTGGACCTGGTCGCCGCACGCACCCTGGCGGTCGACATCTTCCCGTCGATTCTGGTCATCGACGAAAGCTATTTCGACGCCTGCGACTCCGCGGGCATGGCCGAGCTGGCGACGTCGGAACCCAATGTCGTCGTCATCAAGAGCCTGTCGTTTTTGTTCGGCATGTCCGGCGCCCGCGTCGGCGCCCTGATCGCCCAAACCAAGACCCTGCAAGGTCTTCTGCGCTATTGTGAGCCGCATCCCTTGCCGACGCCGTCGGTGCGGGCGGCCGAAAGCGCCCTGTCGCCGTCGCGGTCCTTAAGCGTCCAGGCGCGTATCGACCTGATCCGCGCCGAACAGGTCCGCGTCCGAGAAGCCCTGGCCAAATCGCCGCAACTGGAAGGCTTCGATCTCAATGATGGGCCGTTCATGCTGCTGCGGCCAAAATCCCTGCTACAGACCCAGACGGCGTTGAAAAAGCTCGGCCTGTCGGTCCAGGTGACGCCGCAGGGGCTGCTGATTGCCTTGGGGGATGTGGCGACCAATAACCGCATCTTGCGGGCGCTCGATATCGCCGACGACGGCAAGCCGCCGCGCACCGGCGAAGTCCTGCGCGACACCAAGGAAACCAAGATCTCGGCCCTGGTCAATCTCGACGCCGCCAAGCCGGTCAAGGTCGCGACCGGCATCGGCTTCTTCGATCACATGTTGGACCAGGTGGCGACCCACGGCGGCTTTTCGCTGCAACTGGCCTGCGAAGGCGACTTGCATATCGACGGCCACCACACGGTCGAGGACTGCATGCTGGCCTTCGGTCAGGCCCTGAAACAGGCGCTCGGCGACCGCGTTGGCATGGCGCGCTTCGGCTTCGTCCTGCCGATGGACGAAACCGAGGCCAAGGTCAGTGTCGACCTGGGCGGACGTCCATTCTGCGTCTTCAAGGGCGAGTTCCAGTCGACCCATATCGGCGATTACCAGACCGAGATGACGGCGCACGCTTTCCGCTCATTGTCGGAAACGCTGGGCGCCTCGATCCATGTCGAGGTCAGCGGCGGCAACGACCACCACAAAACGGAGGCCTGTTACAAGGCGCTGGGCCGGGCGCTGCGCCAGGCGACGCGCATCGAAGGCGACGCCCTGCCCTCGACCAAGGGGATGCTCGCGTGATTACGGTTATCGAAATCGGCTGCGCCAATACGGCGTCGGTTCTGTTCGCCCTGGAGCGGCTCAACGTCGAGGCGCGGTTGTCGTCGTCTCCCGAAGAGATCGCGGCGGCCAGCAAGGTCGTGCTGCCTGGCGTCGGCGCCGCCGGCTTCGCCATGAGCCGCATCCATGAACTGGGCCTGTTCGACACCATTCGCGGACTGAAAGTACCGCTTTTGGGCGTGTGCCTGGGCCAGCAATTGCTGTTCGACGGCTCGGACGAAGGCGATGTCGCCTGCCTCGGCCTGATCCCCGGCCAGGTCACGAAGATGACCGCGAGCCAGGATATGGTCGTGCCGCATATGGGCTGGAACCAGCTCGACGTCCGGCGCGACGACCCGCTGACCGCCGGCGTCAAAGACGGTGACTACGCCTATTTCGTTCACAGCTTTGTCTGTCCCGTCAACGATTTCACCCTGGCGTCCTGCACCTATGGCGAGCCGTTCGCCGCCATGGTGCGCAAGGACAATGTCTGGGGCTGCCAGTTCCACCCCGAGCGCTCGTCGGCGACGGGCGCCCAGATTTTAGAGAATTTTGTACGACTATGATCCTTTACCCGGCCATCGATCTGATCAACGGCGAATGCGTGCGGCTGTCGCAAGGCCGCTTCGACCTGGTGACGAAATATGACAGCGATCCGTTCAAGCGCCTGGCCTTGTTCAACCAAGAACATGCGCAATGGGTGCATATCGTTGATCTCGACGGCGCCAAGGCGGGCTCTCCGCAGCAGCATGAACTGATAGGCCGGTTGGCCGAAGCGTCGCGCGCCAAGATCCAGACCGGCGGCGGCGTGCGCACGCGCGAGGACGTCCAGGCTCTGCTCGATCGCGGTGTCGCCTCGGTGGTGGTCGGCTCGGCGGCGGCAAAGTCGCCCGACGAAGTGCGCGGCTGGCTGCGCGATTTCGGCAAGGACCGCATTACGCTCGCCCTCGATGTCCTGCCATCGGGTGACGACTGGGATGTCGCCCTGCATGGCTGGGTCGAAGGCTCCGGTCTGTCGCTGTGGACCGTGCTCGACTATTATCCGGCTGGCGCCGCCCAGCGTATCCTGGTCACCGACGTGTCGCGCGACGGCATGTTGATGGGACCGAACATGGCCCTGATGCGCGCCTTGCGGCAAAAGCGTCCGGACCTCGAAATCCAGGCGTCCGGCGGCGTCCGTTCCATCGAAGACCTTTATGATTTGAAGGCCTTGGGCGTCCACGGCGCTATTGTCGGCAAGGCCATCTATGAGGGTCTCATCGACCTGAAGGCGGCGCTGAATGTTGGCTAGACGGATCATTCCCTGCCTCGACGTCAAGGACGGCAAGGTCGTCAAGGGCGTGCAGTTCGTCGGCCACGAAGTGCTGGGCGACGCCGTCGACCTGGCCATGCGCTACCGCGACGAAGGCGCCGACGAGCTGGTGCTCTACGACATCACGGCCTCCAGCGAGGGCCGCACGGTCGACTATGCCTGGGTGTCGCAGATCGCCCGCGCCCTCGATATTCCGTTCTGCGTCGCCGGCGGTATCCGCACCGCGGAACAAGCGGTGCGGTGTTTGAACTCCGGCGCCGACAAGGTGTCGATCAACTCACCGGCTTTGGAACGCCCGGACCTGATCAACGAACTGGCCGAGATGGCCGGCTCGCAATGTGTCGTGGTCGGCATCGACTCGCGGGAAAGCGACGGCGACTATTTCGTCCACCAATACAGCGGCGACCCGGACAAGATTCGCACGGTCGGCCGGCGGACGCTCGATTGGGTCGTCGAGGCGCGTGACCGCGGCGCCGGCGAGATCGTGCTCAACTGCATGAACCAGGACGGCGTGCGCAAGGGTTACGATATCAAGCAACTTCGTCTGGTGCGCGACCTGATCGATATCCCTTTGGTGGCCTCGGGCGGGGCCGGCGCCGTCGAACACTTCGCCGAGGTTTTCGACCAGGCCGATGTATCGGGTGCCTTGGCGGCCAGCGTTTTTCACAAGAAAATCATTGCCATTCCCGACTTGAAGCGTGATCTTCGCCAGGCCGGAATTGCCGTCAGACTTTAAGARAGCAAGAGACCCCACCACCACGCCCTCCGGGCGCGGTCCCCCTCCCCGGCAAGCGGGGAGGATCAAG
>NZ_JBFUDD010000004.1:0-333224 GCF_056404915.1 Asticcacaulis sp. P2_B1 | reverse complement strand
TTTCTTGATCCTCCCCGCTTGCCGGGGAGGGGGACCGCGCCCGTAGGGCGTGGTGGTGGGGCCTCTTACTTTCTTTCGAGGCGCGCATAATGCCCGGCGCCGGACCCGAAATCGAACGCCTGATGGCGCTCCTCTCCAAACTCCCAGGCCTCGGCCCGCGCTCGGCCCGCCGCGCCACGCTCGCGCTCCTAAAACGGCGTGAACAACTCCTGATCCCGCTCACCCTCGCCATGCAGGACGCCTCTGACAAGGTCACTTCCTGCACCATTTGCGGCTCGCTTTCGACCCAAAACCCGTGCGCCACCTGCTCGGACCCATCACGCGACCGCACCATGATCTGCGTCGTCGAAGAAGACAGCGCACTCTGGGCCATGGAGCGCGTTGGCGCCTTTTCCGGCCATTACCATGTCCTCGGCGGCCTCCTGTCGGCGCTCGACGGCGTCCGCCCTGACGACCTCCGTCTCGACAGCCTGATCTCACGCGTCCGCGACGGCCATATCCACGAAATCATCATGGCCCTGCCGGCCACGGTCGAAGGCCAAACCACGGCCCACTATATCGCCGACCGCCTCAAAGGCTTCGGCAACCAGGTCACCATCACCCACCTGGCCCGCGGCGTCCCGGTCGGCGGCGAACTCGACTGGCTGGACGATGGGACCATTGCCCACGCCTTCAAATCCCGCCGGTAAAAGTCACCGGCTTTTGGCGATAGGCGTCGCAGTCGTCGCTAGCGGGTATGAAGTATACCCGCGTCGCTAGCCGGCTAGCCTCTCATCCAAAAACCGGGCCTTTTACACGCCGCGATGCGCGATAATCCAATAAAAAAGCTTCTCCTCCCTTGCGAGCGCAGCGCAGCGGGGGAGGTGGCGCGGCGCTCGCGCTCTTGCGCGTAGTCCGCGACGGAGGGGGCCACCGAGCAGTTCAACACATTCTAACGCAGCCGCGCCGGGCTCGACGACGGCACCACCTTCCGCGCTTTTAAGAGTAGAAGATAGCGGCCGGCTACGCTAATCTCACCGACCTAAGGGGGAGCTTCATCATGAAAATCATATCCACAACGGTTATAGCCGTCAGCCTCACTCTGGCTCTGACCGCCGCCCATACATCCGTCGCCCAGGACCAAACGGCCGCACAAAGCACCTCATCGAGCTCTTCAGAAGAAGCCGGCATGAGTGACGAAGACATGTCCGATCTTCTCGTCGCCCTCGGCGGTCAACCGGCCGATATCGACGCCCGCCTGGCCGAAGCCGCCAAACACCCTCTGGGCAGCAAGGAAAATCCCGTCCGGGTCGACATGCCGCGCGGCGAAGAAAACTATCTGAAACACCTGCGCTGCTCGGACGGCAAGGCGCCGAAGTTCAAGCGCCCGGGCAATGTCGGCATGGGCGTCTTCGGCCATATCCTCGATGTCTTCGACGTCACCTGCCGCAATGCGCCCGCACCCGTCGAAATCTATATGGACATGTACTTCCGGGACTATAAAGAAACCCAGGCTCCCGACGGATTTACGCTCAAAAACTAGGGCCTGATGATTGAATTTAGTCGCCGCATATGGTCCCTCAGCCTCGGCGGCGGCCAAGTTGGGAGCATAAGAGTAAGTAAAATCAATATCTTATACCGTTCCGGGACGGGGCGGTGGACCGCACGACGCGCGGTACGCTCTAGATGCTGTGGTGGGGGCCTTCAAGCTGAAAACCGACTCAAAGGCCTTTATTCAGCTGCTATTTATACGATGTGTGAATCGCCTCGCTGCGAAGCGGGGAGCTTAGCCCGGCCTTGCGGAATTGCGGCTCTCTTGGAAGCGCGCCTGAAGCGCCCAATGATTGGAAAGGCGAAGGTTACATGCCATTGACCAAGGCACGAGCGAAAGCCCCTCGCACCGTTTCTGTATCCAGCGGCGCTGCGGCGCTCAATTCAGGGAATGAGCGGTTCTCTCGCGCGGCGCGGTTAAGGCGAGCAGCTTGCACGCCGGCGCGGTAACACGCCGCCAAGGTCTCATCCCGCGGCTCATTATTGACTGAAACTTGCTGCTCTTCGTTTGCTAGTCCATCGTGAAAGGCTGCGAAGACCTGCTTCCGCGCCGTAAAATACCCTGCGACAGGTTCAAGATCTTCGACGACCCTATCGATCAGCTTGGCTTCGTTCTTCGCGCCGAACCTGTGAAGCCATGTACCCGCAAGCCTGAGAGCGTCATCGATCCTTTTATCTTCTTTGGAAACGACTTCGACGGTCGCGGAGCATCCCTCGTCATAAATCGTCACCCATGCATCACTGACCTCGATGGAGTGAGGCAAGCCGTCCTCGAGGCGAAGGATCGCCTCGCCACCTACAGGTATTTCGAACGCGTCGCAGATAGGTTCGATGAAGATCGTGAGCGGTCGATCGTACTGATTTCTTATCGGGAGTCGCATGACCAATCCTTGGTGCAGGGTGTGAAAGGCCCCGAGGTCGCCGGAGCCAATTTGTTTGAGTCATGCAGAGATTGCTGCAAAGACATTCTCAGCGAGCAAGGAATCTGGCAGTAAACCCAGGCTCCGGACGGCTTACCCTCAAAAACTAAGGCCAAATCCGCAAAACTGGCCCCTTTTTCACATAATCCGAATTTTAATTGGATGAAATTGGATGAAAAAAACTCACCCAATTCAGATTCTTCGCCCAAACAGCCTACCGACGCCGATTCCGTCATCCAAAAAAGGCGAGATTTCCGCCACGAAAGATGCAAAAACCGGCTCAAATCGCCCTATCTGTCCGATTTCCCGGCCCTTAAGCGGCAAAACAGACCCCTTATGCGCGCCACTTTTTCACTCAACGTGCCTCTTCGAGAATAAACACACCCCACGGCGGGAGCGTCATCTCTGCATTTGATGCCACCTTTACCCCCGTCAACAGGTCCGACGCATTCCCAAACCGATAGACCATCGACTGAGGCTTGTCGGAATAGTTCAGCACATAGTGCAAGGTCCGCCCCTGGCCATTGACCCCGCTGCGGAGGATAATGGGGAAGGCGACCTCCTGGGCCACGCCCCACAGGCCGGCGCGTTTGACGGCGCCAGTGACGATCTTGTCGATAACCGCGGCGCTCGGCATAAAGCCGACATATTCGACCTGGCCCTTGCCGTAGCTGTTCAACGTCGCCGCGGCATATTTGCCCCATACCGGATGGTCGTAATAGGCCAGGGTCTGCGCCGTGGTCGGCGTCAAAAACTCCATCCATACCTTGGCCTCATTATCCGCCGGCGCCACGCCAAACGGGTTCCCCTTCAAACCGACATGGTCCGGCACGGTGAACTGGCTATAGCCCACCCCAGCCGCTTCGCTGATCAAACCGGGCTGGGTCACCGTCCGCACCTTGGTATTCTCGTCCGAAAAACCGCTCTTGAAAGTATAGACCAACTGCCCGCCGGCCTTGGCGAAGGCATTGAGCTTGGCGATCTCCGCGTCCGACGCCGCATACAGAGCCGGCACGATGATGAGCTTGTAGCGCGACAGATCCTGGGTCGAAGGATCGACCAGGTCGGCCTCGACATTCATCCGATAAAGCGCGTCGTAATAGGGCCGCAGCACGTCATTATAGGCCGTCTGCCCGGGCTTGAACGCATTGAACGCGTCCTGGGCGCGGTTGGAAAAATAGATGGCGACCGTATTGTCCTTCTTCAGGTTGACGATCCCCGGCCCGATCCGCTTCAGGTCCGCGCCGATGGTCATGGCCTCCTGATAGGTCGGATTGGGCGAATAGTCCTGAGTCAGCAGCCCGCGCCAGTAGGTTTCGGCGGCATTGGTGGTGGTCGCCCAATGCCAGTATTCCACCATATTGGCGCCGGAGGCAAAATGGCTGAAGGCCTGGAGCCGCAACTGGCCGGGATAGGGCGTCCATTCGGGAAAGCCCTGCGCATTGGTCTCGATGACGAGATAGTTTTGCCCGCCCTTCATCGATCGCGCCAGGTCGCCGCCAAAGGCGATCTCCGTGCCGGTGAGCTTGTCCTGGGTGAGGTGATAGATATCGACGCCGGCTATATCCAGCGCCTTCGCCGCCGCGAAATGATCGACCTGGGTCTGAATGCCATAGGACGCATTGCGCCAGTCGAGATCGAAGTTTTGCGTCACGAACTGATCGGGCCGCTTCAACTCATCGACAATGCCGGCCTGCCAGGCGAGAAATTCGGTGACCAGGTCGCGCTGATAGGCCGTGAAAGCATTCGACAAACTGGCATTGATGGAGCCGTCGACCGAAGGAAAATCTTCCCAGCTATTGATGCGGTTGCTCCAGTAGTTGAGACCATAGGCCTGGTTGAGATCCTTCAGGTCGGGAAAGCGCTCTTGCATCACCTTGACGAAGCCCGCCTGAACGGCGGGACCGCTGACATTATAGGGCTTGGTTTCGTTATCGACCTGATAGCCGATCACCGCCGGATTGTCGCGAACGTGGGCGATCATGGCGCGGATCGTCCGCTCGGCCGCCCGGCGATAGTCGGGATTGGTGATGTCCATGTTTTGCCGGACGCCATAGATATTCTTGCCGCCGGGCGTCGTCGCCAGCACATCCGGGTATTTCCGCGCCATCCAGGTCGGAATGGCATAGGTCGGTGTGCCGACAATGACCTTGATCCCGGCCTTGTCCATGGCCTTCAGGACGCGGTCGATATGGTTGAAATCGTAAACCCCTTCCTGCGGCTCCATGGTGCCCCAGGTCGATTCACCGATGCGCACGACGGTGATCCCCGCCGCCTTCATCATCCTGACGTCTTCGTCCAGCCGTTCATAAGGCGAATATTCGTCGTAATAGGCCACGCCATAAAGGACCGTGTCCATTTTCGGCGCGTGCGTTTCCGCCGTTGCCGCGCCGACCGCCGCAAACGCCATAAAGCCCACGGCCGCCATGGCGCCAATAAACCGTCGATAACGGGATGTCGTCATGGCGTCTGTTTCCTGTGCTGTTTCTTGGCATTTATTATGTCCGACAATATGGCCGATGACGCGATGCGTCAATGCTATTCATGCCGCCGCGCGGAGGCTCGGATTTGCGAAAAAGCGGCCACCTATTACCGTTTAGGAGGCTCTGCATTAGGACGCTGAAAATCGAATAGATTCAACAAAATATGGTGCGCTATGCCGCGGGTTGACTACTGCATAAGGCCGCCCGGAATGGGCGGGCTCAACCCGCCGCCAAAGCCGCCTTCTTTTCGCGGTGCTTCATCAGCAGGTAGACCACCAGACACCCCAGGAGCCGGCTGACGACCGAGGCCAGCAGCGACCAGATATTGAAAATGCCGGGGATGGAATAGCTGGCGATCCACAGGAAAACCGCCGCATCGATCGGCCCGGAAATACCGGCGGAGACGAAGATGCGCTTGGACAAGGGCAGCTTGGCAAAGGTGAACAGGGCCCAGTCAATGGTTTCGCTGATGGCGAAGGCGCAGGCGCTGGCAAAGGCGATCGTCGGATCGGACGTATAGACCGACAAAACCAGGCCTATAGCTAGGAAAATAAAGATCCAGTGGCCGATTTCGCGCTGGGCGAAATCCCTGACCACCAACACCAGGCCGGTCACCACCGTCATCGGATTCCAGTCGCCGCCGGTCGGCAGGTTGAAGGTCGGCACGTGCTCGAAACACCAGTTGATAAAGGGAATCAGCACCAGATAAAGATAGGTCCACGGCGTCTTGCCGATAATAACCTTGTGCGCCGCCGCCTTGAAATTCATCGCATTACCCCTTGCTCAAGCTAATACCAATGGCGAATGAGACTCATCGCCATTGGCAGCGGGCAAGCGCCCGCCCGAGCCGTTGCGAGGAGCCATGCGGCGCTTGAGCTCTAACAAGACTGGCAGCGATTCCGCATTCTTGCAAGCGGCCCAGAATCCAGCTAGAGAACAAGGCATGAACACGTCCACAGTCCTTATCATCGTCCTGCTTGGCGTAGCTGCCGTTTTCGCCGGCGCCTGGTTCCTCGCCTTCACCGAGACCAAACGTCTGCGTGCCCGCAACGAAGACCTGGGCGACAAGCTGATGACCGCCTCCAACGAACTGTCCCAGGTCAGGGAACGCGCCCGCGGGCTCGAAGACGCCCGCGCCGCCATGAGCGAGCAGTTCCAACTGGTGTCGCACCAGGCCATGCAGGCTTCCAGCGACTCCCTGCTGAAACGCGCTGAGGAATCCTTCGTTGCCCGCGAAAAGCTGGCCCTCGAACGCATGAACAGCAGCCTGAAACCGGTGGCCGAACACCTCACCCGCTTCGAAGCCCAGGTCAAGGCCATGGAAGAGGCCCGCGTCGGCGAAACCGGCGGCCTGAAACAACAGATAGCCGATATGCTGGCGGCCTCCCACGCCACCCGCGAAGTGACGCAAAAACTGGCCGGCGCCCTGAAACGCGGCGCCGGCGTCCAGGGCAAATGGGGTGAAGAGGTCCTGCGCAACGTCCTCCAGGCCGCGGGCCTGTCGGCGCGTTTCGACTTCGTCGAACAGCATAATCTCGATACCGACGAAGGCCGCCGCCGCCCCGACGTCGTCGTCAAACTGCCGGGCGACAAGTCGTCGGCCATCTTCGTCATCGACGCCAAGGTCAACCTGACGGCCTATCTCGGCGCCGCCGAAGCGACCGACGAGGCCATGCGCGAACTGCATATGCGCAACCATTCTCAGGCCATGCGCGGCCACGTCCGCGACCTGTCGGCCAAGGCCTATTGGGACCAGTTCAAGGACCAGGTCTCGCCTGATTTCGTCGCCATGTTCATCCCGGGCGACGGCCTGCTGGCCGCGGCTTTGGAATATGCGCCCGACCTGATGACCGAAGCCATGGACAAGAAGGTCATCATCGTCACGCCCACCACTTTGTTCGCCCTGTGCAAGGCCGTGGCCTATGGCTGGCGCGTCGAAGACCAGATGAAGAACGCCTCCCACATCGCCGAACTGGGCCGCGAACTCTATGCTCGCCTGTCGGTCATGGGCGGGCACGTCGCCGATATGGGCACGTCCTTGACCCGCGCCGTCGACAAGTACAATGCCTTTGTCGGTTCGTTAGAGACCAAGGTCCTGACCCAGGCCAAGCGCTTCGAAGATCTCCAGGTCGAGCACCAGGGCAAGACCATGCCCGACCTGCCGGCCATCGAATCCCAGCCCAAGGTGGCGGCCAAATTACAGGCCCTGGCGACCGCCGAAGACGAGCCCGCTTGATTTTTATACTGACAAATATTACATCCCGCTCATGGCCTTACGCGAAATCCTGACTGTACCCCACCCTGTCCTCAAGCAGGTGTCCAAGCCCGTCGATAAAGTCGACGACGCTTTGCGCGCCCTGATGGACGATATGCTTGAAACCATGTACGAGGCGCCCGGCATCGGCCTGGCCGCCGTGCAGATCGGCGAGCCCGTGCGCGTCATCGTCATGGACCTGCAGGAAAAACCCGAAGGCGCCGAGCCCGATGCCGAGGGTGTCAAGAATCCGCGCTATTTCGTCAATCCGGAAATCGTCTGGAAGTCGGAAGAGCTGGCGCCCTACGAAGAGGGCTGCCTCAGCGTGCCGGAAGTCTATGACGAGGTTCTGCGCCCGGCCAAGGTCAAGCTGCGCTATCTCAACTACCAGGGCGAACAGGTCGAGGAAGACGCCGAAGGCCTTTTCGCCACCTGTATCCAGCACGAGATGGATCACCTCGAAGGCGTCCTCTTCATCGACCACCTGTCGCGCCTGAAGCGCGACCGCGCCGTCTCGAAGGTCAAGAAGCTCAATCGCACCCAAGCCGCATAAGGCTTGCTCCGCCAAGCCTTTGCGTTTAGACCTCGCGCCGTAACCGAGGACCGAAGTCATGCGTCTTGCCTTTATGGGCACCCCCGAATTCGCCGTCAAAGCCCTGGCCGAACTGGTCGCCAGCGGCCATGAAGTCGTCTGCGTCTATACCCAACCGCCGGCGCCGAAGGGCAGGGGCCAGGTCCTCAGCCCGTCGCCCGTTCACCTGTTCGCCCAAAGCCTCGGCATCGAAGTCCGTACGCCGAAATCGATGAAGGCGCCCGAAGCCATCGCCGAATTCGAAGCCCTCGACATCGACGCCTGTATCGTCGTCGCCTATGGCCAGATCCTCAAAAAGGCCGTCCTCGATCACCCGCCGCTCGGCTGCTTCAACCTCCATGCCTCCTTGCTGCCGCGCTGGCGTGGCGCTGCCCCCATCCAACGCGCCATCATGGCTGGGGACGCCTTTACCGGCGTCGATGTTATGCGCATGTCGGAAGGCCTCGACGAAGGGCCCATCATCCTGTCGGGTCGCACCGAAATCACCGCCAAAGACACTTTCCAGACCGTCCACGACAAGCTGGCCCTGCTTGGCGCCTCGCTCCTGCCGGTCGCACTGGCGGCCATCGAACGCGGCGGCGCCAACGAACAGGAACAGGCCGGCGAAGCCAGCTATGCCAAAAAGATCACCCCCGAAGAGGCCCGCATCGACTGGTCGCGGCCGGCGCGCGAGCTTGATTTCCATATCCGCGGCCTGTCACCCTTTCCCGGCGCCTGGACGATCGTCGACACGCCCAGGGGCGAACAACGCCTGAAGGTCCTGATGTCGCGCACCTCCGATCTGGCGACCGGCGAGGCCGCCGGCACCCGCCTGCTCGGCGGCCTGAAAATCGCCACCGGCGACGGCGTCATCGAGTTGCTGCGTGTCCAGCGTGAGGGCAAGGCCGCGCAAGACGCCGCCGACTTCCTCAATGGTGGCTTGCTACAGCCCGGCGATCGGTTGCGATAGTGCCACGTTACCGCCTGCTCATCGAATATGACGGCCGGCCCTATTGCGGCTTCCAGGCCCAGGGCGATCTGCCGACGGTTCAGACCTCGCTTGAAGCCGCCATCTTCAAATTCACCGGTGAACACTTGCGCCTGACGACCGCTGGCCGCACCGACACCGGCGTCCATGCCACCGGCGCCGTCGTCACCTTCGACCTCGTCAAGACCTTTCGGCCGAAAGTCGTGCGCGACGCCATCAACGCCCACCTGTTCCCAGAACCGATTTCCGTGCTCGAAGCCTCCGAAGTCGACGCCGAATTCTCCGCCCGCTTTTCAGCGACTGGGCGGATGTATCTCTATCGCATCCTTAACCGCGAAGCCCCGCCGGCGCTCGATCAAGGCCGCGTCTGGCACGTCAAGAAACCGCTCGATGTCGACGCCATGCGCCAGGCCGCCCAAGCCCTGATCGGCCAGCACGACTTCACCACCTTCCGCTACATTGCCTGCCAATCCAAGTCGCCGGTCAAGACCCTGGACATCGCCCGCGTCGCCCGCGTCGGGGAAGAGGTCCACCTGGTCTTTGCTGCCCGATCGTTCCTGCACCACCAGGTCCGTTCCATGACCGGCACCCTGGTCGATGTCGGCACCGGCCGCCGCGAGATCGGCTATGTCGCCCACGCCCTGGCGGCGAAAGACCGCAATCTTTGTGGCCAGGTCGCCCCGGCCCACGGCCTCTACCTGACCCAGGTGACCTACGACGCGGAACCGAACTTCGAGAAATACGCCTCGATCAAGGCCTGATAGGCATCGGTCAGGGCCTCTAAATCGGCCACCGGCACGCATTCATTGATCTGGTGCATGGTGGTCCCGACCAGGCCGAATTCGACGACGGGACACAGGTCGCGGATAAAGCGCGCATCCGATGTGCCGCCGGTCGTCGAGCGATCGGTCTCGATGCCGAAACGCTCGCGGATAACCTCGGCGATGACATCGACGAACGGCCCCGCCTCGGTCAGGAAAGCCTCGCCGGAAATGCGCGCCTGGCACTCGATCGCGGCGCCCGAAGCCCCCGCATGGTCGGCCGCCAAGCGTTCCATCCACACCGCCAACTCCGCTCCGGTATGCGCCGGATTGAAGCGGATATTGACCCGCGCCCGCGCTTCCTGAGGGATGATATTGGTCGTGGCATTGCCGACATCGATGCTGGTGATTTCGAGGTTCGACGGCGGGAACGACTCGTAACCGTCGTCCAGCTTCCGTCCCTTCAACGCCGCCAACAAATCGACCAGAATCGGCACGGGGTTCAAGGCGCGCTGCGGATAGGCGACGTGCCCCTGCTTGCCGGTGACGGTGAACAGGGCGTTGATCGAACCGCGCCGCCCGACCTTGATCATATCGCCCAAAACCGCCGATGACGACGGCTCGCCGACGATGCAATGATCGATGACCTCACCTTGGTCTTTCAACCACGCCACGACCTGGCGCGTGCCATCGACGGCATCGCCTTCTTCGTCACCGGTGATCAAAAACGACAGGCTGCCCGCAACCTCGACGCGTGACACAGCGGCGATCCAGGCCGCCACGCCGCCCTTCATGTCGACGGCGCCGCGGCCGATCACCGCCCCGTCATGGATCTCGGCGCCGAACGGGTCGTAACGCCACAGGTTGCGCACACCGCTCGGCACGACATCGGTATGGCCGGCGAAACACAGATTGGGCGCGGCCGTCCCGCGCCGGGCATACAGGTTCTCGATCTCGCCAAAACGCAGCCGCGTGCACGTGAAACGCAACCCCTCCAGGGCCGATTGTACCGTATCCATGGCACCGGCATCGACCGGCGTCACCGATGGCCGGCTGATAAGACTTTGGGTCAGTTTTACGACGTCGAGCATATATTCTTCCAAGGCAATGCCTCTTCGCACTGACTTGGCAAGGGCGACCGCCCGCCCGAGCCAATGCGAGGATTTCTTCGCGAAAAGACTATTCTCGCCATGAGTCTTCCTCTAAGAGCCTTTCTAGTCCGGGGGAAGACTCAAAATCCGCGCGTCTAAATAATCGAAGGCCTCTGCCTGTGTCCACGCCGCAATCCGTCCCGCCTGTCGCCGAAGCCCTGCCGGAGCCCGAAGACAACCGCCATCCCCTGCAAATCCCGGATTTCCGCAATTTCTTCTTGGCGCGCCTGTTCGGCGTGCTCGGCACCTCGGCCCAAAGCGCCGCCATCGCCTGGCAGGTCTACGAAATCGCCCGCCGCACCGAGGGCGTGGCGCAATCGGCGCTTTATGTCGGGCTGATCGGTCTGGCGCAGTTCATTACCCTGTTCGCCTTCACCATCCCGGCCGGCATTGTCGCCGATCGCCACGACCGCAAAAAGATCGTCAGCCTGGTCATGCTGGCGCAACTGGCCCTCTCGGCGGCGTTCTTCGCCTATTCGTTCTTGCCGCATCCGCCGTTCTGGGGCTTGTTTGCCTTGAGCGCCGTGCTCGGCGCCTTACGCGCCTACAGCGCCCCGGCCAGTTCCGCCATCGGTCCCATGCTGGTGCCGAAGCACATCCTGCCTAAGTCGATCGCCGTCAATTCCATGGCCTTTCAAACCGGCCTGATCGTCGGCCCGGCGCTCGGTGGCGTCCTGGTCGGCTTCTCGCCGCGTTTCGCCTACGGCTTTTGCGCCATCCTGGTGCTGATCGCCGCCGCCCTGGTCCTGACCATCCGGACACCCACCGCGCCCGACGCGCCCTCGGGTTCGAAAATGACCATGCTGAAGGAAGGCATGATCTACATCTGGAGCAACAAGGTCATTTTCGGCGCCATTTCGCTCGACCTGTTCGCCGTTCTGTTGGGAGGCGCCACGGCCCTCATGCCCATCTATGTCAAGGATATCCTCCAGGCCGGGCCCCAGATGTTCGGCCTGCTGCGCGCCTCGCCGGCCATCGGCGCCATCATCACCTCCTTCATCCTGTCCAACACGCCGATCCGGCGGCATGCCGGTCCGTGGATGTTCGGCGGGGTCGCCGTTTTCGGCCTGGCAACCATCGTCTTCGGCTTGTCGAAAATGATCTGGCTGTCCATCGCCGCCATGATCGTGCTCGGCGCCGCCGACATGATCAGCGTCTATGTCCGTGGCACCCTGGTCCAGATCGTCACGCCCAACGCCATGCGCGGCCGGGTCGCCTCGGTATCCTACCTGTTCATCGGGGCGTCGAACGAGCTGGGTGAATTCGAAACCGGCGTCATGGCGCGCCTGATGGGACCGATCAATGCGGCCCTGTTCGGCGGCATCGGCTCGTTGATCGTCACCGGCGTCTGGGCGAAGCTGTTCCCGCCTCTCTTCAGGGCGGACAGGCTAGAGTAACGCCTTGTCGCGATGATAGGTCAGGGCCGCGATGATGCAGGTCCTGAGCATCTCTTCCGGCAAAGGTTTCGCCACCGGCGCAAGAACGGCGCGATTGCCCTCAAAGCCAAGCGCGTCACCGAACAGGGTGCGAAAGCGCTCGACCAAATCCGTCTGGCAATTAAAATAGAGCGCGCACATATCGGGCGTCCTTGCCTTCCAATCCATGCGCACAGTGCTGCCGCTCTTGCTCTTGCTGGTCAGATAGGCCGGCTCGCCCCATTTCAGCGTTTCTTCCAAAAGGCCGACGCCGGCTGTCTCGGCGGCCGCGGCGAACACAAGCTCGCGCAGGGCCAGCATGTGCGGGCGCGCGGTTTCAGGATAGTTGGAAAAAACGGCGGCGACTTCAGGGCTGGCAAACGGCGTCACCGGCCCGGCAATCCTATTTCATGCCGCGGGTGGTCGACAGCGCCGGACGCAATGGCGCCAGGTTATTGGTCCGCACCGGCGTGGCCTCGGTCGCGGTCAACACCGTCGGACGGCTGGTCTGGTCTTCGTTTTCGAAGTGATAATCGCCGGAGTTCATCGCCAGGCTCTCATTATGGCTGTCGTCGCCCGAGCGCTTGACGTCGGCCATGGCGATCATGCCGTCGATTTCGCTCTTGCGGGCGCGGAAGGCGATCAGGTCGCCGCCTTGCAACATATTGCTGTCGGGAACCTTGGCGCTCTTGGGATCGATGGCCACGTGATCGTGCCAGACTTCGAAGTGCAGGTGCGGGCCGGTCGAACGGCCGGTCGAGCCGACATAACCGATGATCTGGCCCTGAACGACGTGCTGGCCCGGCGACACGGCGATGGCGGACATGTGGCCGTAACCCGTATCCCAGTCCTTGTTGTGCGAAATGCGGACCCAGCGGCCATAACCACCCCACCACTTGGCGTCCTGGACGACGCCGTCGCCGGCAGCCTGAATCGGGGTACCGATCGGTGCCGCGAAATCGATGCCGGTATGCATCTTGTTGAAGCCGAGGATCGGGTGGAAACGCATGCCGAAGGTCGAAGAAATACGCGCGCCATAGACCGGCGTGGTCAGCAGGAAACCTTTGATGTTCTTGCCGTTCTCGTCGTAAAACTCGATCGTCTTGTCGCCCTTGGGCTGGAAGGAATAGAAGCGATCGACGCCGCCCTTGGCTTCGATTTCGGCATAAAGCAGATTGCCCGCCTCGACGGTTCGGCCGCTTTCGGTGACCTTGCGGTCGAAGACCAGCTTGAAGGTGTCGCCCGATTGGATATCGCGTTCGAAGTCGAGCTTGTGGGCGAACAGCTTGACCACCTGGGCGGTCAGGGACGGCGTGGCGCCCAGCGCCGCGGCCGAGGTGAACAAGGAGCCGTCGATCGTGCCGATGGCGACGCGGCGTTCAGCGCGAATGGGCTCTTCCAGGGCGCGCAGGCGCATGACGCCGTCGCCATCCGTGGTCATGGTCAATTGCCGCGCCGGTCCGGTGCGCACGGTCAGGCCGAGAAGCTGTACCGGCAGGTTCGAGCCGGACAAGGGCTTGGCAATCGCGGCTTCGAGGCTTAAGCCCGCCTTCAGGCTGGCGACATTGAAGGAATTGGACAACAGGGCCACCGCCGTAGCGGCTTCATTGGGCGACACGCCCATGCGCGCAATGGCGTCGGCCAGGGTTTCGTTGCCGCGCAATGAAATGGGAACGTCGATCGGCTGGCTGTAGCCGGGGCGGGCGGCGGCTTCGGCATAGGCCTGGGTCTCCAGCGCCATGGCGGCCGTCGGATCCATCGGCGTGGCGAAACCCGTCACCGGCTGCAGCACTTGCCACAGGCCGAAGCCAGCCGTCAACGCGATCGCCGATGCGAAAATCATCGGCGTCAGGCGGACAGGTTGGCGGCGGGGATCGATTTGAGCCATGAATGCGGTACTGACAGTCCTGTTTAGCGGGCGAAGGCGAAATTCAAAGACGTATTCCGCCGCTCGCGGCGTTTCGACAAAGCTCCCTGAGGCAGTTTTTGTTCGGCCCCGTGGTATAGGCAGTCAGGCCGGACCACCGAGCTTGGGTGGCACCATGACCTGAGTCTTGGTGTTGCGAAAGGCTCCGTTTACGCCAAAATAAGGCCAAAATGAGGCACTTTTGCACCTCCCAAACGGCGTTTTCGGGTAGGGCTTTTAGCTCAATAAGGTTAAAATGAAGCTTAAGAATGGTAAATGAGGCGTTAACAAAACAGGCGACCGGATAGCCATGGTATGCGGTTGCGTGCTAACCGTCTCATTCGATGTGGAAAAATGGCGCAAATCGTAAGTGAGCCATAAAAAACACTGTCAAGCGAATTTGCGCCCGAATTCGGGCACAAACCTTACCTAGCGTGCGAAAAGAATCTGAAAGTGTCCACAATTTTTAACAAGTTTGCGTGATAGTGTACCGTTCCAAACATGGTTAGCGCAGAAGCCGTTTAAAAGACCGTATGAGCCCATCGCCCTCCCTCACCGACGACGAAGCCTTGTGGTTTCCCGTGCACACGAGCGCCGGCGACAGCTTTTCGCGTGGCGCCGGGCCTGACGGCGGCGCGCCGGCGGGTGACGACGACTCGATCGGCCTGCCGGGCCGTCCGCCATCGCGAAACCCCAAAAACGGCCCGAAAAACGGCAAAGGACCGCCCAAAAAAGGCGGCATCAAGGCCTCGAGCTGGCTATGGTTGACCCTGTGGGGCGCCGCCGCCATCGGTGTTGTCTCCTATGCCGCGCGCAAGGAAATCGCCGCCGAGGTCGTGCAATCCTGGCTGAGGGGGCAGGGCGCCAACGCCCATATCAAGTTCGACGCCTTAAGCCTCAGCCACACCACCGGCACCATCTATGTCGGCGACGAGGCCCATCCTGAGCTGCGCATCGACAGTTTCGACGTCGATTATAGCCTGAATTTTTTCGGCGGCGGGCAGCCCCTGGCGCGCATCAAGAACCTGCACCTGGTCAAGCCGGTCGTCCAGTTTTCCTATCTAAACGGCAAGCTCAACTTCGGCTCGCTCGATAAGGTGGTGCAAAACGCCCTGACGGCTAAACCGAATCCGAAGCAACTGAACGCGCCGCCACCTGAAGATATCATCATCGATGGCGCCGATGTCCGGCTCACCTCGGACTACGGCGTCGTACATGGCCGCGGCGACGCCAAGCTGCACAACGGCCTGCTCAGATACCTGACTCTGTCGGTGCCGAAAACCCATTTGCGCGGGCCGATGGGCGAGGGCGATCTCAATGCCGCCACGGTCACCGCCCAAAGCGTTGCTGCGCCCAATAATGGCGACCAACTTCATGTTGTCGCCAAGGTCGATGCCGACAGCTGGGACGTCAAGGGCACGGATGCGACCGAAGTCGCCGAACCGACACAACCGCTGCACCTGAAAGGCGTGGCCGTCAGTATCGATTCCCTGTTGCCCTATCGCGACTCCAAATCGATGGCCGAGGCCTTCACCGGCGCCATGTCCGGCACTTTTGCCTTCCGCGCCGACGACGCCGTCATGCCGACATCGTCCTTCACCGGCCTGGAAGCCAATCTCGATCTCGACGGCCAGATCAAGTCGAGCCTGACCGGCAGCAGCTTTACCGGCAAGTCCCGCCTGCTGGCGCGCGCCGACGCTATCCAGTCGGGCGATCTCGACAGCCGCGATGTCCAGATCAACGGCGATCACCTGGCCCTGACCGCCGGAATCGAAGGCGCCCTGACGAGCCTTAATCTGCAAGGTCCTGTGACCGGTGACATCGGCGCCTTCAAGCAAGGCGACCTGGCCTTCAACCATGCCCATATCAACCTGACCGACCTGCACCTGACCTCGGGTGCCGACGGCGCGGCCGCCACGTTCAAGGGTGGCATGACGATGCAGCATGCCGGCATGACCGACCTCAGCCTTGACGCTGTGACCGTAGCCCTGTCCGGTAGCGGTCAAAGCGACACGTCGGGCGCCTGGAACTTGAACCTGCACAACGATGTCGCCAGCGACCGCGGTTCCTACAAGGCCCTGAAACCCATGGTCGCCGCGCGTGTCCAGGCGCGGGCCGATCTGCTCAAAAAGCCGGCGCCGGGCGCCCCGACCGCGCCGCCGGAAGACATTATCGTGGTGTTGGACCGCGCGTTCGAACGCTTCAGCCTGCGCATGAAGGGCCTTGATATTGCGCTCAATGGCTCGGCCGACGGCGTACGCAGCGATGTCCGCCTGAAGAACGGCGCGCAACTGGCGCTGAACGGCGGCGGAACGGCTGTTCTAACCTCCGTCGCCGGCAAACCCTTCCTGTCGAGCGGCCAGGCTGGGGCGTTCGGCATAGCTTTGAGCGGTGGCGACTTGCCGCAAATCGACGCCACGGTCGACGGTTTCGCCAGCGATCCGCGCAGTGGCGCCCTGGCCGGCAATTTCCACGCGATGGCGGGCCTGACCTTCGACCCCGTGCGCGACATCCGTGTCGACGGCAGCGGCCGTTTCACCCTGTTGAACGGCAATTTCGACGTCACGCTCAAGGACGGCGCCACCTTTACCGCCGGATCCGCCGAACTGGGCGACCATATGACCGACCTGTCGGCCAATCTGAGCCAGACCGGGCCGCTGTTCTTCCACTACAGCCCGACCGGCTGGGCGGCGCATGGCGCCTTCAGCAATCTGGCCCTCAATGCCCCCAATGAGATCATTCACCTGGCCGGCGGTGCTGGGACGTTCGAAGCCTTTACCATTCCCGGCAGCGACGCCGTCGGCCTGAAGGCCCATCTCGCCTCGTCCAGGCTAACCGACACCTCGCCGGCCGGTGCCACGCGCTTCAACCCGCTGATTATCTATGGCGATCTGAATCAGAACGCCAAGGCCATGGCGGGCCGCTTCACCGCCGCCACGCCATCGGTCAAGGACGCCAAGGGCCAGCCCTTCCCCATCGCCGCCATCAATCTCGACAACGACAATGCTGCGGGCACAGGCAGCCTGTCGTTCCGGACGCTAGACCTGAAGTTCGATCCGTCCGGCGTGCAGCCGTCCTATCTCAGCCCGCTGGTCACCGTCCTGATGAGCAAGGATGTCAGCGGTAGCCTCGACTTCACCGGCGCCTTCAACTGGACCAAGGATACGGCCAGCTCCGGTGGCCTGCTCAAGCTGAATGGCTTGAACTATACCGGCGCCACTGGCGTGTCCCAAGGCTTGAAGGGCGAGATCGCCTTCAATTCGCTGGCGCCCCTGACCTCCGAACCCGGTCAGCTGATCACCATCGACACCATGCAGATCGGCGTTCCGCTCAACAATCTGAACCTCAGCGTCCAGTTCCTGGCCGACCGCATCGCGCTGGAAAAGGCCGTGGTCGAAAGCCCGGGCGGCCCGGTTATCCTGGAGCCGATGGCGATCCCGCTCGACGGCAAGTCCGACATCACCGGCGCTCTCAGCTTCAACGGCCTCGATTTCGGCAAGATCATCGCCGCCACCTCGCTGGCGACCAGCATGACCTTCCAGGGAAACCTGAGCGGCCGCTTGCCGTTTACCGTTTCCGGCGGCCATATCACCTTCGTCGACGGCCATATGGCGTCCGACGCGCCCGGCCAGATATCGGTCAAACGCACCGCGGTCACAGCGCCCGGCGTCGCCACCGGCACGGTCACGACCGACGCTCCGCCGGCGACGGCCGCCCTTGCCGCGGCCAATGCCAATGCCGCCGCGGCCTCGGATCCCAATTTTAATCCGTTCCAGGACCTGGCCTTCCAGGCCATGGAATATGTCACCTACGACCAGATCGATGCCAAGCTGAACTCGCAAAAGGGCGGCATCCTCGATGTCAATTTCCACATCAAGGGCTATTTCGATCCACCGCAAAAGCAGAAGGCGACCATCTCCCTGTTCGACTATGTCAGCGGCGCGTGGATGAAGAAGCCGATCAAGCTGCCGTCGAAGACCCCGGTCGAGCTCTATCTCGACATCCCGGTCAATCTCGACGAAATTCTCAATGATCTGGCGCAGTTTAACGCCAATACGGCCACCAAGCCGCAATAAGCAGGCTTCTTGCGGCCGGGAGCGTTGCACGGAAATTTCCCCATTCCGTTCAGCCACGGTTCAGCCTATATCTGTTTATATAGTACCCATGAGATAGTTTTTGCTTTGCCGCACTTCTTATCCGAAAAGTGGCGTCCACTTTTTCGGGAAGTGCTTAGTCAGGTTCAAGAGGGACCCATTTATGAAGAAAGCCATGCTTACGGCGGTTGCAGGGATAAGCGCATTGGCGCTGGTGGCGTGTACGCCGTCGGTCAACGTCAATGTCAATCTGGCCCCCATCTACGCCAAGCTCGACGTCAATGTGAAGGTTCAGCTCGACCAGGACGTGAAGGCCCTGGTGCAGCAGAACCCCAATTTGTTCTAATCCAGGCTTAGAAAGTGAGACCTGATATGAAAAAGACCTCTATATTTAAGGCCGTATTGGCCGCCACCGTTCTCTCGACCTCGATCGTTGCTACAGGTGCCCTGATCGCCCTGCCGGCCATGGCCGACGTCGCCGCCTCCAAGGCCGCTGTCGACGCCGCCAAGGCCCAAGGCACGGTCGGTGAAGCCAATACCGGCTTCCTCGCCTTCGTTTCCGGCTCGGGCGATGCGTCGCTGAAGGCCGCCGTCGATGAGATCAATGCCGGTCGCCGTGACGTCTACGGCCAGGCCGCCGCCAAGAACGGCGTCTCGATCGAAGCCGCCGCCGGTTCGGCCTATACCAATATCATCCTGCCCAAGGTCAAGGCCGGCGAATATTACCAGGACGCCAACAGCGCCTGGGTTCGCAAGTAATACCAACGGCGGAGATTTCGATTCATCCGCCGTTGGCAGCGGGCAAGGGCCCGCCGCCGCCGATGCGGCGAGCCATGCGGCGCTTGAGCTGAATAAGGCCCACACCCCTGCTTGAACCCCTTCGGATCCCTATCCGGAGGGGTTTTTCTTTGGCCGGAGCGCTTTTTAAGGGCAAATGACACGGCCTTTTAACGGGTGCCGGTTAGACTGCGGCCATGCCCCAGGATCACTTGAAACCCCTGACGTCCTTGCGCTTCTTCGCCGCCCTGTGGGTGGTGCTGTTCACCTATATCCACGAACTGGACAGCGGTATCCACATCGGCTTCATCGACAAGGGCTATCTCGGTGTCGAAGGCTTCTTCATCCTGTCGGGCTTTATCCTGAGCTATGTCTATCTCGAAGGCTTCGGGACGCGACAGTTCGACTATTTTACCTTCATCAATCACCGATTGGCGCGCATCTATCCGCTGCATATCGCAACCCTGCTGGTTACCCTGGTTCTGGCCGGTATGGCCGCGTTGAAGGGCGTCGCGTTGGACGACAATGTCGTCAACTGGGCTGCCCTGCCGGCGCATCTGACCCTGACCCAGGCGTGGGGATTGGCGGCATCGGCGTCATTCAATCATCCGTCCTGGTCGATCAGCGCCGAGTGGCTGGCCTATCTCGGTTTCCCGGTGGTCGCCACCGCCGCCTGGGCGCTGCGTCATCGGCCGATCCTGGCGGTTGCCCTGGCCTGCCTGATCCTCACCGCGCTCTATATCGTCTTCTATGTCATTGCCGGCTTTCCCTTGACCGAGGCGACCTTCCAATGGGGCGCCTTGCGCATCGTGCCGTGCTTCCTGCTCGGCAGCGCGCTCTACCTCGCCTGGCGCGCCGGGGCGGTTGCCCGGCCATGGATCGCCACGACGGGCGCCGCGGTCGCCAGCCTGACGGTCATTATCGCCTCCAGCTTTGCCCGTTCGGATATCGTCATCGTTATCGCCCTCGGCCTGTTGATCCTGTCCTCTGCCGGTCTCGGCAGGGACGGAGAGGGACGCGAGACTGGAATCCTGTCCAGTCCGCTGTGCGTCTATCTCGGCGAGATCAGTTTCGCCGTCTACATGATCTATGTGCCGTGGAAATGGATCTGGCTGAAAGGCGTCAACGCGCTTTTGGGCACCAATCATGCGCCGTTGCCGTTCTTTTGGTGGCTGGCCGGGCTGTTAGCCCTGATTCCCCTGGCCATGTTGGCCCATCATCTGGTCGAACGACCATTTCGCCGTATTTTACGCAACTGGGGGGACGTGTTGCGTTATAAATATACCTACCAATTGGCGAAACACGGTTAACATTTTACGTGATCAGGGCGAAAAATTGTTTGAAATTTTATTTTTCTGTTGTATCGAAGTCACGGGGCTTAACTTTCACGGAGTATAGTGCGTGAAGAAAACCGTGTCGGCGTTTGTATTTGCCGCTTCCATCCTGTGCGCTGCCAGTCCGCTTTATGCGAAAACTTCGGCGCACGCAACGGCTAAACCTGCCGCCACCCGCGTTCACGTTGCTTCGCAAAAATCTACCGCTCAAAAAGTTTCGCATAAGGCCGTGAAGGCCTCTGCAAAGGTATCTTCCGGCAAAGTGTCTTCTGGCCGCGTTACCCGCATCAGCAGCCGTACCTCGGTCGGCTCCGCTTCGCCTTACCTGCAATGCGTCACCTTCGTGCGTCAGTTCACCGGCATGCAGATCTTCGGCGATGCCTGGACCTGGTGGGGCAAAGCGACCGGCAAATATACCGAAGGCGCCCGTCCGAAGCCTGGCTCGGTCCTGGTCTTCCGCCCGCAAGGCAAGATGAAACTGGGCCACGTCGCCGTCGTTTCGCAAATCATCACCGACCGCTATATCCAGGTCACCCACGCCAACTGGTCGCCGATCAACGGCCGCCGCGGCCAGGTCGAAGACCATGTCAACGTCATGGACGTTTCCGACAAGGGCGACTGGTCCAAGGTCAAGGTGTGGTACGGCCCGCTCAACGATTTCGGCACCACCGTCTACACGACCTACGGCTTCATCTATCAGGATACGCCGCAGGGTCAGGCCGCCGCGCAACAACTGATCGACAACGATCAGAAGTCGATCGAAGTCGCGCCGCAGCAAATCGCCATGGCCACGCCGGCCCCGGCCCCGGAACTGCCCAGCGATCTGAAGGCCGCCCTGTCGCCCGGCAATACCCAGGGCTTCCTCGGCGCTAAGGCGACCACGGTCAGCGGTCAAACCGCCGGCAAGTCGGCCAAGGAATTGGTCGCCAAGATCGACGCCGACAATGCCAAGCCGGTTGTTGCCCCGGTTTCCCATGCAGCGACAACGGCCCGACCTTAAGGCCAAGACGCATATAGTTTTTTATAGAGCCATGCGACGTACGTCGCATGGCTCTATTCGTTTGACTTGCCGGGTGATTTCAGTGGAAAACAGCGCCTGACGATCCGGCTTTTGCCTTTGGGGTACCCATGCTGACTCTTCACACCAAGGGCTTCCACAACCAGGCCAAGGAAGCTGCGCTGGTCAACGATGGCCTGAATATCAATGACAAGGTCGTATGGATTGACCTGGTCAATCCTACCCGCGATGAGGAGTTGCGATCGGAGGCGCAATTGGGCGTCCTGTTGCCGACCCGCGAGGACATGGCCGAGATCGAGACGTCGAGCCGCCTTTATATCGAGAACGATGCCGCGTTCATGACGGCGCAGATTGCCTTTTTCGGCGGCCACGACCGCCTGCAGTCCGGACCGGTGACCTTCGTCCTGGTCGGTCATCGTCTGGTCACCATTCGTTACATCGATCCGGCGTCCTTCGCCATCTTCGCCGAACATATCGAGAAACAGCCGATTTTGTGCAGCGACGGTGTAACCACTTTCCTCAATCTGCTCGACATCCTCATCGATCGCACCGCCGATCTGATCGAGAAAACCGGTGCCGGTATCGACGAATTGTCACGCGAAGTCTTTAAGACGCGGCGCCAGACCAAGCTCGAAGACGTGCTGATCCGGTTGGGCGGTTTTCAGAACGACATAGCCAAGATACGTGATTCACTGGTGTCCATGAACCGGTTGATTACGTTCGCGACCAATCTCGATACCATCACCCCGGTCGTTCAGGCGGTCGAAGTCCAGGAATTTCACGATCGCCTGCGGGTCATGGGCCAGGATGTGAATTCGCTCAGCGACCACGCCAGCTATGTTACTGGCAACATAGCCTTCCTGCTCGATGCCGCCCTGGGTCTGATCAATGTCGACCAAAATACAGTCATGAAAGTCATGTCGGTGACCTCGGTCATCTTCCTGCCCCTGACCCTGCTCGCATCGATCTACGGCATGAACTTCGACTATATGCCGTTCCTGCATAATCTCGACGCTTTCTGGGGCATCTGTGTCGTCATGATCGCCATCATTGCCGGACTGTTGTGGTGGTTCAAAGAGCGGCGCTGGCTATAGAAGCGAAATGCCTGCCGGTGCGATTCGGAGTAGTTTGGGTCCTATTCCACGAAAACCGGCACTCCGAATGAGAGCATCGCCAAATGTTAGAGGTATTATAATGCCGAGGTATCAGGCGGCAATTCATCTCACTGTCGAGGATGGCGCCCGACCGCTTTTCTATTCGGAGTGTCGATTTTCGTGAAAACACCCAAGACTACTCCGAATCTCCGGCCTTCGGACAAAAAAGCCGGCCCAGGTTGCCCCGGGCCGGCTTTGAAACGCTGTACAAGTTTCCGCAGCGGGTCGTACCCGCCCCGCCCCGCTTACTTCTTGAGGAAGCCGGCGAACTTGTTGTTGAAGCGCGAAACGCGGCCGCCGCGGTCGAGCAGGGTGCCGGTGCCGCCCGTCCAGGCCGGGTGGGTGCGCGGATCGATGTCGAGGTTCAGCACGGCGCCTTCCTTGCCATAGGTCGAGCGCGTCTTGTAGGTCGTGCCGTCGGTCAGGGTGACGGTGATCCAGTGATAGTCGGGGTGGCCTTCGGGCTTCATCGCGGTGTCCTTCGACGTTCTGCCAGCATGGTGCGAACGCCTAAATCGAGTTATGCCGGCATTGCCAGCGGAAGACGGGGCTCTTACATGAAGCTTCCTTGCTGTGCAAGCCTTTCCTAGCTAAAGACACGTGATGGCCGACTCATCTCCCCAGATTCAAACAGAAACCCCGACAAGCCCTGACAACGGGCGTCCCAGCACGGGCGCGGAATTGGTCGGGCAGATCCACCAGGCGGCGGGCAAGCGCGAAAAGACCAAGAATCTCCGGCCGCTGGTGCGGCTGTGGCCCTATTTGATGCGGCAGAAGATGACCGGGGTGGTCATGATGGTCTTCCTGCTGATTTCGTCGGCGGCCACCCCCTTCATGACGGTGGTGCTCAAGCACCTGGTGGATCAGGGGTTCGGCACCAATAATGTCGGCGTTCTCGACTTCTGGTTCAGCGTCTTCGGCATTGTCGTGGTGGTGCTGGCCCTGTCGACCGCGCTGCGTTACTACTTCATCACGCGCATGGGCGAACGGGTCGTCGCCGATCTGCGCGAAGACGTCTTCGGCCATATACTCGGCCTCGATCCCGCCTATTTCCTCAAGATACGTACCGGCGAAGTCATCTCCCGCCTGACCGCCGACATCCAGATCATCGAGACCTTGGTGGCGTCGTCGATCTCGATCGCCCTGCGCAACCTGCTGACCTTCGTCGTCGGCCTGATCATGATGAGCATCGTCAGCCCGAAACTGACCTTCTTTGTCTTCTGCACCTTTCCTTTCGTATTGATCCCCCTGATCACCTTCGGCCGCCAGGTCGGCAAGGCGACGCGCGACACCCAGGACAGCTTCGCCCGCGCCGTCGGCTTTGCCGGTGAATCGCTCGATGCGCTTGAGACGGTGCAGGCCTTTGTGCGCGAAGCCTTTACCCGCAAACGCTTCGATCAAGGCGTCGAAGACACCTATCGCATGTCGGTCGGGCGGATGGCGACGCGCGCCACCATGACGGCCATGGTGATTACCTTGGTGTTCGGTGGCATCGCCTTCGTGCTGTGGCTTGGGGCGCAGGACGTGCTGCATCATCGCATGACCAATGGCACCCTGCTGCAATTCGTCATGCTGGCGGCCCTGACCGGCGGCTCGGTCGCCAATCTCAACGAAACCTGGGGCGACGTGCAAAAGGCGGCCGGGGCCATGACACGCATCGACGAACTGCTGCAATCCGAGCCGGATATCAAGGCGCCCGCCAATGCCGTCAAACTGCCCGTGCCGGCGCGCGGAGACATTCGCTTCGACCATGTCACCTTTGCCTATCCCTCGCGGCCGGACACGGTGGTGCTGGATGATTTCTCTCTGGTCGTGAAGCCGGGGGAAACCGTTGCCCTGGTCGGTCCGTCCGGCGCCGGCAAGTCGAGCGTGTTCCGCCTCCTGTTGCGTTACTACGAATACCAAGCCGGGACGATCGCCGTCGACGGTGTCGACATTGCCTTGGCCGATCCCAAGGACGTACGCGAGCGCCTGTCTTTGGTCGCCCAGGATTCGGCGCTGTTTTCCGGCTCGGCCGAGGACAATATCCGTTTCGGCCGCGAAGACGCGACCATGGACGATGTCCGTCTGGCGGCCGAGAAGGCCCAGGCACTCGGCTTTATAGAGGCCCTGCCGCAGGGTTTTGCCCAGCCGCTCGGCGAACGCGCCAAATCCCTGTCCGGTGGCCAGAAGCAACGCCTGTCGATCGCGCGCGCCCTGGTGCGTCAGGCGCCGATCCTGCTGCTCGACGAGGCGACCTCGGCCCTGGACGCCGAAAACGAACGCCTGGTTCAGGCGGCGCTCAACGAAGCCATGGCGGAGCGCACGACCCTGGTCATCGCCCACCGCCTGGCGACCGTGCTGAAGGCCGACCGCATTGTGGTGATGGAGGCCGGCAAGGTCGTCGACAGCGGGACGCATGACGAATTGGTGGCGCGCGGTGGTTTGTACGCCCACCTGGCTTCGTTGCAGTTCAGCAGCTAGGCCAGCTGGCAAAAGCCGTCTATGACTACTTTACCCGCTCTTTTGATCCGCTGGACCTCCGATGCTCGAAGACCTGATCGCCGAACGTGCGCCTGACTGCGAATTGCTGCTCGGCTATATCGTCAGGACGCCGGACGACACGCTGTTCCTCGGTGGCGGGGCGCACGACCCCTTTCTCTACAAGGCCGGGCTGAAGACGATCGAGTCATCGAGCTATATGTATTTCGACGCCAATCTGAAGGCGCGGCGGGCCTATTCGGAGCGGGCAGGCGCGCGCTACCTGCATGCCATCGTGCCCGACAAGGAAGGCGTCCCGACTGCCTCCCTGCCGAAATCCCTGGACCTTGTCTCCCTGATCGACCGCTATAAGGCCAATACGGCAGAAGCCTTTATCGACCTGCGGCCCGATGGCCCGATGCCGGCTTATTTCAAGCGCGTCGACACCCATTGGGCCATCCCGGGCGAGATCGCCGCCGCGGAAAAAATCCTGCACGGTTTCGGCATCCCCGAACCCGAGATCACCGCCGGTATGGCCAAGTTGCGCGCCGCCATCAGCCCGGAAACCTACCCCGCCAAGGGCGATCTCGGCCGGGCCTTGCTGCCCCAGATGATGGAGCAGCAGCCACGTTTCGATTCCGCCTGGATGACCAATTTCAACAGTGCCGACACGGGATGGAATATCGGCAAGACGGACATCTTTCTGGCGCCGGAATCGCCTGACCGCCGACTGCTGATTTTCGGCGACTCATGCATGCATATTGCAGCGCGCATGTTGACGCCGTTTTTCCGCACGATCCTGTTTTGCCGCACCGAATTCTATCATCGCGAAATGGTCGACCAGATGCGGCCGACCCACATCATGAGCGAGCAGATCGAGCGCTTCTTGCGCAAGATCGAGCCCGACACCTCCGCCCCCCGGTTTCTGCTCTATCCACATATGTTCGGCCGGCAACTGGCCCTGGCGCCCGAGTTCTGGCAGACCATGAATACGGTGCTGACACCGCCGGAGACGGTTTCCGAGGCGTCGCCCGAGACACAGCCTCAGCCCTTGCCTGTCACCCCATTGTCACGCCGATCGTTTTGGCAGCGTGTTCGCGACGTCTTTATCCCTTGAACAGGTTGGTCGGCAGGCCCTTGCGGCCCTTCAACAACCCTGCCGGCACCTCGAACATGGTCCCCGCCAACGGATCGTCGGCGGCCACCGGCGGCTGGGCGGCGGTGGTAACGAACAGGCGCTCCAGGTTCGCCCCGGCAAAGGTCAGGCTGGTGACCTGACGCGCCGGCATGGCGATCGCATAATCGCGGCTGCCGTCCGGATTCAGGCGGATGATAGCGCCGCCATTGTTGAGCGCCACCCACAGGCCGTCCTCAGTATCGATGGTCATGCCGTCGGGATAGCCTTCGGCCTGGGTGAAGGTGGCGAAGACGCGCTTGTTCGATAGGGACCCATCGGCGGCCAGGTCGAAGGCGTAGACGATGCCCTCAGCGGTTTCATTGTGATAGAGGCGTGTGCCTGCGACATTGAAGGCCGGACCATTGGTGCAGATATAGCCGGGGTCCATCTGATGAACGCTGAGGTCCGGGTCGATACGGTAAAGCGCCGCGGTCTTCTGCGAGAATGGCATATGCATAGTGCCGGTCCATAGCCGGCCTTTAGGATCGACCTTGGCGTCGTTCAGGCGATTGTCGGGCTGGTCGGCTTCGATATCGAGCAGATGGGTCAAGGTTGGCGGTGTCGTGCTCGTATCGACCGCGAAGACGCCACGATCGATGCCGGCCATGAAGCCCCCCTGTTCACGCTCGACGATCCAGCCGATCATCCCGGGCATCGGCCAGGCGTCCTGACGGCCATCAGCGAGAGCGAAGCGGTGCAGTATCTTGCCGCGAATATCGACCCAGTAGATGCAATTCTCTTTTGCGCACCATAAAGGGCCTTCGCCCAAAATGGCGCCGGGCGCGGTCATGGCGACGGGGATGTCCGCCGCGCGCGCCAGGTTGGGAAGAGCAAGGGCAGCCAGGGTTGCTGTGATGGCCGTACGGCGATTGAAAGTCATGACGTCTCCTCGGGCTTTTTGCTGGCAGTAACGCCTCGATACCCTGGGACGTCAAGGCATTTCATTAGTCATATCAATACCATGATTAGGCTATGGCGGCGGCCAAGGCTCGGCTGGTGCGGTGCAGTGTCCTGGCCATGGTTTCGGCGGAAGCCGCGACCTGACCCAGGCTCCAGGGTTCCAGCAGAGCTAACTGGGCAGCGGCGATCTGGCTAGCCAGCAACGCCCGTGGCAAGGGCAGGGGACCGTCGGGCAAATAGCCCTCGATCTGACTTGCCAGGACGCGATGCAGTATGGCGCGCGCCGGTCCACCGAACAGGACGCGGCCGAGCGCATGGTTGTCGCGAAAATGTTGCAGCAAATCGACCAGAAATACGGGTGGCTCGGACGCAGCAATAATGGAGGCTAAAGCGCCGAACGGGGCCTTCAGGCTGTCCCTCAGCAGGTCGGACTTGGTCTTGAAGTGCTCGTAAAAGGTCGATCGGCCGACATTGGCGCGTTCGGCGACGCCGGCAATGGTGATGGCATTGTAGGGCAGTTCGAACAGCAGGGTAAGAAAGGCCTCGGAAATGGCCTGTCGGGTCCTTTCCTGGCGGCGATCGGGAGCGGCAGACATTTTCTTCCTTTTGTCCGGTAGCGGACAAACACCCTGCAGCATTTGAAGCCCGTCCGCATCTCTTTTGATAGCTCTGGCCGCTCATCAGGAGATTTTATCATGTCGGACACCCCCTCAACTGTTCCCTTGCCGCAACTGCGGCTCAATGCGCCGGTTTATGGCGTCATACTGACCATCACCACCTTGCTGGCGCTGATCCTGGTCGCGCACCACCCGGTCGCCGACATGCACGACAAAGGGCAGGGCCTGCAGAATTTGGTTGCCATCGGCGGTGCCGACCGCTGGATCCATGGCGCCTTGATCGCCATCGTGCTGATGTGGGCGGTGGGCTTTTCCGGCTTTGCTTGGCGGCTGGGTATCGAGCATCCGGCGATCATGGCCGGCTGGCTGGGCTACGTCATGGGCTGCGTATTCGTTATTCTCGCCGGCCTGATCGACGGCTTTATCGTACCGGATCTGGCGGCGCGGTTAGCTGACCCGACGGCGCATCCTGCGGCCTACGACCTGCTGGCCCTGTGCGGTGTCGCTAATCAGGCCCTGACCAAGCTTGGCCTGGTCTTCATGGCGGTCGGCATCATCATGTGGGGCCATGCCCTGATGCATCATCGCGGCCTGGCGCGGCTGATCGCCCTCATGGCCATGCTGACCGGCGGCATATCGGCGGCCTTTATCCTGATCAGCCCGGCGCGGATCGACGTCCAGACTCTGTTCTGGTTCCTGGTCGGTCAGGTCGTGTGGAACCTCAGCATCGCCATGTGGATGGTGCGCGGCATGAAGAGCCGCGCCAAGTAGATTTTCAGCTCAAACGCCGCATGGCTCGCCGCATCGGCGGCGGCGGGCGCTTGCCCGCTGCCAACGGCCGATGTGTCAAATCATCGGCCGTTGGTTTTACTTCGCCAGCTTCAGCTTTTCCAGCAATTGCGGATAGACGTCCATATTGCCGCAGATCAGGTCGCCGGTCTTGAGCGGGCCTTCTTCGCTGTCGATCGAGCCGAACTTACCGCCGGCTTCGGCGACGAAAAGCAGACCGGCCGCCATGTCCCACGGCTTCAGGCCGCGTTCCCAGAAGGCGTCCAATTGACCAGCGGCGACATAGGCGAGATCGAGCGAGCAGGCGCCGTTGCGGCGGATACCGACCGTGCGCTGCATGATCTGGTGCAATTCCTTGAGGGCCTGAGCGTGGCCGGCCTTGCCGATAAAGGGCAGGCCGGTGCCGATCAGGCTCTCGTCGAGGTTTTTGCGGGACGAAACGCGCAGGCGGCGATCGTTATGATAGGCGCCCTTGCCTTTTTCGGCCCAGTAAAGGTCGTTGGTGACGGGATTGAAGGTGACGCCGGCAACGATCTCGCCTTCGCGCTCCAGGGCGACGGTGCAGGCAAAATGCGGGATGCCGTGCATGAAGTTGGTTGTGCCGTCGATCGGATCGACGATCCAGCGGTGGGTCTTGTCGGTGCCGATGACTTCACCGGATTCCTCGCCGAGGAAACCATAACCGGGACGAACGCGCAGCAATTCTGCCAGCAGGGCGGCTTCGACGCGCTTATCGGCAGCTGTGACGAAATCGCCCGGGCCCTTTTTGGACACCTGGAGTTCAGTCACTTCGCCGAAGTCGCGGGCGACGCCCTTGCAGCCTTTGCGCACGGCGCCGACCATGACCTGGATGAGGGAGGATTGAAGAATCGTGACCATGGGATGGGCCTTCGAGGAGGATTTACAATGTGGGCAGGGCTACCCCGTAGGGCAGGAGGGGCTTATCAGTCGGCGCGCTTCATATATTCGCCGTCGAGCGTCGAGACGACGATCTTTTCGCCGACACCCATGAAGGGCGGGATCATGACGCGCATGCCGTTGCTGGCCTTGGCGGGCTTGTAGGAAGACGATGCGGTCTGGCCCTTGATCGTCGGCTCGGTTTCCATGACTTCGAGGATCACGGTGTCGGGCAGGCTGATCGAGATCGGGCGCTCGTCGTGGAATTCCAGGGTGACCACCATGCCGTCATGCAGGTACTGGATCTGGTCTTCACCGACCCAATCCTTGTGCAGGCTGATTTGCTCGTAGTTTTCCTGATCCATGAAAACCAGCATATCGCCTTCGGTATAGAGATAAAGATGGTCCTTTTGCTCCAAGGTCACGCGCTCGACGGTATCTTCGGAGCGCAGACGTTCGTTGAGCTTGGTGCCGGTGATCAGGTTCTTYAGCTCGACCTGAGCGAAGGCGCCGCCCTTGCCCGGCTTGACGTGGTGCGACTTGACGACGGACCAAAGGCCCTTCTGATATTCGAGCACCATGCCGGGCTTGATCTGATTGGCGTTGATTTTCATTTGGATATGACTTGTCAAAGAAAGGATGAGTGGCGGCGGTACTAGCCTTTAAGGCGCTGAAAGGCAAGGGGGCGATATAACTGCAACGCTTTGGCAATAGTCGTGCGGTGGGCGTGACAAGTTACCTTCCCATGCGGTAATTTACCCGCATTACGAGGAAGTGATTATGTATAGCCATCGTTTAGCAGTTCTGGGTTGTATCCTATTATCCGTGGCGGCCTGTTCGCCGAAGTCACCAAAGCCTGCTTCTAGCAGCGCATCGGCCACAACAGCCTTACCGGTTACCCATATTTTGTCATGCGATACGCCGGTGGCGAAAGGTGCCAGCGCCAAGAGCTTGCTGGCCGCCTATCCCGGCGATGCCGTGGTCGGCACGATTTCAGGCCCGGAAGGTTCCGAAGCGCACGGCGTCATCCTTTACGGCAACGATCCGGCCCGGCGTGTCGAAATCACCTTCTGGGACGAGGACATGACCAAGGTGTCGGATGTGAGTCTGGGGGCGGGTGCGACCGCCTGGACCGGACCGTCCGGCCTGCATCTCGGCAGCCCGCTTGCCGATGTCGAAACGGCGAACGGCAAACCGTTCACCTTGTTCGGCTTCGGTTGGGATTACGGCGGCTTTGTCAACGATCTCAAAGGCGGCCAGCTGGCGCATCTGCCGGGCGGTTGCAGCCTGAGTGTGAGACTGGAGACTCCGGAAGGCGCCAGCGTGCCGGACAGTCTTTCGGGCGAAAAGCCGTTGAGTTCCGACGATGCGGCGGTCAGGGCGCTGGGGACCAAGGTCGCAAGGTTGTCGATCGGCTGGGCGCCGCCGCCGGGCCAATCCGACACGGAATAGTCCGACAGCGAAAAATTAGTGACCCAGGGTGATACCGGCCGTCAACGCCATCGAGGCGATGAAGACGACGCCCAGGATGGCGAAGGCCAGTGCATATTTGGTTTGGTAGTTCATGATGGCGGGAAAATGCCACATTTCGCCGCAAAGCCAAGTTACAAAGGTTTTAATCAGGCAATCGCGGCATTGAGCTCACGCACGGCGGCAGCGGGGCCTTCCGGATGGTTCCAAACGGCGCCCGACACAGCGATGAAATCGGCGCCGGCGCGCGCGATCTCACCGGCATTGTCGGCCGTGATCCCGCCGATGGCGACGCACGGAATTTCCATGCTTTCCTGCCAGATATTGAGGGTCTCCAGCTCGGCCGTATGCTCGACCGTCTTGGTGGTCGTAGGAAAAAAGGCGCCGAAGGCGACATAGTCGGCGCCATTCTCGGAGGCTTCCATGGCGAGATGACGGCTGTTGTGACAGGTGACGCCGATCATGGCGTCGGGTCCCAGGGCCTTGCGCGCGTCTTTCAACGGCATATCGCTTTGACCAATATGGACGCCGTCGAGCTTCAGCGACTTTACCAACTGGACGCGGTCGTTCATCAACACGGCGACGCCCCGACTTTGCGCGACCGGCGCGATCAACCGTGTGGCAGCGATCAGGTCATAGTCGCTGAGGTCTTTCAGGCGGATTTGCAGGGCGGCGACGTCTCCGCCGGACAGGGCGGCTTCGAGGTCGCGGACAAAGGCCGGGACATCGTCAATGACGGGCGGGGTGATGAGGTAGAGACGACATTTGGTCATGCGCCGGGCTTGCCTGAAAAATTATGAAAAGGCAAGCGCGGCGGCTTATGCAGATTTTACGTCCGCGCCCTGTTTTCTATGGTCTCTCCGCATTGTCTGAGACGCGCAAAAGCCGACAATGCAGCATGCGTGACTGGGGTCGGCTGACGGAAGATTGAAGGGATATTCTCCCATGACTTCGACAAAGAAGACTTCGCACACATGGACATGGGCGGCGGGTGCGGCGCTGGTAATGGCTGCGACAGCCATTGTCCCGGCGGCCCAGGCCCAGGACCAAAGTTATGACGGCTATTGCTACGCCAAGAAGGAACACGCCAAGACGACCGGCACCGTCGTCGGCGCCATCGCCGGCGGCCTGCTGGGCAGCCAGATATCGAAAAACGAACGCGGGCTGGGCACGGTCGGCGGCGCGGTGATCGGCGGCGTTGTCGGCCGCAGTATCGGCAACAGCTCGGTCAAGTGCCTGAACGGCGAATACTATTCGTACCAAAGCGGCTACTATGCGCCGGCCAGCCCGCCGGAAGGCTATGACGTCGTCTATTACAAGACCCGGCCTAGCACCAGCACCTACAGCACCGTCTATTACGACCAATACCGCCATACATCGCCGAGCTATGCCTATAACAACGGCTACAGCAATCAGTCCTATAACAATGGGCAGCCCTATAACAGCCAACCCTACAATACCCGCTATGACAGCAATGGCACCCAGGGTTGGCGCGACAGCTACGGTAATTGGCACGCCGGCCGTCCGCTCGCCTTTGGTTGGAAGGACAATCGTGGCCAGTGGCATGAAGGCCGGTTCGCGAGCTACGGCTACCAGGATCACAACGGATCGTGGCATGAAACGCCGGAGCAGAATTACGAAGGCTCGGCGGATTACACGCCGAACTACTGAGGCACCCGTCCCTAGCAAGGCCTCCGGTTTCCGTCGGGAGGCCTTGCTATGTCACAGCTGAGCGGCGTTGGAAGCGCGGATGTTCGAATTCGCGCGTCTCTACGATATCGGTCAGGGTCGCGACGGCATGAGCGACATCCGTGAAGCGCGTATAGAGCGGTGTGAAGCCGAAGCGCAGGATGTCGGGCGCGCGAAAATCGCCGATGACGCCGCGGGCGATGGCCGCCTGGCAAATTGCCCAGGCTTGCGGATGGCTGAGAGAAACATGGCTGCCGCGTTGCAGCGGATCGCGCGGCGTGACGACCTGGAAGCCGAGATCGGCGGCATCGATCAGGTCGATAAACAGCGCTGTAAGGGCGCGCGACTTGGCGAAGACGGTGTCCAGGTCGAGATCGCTGAATAGATCGACACCGGCCTCCAAAGCAGCCAGGCCAAGGATCGGCGGCGTACCGCACAGGAAGCGGCGGATGCCTTGAGCCGGCGCATAGTCGTCATTGAAGGCGAAGGGTTCGGCATGGCCCATCCAGCCGGTCAAGGGCGACGTAAGACTGTCGTGATGACGTTCGGCGACGAAGAGAAAGGCCGGCGCGCCCGGACCGCCGTTGAGATATTTATAGCCGCAACCGACGGCCAGGTCGGCTTGGGCCACATTGAGGTCGACAGGGATGGCGCCGGCTGAGTGCGACAAATCCCACAGAACGAGGGCGTTGTGCCGATGGGCAGCGGCGGTTATGGCCATCATATCGTGGACGGCGGCGGTCTTGTAATGGACGTGAGTCAATAGGACGACGGCCGTATCATCATCGATGGCACCAAGAACATCATCGGCGACGACCAGAGTCCGCCCGAGCAGGCTGGCCGTCCCTTGTGCGACATAGAGGTCGGTGGGAAAATTTCCGGGTTCGGCGATGATCTTGCCGGGCCGGGCCTGAAGGGCGGCCGTCAGCAGTTTGAACAGATTGACCGAAGTCGAGTCGGCGGCGATGACTTCGTGGGATTGCGCACCGATCAGCGGAGCGATCTTGCCGCCGATCCGGGTGGGAGCATTGATCCAGTCCGCAGAGTTCCAGCTGCGGATCAGGCCGCTGCCCCACTCTTCGCCCACAGTATTGGCGACGGCCTCCGCTGTCGCCTTTGGCAAAGCGCCAAGTGAATTGCCGTCGAGATAGGTCACATGTTCAGGCAGGGCGAAGCGATCGCGCATATGGCGGAGCGGATCGGCAAGGTCGAGGGCTTCGGGCGTCATGTGTCAGGTTTGGCCCATCCAGCCCGCGTGGGCAAGCTCAATCCCGCCGCACCCACTATCCCCTCTTAGCGTGAACCGGCGGCTATGAGTGTCAGTTCCGGGTGCAGGGGCTGTGCCCCTGCTGCGAATGACTTGCATTTGAATCGGGGCAATGCTATATGAGACGCATTCGCAGTTAATCCCCGGGACCACAGTGTACGTTTGTAATTGTAATGCCATCCGTGAGCGCCAGGTGCGCTCGGCTATTTCTTCCGGCGCTGCGACGCCCAAGGCCGTTTTCGATCACGCCCAGTGCCGGCCGCAGTGCGCCAAATGCGTCTGCGAAATTCGCCAGATGATCGACGACGCGCAGGTCAGCCTGGGTATGGCGGCGGAATAGCCGTTTTGCGATTTAATCTGCGTTTCATTCGCAGCTAAGCGCCTGTATTTTATAGAATTAGTGGCTTCACACGGCGTGCGTAAGGGCTTAAGTTGTGCGTCGCAACCAGGGAGCACGCGCCATGAAGGGTCAGCCAGAGATCATCAAATTGTTGAACAAGGTGCTCACCAACGAGCTGACCGCGGTCAACCAGTATTTTCTGCATGCGCGGATGATCGAAAACTGGGGCATGTATCACCTGGGCCGCATCGTCTACAAGGAATCGATCGAGGAGATGAAGCATGCGGATTTGCTCATCAAGCGGATCCTGTTCCTCGACGGCCTGCCGAATTTGCAGGATTTGAACAAGCTGCGCATCGGCGAGACGATCGGCGAATGCCTCGAATCGGACTTGAGGGTCGAAACGGGCGGTCGCGAGACTCTGGTGCCGGGTGTCAAGTTTTGCGAAGAGCATATGGACTATGTCAGCCGCGAACTGCTGCTGCGCATTCTGTCGGACACCGAGCACCATATCGACTTCCTGGAAACGCAACTGGGCCTGATCAAGCTGATGGGCGAGGCCAACTATATCCAGAGCGCCATGAAGGAAATCGAAGGCGAAGGCTGATCTGATAGCGGGCATGTTGTCAGCTCGTTAGCTACCGGCCCTGCCGAGCGTCAGTTTCGGGTCCAGGGTCCGCGACCCTGGGTTTTTGGTTAACGGCGCGATAAGCGCTTTGACCTTTGCGTGCAGAGGTCCTAACTTGCGGCGCAACTGAGTTTGCGAACGATAGGGCAGGCGTTTGGGCGTGTATGACCGCAGAGGTGTGTTGGGTTTGGGACTTGGCGCGGGGGCGCTGATGACCGGGCTGGCCGGGTGCGGCAAAAAGCCCAAGGGCCAGATCGTGCCGGATGAGTACGGCAATAATCCGACCGAAACCATCGACCCGAAGCTTGCCAAGCAGGAGGGCACGCTGGAATGGGCGGTGTCGGGCGGTTGGCGCAGCGCCTTTGACAAGGCGCGCGACAAGTATCGTCATCCCATTGAAACCCTGAACTTTTTCGAGATTAAACCGCACGATACGGTCATCGATATGTGGCCGGGGGCCGGTTATACGACCGAGATCCTGGCGCCCTACTTGACGCGCGGCAAGGGCAGTTATATCGCCGCCATGTTCGGACCGGGGCAGGCCGGCGATGCCGCCGCAAAGGCCCTGGGCGACACTTATCGTCAACATTTCAGCGGCAATAAGAAGCTCTACGGCGCGGTCAGCTTCAGCGAGTTCGGCGCCGACAGCGGCAGCCTGGCGCCCGATTTTTCCGCCGACGCCGTGCTGATGCTGCTGGTCGTTCACGACTGGATGGCGCGCGGTATCGCCGAGGACGGCTTTACCAAGGCTTTTGCGGCTCTGAAACCCGGCGGGATCCTGGGGGTCGAGCAGCACCGCGCCGATATCGGCAGCGTCCAGGACGCGGTCGCCAGCAATGGCTATGTCCAGGAGCCGTTCATCAAGCAGTTGGCGGCCGAGGCCGGCTTCCAATATGTCGGCGCCAGCGAAATCAATGCCAATCCGAAGGATGACAAGGATCATCCGTTTGGAGTATGGACGTTACCACCGCAACGACTGACAAATTTTCGCGGTCAGCCGCCTAATCCGGAATTCGATGGTACCCTGTACGAATCGATCGGAGAAAGCGACCGTATGACCTTGAAGTTCAGGAAACCGCAATGACAGGTGTAGAGATTTGAGCCGGATTGCCGCCCTTTCGACCCATGCGCCGCTGATGTCGATCCCTGAGTCGCGTCCGCCCGAAGGCGGGACCGGCGAATGGTTTCGTGGCGCTGGCGGTCTGCGGTTGCGCCTGGGTTTCTGGGCGTGCGCCCGGCCGCCGCGCGGCACGGTGTTTATCTCACCCGGCCGATCGGAACCGATTGAAAAATATTACGAACTGATCGGCGACCTGTTGAAGCGCGATTTCTATGTCGTCGTTCACGACTGGCGCGGTCAGGGCCTGTCGGCGCGCCTGCTGCCGGACCGGCTGAAGTGCCATGCCCGTTCGACCGAGGAATTCCTCGACGATTACCAACGCCTGCTCGACAGCTTCGAAGACCGGGCGCCCAAGCCGTGGGTCATGGTCGGTCATTCGATGGGAGCGGCGCTCAACCTGGCCACGCTGGTCAAGGGCGAGCCGCGCATCGCCGGGGCCTATTTCACCAACCCGATGCTGCGCATGAAGACCGGCCGGCACTCCTTGTGGTCGGTCAATTTCCAGACCAATTGGCAGGTCAATCACGGCCGCGGCACGGACTATGTGCCGGAAATCTTCGACGATCCGTTCGAGCATACGTTCGAAGATGACGCCCTGACGCATGACGCGACGCGGTATGAAATCTGGCGCGAGCAACTGTTCGCCTGCCCGCACCTGGCGGTCGGTTCGCCGACCTGGGGCTGGCTGTCCTTCGCCTTGAAGATCGGCGAGACCTTGCTGCGCGACAAGAACAAGGTGCTGAAAAAGGTCAAGACGCCGATCACCATCATCTGTTCCGGCGACGACAACCTGATCAACAAGCAGCCGTCCAAGCTGTTCGCCAAGAAGCTGTTCAAGGGGCAGTATATCGAGGTCGCCGGCGCCGAGCATGAAATCCTGATCGAAGCCGACCAGTATCGTCGCCAAGCCATGGAAGAGCTCGACACCCTGCTCGACTTCGTCGCGCCGCACGGCTTGGTGCATCAGCCCATGGCCATACCCGCAGCCGCGACGACTCCCGCAACCAAGGTGGCGGACCTGGCCGAGGTCATGTCGGACCTGCCGGAGGATATTTCGCCCGAAAGCCTGATCCCCGAGGACGAGATACTGCCTGAAAATGAAGGTTTGGCGGAAGACGAAGATTTGCCGGCAGATGAGGTTCTGGCCGAAGAAGAAAGCCCGGCTGACGGCCAAAAAAGCGCTTAGGCCGCTGCCGGCGACAGGTGTGTCAGGGCTTCGTCGCTCAGGGCGCGTGACGAGGCGGCGATGACCTGGCCGGCTTCCGGACCGACACGCTCGCCGCGCCAGTTGGTGACGATGCCGCCGGCATTTTCGATGACGGGAATAATCGCTTCGATATCCCACGGCTTCAGGCCGGTCTCCAGCGCGATGTCCATTGTTCCTTGTGCGACCATGGCGAAGGCGTAGGCGTCGCAGCCATAGCGCTGCAATTTGGTGGCGTTGCGCAACCCGGTATAGGCCGTCATTTCGGCGCCGTCGCCGTAAAGATAAGGGTCGGTGGTGCCGATAACCGCGTCGGCCAAGCCGGTGCAGGGGCGGACCGTCAACGGCGTCTGGCTGACCGGCGTAATGCGTTTCGACCCCAGTGGCGAGCCGAGAAACACTTCCTGCAGGACCGGCTGAGCGATCAGGCCGAGGACGGGATAGCCCTTGTAGCGCAGGCCGATCAGGGTCGTCCACAACGGCAGGCCGGAAATGAAGGCGCGCGTGCCGTCGACCGGATCGAGCACCCAAACGAACTCGGCGTCTTCGTTTTCGCTGCCATATTCCTCGCCGATAATGCCGTGGTCGGGGAAGTGGCGATTGATCAGATGGCGGATGGCGCGTTCAGCGCCCTTGTCGGCCTCGGTCACCGGGTCAAAACGCGACAGGTGGGCCAGTTTGTTGTCCTCAGCCAGGGCGGCTGTGCGAAACAGCGGCAGGGCGGCATCGGCGGCCGCGGCGGCTAACTGGAGGGCGAAGGCTTCCAGGGTTTGAAAATCGGGTGTGTTTGACATGAAGACCCGCATAGCCGGTTGGGCTATGCGGGTCCAGTCAGGACACGAACTTTCTTGGTTTAAGACTAAAAAGGCACCCCACCACCACATCTAGAAAGCTGCGCTTTCGTCGTGTGCTCCCCCTCCCCGGCAAGCGGGGAGGAACACCGTATTCCTGATCCTCCCCGCTTGCCGGGGAGGGGAACCGCGCCCGGAGGGCGTGGTGGTGGGGTGCTTTACTTGGCTTACGCAGCTTGTTCGTTTTCGCCGTTCAGCGATTTCGCCAAGTCGAGCAGACGACGGCGCGGACGCTCCGACAGGCGATAATAGGCCTGGATCAGGTCGAGCGTTTCCTTGCGCGAAAACACTTCGATGCCTTCGTTATTGACGGCGGCGACTTCGGTCTTGTCGTCGGTCAGGCCGTCGTAGAAATAGTTGATCGGGGTTTCCAGCGCCTTGGCGAGCTGGAACAGGCGGGCCGCCGAGATACGATTAGCGCCGCATTCGTATTTCTGAATCTGCTGGAAGCGGATGCCGACAGCCAGAGCCAGTTGTTGTTGTGTGAGACCCAACAGGCGGCGACGGCGACGCAGACGCTTACCCAAGTGCAGATCGATATCGGTAGCCATGGTTTCGAACCCCTAACTCGTGTGACACGCTGTATCAATGTGAAACAGCTCGCGTAACAGGGTTCAAACCTCGTGCCAGGCGGTAAGGTTTTGTTTACCTTGTCGCCTGGCTGGGGTGTTAGACCAATCCCACGACGTCGTTCATCACGCCGGAATTCAAACGCGTCCGTTCGGCATAAAGCTGTTTCAGCTTTTCGCGCTTCATGAAGCGGGCCACTTCTTCGTGCAGCTTGGCTTCGCGATGGCCCTTCATCTTCTGCAGCGAGTCCGAATGCAGGACTTCGTCGACGGCGTCGGGGACATCCTCGGCCTTGATCAGGTCATGCAAACGCAGGACTTGCCACACCATATAGCCGGTAAAGACGACCAGCATGGCGGCATCGAGCGGAGCGTGCAGGCCGAAGCCGAGACCGATAAGGCCGGCAACCGTTAACGCCGCCAACCACAGGCCGGTCAGTTTCAGGCTTTCGAACCGGGCCTCGGCTTGCAGACCTTCCAGGGTCATGCCGATCAGCTTGCTGCGGATAAAGGCAAAATTGGCGTTGGCGGTCACCCGGCCGTTCAGCCAGAAGATCAGTTCGCACCATTTTTCATTGACCTCAGTCCAGCGTTTCAGACGGCCCTGGGCCCAGTAGTCCTCCTTGCCGCTATTGGCGATTTCGAACATGGCGTGGCTGGCGAAGATCATATTGTCCTGGCGGATGATGGCGCACTTGCTGACCACGGCGCACGACTGGCGCGTGGCGGCGTTGAACTGATCGGCCAGGACGCGATGCTTGCGGCGCGTCAGGATGCTCATCAGATGAAAGGCGATCACCGCAACGGGCATGAGTACGACGAGAGCCGGGACGGGCAGGGACACCGGCCAGAAGGCCGTAGCCGCCAGGTAGGCCGCGGATACAGCCGCCATGATTGTCGCATAGCGGTACAGCTTGGCGATATGGCCGCGGCGCGCCGCGTTGAGGTGCTTGTAATTGTGATACAGCACCAGCCCCTTGGCGGCGATCAGGTCGCGGACGTCCTGGTCGCCATAGTCCTGGCCCAGCCCGCCGGGGAACTGAGTCTCGATCCGGCCCAGCGACAGGCGGATCAGGGTTTCCGGCGTCATGTCGGGTGTCGCATCCTCGGCAGCGCTATTCAGGGGCGACAGGTCGAGCCGCTCGCCGAAATAGCTGTCGAGCTTGCTATGGACGAACGGCTCCCACTGGTCGTCGTTCGACACGATGGCCTTGAAATCGTCTATGCCGTGGGTGAACAGGTCGGTGTTCCTGATCTGCAGATAACCGGTCTTGGTTTCCGTGCACAGGTACATCAGGCGCTCGCGGTCTGAGTTGCAGAAATCCTGCGTCGTCCGCAAGGTGCCGTCGGTGATCTTGTCGATGTAGCTATCGACGATTTTGAGCGAGGTTTTGAACATAATGCCCCCCACGTCCGGCAAGGGTACTGGCTGGGGGCGATGTCGTGAAACAAGGTCGAACAGTCGGATTCCGTTGGCCGGAAATGTATTGTCTTACATGGCTTGAGCTTTTGGCCCGTAACCGTTTTGCGCTTTCTCCAACGTGGTGCGTTGTCGCAGTGGCAATTATACGCGGGTCACCGAAGCGGTTAAAGCGAAACCGATGACAGCGTTGTCACATAGTTGTGAGCAGGTGCAACAATGTCACTATGATGCGTTGGCACGATCGAGCGGCAGGGGTTCGATATTGAGATGCACGGTCTTGTCCATCTTGAGATAGGTATTGGCCAGATCCTGAACCTGTTTGAGATCGACGGCCGTTAGGGTCGCGTCATAGTGCTGCAACATCGCGATATCGGCGGGGGTGGCGCCGCTGGCTATGACCTCCGCCCAATAGGCATTGTCTTGCGCCGTATTCTGTTGTTGATGGCTGGCCCAGGTCCTGGCCTTGTCGAGTTCGGCCTGGGTTATGGGATGGGCGATCATGTCGGCGAACGCATCGCGGACCGCATTCACGACCGGCGTATCATCGGCGTGGGCCGGCACGTAGGTCATGGCGCTGAGATAGCCGTAGCCCTTGAAGCCGATCGAGAAATAATTGCTGAAGAAGGTCGGGTCCGACATGCCGTAGTCCTTGGCATGCAGGTTGTAGAACCGCTGATTGAGGACGCGCGTCATCAGCTTGAAGGCTTCCGAGCGTTTCAGGTCGCTGAGATAGTCGAAGGCCGGCCAGGTCAGCAGGCCGATCGCCTGTTCACCCTTGGCCTGAAAGTACAGGGTCTTGTCCATCGCCTTGCCCGGAAAAGCGATGTGGTCGGCGCCGGCGGGCAGGTTGGCCTTGGCGGGCAAAGGTTTCAGCGTGCCGAAGGTCTTGTCGACTATTGCCTGGGCGGCCGCCGGATCGACGTCGCCGACAATGGTCACCGTCATCGGCGCCGGCGCCAGGGCGGTATCGAAAACACCCTGGGCATCGGCAAGCGTCAGACGGGCCGCCTGTTCCTGCCCCGGCGGTCCGAAACGCGGATCGTTGCTGCGCAGGGTGCGCGTCGCCAGGCCGCTCATGACGCCTTCGGCCGTGCCGCCGACGCGGGTATAATAGTCGTCGAAACCGGCCGTGGCGCGCTCGAACTCGCCCTGGGTCAGGTGATAGTTGGTGGCATAGGCCATCATCAACTGTATCTGGGTTTCCAGGCCATCGCGGTTGGTGCTGCCTTGCAGCACGGTTGCAGACTCGTCGATCGAGAAATTCATCGACAGCATTTTGTTCTTCATGACACGAACGACGTCGTCGTGGATCATCGGTCCGATACTGCCTTCCAGGAAGCCCGGTACCGTGGTGATGAACAGGGGCGGCGGGTTCTGCAGCGGAAATTTTTGCACGCCGCCGGCGATGTCCAGGCGGACCGCGATGGCGTTCTGCGTATCCGTCCGCCGCTCGATATAGACGTTGAGACCGTTGGCATAGGTCAGATGGGTAATGCCGGTATCGCCGACCGTCTCAGTCTTGACCGGCTGAGCCGGCGGACCGAAATTATCGAAGGCCCAGGCAGCATGGCTGACCTCCTCCGGCTTGGGCGGCGTAGCGGCGGCGACGGCGCGATAATCGGCCAGGATAGCATCGCTGTTCAGCTTGCCGTAGGCCCCGCCCAGCAGCTGGAAGGCCGGACCGTCCCACGACCACAGCCGCTTGATGGCGCCGGCGACCGCTTCGCGGGTCAGGAAAGGCTTGTTGGCCTCGAGATGATCAACGTCCTGCTCAGCCGAATTGATGACGGCATTGTTGTCGAGATTGATCGACAGGAATTGCGCCAGGTCGCTGTCGTCCTGTTTGGCCGAGCGGTCGCGATAGGCGCCGATCGTCTGGGACATCTGATTGCACGCATCGTCGATCTCGTCCTGACTGACGCCATGGGCCTTCAATTGCTCGACATAGGTCAGGGCCAGTTTGATGGCGGCTTCCTCCTGGCCGGGCTTGGCCCTGACGAACAAGGTCATCTGCTCCGCCGTTTTAGGCGTCGAGGCACGGCTGAGCTCCGCCATGGTCAGGGGGGAAGTCGGGTCGCTGGCGGCGCGCGCCAGGCGGGCATTGAGGATAAGAATGGCCACCTGGTTCAGAGTCTGGTCGAGAACCTGAGCATTGGTTTGATAGCTGTCGTCGAACGGCGCCAGCCACGAAATCAGGGCGCCTTCGGGCAAGCCGGGTTGGGTCAGGGACTGGACGCTCGGCCCCTTGGGCTGGTAGACGCCGAAGTCGGCCGCCGGCGGCGGGCTTTTGACCGTGGGTTTCCAGCTCCCGAAGGCCGCCTTGATACGCTTCTCGGCCATATCGGGATCGAAATCGCCGGCCAGGATGATGGTGGTCAATTCCGGGCGATAATGGGCGGCATAGAAGGCCGCCAGTTTTTCTGGCGGGCTGTAGAGAAGGACGTCGGGCAGGCCAAGCAGCTCGCGATTGGCATAGGCCTGACCGGCATAGAGCTTGGCGTTCGACGCCGTCCATGCCTGGTAGGCAACATTGCCCTCGCTCATGGCGTAGCGTTGGGCAGCTGTGGCGGCTTCCTGCTTCACGGCATCACCCGGCAAGGTCAAGCCGTCGGCGATTTCACGCAGGGCGAACAGACCCGTATCGATGTCGGTAGCCGCGGCGCCACGCAGGTCCATCTGGTATTTCGTCGTGTCGGGATTGACCGTGACGCCGTTGGTCATCGACATTTGCAGGTCATGCGCCTTGAGATAGTCGTCGAGCGTCTGACCCTTCAGGTTCTTGTCGCCGTCGAAGGCGAGACGGCTGAGCAGGAAGCTCAGGCCGCGCTCATCCTCGGCTTCCATCAAATAGCCCGAGGCGATGCGCATCTGCACCGTGGCGCCGCCGGCGGGAACGGCATTATGCTTGATGACATAGGTCAGGCCGTTCGGCAGTCGGCCGAAGCGGACATCGGGGTCCGGCACGATATCGCTGTGGAGATGGGCGAACTGAACACCGGTATCATAGGGCGCCAACCTGTCGCCGGCCAAAGACGCACCGGCTGCCGGCAAGGCCATGGCCAGCAAGAGAACGGCCAGTGAAACGCGGCGTGGCTTGGTCAAGTCAGATATCCCCCATAAAGGTGCAAGCTCAAGATAACCATGCCGCGGGAATTTGCTACCGCAATATGGCGGGATTACGGACACGAAAAAGGCATCGCCCGATCGGACGATGCCTTTCAAAATTACGGCTGAATATCAGAACGCTATCAGGCTTCCAGGCCGAAGGCGTTTTGCAGCATGGCCATCTGGTTCATGACCGGATTGACCTTCACTTCGTCACCTTCGCCGTCGACGAACATGCGCTTGTCCATATGCGAAATGCGCTCATACAGGCGGTTGGAGCGATCGAGCAGATTGAGCAGGCCGCCCGGCAGGATCTTGTGCGGGTCGAGGCTGTCGCCGTTGAGCGGCGAGATGCGATACTTGTCGTCGCAGGCGTCAGTGGCGTCCATATCGCCTTCGCGGACGGCGCGTTGGACCAGCAGCCAGGAGGCGATTTGCATCAGACGAGTGGTCAGGCGCATGCTTTCGCCGGCATAGAGCAGGGCGTCTTCACGCGACAACAGGCGGGAATCGCGGCGGCCGTCGCCATCGAGATAGGACGCCGTTTCCTCAACCAACGCCATGCCTTCCTTGAAGGTACGGTCGAACAGGTCCGACGAGGCGAAGTCGCGCACCAGGTGGACGCGGGCGTTGATATTCTGGGCGGAGCTTTCGGACATCTGTAAGCCTTATGCTAAATCTTTTACGGGCGGTTCGTTCTGACCGCATGGCCGAAACCGGCGCGTTCATCGTCAAACCTGAGGTCCTGTCTGCAACGCTTATGCCATGGCGACAGGTCATTCAGGGTTATTAAGCGTTAACTACCCTTAAAAGAGAATAAAGCTTCGGCTGCGGAGAGACGATTTTTTTTACGCTCCATGGCGGCGCGGGACCGTTCGATTTCGCTTTCGAGGAGTCCGATGCGCTCGGCCAGGTCCTCGACACTGTACGGATCGAGGTCTTCACGCGCCAAGCCCGTCAAGGCCGCGGTCCCCGCGGCGGTTTTAAACATTTGCGGCAGATCGTCATCTATCATCCGGCTACCTCGCGTTCCGACCAGGCTGGACAATTCGCTTAAATCTACGCATCGTCCCTTTTGTGATGAAACGCCTCTTGCGCGATAAAATCAAGGAAAACGAATCACCATGGGCGATGTGATGAGAAGCATTTTGATCCGCGGCGATGGTCAGCGGGCGGACGATCTTTACGTCGGCGACAGCCCGCGCCCCGAAACGGGACGCGGCCATGTGCTGATACGAACCAGCTTTGCCGGCGTCAATCGCCCCGATATCCTGCAACGTAAGGGCGCCTATCCGCCGCCGCCGGGTGCTGCGCCGGGCCTCGGACTTGAGATCTCGGGCACGATCGTCGAGATCAATTTGCCGCCCGATTTCGGTGACGATGTCGGCTGGAAGATCGGTGATGAAGCCTGCGCCCTGGTCAATGGCGGCGGCTATGCCGAATTCGTCTCGGTCGATATCCGCCATCTGCTGCCGGTGCCCAGGAGCTTGAGCCTGCTGGAGGCCGCCAGCCTGCCGGAGACGGTTTTGACCGTCTATGCCAACCTGATGGAGCACGGCGCCTTGCAGGGCGGCGAGACCGTTTTGGTCCACGGCGGCAATTCCGGAATAGGGTCCATGACCATCCAGATGGGCAAGGCCTTCGGCGCCAAGGTGGTGGCAACGGCGCGCGGACCGGCCAAATGCGCCTTTGCACGCGATCTCGGCGCCGATCTCGTCATCGATACCGGAAACGATGACTATGTCGAGGCGGTCAAGGCCTTCGGCGGCGCCGATGTCGTGTTGGATATTGTCGGCGGCGATTTCTTCAACAAGAACCTGGCCTGTCTTAACCCGCGCGGACGTATGGTCCAGGTCGGTTTCAGCAAGCCGTCGACGGTCGAGCTTGACCTGCGCCGCATCATGCAAAAATTCGCTGTCCTGACGGGATCCATGTTGCGGCCCCGTTCACCCGACGAAAAAGCGCGACTAACCGCCGCCGTGCACAGCCGTGTGTGGCCGCTGATCGAGGCCGGCAAGATCAAGCCGGTGATTGATCGCGTTTTCGACTTTACCGATGCGGGCGCGGCGCATGTCTATATGGACAGCGGCGCCCATACAGGCAAGGTCGTGTTGAGGCTGTGAAGGGCGGGCTTAACGTCTGGCCTTGCCGCGCTTGCCCGTCGTCTTCTTGTCGGGGCGGGGACGGGCGCCAGGAGCAGGCTTGATCTGGGCCGTTTGAGCGACGCGCGGATCGGCGGCAGGCGCCGGTTGCGAAGCGGCGGCCAGGTTGGCGGTCAGGCCGTCATGGTCGGGCCAGGTGGCGAGGGCACCCTGGGCGACCTTGATCGCCTCATCATTGCGGCCGAGGCGGGTCAGGATCTTGACGACCCAGCTGAAATCGTTGGGTTGAACTTCGTCGCCTTGCGTCATGGCCTCGGCAACTTCGAGAGCTTCCTCGAACCGGCGGCGGCCGAACAGGGCCCAGCGTTGATAATAGAGGGCGAGACGTTGATCCTTGCCCGATGTCTCAAACAGGCGCGAAGCGCGCAGAAGATCGGCGAAGTTGGCGTTTTCTCCCAGAGCCTTGGCCAGGCTGCTGAATTGCGACCGCGACGTCGGGTCGCTTTTGAACGTCTTGTACGCCAACTGAAGGTCTGCATTCATCATAGTATCGCTTCCTGTAACATTTGACCGCATTCATGACGTCGGTCTGTTATGGTCTTACAACGGAGGGCATCATATGGATTATCGCGGCCTTGTCGTCTTTTTTTTCAACTTCAAGGGATAAAATTGCCGTCATCAAAATATCACGCCAGGGTGTTCCCTTCACGGCAAAATCGCTCTATAGACTTGGGCCAACACCCGCGCCCGGCCGAAAAGGCCGGGCGTAGCCATTTCTGGACCACCGTAACGGTCGTTCACTACAAGGATAAAGTCCATGTCTGACATCCTGATGCCCAAGGCCACCGCCGTGTGGCTGGTCGACAATACCTCGCTCGGCTTCGACCAGATCGCCGACTTCTGCGGCCTGCACCTGCTCGAAGTCAAGGGTATCGCCGACGGCGAAGTGGCGCGCGATATTCGCGGCGCCGACCCGATCGCCAATGGCCAACTGACGCGCGAAGAGCTCGACAAGGCTGAGAAGACCCCGTCTTACCGCATGAAGGCCCAGGTTAGCCGTCACGCCGAATTGCTGAAGCCGGCCAAGAAGGCGCCGCGCTATACGCCGGTGTCGCGCCGCCAGGATCGCCCCGACGCCATCCTGTGGTTCGTCAAGCATCACCCGGAAATCACCGACGCGCAGATCTCCAAGCTGCTCGGCACCACCAAGTCGACGATCGAACAGGTCCGTTCGCGCGGTCACTGGAACTCGGCCAATATCAAGCCGGTCGATCCGGTGACCTTGGGCCTCATCGGTCAGATCGAACTCGACGCCGCCGTCAAGAAGGCCGCGGAAGTCAAGCGCAAGCAGGCCGAGAAGCTGGGCATCCCGCTTGACGATCCGAGCCTGAAGCCCGCCGTCACGGTGCAGCCGGCCTTCGAGGAAGAAGACGACAGCCCCTATGCCAAGAAGAACGACCTGTCGGTCGAGGACGTCTTCGGCAAGGGCGGTGGCAAGTTGTCGGAACCCGAGGAAGACGAAGACTATTAAGTCCCCCGTCTAAGTTCCCCGTCTAAGTCCGACTTCGCCGCCGGTCTCCGAAATGGCTGGCGGCGAGATTCGGAGTAGATTTGGTATTATTTCAGTAAAATCGACACTCCGAATAAGGGGGCCGAATGAGGACGGTGTCGCCAGCGGATGGTTTGACTCATATTTCATCGACCGCAGGGTACGTCGCGGCTGCCCATTTGGCAGGTATCATAACACCTTATGCGGGCGATCGTTTTCCCATTCGGAGCGCTGATTTCTGCTGTTAGGGCCAAATCTACTCCGTATCTCTTCGGCAGCCTTTGGGGGGCCGATGCGAGCGCACATAAAAAGAAAGCCCGTCGGACCGTTCCGGCGGGCTTTTCAGTTTGGGGAGGACTGCACTCACGCTTTAATATCTAACAGCCGGCCCAGCATCTCGTCGGCCGTCTTGACGACATTGATGCTGGCTTGAAAGGCGTTGCGGGAATCGATCTGTTCGACCAGGTCGCTGACGATATCGTTGCCTTGCGACATGTCGCGCACGGTCGCCGTGGCGGCCTTGTCGAAACGCGCACCGGCCGAAATAACGCCCGAAATAGCCGTAGTGATTGCCGACATGTACGCTGGCCCTTTAAACTCTTGGGGTCATTATGAACGATAATGTTTAAGGTCGCGCGTAGGGAAAGGGTTAACCGGCGTTAGGACATGAAGCCGATATTCGAGGTGGCGAAATTGCCGATCCGCGGCAATACGGTCGCCAGTTCCGAATTCGATACGCCGAACCACCGCGCCAGGGTTGCCGCCAATTGATCCACCGATGTCGAGGGTAGCAGACGTCCCTGGCCGACCTGGTCATCGGTGTCGATCGAGACGTGCGGCGCCGTGCCGTAATACTGCCCACCCTTGACCGCGCCGCCGATGACGAAGTGGTGCGAGCCCCAGCCGTGATCGGAGCCGTTGCCGTTGGACGAGAAGGTGCGGCCGAAGTCCGACGCCGTGAAAGTCGTCACCTTGTTGGCGACACCCAGTTCCACCGTGGCGGCATAGAAGGCGGTGATCGCTTCGTTGAAGGCGCCCATCAAACCGCCGTGGTTTTCCATCAGGCCGTCATGGTTGTCGAAGCCGCCCATCGAGACGAAGAAGACCTGGCGTTTGGCGCCGAGCGCCGAGCGCGCGCCGATCAGCCTGGCGACGATCTTGAGCTGGTCGGCCAAACCGTTTGGCCGGCCGTTCGGATCGAAATTGGTGGTCAGGGAAACCGGCGCCAGAGCGGTATTGACGATGCCTTCCAGGTCCATGGAGCGCTGGGTCACCTTGGTGAATTCGTTTTCCATGCGGTGGGTGCGCGATTGGGTAATCAGGGTCTTCAGCGTGTCCGACACGGCCGTGGAGCCGAAGCTGGAGCCCTTGGCCGCCCAGATCGGGATCGCGCCATCTGGGCTAAGCTGATACTGGAGCGCGGTATTGCCGGAAACGAAAACCGCATTGCCGGACGCCGAGATGCAGGTCAGCATACTGGTGGCGTTACTGCTCAGCGCCAGATCGCCGAGACGCCCGCCCCAGCCGACAGTCGCGCCTTCCGAGCCGAGCGCTTGCCATACCGACTGCTGGTCGTTGTGCGAAAACAGCTTGGGCGGCAAGGGGAAGTTCTTGTCGCCGCTGTTGTATTGCGCCAGCGTCAGGGGCACGACCAAGGGCCCGACATTAAGCTGGATGGCGGCGTGGCCGGCATTGAACAGGGCGGCGACGCCCGGCATTTCCGGCGCCAGGGCATATTGCACGTCATTGGTCAGGGTCTGCGGCGTCAGGGTATGCAGGGCGGTGCCGGCCAGTTCGTCGTGACCCAGCGCAATACCGCCGCGCGTCCGCCCCGCGCCGCCACCACGGATGGCGCTATAGAGATCGTAATTGGGCAGGTCGTAGGGGATAACGGTGTTGGCATAGTCGTTGCCGCCGTAGAAGAAGATGCAAACCAGGGCCTTGTAATCGCTGGCGTCCATGGCGGCGGCTTCACCGACACTGGCCAGGTTCAGCGCCATAGGTGCTGCGGCGCCCATGGCGCCCAGGGCCAGGCTGCGTTTCAGAAAGGCGCGGCGGTGCAGATCGGGTATGCGATTGATGTACATGTTGCGCTACTTCTGAATGAGATATTCGGGACAGGACATGACCATCAGGACGGCATTGCAGATGCGGTCCAGCTTTTCGCTGTCGGACGAGCCGGCGCCGACGGTATGGGTGTCGAGCGCGGTTTTCATGGCGGCTATGGTCGTTGCCGAGATCTGGTTGGCGCTGAAATGCAGGTTGAGCCAATCGAGCAGGCCTTGCGAGTCCGTGACCAGGGCCAGGGCTTCGGCGTGGTTCGGTTTGACGTCGCTGTAACCGGTGCGGATGGTCGAGGTGAGGAAGTTGATATAGCCGGCGGTGGTCGTTTCGTTATGCAGCTGGAATTCCGGCGCCACGTCGGCGGCATCGGCAATCGCCGTATGCGGCGGTACATAGCCCGGACGGAAATAGTTGAAGACCGACGGCGAACGCAGCGGGCTTTGGCCCAGGCCCCAGTCGCTGCCCGACGTATCGTAGATCTGCCAGAGGCCGGTATCGCTGGAGACGTTGAAGAGGCGCGCCCACTGGATCCAGCGGATCATCGGTTCGCGCAGCTTGCCGCTCTTGTCGTCGGTCGGCAGGGTGCGGGCCTCGGTGTCGGTCAGGATCGCCTTCCACACCGCCTTCAAATCGCCGCGGACGCCCGAGCCGTTATTGTTGAAGGCGCCGGCGACGCGGGCGACATAGGCCGGCGACGGGTTCGACGTCACCAGACGCTGGATCATCTGCTTGGCGAAGAAGGGACCGACATTGGGGTGATTGAACAGGGTGTCGAGGGCTGTCTTGAGGGCCGCTGCGCCCGGCGTATTGGCCGGAATGGTGGTGCCCAGGAAGGTGACGGCCAGGTCGGAGTGTTTGCTGGCGTCGAACGACATTGGGTCGCGCGCGAATTCGGTGGTCGGGATGGCATAGGGCAGGAAGGGCGTGTTCTGCCAGGTCACCCGGCTATAGTTCCAATCGTAGCCGGTAAAGACATGGGCCAGGTTGCTGATGTCGTCCTGGGTATAGGTCTCGGTCTTGTTGCCCAGCCCGTCGGTCTTGTCCGTGCCGTCGAGGTTCAGTTCGTACAGGCCGATGGTGAACAATTGCATGACTTCGCGGGCATAGTTCTCGTCGGGCTCGCGGCCGGTCGCCGGATCTTCCTTGATATTGCCGCGCGTATTGAGGAACAGGCCCATCGAAGCGTTGAGCGTGATGTCTTCCAACAGCGTGCGGAAATTACCGAAAGCGTCCTTGTTCAACAGATCCCAATAGGCGCCGATGACATAGGGCGGCCAGAAGCCGTCGATCGGATTGAGCGAGGTCACCATCATTTCGGAGAGGGCCAGGGCGCAGCGTTTGCGCAGCTGGTCGGCCCCTGTCATGGTGACACGCCAGGCCATCCAATCGCCCATGGTGGGGTCAAAATAATTGCCGTTGGCCTTGGGGACATTGTGGCCCTGACCGTCCAGCCAGGCCTGGGCCGTTTGCGACAGGGACACGGAAAACTGCTGATCGAGCCAGGCGGAATAGCCCAACGTGCGGACGCTGGTGACATCGGCATCGGTAAAGGCGAATTGCGCCTGCAGCAGGAAACGGGCGGCCTCGGTCACCGTGTATTGCAGGGCGGGTGGCGGAGGCGGCGGTGGGGGCGGGGAATAACCACCGCCTCCGCCGCCACCTCCGCCGCAGGCACTGAGCGCCACCGATGAGGCTGCGACAACACCAAGCGCTGCAGCAGGCGGCACGCCACCACTGTCACTGTAGGTTTCCTTGGTTGTTATATGATCGATATCATACGCGCGGACGCACGTGTCCGGCCGATCCGCCTCTTCCCTCAACATACGCCTCGCCCCAAATTCTTATTTTGAATTAAGGTATCACGTATTACCGAGAAAGCCAGCCCATCCTAATTGCGTAAGACTGCGCCTAATTTTCCAGCCGCCGCCACGACCTTCTGGCCGATAGCTTCGATCTCCGGTTCAGTCAGGGTCTTGTCGGTCGGGGTAATGGTCACCTCGATCGCCAGCGACTTATGACCGTCGGGGACACCGGCGCCGGTATAGACATCGAACACCTGGGCGTCGCCGATCAGGACCTTGTCGGCACCCTTGACGGCGCGAACCAGGTCGCCGGCCGCCAGACTATCCGCCGCCAGAAAGGCGAAGTCGCGGGTCAGCGGCATCAGGTTCGACGTCACAAGAGCGCCGCGCGACTTGCCGGCTTTGGATTTACCAGCTGGCAGATTGTCGATGCGGATTTCGAAAGCGACATAATCGCCGTCGAGGTCCATGGCCTTCAGTACGCTGGGGTGCAGGGCGCCAAATTCGGCGACGATCTGCTTCGGCCCCAGCTGCAGGCGGGCCGAGCGGCCGGGATGCCAATGGCTGGCGTTCTGGCCTTGCACCAGTTGCAGTGACGCGACCGGCGCGCCCATGTCTTCAAGCAGGCGCATCAGATCGCCCTTGATGGCGAACAGGGCGTCGGTATTGCGGTTCTGCCAATGACGAGACTTGTCGGGTGCCTTCAAGGCCGTGATGACCGGCTTCTGGTCGCCCGGTTCCAGGCCCTGATAGATGGGGCCGATTTCGAACAGTTGCGCGCCGGCGTGGCCACGGGCGGCATTACGGCCGGCGGCTTCCAGAAGGTTGGGCAGGGCGCTGGGGCGCATACAGTTCAGTTCCGAGGCGATCGGATTGGCCAGGACGAGCGCGTCGGCGCCGCCGCCGAACAGTTTCGCCCAGTCCTGGCGCATGAACGACCAGGTGACGGCTTCGCTGTAGCCATAGGCGGCCAGCGCACGGCGGGCGGTGCGGGCCTTGGCCTGTTGGGCGGTGAGAACGCCGCCCGGTCGCGGATTGACGACGGGTAGGGGCGTGGCCGGGATATTGTTGAAGCCATAGATGCGCGCGACTTCCTCGACCAGATCGGCCTTGCCATCGACATCGCGGCGCCAGGACGGCACGGAGACGTCATAGGTCTTGCCCTCACTGACGACGCCGAAACCAAGAGCGCGCAGGATGCGCTTGATGTCGTCATGCGAGACGTCGAGACCGGTCAATTGCGCGACATAGTCCGGATCGAAGGATACGTTCGGCCGGCCTTTCGGCGCCTCGCCGGCCACAACGGCCTCGGATGGCTCGCCGCCGCAGATGTCGAGGATCAGTTGCGTGCCCAGTTCGAGACCGGGCAGGACGAATTCGGGATCGACGCCACGGGCGAAGCGGTATTGCGCATCCGAGGTTATGGTGGTGGTGCGGCCTGTCTGGGCCGTGCGGATCGGGTCGAACCAGGCGCATTCGAGGAAGACGTCGGAGGTGGTGTCGTCGACCTTGGTCGAGTCACCGCCCATGATGCCGCCCAGGCCGATCACGCCGGAGGCATCCATGATGGCGCACATGTCGGGGGTGACGCTATAGGTCTTGCCGTCGAGCATGGCGGCGTCAGAGGTTTCGGCCGGTAGGCCGGCAGTCAGGGTGTCGCCGGTCAGCTTGCCGAGATCATAAACGTGCAGCGGCCGGGCGCGGTCATAGGTCAGGTAGTTGGTGATGTCGACCAGGGCGCTGATCGGCTTCAGGCCGATGGCTTTCAGCTTGTCCTGCAGCCATGCCGGCGAGGGGCCGTTCTTGACGCCGCGGATGACGCGACCGGTGAAATAGGGGCAGGCATCGCCGTCGACCACGACCTTGATGGTGGAGGGAAAGGCGCCCTTGATAGACGGAACGGCCTTTTCCTCGAACGTGCCGAGGCCGGTGGCGGCGAGGTCGCGGGCGATGCCGTGGACGCCCAGCCAGTCGGGGCGGTTCGGGGTGACTTCGAAATCGATGACGGGTTCGACGCCGAAGACGGCGGTGGCCGGCGTGCCGACTTTCAGGTCATCGGACAGGTCGAGAATGCCGTCGTGTTCGTCGCTAAGCTGGAGCTCGGCGGCCGAGCACATCATGCCGTTGGAGACGACGCCGCGGACGGGCTTTTCGACCAGGGTGACGCCGAGGCCGGGAACATAGGCGCCGATCGGAGCATAGATGGTAGTCATGCCGGCGCGGGCATTGGGCGCGCCGCAGACGATTTCCTTGCGACCATCAATGGTGTCGACCTGCAGGACTTGCAGTTTGTCGGCATTGGGGTGCTTGGCGGCAGAGACGACCTTGGCGACGCTGAACGGCAGCAGCGCCTTGGATGTATCGTGGATGTCTTCGACTTCAAGCCCGGCCATAGTCATGGCGGCGGCCACTTCGTCGATGGTCGCCTGCGTTTTCAGGTGATCTTTAAGCCAGCTGAGAGAGAATTTCATGGTTCTTGTCTTTGTTTCGAGGTCAAGGAGGCTGGGCCTCCTTGTCTTATTTCTTACGAGAGTCCGCTTGCGCTGTTCGGCGCGGCAAAGCCACTAAAGCCGTAGTGGGCCAGCCAGCGCGTATCAGCGGCGAACATGTCGCGCAGATCCGGCACGCCATATTTCAGCATGGCGAGGCGATCGACGCCCATGCCCCAGGCGAAGCCTTGGTACTCATCGGGATCGATGCCGCAATTGCGCAGGACGTTGGGATGGACCATGCCGCAGCCGAGGACTTCGAGCCATGAGTCGCCCTGACCGACCTTGAGTTCGCCCTTTTCCCACGAGCAGCGCACATCCAGCTCCGCCGAGGGTTCGGTGAAGGGAAAGTGGTGCGGGCGGAACTGGGTGACGACGCTATCGGTCTCGAAGAAGCGCGAAATGAAGGTTTCGAGCACCCATTTCAGGTGGCCCATATGCGCGCCCTTGTCGATCACCAGGCCTTCGATCTGGTGGAACATGGGGGTGTGGGTTTGATCGGAGTCGCAGCGGAAGACGCGGCCGGGCGCGATCAGGCGAAACGGTGGCTTGCCATTCACCATGGTGCGGATCTGGACCGGCGACGTGTGGGTGCGCAACAGCTTGCGGACGCCGTTTTCGTCGGGATTGAAGAAGAAGGTGTCGTGCATTTCGCGCGCCGGATGCTTTTCCGGGAAGTTGAGCGCGGTGAAGTTATGGAAATCGTCTTCGATATCGGGGCCTTCGGCGACCTCGAAGCCCATGTCGGCAAAGATGGCGACCATTTCGTCCATGACCTGGAGCGTCGGGTGGACGCCGCCTTTGGGGCGCGGCGCGGCCGGCAGGGACAGGTCGACGCGCTCCTTGCTCAGGCGTTCGGCGAGGTGGGCGGCTTCCAGGGTTTCCTTGCGGGCGTCGAGAGTCGCTTGGACGGCATCGCGTACGGCGTTGATGGCGGCGCCGGTGGCTTTGCGTTCCTCGGGCGGCAGCGAGCCCAGGGTTTTGAGCAGGCCCGAAATGCGCCCGGTCTTGCCCAGCGCCGAGACGCGCACGGCGTCGAGTGCGGAGAGGTCGGCGGCGGCGTTGATTTCGCCTTCGATATCGCTTTGGAGTTCGGCGTAAACGGTCATGATGTCGTCTGTCGTTGTAAGTGAAGTCGGTAGGTCTTTAAGCGAAAGGGTGGCCGGGTGAAAGGCCAAAAAAAAGCCCCGCGACCGGTGAAGGTGCGGGGCTTTTTCGGTAGCTTGAAAAGCCTAGGCGGCCAGGGCCGCGCGCACCTTAGCGGCGATGGCGCTAAAGCCCGAGCTGTCGTTCATGGCGATGTCGGACAGAACCTTGCGGTCCATGTCGATACCGGCAAGGTTCAGGCCGTGGATGAATTGCGAGTAGGTGTAGCCTTCCAGACGCGCAGCAGCGTTGATGCGCTGGATCCACAGGGCGCGGAAGTTGCGCTTGTTGACCTTGCGATCGCGGTAGGCGTATTGGCCGGCCTTGTCGACGGCGGCCTTGGCGGTACGGATGGTATTCTTGCGACGGCCGTAGAAACCCTTGGCGAGCTTCAGAACCTTCTTGTGTCTGGCGTGAGAAACTACGCCTCTTTTAACGCGTGCCATGTGTCACTGCTCCTTAGGCGTAAGGCATGTAGGATTTGATCTTGATAATATCCGGCGCGGACATCACTTGGGTGYCGCGGTTTTGACGGATATATTTCGCATTGTGCGAGATCAAACGGTGACGCTTGCCGGCGACGCCAGCCTTGACTTTGCCTGAGGCAGTGATGCGGAAACGCTTTTTAGCGCCCGACTTGGTCTTCAACTTGGGCATTTCATGTACGGTTCGGTTGGAACCGCCCTCTGTAAGAGTTTAAGACCCGCCCAGGCATGCCTTTGGCCCGGCGGGTCGGTAAGAACGGGTGGCTCTACACGAACAGGGCCGGGAAGGCAAGGGCTTAAAGGAATTCTTCCGGGCGCTTGTGAGCCTTCCAGGCACACAGTTCCATCGCTGTGCCGTCATTATGTAGTTCGTAGATATGGCGCGACGGAGCCGTATCGCCATCAGTTGCACCATCCTCGGCCTCGACGCCATCTGCGCCAACACTGGTAAAGCCGTCGACGAAACCATTGTCGGCCTTGTAGAGATAGAACCTGCCCTCGATGTCGATAAAGGTCGTGTCGTCGCGGATCGGATCCTGGTCGGGCGTCGCGCTCCAATGGACCGGCGCGTTGAGCAAGGTGGCAGTGACGACTATGTCCTTGCCGGTCTTGCCGCTGTGCCAGCTATATTGGCCGGGATAGTCGCCATCGGGGTCCTCACCGGCCAATTGTTCGCTATAGGTCACCGTGTCGGCCACGCCGTCGTTGTCGATATCGACGGCAAAGGTCGCGACCTCGCCGGCCTTGTCGTCCATCGGCGCCGTATCGTAGTCCAGGCCGTCGAGCGTCAGACGCGTCTTGCGATAGGGCGGCAGGGCATCGTCGACCTGCGGTGTCTTATTGCTCAGGAAGACGGGCGTCAGGCTTGGGCAGAAGGCCGCGGTATTAATGGCCAAATCCAGGGTCGGCGGTGTACGTTTGACGCTTGTGCCGTCGAACCAGGGATCGATGACGGCGGTCTGCCCCGACAGGTCGGTCAAGCGGCATTGGCTGAGATAATAATAGGTCTCACCGTTTTCGTTTTCCGCCTTCTCTTCGCTCTGGCCGGGTTTGATATCGGCCGCGGCATGGGGGGCGGTCTGCTCGGAATCGATCAGGCGATCGCACATCGTCAGACGCATTTTGTCATCGACCAGGACGCGCCAGATCTCGAGATTATTGGCGGGTGCATCGGGCGTCATGCACGCGTCGTAATCGCCGGCCTGGCGGTTGTCGATAACCTTCACCCCGTCGACCCAGGCCGAAATGCGAATATCGTCGGTGTAGCCGCAATGGAAACCGGAAACCGGCCGCAAGGCGAAGTTCATCCGCACCTTGTGACCGGCGACCGTGCAGGTGAATATCTGGGTGAAGGTGCCCTTTGGTGTCGCCACCTGACCTGACGGCAGTTTGCGGTCTGTCGTCGCACCGGCGGAGGCCGCCTGCCAGTCGGCATCATGGTCGCTGCAGGCCACACCGTAATAGCCCGTATTGGCGTCAGGGTTGGCATCCTGGGCGCACACCGGCTGGGCCATAAGCAGGCCGGCCACGACCGCCAATATCGATAAAAAGCGCATCATACCCCACCCCCGAATTGTACCCGCGTTCACCTTCATCTAAACCCGTCTCCCACGGCCCACAAGTTACGGATATTGAGAGATTGCCCATGGACAGGGTCACATTGCCCGCATTTCCGATTTTGGGCGGCTGCCAGTGCGGCGCCGTCCGCTACAGCCTGAAGGCCGCGCCGCTGGTCTTTTATCTCTGCCACTGCACCGATTGCCAGAAACAGTCATCATCGGCCTTTGGCGAATCCGTTCGTGTCAAGTCCGGCGATGTCGAGGTCACGGGGGAGCTTGCTCTCTACACCACCACAGCCGACAGCGGCCGCGACAAATATTGCGAGTTCTGCCCCAACTGCGGAACGCGGCTGTTTCACGGCCGCAAGCCTGGCGCCGAGGCGTTCAACATCAAGGGTGGCAGTTTCGACGATGCGCGTTGGCTCAGACCGGCGGGCCATATCTGGACGCGTTCGAAACAGGCCTTTGTCTGTATTGCGGACGATGAACTAAGTTACCCTGAGCAGCCGGACTACGACGCCCTGACGGGCCGTTGGCGGGACATGATCAGCGCTGTTTAGCGGTGACGGCCTGGATGGCGTCGGCGCAGGACGGCGTCACCTGAAATTTAACGCCGGCCATCTGGGCCGTGTTGAATTGCAGGAAGCCGTTGCCGTTCGTCGGCATCCAGCCATAGAATTTCGACACCAGGGCGATCAGTTGCTGAGGCGTCGGCTGCGACACATCGGCACCGGAATCGTAGGCATAGAACACCGCCCCCGTCGCCTTGTTCATCAGGATAATGTCCCACAGATCCTGGCGGTAGATATGCAGCAGCAGGCGGTTGAAGCCGCCGCTGCGCCAGGTCAAGTCACCCGACCACACCGTATAGGCCAGAGCATCGCTGGTGCTGAAAAACTGCCAGCCGGGCTGCAGCTTGAACCGGCGCTTCAACCGCTCCATGCGGGCACGATGCGGTTTGTTCTCGTTGGCTGACTGCAAGGCCATGATATAGCACGGCGCGTCCTCGCCCAGTGTCGCTGTGGCGACGGTATTGAAACGCGTCAGCAGGTCGCGCAATTGGTCCGATGTTTGGGCCGTCGTATGGCCACCCGGCAGCAGGTGGAAACGAGTCAGGTTCCAGCCGTCGCTGTCCTTCAGCAAATGACCGATCGGGAAGGTATTGGGGTGGAAGCGATGCCACGCCTGCTGGAACTCATCCATGTGTCTTTTTGACCTTACCGATCTGCAGCGCCAGCAGACCCGCCGGCACGGTCATGGCGGCGCCCATCCATAACGGCGCATCCGGCCCCAACTGGCTAAAGAAAAAACCGGCGAACAACGGGCCGGTGATGCGGGCAATGGCGCCCGTCGCCATGTTGAGCCCCAGCATGGCGCCCTGCTTGTCGGGGGGCGATGCCAGCGAAATAACGGCGCAGATCGATGAGAAGATAACCGCCTGACCCAGCGTCCCCAGCATGACGATCGGCGTGATCAGCCAGCCGATATGGTTGATGCCTTGAAGGGCGAAACTGGCGCCGAAAACAAACAGACCGCCGGCCAGGACGCGGCTTTCGCCGTAGCGCCGGACGAGGGGGCGCATCAGCACCATCTGCATCAGGGCAGCGGTGACGCCGATGAAGAGGAAGATGGCGCCGATCTCCTTGGGGCCCCAGCCGAAGCGCTGGTTCGACCACAGGCTGAAGGTCGATTCCAGGCCGGCGAAGGCGGCCATATAACAAAGTGTCGCCAGGATGACGCGGACAATGACCGGGTTTTTCATCGCTTCCTGGGCGGTCTTCAACATGTTCTGCTGTGGCGCGGCCTGGACCACGCGCTGGCGGCTTTCGCGGACATAGAGCATGACGCCGAAACAGGCGATGGCCGACAGAACCGCGGCGCCCAGCATGGGCAGGCGGAACTTGTTGCCGTCGAAATTTTCGTGGCTCAACATGCCGCCGATAAACGGTCCGATGACGAAACCGAGCGAAAAGGCGGCCCCGATCAGGCTCATGCGGTGGGAACGCTGTTCGGGCTTCGACATGTCGGAGACATAGCCCTGAATGGTCGAAATATTGCCGGAACTGATGCCGCTGAAGAAACGGATGGCGATGGCCATCCAGATATTGGGCGCATAGGCGAGGGCGACGTAAAAGAGAACGCTCAACGCAGTAGAGATGATCAGGATGGGTTTGCGGCCGATACGGTCGGATAACCGGCCGAAAAACGGCTCGGCGAAGAACTGGCCCAGGGAATAGGCGGTGAACATCAGGGTCACCTGCCATGGATCGGCGTTCAGGTCCTCGGCAAAGAAGGTGATCAGCGGAACAATAATGCCGAACCCGACGAGATTGACGAAGACGACGGCGAACATGGCGGCCAGCGGGCCGTTTTCAGCGATAAAGTTGCGGATGGTACGCAGCAGCCTGCCGCGGAAAAAGGTGCGTTCGTTCTTTTCGTCGTTGTGAGGTTCGGGCGTGACTTCGCTGTCATGAAATCCCGGCGCCGGCTCCGCCAGGGCCGCCGGATATTTGGGCGCGACAAGGTCATCCGCCGGCGCGGTTACAGGAGTGAACTCTGACATAATCGGTTTTATAGACGATTTGCTTTTGATTGCGATAGTTTCTTTATCGCAACTGCGTGATGGCCGTCCCGGTCCGAAAAGCCGGCTTCCAGCCTACCGTTTCGCCTTGGCCGTCACCTGGGACTCGGCGATGGCGTTGGCCTTGATTTTCGCTACGACATCGGCGGGCGCCATGGCCGGGTTCACATGCAGCGACGTCACCTTCAAGGCGTAGACCGTCATAACATAGTGGTGATCCTCGCCCGGCGGCGGACACGGTCCGCCATAGCCCGCGACGCCGTAATCGTTTTTCGTCTGCATCATCCCCAGCGGCAATGCACTGCCGGCGCCCGGCGCCAGGGACCGCTCTGAACCGGGGATATCGACGACCAGCCAGTGATACCAGCCCTTGGGTTTGGCGTCGGGATCGAAGATGGTAACGGCAAAGCTCTGCACATTGCTGGGCGCTCCTTCCCAGGTGATATAGGGGGAGACATTGTCGCCGGTGCAGCCATAGCCCTTGAACATCTGGGCGTGGGTAAACCGCCCTTCCTGAATGTCGCCGCCAGTGACGGTAAACGGCGTGGCCGGCGTGCAGGCGGTCAGGATGCCGAGCACGGCAATGGCCGATATCACGGGCAGTTTCATGGCGGTCTCCTCAGATGAACGATCCGACTGTGCCATAGTTTGAGTCAAGATACAGTAGGGAAGCTTTCCATATTGCCATAGCCAATATCAGGTCCTAAGCTTGGGCCGGGGCGCCACAAGGAGGTAGTTCCATGCAGTTTCATCGCGGACGTCTGTTCGATCACGTCCACCTGCGCGTTGCCGATTTGGCCGCCAGCGAGCGCTTCTACCGCGCCGTCCTAGGTGCCGTAAATCCCGAGATTGCCTTTCTCAATCTTCCCAATGCCTTCACGGCCGACGAACTTTATGTCAGCCCGGCCGATGGGGTTGTCAGCCATGTCCATATCGCTTTTCAGGCGGCCGACGAAGAGACGGTCAAGCGCTTTTACGAGGCCGGCCTGGCGGCGGGCGGACGCGACAATGGCCCGCCGGGTCTCCGCGACTATCACCCAGGCTATTACGGCGCCTACCTGTTCGATCCCGACGGTCACAATGTCGAAGCCGTCTATCACGGCCCGCACGAACGCTCGGCGCCGTCGGTCGTGCTGACGGCCCCTTGATTTAGTGGGCAGGACAGGTACAGACTGGTGGTTTAGGGGGAATATCGCATGTCGGTCGCACGTCTGATAAGTCTGGGTCTTGCCGTGCTGGGCCTTCTGGCTTTTGTCGCGCCAGTCCATGCCGCGCCGCCGCTGCGCGCCTTGGGTCAAGGCATTGCCTGGGCGCAGGATGCGAGCGACCTCAAGCCCGATCCGGCGGCGCGTTATGGCCGTCTGCCCAACGGCATGACCTATATCCTCTACAAGAATACGGCGACGGCCCGCGGCGGGGCGTTGCGCCTGCGCATTGGCGCCGGATCGATGCAGGAAGGCGACAACCAGCGCGGACTGGCCCACTTCGTCGAGCACATGGCCTTCAACGGGTCGACCAATATCAAGGAAGGCGAACTGACCAAGATCCTGGCGCGCGAGGGTTTCGCCTTCGGTCAGGACGTCAACGCCTTCACCGACTATGAAACCACCGACTATGTCCTCAACCTGCCGGGCAATGACAGCAACCAGTTTGAGACCGCCATGTTCATCCTGCGCGAGATCGCAGGCAATCTGACCTTCGCACCCGATGCCATCGAGCGCGAGCGCGGTGTGGTGCTCAGCGAAGAACGCCTGCGTGCTTCGCCCCAAGCCCGCGCCCAGCAGGCCTTTATCGATGCCGCTTTCAAGGGCCAGCTCTATACGCAGCGCAACCCGATCGGCCTGGTCGACACCATCAGGACGGCGCCGCGTCAGGCGATCGTCGACTATTATGACGATTTCTACCGGCCGGAAAACGCCACCTTGATCGTGGTCGGCGATTTCGATCTCAACGCCATGGAAAAGCGTATCCGCGTCAAGTTCGGCGACTGGGCGCCGGCGCGTTCGGTGCCGCCCAAAACGGTCGATTACGGCGCCTACCAGCCGAAGGGTTTGAACACCACTCTCTATACCGAAAAGAACCTCTACGAGTCGGTGAGCGCGACCTGGTTCCGCCCGATGATCGATTTGCCCGACACGACCCAGAGCCGGACGCGCGGCATGATCAAATATATGGCGACCCAGATCCTCAATGCGCGTTATCAGCAATTGGCGCAAAGTCCCGACGCTCCTTATCTCAGCGCCAGTGTCACCTATGACAATCAAACCCTCAGCGGTAATACCACCTGGCTGACCATCGTTCCCAGGCCCGGCCAGCAGAAGGCCGCCTTCATCGCGGCATTGAAAACCCTGCATCAATTTGTCGGCCAGGGCGTGACCGCCGCCGAGGTCGCCGCCTTCGTCAACCAGACCGACGCCCAGATGAGCAATCTGGTCAAGACGCAGAAGACCCAGTTCAGCGACAGCGTCGCCAGTGATCTGGAAGACGCCATCAATGACGACGGCGTCTATATTTCCGCGCAACAATATGCTGATCTGTGGACCAAGATCCGTCCCGCCCTGACGGTCGATGCCACCAATGTCCTGGCCAAATGGTTGTTCGACGGCGACGGGCCGCTATTGGCGCGCCAGGGTGAGGACCCGGCGGTTTTCGACGCCGACGCCATGAAGGCGGCCTATACCGAGGTCCAGGGCGAGACCGATGCTGTCTGGACACAAGACACGGCCGTCGCCTGGCCGTATACAAATTTCGGTCCGCCGGTGAAGGCGGCTAGGAAACAAGTCGTCAATCTGCTCGATTATGACCGCTTCGTCTATCCCAACGGTGTCGTCGTCAATATCAAGTCATCGCCCCTGATCAAGAACGAGGTCATTGTCAGTGTCCGTTTCGCGGGCGGCAACAAGCTGTTTTCGCCGGCGGATTCGCCGTTGCTGCAGAAGACCAATATCTTCGATGTCGTCGACGGCGGGCTGACCAAGATTTCGCCGGACGCCATGACAAAGGCCCTGGCCGACAAGACGGTCAGCGTCACCTATAGTTTGGACGAGGACAGCGCCATGCTGTCCGGGACGACGACCACCGACAGCTACAATACCGAAATGCAGCTGTTGATGGCCTATGTCACCGATCCCGGCTACCGCGCCGACACCTTCGCCAGCAAGATCGCGTCGCTCGACTATGTCTACAGCACCATGACGACCGACCCGGGCAATGTTCTCAATATCGGGCTCAGCGGCTATCTCACCGGCAATGATCCGCGGGCGCGCTTCCCGACCAAGGCGGAAATGGCAGCGACCACGCTCGACGATATGAAGGCCATGTTGCGCAAGACCATGACCGATGTTCCGATAGAGATCACCATCTCCGGCGATATCAACGAGGCCTCCGCCCTGCGTCAGGTCGAGCGCACCTTCGCGACCTTGCCGCCGGTCCCCGACCATTACACGCCGGCGCCCGGTGCCGATCATATCGCCCTGCCGACCGACCGCACGCCCCAGGTCTATTATCACGATGGCCGCGACGACCAGGAAGTGGCTTTCGCCGCCTTCCCGGCGACCGACGCCCTGGCCGACATTCCCTCGACCCGGGCGATGGACCTGCTGGCGGCGGTGTTCGACGGCAGGCTGAACGACGAACTGCGCGAACACGAAGGCGCGACCTACGATTCCCAAGCCGCGACCAACCTGTCCGAAACCTTCAAGGGCTACGGCTATATCTGGGCTCAGGCGACGATAAAACCCGACATGGACCAGGCCTTTTACGACGCCGTCACCAAGATCGCCACCGACCTGCAGGCCCAGCCTGTCACCAATGATGAACTGGACCGGGCGCGTTCACCCCTGGTCAACGGCATCGGCGATAAATACAAGACCAATGACGATTGGCAGGCCGTCATTGCCGGCCTCTACGGCAACGACAAGCTGTGGAAATACCGCGTCGATCTGTGGCGGCAATATATGGCGGTGTCCCCCGCCGATGTGCAGAAAATGGCCCAGCTCTATCTCAAGCCCGATCTGATGCTGCGCGCCAAGTCGGTGCCCAGGCCTAAATAGGTTCGAGACAAGTTCTGTCTTGACTTCTCTCGAATGTTCTCGTTATGTTCCGGTCATGGCGGATGGCACGATCAGGACAGGCGAAGAGGACCCGTGGGCGGACGGCGGCGATTTGCGCTGGCTGTATCTTGATATGAACTCCTATTTCGCCAGTTGCGAACAGCAGGATGATTACCGCCTGCGCCGCCGGCCCTTGATCGTCGTGCCGGTGATGTCGGACTATACCTCGGCCATCGCCGCCAGCCAGGAAGCCAAGGTCCTGGGCATCAAGACCGGCACCGGCGTGCGCGATGCCAAGGCCATATGTCCCGATATCGCGATCGTCGAAGCGCGGCCGGACCGCTATGTCGAACTGCACGACAAGATATTGGAGCAGGTCGACCGCGTGATGCCGGTCGAAAAAGTCTGCTCGATCGATGAGGTCGCCTGTCGGCTCACCGGCCCGCAACGCCTCGAGGCGCCGGCGCGCGCCCTGGGGCACCGTATCCAGAGGCGCATTCTCGAACATGTCGGCGAGTGCCTGACGGCTTCCATCGGCCTGGCGCCGTCGCGGCTGCTGGCCAAGACGGCGGCCGATATGCGCAAACCGCTTGGCCTGACCGTGCTGCGCCGCGATCAGTTGCCGGGGCAATTGCTGGGTTTGAAGATCGACGATTTTGCCGGTATCGGCGGCGGTATGAAGCTGCGGCTGAACCAGGCTGGCGTCTTCGATGTGGCGCAATTGTGGGCCCTGTCGCCGTCGCGACTGCGCCAGATCTGGGGTGGGGTGATGGGGGAAAACTTCTGCTACGCCCTGCACGGTACCGACCCGCAAGAGGCGGAGACGGTGCGGTCGTCGATCAGCCATTCGCACGTGCTGCCGGCGGAATTGCGCGGTCTCGACGCGGCGCGCGGTGTCGCCCGGCGACTGACGGCCAAATGCGGATCACGGTTGCGGCGCATGGGCTATAAATGCACGGGACTGAACCTGTCGCTGCGCGGCATGAAGGGCAAGGCTCAGGCCGAGACGCGCTTTACGGCGACCTCGGACAGTTTTCGATTGCTGCAAGCCATGGACGACCTGTGGGCTGCATGCGCCATCAAGCTGACCGAGGGCCGAGTGCGCAAGATCGGGGTCACCTGCCTGCAAATGGTCTCGGCCGATGCGCCGCCCGACCTGTTCGGCTGGACGCCCGAGGCCCATGAGGACAGCCGCCATATGAAACTGCTGACGGCACTCGACGGCCTCAATCAGCGTTTCGGCAAGGACGCTATCACGATCGGGCCGCGGACCAAGCTGCACGATTTCGTCGGCGCCAAGATCGCTTTTAATCGCATTCCCGAGGAACAGGAGTTCTGGGAGTAGGGTTTCTGCCAGCGGACATAAACAAGGCGCCAAAATGGTTTCAATCGCAAGATTCGGCGTGACAGTCGGGCAGGCCCTCCCTATCTCAGGCGCATGACCTTATCCGCCTTCCTGAAATTGATCGCTCTCGGCGCCATCTGGGGTGGCTCCTTCCTGTTCATGCGTATCTGCGCTCCCGTCATGGGCCCGGTCATGTTGATCACGATCCGTGTGGCCCTGGCCGCCTTGTTCCTGCTCGGTGTCGCGGTCGTGCAAAAACGCCGGCTCGACGTCAAAGGCCAGTGGAAACACTTTCTTATCCTCGGCCTGCTCAATTCGGCCATTCCGTTCGTCCTGTTCGCCTATGCCGCCCACAGCCTATCGGCGTCGTTGTTGTCGATCCTCAATGCGACGTCGCCGATTTGGGGCGCCCTGATCGCAGCCATCTGGACGCGGCACTTCCCCTCGGTCAAGGCGCTGAGCGGGCTGGTGCTCGGCATTGCCGGAGTCTCGGTCCTTGTCGGCTTCGACACAGCCAGCTTCAGTGCGGGGGCCTGGCTTGCCCTGGCAGCCGGGCTGTTCGCCGCCTTCCTCTACGCCGTCGCCGCGGCCTATTCGAAAACCGCCAAGGGTAGCGACGCCTTTTCCAACGCCCACGGCAGCATGTGGGGCGCCACCGTCGCGCTGCTGCCGATCGCACCTTTCTTTCCGGCCGAGCACATGCCGGGGCTGGGCGTTATTGCCGCCATTGTCGCCCTGGGCGTGGTGTGCAGCGGCATTGCCTACATGCTCTATTTCCAGCTGGTCGATCAGGTCGGCGCGCCGTCGGCCCTGACCGTGACCTTCCTGGTGCCGGTCTTCGGTACACTGTGGGGCTGGCTGTTCCTGCATGAACATGTCGGCTGGGATACCGCCCTCGGCGGCGTTCTGGTGATCACCGGCACGGCCCTGATCACAGGCTTTTCACCAGCGGCGCTGTTGAGGAAACCTAAGCCTCACAAGCTGCCGGTATGATGACGACAAAAGTCTTCAGAACAGGTTCGACGACCTGCCATTGACCGACATAGCCAGGCCGGAAGATAAAATGGTCGCCGGGTTTCAGGTGCACCGGTTGGCCGCCATCCTCGGTGACAATGGCATGGCCTTCGACCAAAGCGCAATATTCCCATTCGTCGTAGCTGACCCGCCAAGTCCCCGGCGTTGACGCCCAATAGCCGGCAAAGCGCGTATCGTCTTCCGACGCGTCCAGGGTCCACAAGGTAAAGCGCGGATCGCCGTCGATGACCTTGTCCGACGCCGGCGTCGTATGTTCGGGCTCGGGCAAATTGGCGCGATCGAATTGAATGAAGTGCATGACGGATATCCTGAAGACTGTGCCGTCAAATTGCACCAAGTCGGCGACACAACCAACAAAAAACCCCGCGGCATGACCACGGGGTTATTTGAAACCTAATTCCGGCGGCCTATTTCGGCGCCAGGATCATGATCATCTGCTTGCCTTCCATCTTCGGCTCGTATTCCACCTTGGTGGTCGGTTCGAAGTCGGCCTTGACCTTTTGCAGCAGCTTCATGCCCAATTCCGGGTGGGCCATTTCACGGCCGCGGAAGCGTAGCGTTACCTTGACTTTGTCGCCTTCTTCGAAGAAGCGCGTCATCGCCTTGGCCTTCACCTCATAATCGTGGATATCGATATTGGGGCGAAGCTTGATTTCCTTGATTTCGACGACCTTTTGCTTCTTGCGCGCCTCGGCCTTCTTCTTCTGCTCCTGGAAACGGTACTTGCCGTAATCGAGGATCTTGCAGACCGGCGGGTCAGCGGTAGGCGACACTTCGACGAGGTCCAGTCCGGCTTCTTCGGCGGCTTCTAACGCGGCGGAGGTCGGCATGATGCCTTGCTTTTCGCCGGCGGCGTCGATCAAGAGAACACGGGGGACCTTGATGTCCTGATTGATGCGGGGGCCGTCTTTAGGGGGCGGGGCTTGGATTGGGCGACGAATAGGTCGTTCTCCTACGGTAGTTAATGGGATGCAGAGGCGGTTTGCGATTGCGCGCGGATTATGACGAGTCGCAAGGCGACTATCAATCCCCAATAGCCGCAATCGGTTAAATATTCGGGAAAAGTGATCGCGGTTATGCGATTCATGTACGTGATTTAGCCGCGATACGGGCGTGTGTTCAAGATAAGCAGTGCGCGGTAAACATCAAGGGTGCGTTCGCACATGACGTCGAGACCGAAGTTGGCCTTGACGTGGGCGCGGCCTTTGACGCCCATGCTGAAGCGTTGTTCTTCGCTCAAGTTCATGGCCCTGCGCATAGCTTCGGCCCAGGCGTCGATATCGCCCGGCGGCACCAGCCAGCCGGTGACGCCGTCGATGACGGTCTCGACCGTGGCGCCATGGGCGGCGGCCAGAACCGGCCGCTGCATGGCCTGGGGCTCGACGGCGGTGCGGCCGAAGGCTTCGGGATCGAGCGAAGGCGCCAGGGCGAAATGGCACAGGCTATAGGCGCTGGGCATGTCCGTAACGTGGCCGACCAGCTTGACGTGATCCACCAGGCCGTTGTCCTCGATCAGCAGCCCGAGCGCGCGGCTGTAGTCGCTGCGGCCCTGATCGTCGCCGGCCAGGAAGACATGGAAGTTGTCGATGCCCTGTTTTTTCAACCGGCCGGCGGCTTCGATGACGGCGACCTGGCCCTTCCATTTGGTCAGACGCGCCGCCAGCAGGAAGCGCACGCGATTGTCGTTGCGATCCGTCCCCCAGGCTTCGTCGAGCGCCATGATCTTGCGCACGTCGAAGGCTTCCGGGTCGAAGCGTTTCAGGTCGATGCCGCGCGGGATGCTGATGACGCGCTCGGGCGGCACTTCGGGATAGGTGCTGAGGATATGGGCGCGGGTATAGTCGGAATTGGCGATCGTCATGTCGGCGCGCGTCATCTGGCTGTTGTACCAGCGCTTGAGCGACGATTTGGCGTTATAGATGCCGTGATAGGTGGCGACGCTGCGGATCTTTTCGGCGCGGGCGGCGGCGATGGCGGCCATGGCTGGGGCCCGCGAGCGGACGTGGACGATGTCGACGCTCTCGCGGCGGATCAGCTTGCGCAGGGTAAAATAGAGCTGGAACTGGGTGAACGGGTTCTTGCTGTGGACGGGCAGATGGACGACCGTGGCGCCCAGCTTCGTCAACCGCTCGACCAGCTTACCGCCGCGGGTGGCGACAATGGCCCGGCCGCCGGCCTTGATGATGGCGTCGCTGACATCGAGCACGGTCTGTTCGACGCCGCCGGTATCGAGTTCGGGGACGACCTGTAAAACGCAGCCGGTGAAGGATGAGGCGGACATGAAGGCTTGTATGGGGCCGCGTCCGGCTTTAAGTCAAGCATGATGGAAGCTGTATCAAATCAAGAGCCTGCGTCGTACCTCGACGCGCCCAATGGCGATCGCATCGCCTGGCGCCATATCCGCGGCGAGGGCCCGACCATCCTGTGGCTGGGCGGGTTTCTCTCCGACATGACCGGCAGCAAGATCACCCGCTTGAGCGCCGAATCGCGGGCTAAGGGGTGGGATTTTCTCTGTTTCGACTATTTCGCCCACGGTGAAACCGGCGGGGTGTTCGAAGAGGCGCGCGTCGGCCGCTGGTTCGACAATGTCCTCGCCGTCGCCGATGGACTGACCGAAGGGGCGCTGGTCTGTGTCGGTTCCTCCATGGGCGGGCATATGTTGTCACGGCTGATCCAAGCGCGGCCGGAGCGCGTGATGGCCGCCGGCTTCCTGGCGCCGGCCGCCGATTTCGCCACCAAGCTGATGCTGCCCGGCATGAGCCCGGAAGAGCGCCGGGCGCTCGACGTCTCGGGCGTCCATATGATGCCAGGCTATGACCGGCCGGTGCCGTTGTCCCAGGCCTTCTTTGCTGAAGCGGCGCGCCACGATGTGCTGGATAGCGCTATTCCGTTCGACGGCCCGGTGCGCATTCTTCATGGCATGCAGGACGATCTGGTGCCATGGCAGCACGGTGTTCGACTGCTGGAGGCCTTCACCACGCCCAATGCCCATATCCACCTGATCAAGGACGGCGACCATCGTTTGTCGCGGCCGCAGGACCTCGATTTGCTGGTCGCCATGGTGGCTGAATTGCGGGCTTGCCAAACCGTTGAAACTGGAACCAGATAGGCTATCCGTCACGGGAGGCTATCGATGAAGCGACGTTCCTTTCTGGCCGCCCTGCCGGCCGCTCTTGCCACCCAGGCCATGGCCGGCACGGTTCATTTCGGCGACCGTATCACGGGGGCGCCGTTCGCCACGCGATCCGAAGCCTGGGGGATCCACGGCGCCGCGGCGACCGCCCATCCCATCGCTTCCCAGATCGGTATCGAGACCCTGCGCAGCGGCGGCTCGGCCATCGATGCCGCTATCGCCATCAATGCGGCACTCGGGTTTCTCGAGCCGATATCCTGCGGCATGGGCGGCGACGCCTTTTGCATGGTCTATGACCCGGCGCTGAAAAAGGTCATTGGTTTCAACGGCTCCGGCCGTTCGCCGCGCGGCATGAGCCTCGACTATGTCCGCCAACATTCGCCGGGCGGCCATATCCCTTCGCTGGGCATCCTGCCGGTCTCGGTGCCTGGCGCCGTCGATGCCTGGGGGCAGATGCACAAGCGTTACGGCAAGCTGCCGTTCAAGGACCTGCTGGCGCCGGCGATTGCCCTGGCCGAAGAGGGCGTACCGGTATCGGAAACCATCGCCTACTATATCGACCGCAATCTCAAGATCTTCCTCGATCCCAAGCGCGCCTTGCCGGAAACGATGAATGCGCAGAAGACCTGGGCGCCTAATGGTCACGCCCCGGTCGAAGGTGAGATCTTCCGTAACCCGGATCTGGCCGCCAGTTATCGTCTGGTCGCCGCCGGCGGGGCGCGGGCCTTTTACGAAGGCGAAATCGCCGAACGCATCGAACGCTATTTCAAGCGTATCGGCGGCTTCATGACGCGCGAGGATCTGGCAGCCCACCAAGGCGAGTTCGTTGAGCCGATCCGCACCACCTATCGCGGTGTCGAAGTGTTGGGTCTGCCACCCAATTCGCAAGGCCTGTCGACGCTGCAGATTATGAACATCCTGGAAAATTTCGACCTGAAAACCATGGGTTTTCAAAGCGTCCAGTCGATCCATACTCAGGTTGAGGCCAAGCGCCTGGCCTTTGAGGACCGCGCCAAATTCTTCGCTGATCCGGCCTTCGCCAAAACGCCGATCGAAGCCCTGCTGTCAAAGGACTATGCCAAGTCACAGGCGGCGAAAATCCGCCCGGACAGCATTATTCCGCGCGTCGTGCCTTACGAGGCGCCGACCAAGGGCGACACCACCTATTTTACCGTCTCGGACAATAGCGGCATGATGGTCAGCTGGATCCAGTCCAACTACCGCGGCATGGGCTCGGGGCTGGTGGCCGACGGGTTGGGCTTCATGTTCCAGGACCGCGGCGAGCTGTTCTCGCTGAAGGACGGCTCGCCCAATATCTATGCGCCCGGTAAGCGGCCGTTCCAGACCATCATTCCCGGGTTTGCCATGAAGGATGGGGCGCCGTGGCTGTCGTTCGGCGTCATGGGCGGCGACATGCAGCCGCAAGGCCAGGCGCAGATCCTGGTCAATCTGATCGAATATGGGCTGGGTTTGCAGGAGGCCGGCGACTCGCCGCGCTGGCACCATGAAGGCTCGTCGGAGCCGACCGGCGAAGAGGCGATCGGTACGGGCACCTTGCGGCTGGAAAGCGGGGTGCCGGACGACACGCGCGCCGGCCTGATCGCGCTGGGTTGGCAGATGGGCGCTTCGGACGGCGGCTTCGGTGGTTATCAGGCGATTGAGAACCGTCCGCAGCCCTTGGGACGGGCCTATGGCGCCGCCACCGAAATGCGCAAGGATGGCACGGCCTTAGCCTACTGACTTCGGAGCGGCCGCTCTATTCGGAGCGTCGCGAATGCCATTCGGAGCGCGGTCTGAGAGGCATTTTTTGTATAAAATCAATGTCATAAACCATGTCTGGACTTCATTCGGAGTAGATGTGGTACGTTTTGAGTTAGGCGCTCCAGAACAATCGTCTTTAGGTTGGCTTTATATGTTCGGCAATTATAAGATGAATTGCTCGTTAGATCAGTCGGTAGGGGCCAGTTGGGCTATCAGCGCTTCGATAACCGCCCGCGTCTGTCGCTCGGCTTCCGCATCGATAATGGTGCCGTCGCTTCGGATCTTGGTGCGGTTGTGCGACATCAAAAGGGTCGTTTCCCGCGTGATCCGTGCTTCCAGCACCCGCAAAATTTCCAACATGGCCTGATGAGCGATTTCGCCCAAAGCCGAGCAGGTTATCAGGGCTGTCGGCTTATGGGCGAATTCGCAACTGCCGACCGTCCAATCGATGGCGTTTTTTAAGACGCCCGGTATGCCCATGGCGTATTCAGGCGCCGAGATCAGGATGGCGTCGGCGCGCCTGAGGCCTTCGCGAAAGACCACGACATCGGCAGGTGCGTCATCGGCCAGGTCCGGATCGAACGGTGGCAGGATGGTCGAGACGCGCTCGACCTGGCACAGCCCGAAACCGGCGACAGCCTCGATCAGGGCGGCATTCAGCGACCCTTTGCGCAGGCTGCCGCATAGGGCTGCGAGTTTCACGCCCAGCGTTCCAACAGGTGTTCTCCGACACGCAAGGCATTGGCGACCGTGGTCAGGGTCGGATTGACGGCCGAACTGCTAACGAAGAACGAGGTGTCGACAACGTAGAGATTGTCGAGCTCATGCGCCTTGCAATTGACGTCGAGCACGCTGGTCGACGGGTCGCGGCCGAAGCGGATGGTGCCGCATTGGTGCGCCGTGCCATAGAGCGGCAGCAGTTGGTCGATCTCGAAATGCGGCTCGAACAGGGTGTGCTGGCGCAGGCTGAATCCCTTCAGACCCTCCTCCAGCCGCTTGGTCAGGCGCAGGTGGGACTGCAGGTTATTGGCGGTATAGGTCAGTTTGATTTGCCCGGTTTCGGTCAGGGTGACGCGGTTTTCGAGTCGCGGCAAATCCTCGCTCATGGTCAGGAAGGCGACCATATGCTTGGCGATGTCGTCGGTGAGGAAGTTCGGGATCAATGCCGGCGGGATGATATCGGCGATCTGGCCTTCCAGGGTCTGTCCCGACATATATTCCAACAGCTGAATCTGGCCCATCGGATAGGGATAGGAGCCGTCGGGTTCGCCGAAATAGAAGTCGTTGACGGCAAAGGTTTTGGGGAAGGTCGAGTCGAATCTATCCGCCAGGATCGAAATCACGGCCGAGGTCGTGTGGAACATGTAGTTGCGGCCGACCAGGCCCGAGCCGTTGGCCAGGCCGTGCGGGTGGTTCGCCGATACCGAGCGCAGCAGGATGGCGGCGCTGTTGGCGGCGCCGGCGGCCACAGCGAACAGGTCACCGGTAAAGGTGACGATGGCGCCGTCCGCGCCTTCGGTGACGACCGAGGTGACGGTCTTGCCGGTGCCGTCGGTGACCAGATTGATGACCTTATGGCCGGGCAGGATGGTGACATTGGACAGGGCGCGAATGGGATCGAGGACGATTGTGCGCGCATCGCTCTTGGCCTTGAGCAGGCAGGGATAGCCACCGCAGGTCGTGCAGCGGACGCAGTGCGAGGTTAGCGGGTTCTTTTCATCACGATTGATGCCCAGAGGCAGGGGCGAGGGATGCCAGCCGATATCGGAAAAGTGCGTTTTCAGCTTGGCGACACCGGGATCGTCCGTGACGGCTGGGTAGGGGAAGGGCGGGTCCTCCGGCAGGTCATTGGGGTCGATGCCGCGCGTGCCGTGGACGCGCCACAGCTTTTCGGCCTTTTCGTACCACGGCGCCATGTCGTCATAGGTCACCGGCCAGGCCGGCGACAGGCCGTCGGCGTGTTCGACGGCTTCGAAATCGCGCTTCTTCATGCGCATCAAGGCGGCGCCATAGAAGGTGGTATTACCGCCGACCCAGTAATTGGTGTTGGGGATGAAGGGGCGATCGTTCTTGTCGACCCATGTTTCCTTGGTGCGGTAGCGGTGGTCGATAAACACCGCCTTGGCGTCCCAGTTCTGCGGCTCCTGCGGCAGTTCCTGGCCGCGTTCGAGGATCAGAATCTTCTTGCCGGAATTGGCGACAGCATAGGCCAGGGTACCGCCGCCGGCGCCCGAGCCGATAACGATCAGATCGTAATGGGTGGATTCGGTAGCGGGGGCAGTCTCGGGCATCCTATTCCTTTACCTGATATTTTTTGGCACCCCAGCGGATCAATGGGGTGATGATGAAGTCGGGCAGCAGGGTCATGGTGGCTACCGCGAACTTGTTGAACAGGCCGGTGACGATGACTTCGCGGCCGGCTTCGTTGGCGCGGATGGCGGCGGCGACCACCTCTTCGGCGGTCTGGACGAAGCGCGACTTTTTGTTCTTGAGGACTTCCTGCATGCCGTTGGCGGTCTGGAATTCCGATTCGGTCGAGCCTGGACAGAGCGCCGTCACCAGCACACCCTTGTCGGCGACCTCGGCCGCCAGGGAGCGCGAGAACTTCAACATGTAGGATTTGGCGGCTGGATAGAGGGTGTGGCCGGCGGCGCCGGGCGAGAAGGCGACCATGGACGAGACATTGATGATACGGCCATAGCCCTGTTCCAACATATGGTCGAGGAGGCCGCGCGCCAGGTAGGTCGGGGTACTGACACAGACTTCGACGAAGTCCATCTGCTGGTCGACCGTGGTTTTGGCGAAGGTATGGGCCAGGGAGTAGCCGGCATTGTTGATCAGGCCATCCGCTTGAATCTCAAGCTCTTTCAAGCGTTGTAACAGGTGTATGACCTGGTCGCGCTTGCCCAGATCGGCCGCCAGGCAGGTCACCTGGACGCCATGGCGGTCCATCAGGTCGTGGGCCAGGTCTTCGAGGCGATTGAGCCGGCGGGCGACCAGGACCAGGTTGCAGCCGCGCGCCGCGTACTGCCGCGCGAATTCGGCGCCGATGCCGGAAGAGGCGCCGGTGACAACCATGGTTTTAACATTGGGTGAAGGCATGCAGGCTCCTTGGGCCGCTCCTGTGAGTCGCCCCTTGGTGTAATATTATAGCTAATCTTTTTAATGTGGGGCGTAAAGGGCCCGCAGGCCTTCACGATAGGTTGGATAGCGCAGGGCCCAGCCCAGCTCCGCCTTGGCCAGGGCATTGGAGACGCGTTTGTTGTCGCCGTAGAAACGCGCCATGGCCGGTGTGATCTCGGTAAAGCCGGGCAGGGGAAGGCCCATCAACTCTGCCCCGAACACCAGGACATCGTCGGGTGAGGCGGGTTCGTCGTCGCAGAGATTATAGATGCCGCCAGAGCGCGGTCGGTTCAGGCTGGCCATCAGGGCGGTGGCGCAATCGTCGTGATGCAGGCGGGAGAAGACATGGCCGGGTTTGTCGACGCGGCGGGCCGTACCATCGCGCAAGCGCAACAGCACATTGCGATCGGCGCCGTACAGGCCGGGTAAGCGAAACACCTGGGCGCCGCGACCCAGCCACTGCTGTTCGGCGATGACCCGACGGCGCCCTTCGGCGGAATTGGGCCTGAGTTCGCTGTCTTCAAACACCCAGCCGCCGCCGCGGTCGCCATAGACGCCGGTGGTCGAAAGATAGCCGATCCAAGGCGGTAAACGGTCCAGGCCGGACGTGGCGGCAAAGGCCGGGCACCCGTCGTCGCCGGGCGCCGGCGTGATCAGCATGGCGTCGGCCGAGGCGGCCTGGCGCAAGGCCTTAGGATCGGCCGGGTCGACGGCCTTTATGCCTACGTTTTCGAGAGATTCCCGTTTATCGGCGCTCCGGGCCGTCGCATGGATCGCGTAACCAGCCGCGCGTGCCAGGTCAGCCAGGGCCGCGCCTATATGGCCATAGCCGAAAATGAACAGGCTTGAAGTGGAACGATTGAGGCTCAACGTTTCAGAGCGGGGCGCAAGGCCGGGGAAGACGATGAAGCCACAGACGCCGCGTCTTTCTTCAGCGCTTCCTGTGCCTTGAGCCGAATGGCCTTTTCCTGCGCCTGACGTTTGCGGCGCGCTTCGACGTCATGGACCATGCGGAAATAGTCCGGCATGACGACCGCGTGGCCGAACGGCGCGGGCGATGGCTTGCCGAGGCCCTGGGGCCAGGCAATGCTGATGGCGATCAATAGCAAGGCCAGCACGGCTGCCGCGGGATAAAACACTTTGTCTTCCAGCATGTATTTCATGCGGGCACTATAGTGGCATCGTTCCGGCTTTTCCAGCCATGGCATCTATCTTTTCCTGCGCCATTGCGGATCTGGGTCATGGCGGCGGACGGCAGTTGATTGGCGTCAAGGTTTCACCTGATTCTTTGCGGTAAGACCTTGTGTGGTTCAAATGTCACACTATATCGAGCCGTGAACGCCCATCGCGGTTGCTTTTTCAAGGACCGTCCACCACATTCACTTCGCCGTCAGGGGAGCCGATACCACTATGAATATCGAAAAATATTCCGAAAAAACTCAAAAGCTTATCCAAAGCGCTCAGAGCTTTGCCCAGGGCAACAGCCACCAATATTTCATGCCCGTCCACGTTCTCAAGGCACTGACCGAGGACAAGGAATCGCTGGCATCGCGCCTGATCGGCCTGGCCGGCGGCCGTGCCGACGCCTTTACGGTCGCCGTCGACCTGGCCCTGGGCAAGCTGCCCTCGGTCACCGGTGCCGCTCAGCTCTATATGCATAATGACACGGCCAAGCTGTTCAACGAGGCCGAGGAGGAAGCCAAGAAGGCCGGTGATTCCTATGTCACCGCCGACCGTTTGCTGGTTGCCGCGTTGAACACGACCGAAGGGCCGACCTTCCTTAAGGCCGCCGGCATTTCGCTGAAGCAGCTCAAGGACGCCGTCGCTTCGTTCCGCAAGGGCAAGACGGCCGACAGTCCGACGGCTGAAAACGGCTTCGATGCCTTGAAGAAATATGCCCGCGACCTGACCCAGTCCGCGCTCGACGGCAAGATCGATCCGGTCATCGGCCGTGACGAAGAAATCCGCCGCACCATCCAGGTCCTGGCCCGCCGCACCAAGAACAACCCCGTCCTCATCGGCGAACCCGGCGTCGGCAAGACCGCCATCGTCGAAGGCCTGGCCATGCGCATCATCAACGGCGATGTGCCGGAATCGTTGAAAGACAAGAAGCTGTTCGCGCTCGACATGGGCTCGTTGATCGCCGGCGCCAAGTACCGCGGTGAGTTCGAGGAACGCCTGAAGGCCGTGCTCAACGAGGTCACGACCGCCGAGGGCGAGATCGTCCTGTTCATCGACGAAATGCACACTCTGGTTGGCGCCGGCAAGTCCGATGGCGCCATGGATGCATCGAACCTGCTGAAGCCGGCCCTGGCGCGTGGCGAACTGCATTGCGTCGGCGCCACGACGCTCGACGAATATCGCAAGCATGTCGAAAAGGACGCGGCTTTGGCGCGGCGGTTCCAGCCGGTTTTCGTCAGCGAGCCGACCGTCGAGGACACGATTTCCATCCTGCGCGGCCTGAAGGAAAAGTACGAGGTTCACCACGGTGTGCGCATTTCCGACAGCGCCATCGTTGCCGCGGCGACTCTGTCCAACCGCTATATCGCCGATCGTTTCCTGCCCGACAAGGCGATCGACCTGATCGACGAGGCCGGCTCGCGCGTCCGCATGGCCGTCGATTCCAAGCCTGAAGAGCTCGACGAGTACGACCGCCGCATCGTGCAGTTGAAGATTGAGCGCGAGGCCCTGCAAAAGGAAACCGATGCCGGTTCAAAGACGCGTCTGGAACGTTTGACGGAAGACCTGGAAGAGCTGGAAGAAAAGTCGCTCGACCTGACCGTCAAGTGGAAGGCCGAGAAGGACAAGGTCGGTTCGGCCGCGCGTTCACGCGAAGCGCTGGATCGTGCGCGTATCGAGCTGGCCAATGCCCAGCGGGCGGGTGATTTGGCCAAGGCGTCGGAGATTCTGTACGGCACGATTCCGAATCTTGAGAAGCAATTGGCGAAGGCTGAGGACACGGCCGAGGACAAGCCCTTGACGCCGGAAGTGGTCGATGCCGCCCAGATCGCCCAGGTCGTGTCGCGGTGGACCGGTATTCCCGTCGACAAGATGTTGGAAGGCGAACGCGAAAAGCTGCTCAGCATGGAAGACAAGCTGCGGCAACGCGTCGTCGGCCAGGACGAGGCTCTGACGGCGGTTTCGGATGCGGTTCGTCGCGCCCGCGCCGGATTGAAGGACCCGAATCGTCCGATCGGTTCGTTCCTGTTCCTGGGGCCTACCGGCGTCGGCAAGACCGAGCTGAACAAGGCTTTAGCGGAGTTTCTGTTCGACGACGAGACGGCGATCACTCGTTTGGACATGTCGGAATATATGGAAAAGCACTCGGTTTCGCGCATGATCGGCGCCCCTCCGGGCTATGTTGGTTATGACGAAGGCGGGGCCTTGACCGAAGCGGTTCGCCGCCGGCCGTATCAAGTCGTGCTGTTCGATGAGGTCGAAAAGGCGCATCCGGACGTGTTCAATATCCTGTTKCAGGTTCTGGACGACGGCCGTTTGACCGATGGCCAGGGCCGGGTGGTCGACTTCCGCAATACCTTGATCGTCATGACGTCGAACCTGGGTTCGGATGTCCTGGTCAATATGGAGGAGGGCGGCGATATTGAGGTCGTGCGTCCGCTGGTGCTGAACGCCGTGCGCAAGCATTTCCGTCCGGAATTCCTGAATCGTATCGACGAGATGATCCTGTTCCATCGTCTCGATCGGGCGCACATGCACGACATCGTCCGCATCCAGCTCAAGGGTTTGGAGAAGCTGATGAAAGATCGCGACATGACGCTCAGCATCGATGAGGCGGCGTTGAACCACCTGGCCGAGCGTGGCTACGACCCGGCCTATGGGGCGCGTCCGTTGAAGCGGGTGATTCAGAAAGAGCTGGTCGACGGGATTGCCAAGCAGATCCTCAGCGGGGCCGTTGTTGATGGCGACGTCATCCATGTCGGATTTGACGGGGATGCGCTGGCGATCGGGAAGCCGACTGTGAACTAACGGGGTTTGGGGGCTGCGCCCCCAAGTCTTCCCTATTTCCTTCTTCGACCCGGCCCAACGGGCCAAGGTCAAAGAAGGAAGTAAGAAAAGGTATGAGGTCGCGGACCCCAAACCCCATTAGTTGGCGTTGGTCTTGCCCAATAGCCATTGCAACCCGGCCAAATGCTGCTGATCATGGCTGCATAAATAGTGCATCAGGCCGACAACCGTCGTTGGGCCGTAATCTTCGAACTCGGCCGTCCGCGCCCATTGCTCAGGTGTCAGGCCTTCCAAAATGCTCAAGGTTCGCGCCCTGGCGGCGCGAAAATCGGCCAGGACCTCTTCCGGATCGGCGCCGGCATAGTTCCGCTCATCCCGAAGTGTGAACCCGTTTACGCCCGGCAGAAACGGATGATCTTCACCAACCGTCCTGGCAAACCGCACCTGATAGCCGTCGATTTCGATATCGCGGACATGGCAGATCTGCTCAAGCGCCGTAAAGTCCTCGCTGGGGCTGCCGGCCCAGGATGGCGGCGACCATTGGCGATATTCCGGCGCAAAGGCGTTGAAATGCGCTTCCAGACGGTCGGGGAATTCGGCTAAGGCTTGGAAAGTTACCAGGTGCATGGGGCGACCCCTCCGTCAGCGACGCGGCCTGCGGCCTTGCGCTGCCACCTCCCCATTTCTGCGAAATAGGGAGGAGATTAAAGAATTAGTCTCTGAGCAGTTCGTTGATACCGGTCTTTGCTCGTGTCTGCGCGTCGACACGCTTGACGATGACGGCGCAATAAAGCGACGGCCCGCCTTTCGGATCTGGCAGGGAGCCGGGTACGACGACGCTGTACGACGGTACGCGGCCGCGGAAGACTTCGCCCGTCGCCCGGTCGATAATCTTGGTCGAAGCCGACAGGTAAACCCCCATCGACAGGACGCTGCCCTGCTCGACGATAACGCCTTCCGCCACTTCCGAACGCGCGCCGATAAAGCAGTCGTCTTCGATGATGGTCGGCGCCGCCTGTAGGGGCTCCAACACGCCGCCGATGCCGACGCCGCCGCTCAGGTGCACGTTCTTGCCGATCTGGGCGCACGAACCGACCGTCGACCAGCCGTCGACCATCGAACCCTCATCGACATAGGCGCCGATATTGACGAAGGACGGCATCAGCACGACGTTCTTGGCGATAAAGGCGCCGTGACGCACGATCGATCCCGGGACGGCACGGAAACCGGCGGCGGTGAAGTCGTCGGCGCTCCACTTGGCGAACTTGTTGGGCACCTTGTCCCAATAGGGCCCCAACGGCGCCTGTTCGAACAGGCCGCGGCCGGTGTGCATCAACTGATTGCCGTTGAGGCGGAACGACAGCAGGACGGCCTTTTTCAGCCAGTCGTGCGTCACCCACACGCCGTCCTTCTTTTCGGCGACACGGAAACGGCCGCAATCGATCATGTCGAGCGCGCCCATGACGGCCTCACGATATTGGCCGTGATAGCCCGGTGTCAGGGTGTCGCGGACCTCCCATGCGGCTTCGATATCGTCTTTGAAGGCGGCCAGGTCGGACATGGAGCAGGCTTTCGTAAGGGGAGGAAAAATATGCGCTAGGCCATAAGGGCGGAACGTGGCGCGATCAAGTCCTAATTGCCGGAGCGCGCCCGTGTCAGGGCTTCTTTAGGCCAGCAGTGCCGGCAGCTTGTCGCGCAGGAAGATCAGCAGCGACGGGCTACGGAAGTCGACATGGTCGTCGGTATTGCCGATGGCCTTGGGCCCGACCAGGATGGTCTTCATGCTGAGCCCGTGCGCCGGCTTGAGGTTCTTCGGGCTGTCCTCGAAAAAGGCCGAGGTGCGCGGATCGACCGCGTGGGCCTTCATCATTTTCTCAAAAGTCACCAAATTGGGTTTGGGGATAAAGTTGGCATGTTCGAGATGGAAAACGCCTTCGAACAGGGCGGTCATGTCCAGCTTGTCTAAGATGCGCACGGCGTGGCGGCTGTCGCCGTTGGTGAAGACCAGCTTGCGGCCGCGCATCGCCTTGATCAGGCCGTTGAGTTCCGGATCCGGATGCAGGTTGTCGAGCGAGACGTCGTGGACTTCGTTGAGGAAGGCGTACGGGTCGATATTGTGGTAGGCCATCAGGCCGGCCAGAGTCGTGCCGTGTTCGCTGAGATAGCGCTTTTGCAGGGCATAGGCCTCGGCCATCGGCATGCCGGTCTCACGCGCCACGAAGGCGGTCATCTTGCCTTCGACCAGGGCCATGACCTCGGCCTCGTGCGGATAGAGCGTCTGGTCGAGATCGAAAATCCAGGTATCGACGTGGGAAAGCGTGCTCACCCTTACTCACCGTCCCGCTGAATAAGCGTGCCGGCACCGTGCTCGGTAAAGAGCTCGACCAGCATGGCGTGGGGACGGCGGCCGTCGAGAATAACCACGGCCTCGACCCCGGCTTCGATCGCCATGATGGCGGTTTCCAGCTTCGGGATCATGCCGCCATTGGCGACACCGCTGGCGATCAGCTCGCGGGCCTCCGACACCGACATCTGACGGATCAGCTTCTTGTTTTCGTCGAGCACGCCGGCGATGTCGGTCAACAGCAACATGCGCTTGGCATTGAGCTTGCCGGCCACCGCGCCGGCCACCGTATCGGCATTGATATTGAAGGTATGGCCGTCGTCCGACACGCCGATCGGCGCGATCACCGGGACATAGTCGTGGTTCGGATCGTCGATCAGGGTACGTAACAGCTTGTCGTCGACATTCTTGGGCTCGCCGACAAAGCCGAGATCGACGACCTGCTCGATCATGCTGTCGGGGTCTTTGCGCGTGCGCGTGGCCTTTTCAACGGTGATCAGGCCGGCGTCCTTGCCGGAGAGACCGACCCCGCGGACGTCGGCTTCGGCGCCGGCGCGGGTAATCCAATTGGCGATTTCTTTGTTGACGGCGCCGGACAGCACCATCTCGGCGATCTCCATGGTGGCGTCGTCGGTGACGCGCAGGCCGTCGATAAAGGTCGACTTGACGCCCGCGCGGCCCAGCATGGCCGAGATCTGCGGCCCGCCGCCGTGCACGACCACGGGATGGATGCCCAGGAGCTTCAAGAGCACGATGTCCGAGGCGAAGATTTTCGCTGTTTCGGCCTCGCCCATGGCATGGCCGCCATACTTGATCGTCACGATCTCGCGGTCGTAGATCTGGATATAGGGCAGGGCTTCGGCCAGGGTCTTGGCGGTGGCCCAGCCCTTTTCCTCGATGGTGTCGTGTTCGGTCTGAATAATCATGCCGCGCGTTTAGCGGAGAAGGGTGACGATGTCATGAATTTTTTGGGCCATAGTCTATTCGTTCGCGAAGGGGCCACGTCAACGCCCGCATTGTCTGGTAAGTTATAACCTCTCGGCCCTTCACGAAAACGCGATTGTATTGCGACTGTCATGTTTCGCTGCTAACCTCCACACCAAGTTTCCGCCGTCGGGTGGATCGCGTGGCGTGGCGTTGTAGTGGCGTAAGCATAACAACAAAAACCGCGGGACGGAGGAACGGTCATGGCCAATATTGTCGGCACAACAGGTAACGATACGCTTACGGGCACCAGTTCGGACGATACGATCGACGGCGGCACCGGCGCTGACACCATGTCCGGCCTGGCCGGCGACGACGTCTACACCGTCGATAATACCGGCGACGTGGCCGTTGAAAACCCGGGCGAGGGCACGGATACGGTCCTGACCTCCGTCAATTTCACCCTGGGCGCCAATCTTGAAAACATTACGCTCACCGGCACGGCGGCCTATTGTTACGGCAATGCCCTGGCCAATATTATTATCGGTAACGCTTCGGATAACAGCCTGATCGGTTTGGGTGGCAATGATACACTGGATGGCGGCGCGGGCGCCGATATCCTGACGGGGGGAATAGGCGACGACACCTATATCGTCGACAACAGCAGCGATGTTGTCTGGGATTTCAATGGCGAAGGCACTGACACCGTCATGGCGTCGGTCAGCTTCAGCCTCTATGGTTTCTATGCCGACAATATCGTGCTCACCGGCTCCGGTATCATCGATGCCACCGGCAACAGCCTGAACAATGCGCTGACCGGCAATTCCGCCGCCAATACCCTGACGGGAGCTTCGGGCGACGACACGCTGGATGGCGGCGCCGGGGCTGACAGCCTGGTCGGTGGCTTTGGTTCGGACACCTATGTCATTGACAATGCCGGCGATACCATCACCGAACTGAACGGCCAGGGCAACGATCAAGTCAATGCCTCGGTCAGCTTCAGCCTGGCCGGCCAATTCGCCGAGAACATGACCCTGACGGGGACCGGTAATATCGACGCCACCGGCAACTCGCAGGACAATATCCTGACCGGCAACAGCGCCGACAATCGTTTCAACGGCGGCTATGGCGACGACCATTATTATGGCGGCCTGGGCGCTGATACCTTCGTCTTCGGCACCGCCAGCGGAACCGACTATATTCATGACTTCTCCGCCGCGCAAAACGACAGCATCAATGTCCACGCCGTGGCCAGCGGTCACGTCCAGCCAACCTGGCTCAGCCAGGTCGGCGGGGACGTCCAGATCGACCTCGGTGGCGGCAATGTCGTCACCGTACTCAGCGCCACGCTCGCAGATGTCAGCGCACACATGGTGTGGTAAAAGAGTATAAAGTAACAACGTTATTTGTGATTTGTACCTCGCTACCTGCGTGGTAAGACTTCCCGCAAGGGTGGCCGCTGAGCCTGCCCATGCCAGGGAGACAGATCATGACGAGCATCCTCGATGTCGGCGCCGAAACGGCCGTCAATAGCGTGTCCCAGACGAACGGCGCCCGTGATCCGACCGTGGCGCGTCTGGACGACGGCGGCTACATCGTCGTCTGGCGCGATGACGGCGGCGCCGGTGCGCGCGATATCTATGCCCAACGCTACGATGCCGACGGCGACGCGGTCGGCGGGCGTTTCCTGGTGGCGGCGGAGGCCGCCGGCGAGGCAACGCAGCCGTTCGTGACGGGTTTAAGCGACGGCGGCTATGTCGTGGGTTGGACGCTGGGGACGGGCGGCGACGGCAGCGGTACTGGCGTCTATCTCCGGCAATTCGATTCCGCGGGCGTCGGCGGCGATGTCCAGCGCGCCAACACCGCGACGGCCAACGATCAGGACCGCGTGGCGATCGCCGGCCTTGAGGGCGGCGGCTATGTCGTCACCTGGCAAAGCCTGGGGCAGGACGGCAGCGGCACAGGCGTCTATGCACAACTTTACGACAGTTCGGGTGACACGGTCGGTGGCGAAGTCCATGTCAGCACATCGACGGCCGGCGCCCAGGGGATATCGGCCGTCGCGGCCATGGACGACGGCGGCTATCTCATCGTGTGGAACGGCTTCGGCGCCAACCTTTTCAGCCCGGGCGTGTTCGTTCAGCGTTATGACGCAACCGGCAACGCGGTGGGCGGCGAAACCCAGCTGGATACGCTGGGCAATGACTCGACCGGGACGGTGGCCATCGCCACCCTGACCGACGGCAGTTATGTCGCCAGCTGGACCACGGCCGACGATGTGCCGGCCAGCGTGCAGATCCATAGCGCCCATTTTAACGCCGCGGGCGGTGTCATCAGCGGCGACAACCCGATCACTGTCGATGACCCCCATATCTCGATTACCTCGCACGTCGCCGCATTAAGCGACGGCGGCTATGTTATCGCCTGGATGCGCGACGTCTTTAATACCGCCAATGACGACGTTTACCTGCAACGCTTCGACAGCCTGGGCAACAAGATAGGCCCCGAGACCCTGGTCAGCGAGGGCGGCGGTTACAATGGCTTCGACGACGAATTATCGATCGCCGGCCTGGATGACGGCGGCTTCGTCGTGTCCTGGACCAGCCGCGGCCAGGCGGGCAATCTGCCGGCCGGTATTTTTCAAAAGGTCTTCGCCGCCACGACCGACCTCACGGGCAGCCAGACCCTGATCGGCACTGCAGGCAACGACACGCTGGATGGCGGCGCCGGCGCCGACATTTTGTATGGCGGTGTAGGCGACGATACCTATGTCGTCGACAATGCCGGCGATGTCGTCAAGGACCTGACAGCACAGGGCAATGATACGGTCCAGGCCTCGCTCAGCTACAGCCTGACCGGCAGTTTCGTCGAAGCGCTGATGCTGACCGGCACCGGTGATTTCGCTGCTACCGGCAACAGCCTCGACAACACGCTGTCGGGAAATGCCGGCGCCAACACCCTGACCGGCGGCTATGGCGACGACACGCTGAATGGTTTGGGCGGCGCCGACACCATGACCGGCGGCAAGGGTGACGACACCTACTGGGTCGATAACAGTGGCGATGTCGTGATCGAAGGCGGCGATCAGGGCGTGGATTCGGTGACCTCCAGCGTCACGTTCAGCCTGTCGGGCCAGGCCGTCGAGAACCTCTATCTGAGCGGTAGCGGAGCCATCAACGGCACGGGCAACAGTTTGGCCAACACGCTCTCCGGCAATACTGGCAACAACGTCCTGGACGGCGGCTATGGCGCCGATCTGCTGCACGGCGGCAGCGGGGCCGATACCTTCCTGTTCAAAACGGCATCCGGCGCCGACACGATCGACGACTTCTCGGCCGTGGCAGGTGACACGATCAACCTCCATGCCTATACCCATGGCACCGTCAGCAACATCCTGGCCCAGTCCGGCGGTGATGTGGTGATCACGCTGGGCGGTGGTAATGTCGTCACCGTTTTGGGTGCCACTGTCGCCAATGTAACCGCCCATATCGTCTGGTAGTCGCGGATCTCGCCCGCGGGTCACAATGCCGCGATACGCTTGCTGTTGAAACCATTCGCTGTTAACCCTAGCTCCGAGCTTCCGCTGTAGGCGGACCGGGGGGCTTGCGTTCGACCATAAAAAAACGAAACAGCAAGAGGGAACGACCATGGTTAATCTCGTGGGCGACGGCCGCAATAACCTGCTCAAGGGCACGGCCGGCGACGATAATATTCAAGGTCTTGGCGGCAATGACGATATCCGTGGCTATGGCGGGCATGACGTGCTCGACGGCGGCGACGGCAATGACAGCATAGAAAGCACCAGTCCGTTGAGTGTCACCATTTATGGCGGGGCTGGACGGGATGGCATCGAGGCCGCCGGTCGCGACAGCTTTCTCGATGGTGGCTCGGGGGACGACTTCGTCAGCGCGTCCGGCCGCGATTCTGTCCTTGAAGGTGGCGACGGCAATGACGGCCTGAGTAGCACCTCATTGATAGGCGGCACTGTTCATGGTGGCCTTGGCAACGATAACGTCAATGTTAATGGCGTAGGCGGCGTCGCCGATGGTGGCGAAGGCGATGACTCAGTAGGTGTAGCCAACGGTCACGGTATTGGCGGAAACGGCAATGATCGCCTTTTTGTCCGCGATAACGGTTGGGGTGAAGGTGGCGTCGGCAACGATACGCTTTACTTCGACGGTAACAATGCCCGGGCCTATGGCGGAATTGGCAACGACATTATCTACCTCAGGTCCGGAAATGGYGGTCTTGCTGTCGGTGGAGTTGGTGACGATTCCTATCACGTCTATGAAAACTTTAACGCCGACATTATCGAAAACGTCGGCGAAGGCGTCGATACCGCCTATGTCGAAGACAATCTGACGTACCGACTCGATACCAATCTCGAAAATCTTGTCATTGTAGCTGCCAACAATATGGGCGGGCACGGCATCGGCAATCGTACCGACAACATTCTTACGGGAAGCGAGGAAGGCGATATCCTCGATGGTGATCTCGGCGCCGACACCATGACGGGCGGCGCGGGCAATGACAGTTATTATGTCGACAATGCCGGCGATATCGTGATCGAACTGGCCGGCGAAGGCAAACAGGATATCGTCTTCACCCATGTCGACTATAGCCTGACGGTTAATGTCGAAAACCTGACTCTGCTCGGTAACGGCAATCTGTCCGCCACCGGCAACGCTCTCGACAACTATATCACTGGCAATGATGGCGATAACTGGCTGGATGGCGGCGCCGGCGCGGATACCCTGATCGGCGGCATAGGCTCGGACACCTATGTGCTCGACAATCCGGGCGACCTCGCCGTCGAATATAGCGATAGCGGCATCGACACCATACGCGTCGGCCGGACCTTTACGCTCGATACCTGGTTCGAGAACCTGACCTTAACCGGAGCGGTGGCCGCCAACGCCACCGGCAATGCCGTCGACAATGTCATCACCGGCAATTCCGCCGTCAACGCCCTCTACGGCCTGGCGGGTAATGACTGGCTGGACGGCGGGGCCGGCGGCGACCGCATGGAAGGTGGGGCCGGCGACGACACCTATATCGTCGATGATGCCAATGACCGCGTCTATGACAATGCCGGCGGCGTCAATGCCGGCACGGACCTGGTCGTGTCTTCGCTCAGCTGGACGCTCGGCACCTTGCTGGAAAACCTGACCCTGACCGGCGCGGCCGATCTCGACGGCACCGGCAACGGCCTCGACAATGTCATCACCGGCAATGACGGCGCGAATGTTCTGAACGGATTGAGCGGCAATGACACCCTCTACGGCCTGGGTGGCGATGACACCCTCGACGGCGGCAAGGGTCATAATGTCCTGGCCGGCGGTATGGGCGACGACACCTGTACCGTCGACACCGGCGACAGCGTGGTCGAAAACATCGGCGAAGGCCACGACACGGTCATGGCCTCGGTCACATGGTCGCTGAATTTCCGCGCCAACTTTATCGAAGACCTGATCCTGACCGGCAGCACTAATATCGACGCCACCGGCAACCATCTCGACAATGTCATTACCGGCAACAGGGGCAATAACCGCATGGACGGCGGCTTCGGCCACGACGTCCTGACCGGCGGCCTGGGCGCAGACACCTTCGTCTTCAACCAGACCAGCGGCGTCGACACAATAGCCGACTTTTCCGCCGGCGACGGCGATACCATCGACATCCACGCCTATACCCAAGGCACGGTTAAGCTGTTCCGCATCGAGCAGACCGGCGGCGATGTCACCATTCACCTCAGCGGCAGCAACGCGATTACCGTGCTGGGCGCCACCGCGTCCGATGTCGCGGCCCATATGAATTGGTAAATTTGTAAGCGGCGCCGGCAGTACCAAACCGGCGCAGCCGATACCGAATTTTTAGGACGATATATAACGGCAGGAGAAACGACCATGGTCACTTTGGTGGGCAACGCTGGCAACAATTTCTTGAATGGCAGTAGCGGCGACGACAACATCCAGGGCCTGGGTGGCGACGATGAAATCCTGGGCTGGGGAGGGCGTGACGTCCTCGACGGCGGCGACGGCAACGACCAGATTGTCAGCAAGGGCTCACATTGCACCATTACCGGCGGCGCCGGCAATGATATTATCCATGCGGACGGTGGCATTAACGTGATAGATGGTGGGACTGGTGATGACCGGTTTTACATCGATTTTGCCGCCACTGCGACCTATAGTAGCCGGCACAAAATTTATGGCGGTGACGGTAACGACAATGTTTCACTTTATACCGGCGACAATAACTATTTTGATGGCGGCGCCGGTAACGATAGCTTTGGCGGCAGCAATTCGAACACCAATACCCTCATCGGCGGAGACGGCAACGATCACCTGACCATTAGCGGCAACAACAATATTCTCACGGGTGATGTCGGGGCGGATAACCTCCAGGTCATCGGCGACAACACGCACGAAAACGGCGGCATCGACAATGATAACCTGTCCGCGAACGGCGCCGCCAATCTGCTATACGGCGAAGACGGCGATGACATAATCCGTCTCGACGGCACCGGTGGCCTGGCGGTCGGGAGTGTGGGTAATGACCAAGTGACGGTCAACGCAACCGGTGGCATCGGCTATGGTGATGATGGTGACGATATCATCCACGTTTCCGGCATCGATAACCAGGTGTACGGCGGGATAGGCAACGACACGATCTATATCCTGAGTACCGGCGACGCCGCTATTGCCTCCGGCGGTGTAGGCGATGACACCTACATTGTCGGCCCCAATGCCAGCATCCATACGGCGCCGCTGGAAAATGCCGGCGAGGGGATCGACACCGTCCAGGCCTACGGCAATTACACTCTTGGCGCCAATCTGGAAAATCTCGTCCTGCTGGCCGACAGCAGCGGCGCCAGCGGCCGCGGCACCGGCAATCGCCTCGATAATGTTCTCACCGGGTTGAACGGTGACGACGTCCTGGACGGCGCGGTCGGTGCTGATATCATGAAGGGCGGCGCCGGCGACGACAGCTACTATGTCGACAATGTCGGCGATGTCGTCGTCGAGGCGGCACGGCAAGGCAATGACAGCGTGTGGTCGCACGTCAGCTATACCCTATCGGCCAATGTCGAGAACCTGACCCTGCAAGGCAACGGCAATTACAGCGCCACCGGCAATGCCTCCGAAAACATCCTGACCGGCAATGACGGCAACAACCTGATCGATGGCCAGGCCGGTGCCGACACCATGATCGGCGGTATCGGTTCGGATACCTATATGGTCGACAATGCCGACGACTATGTCCTGGAATTCGGCGATACAGGTGTAGATACGGTCAAGGCAGCAGTGAGCTTCACTATCGCCACGGGCGTCGAAATTTTCCTGCTCACCGGCACCGGCAATATCAACGGTACCGGCAGCGATGACAGCGAGACCATCACCGGCAATAGCGGTAATAATTCGCTGTTCGGCATGGGCGGCGACGATGTGCTGAGCGGTGGTGGCGGCACGGATGTTTTGGCCGGCGGGCTGGGCGACGACACCTATATTGTCAATGCCGCTGGCAGCACGATCGTCGAAGCCGTCGGCGAGGGCACGGACACCGTCCTGTCGTCGATAACCCTGAAACTGGCGGCGAATGTCGACAATCTGACCCTGACCGGATCGGCGGCGATCGACGGTACCGGCAATGGCGACGGCAACGTCATCACCGGCAATGGCGCTATCAACAAGCTGGATGGCGGCGCCGGTAATGATGCCCTGGATGGTGGCGCGGGCGCGGACACCATGATCGGCGGCACCGGCGACGATACTTTCTGGGTCGACAATGCCGGTGACGTGGTGACGGAAAAGGCCGGCGCCGGCACCGACACGATCCACGCTTCGCTCACCTGGACCCTGGCCGGAAGCTTCGTCGAGAACCTCCAATTGACCGGCACGGCGAACATCAACGCTACCGGCAACAGCCTGGCCAATGCCCTGATCGGCAATGACGGCGACAATATCCTGGCGGGCGGCTTCGGCGCCGACACCCTGACAGGCGGCGAAGGCTATGACACCTTCCTGTTCGAAAAGAAGGGCGGCGCCGACACGATCACCGACTATCACGCGACCGACAGTCTGGAGGCCCATCGCGACACCATCGATCTTCACGCCATTTCGGTCAATGTCGTGCACAGCGAATGGCTGATCCAGGTCGGCAGCGACGTGCAGATCGACATGGGCGGCGGCAATGTCATTACCGTGCTCAACGCCGACACAGCGCATTTGAATATTATTTGGTAAAAATACCAACATCTATAATGATTTACGGGAGAGACAAGCATGGCTGTTTTTGTGGGAACACCGACCAACGACAATTACACCGGCACGACCGGTGATGACACGATCGACGGCAATGACGGCAATGATACCTTGAACGGCAATGGTGGCCGTGACGTCATCCATGGCGGTAATGGCTATGACACGATTTCCGCCTCCGGGTCCGGCAGCATGATCTATGGCGATGCCAACCGGGATCATATGACCATGTCCGGGTCGAATGGCTTGGTGGACGGCGGCGCCGACAATGATCAGATTACCGTCGGAGGAGTCGGGAATCAGGTTTTCGGCGGTGCCGGCGATGACCGAGTCAGCCTCTATGGGAACAGCAACCAGGTTTTTGGCGGCACCGGTGACGACGCGATAACGGCTTCTTACATTCACGATACCACAATCGACGGCGGCGCTGGCGATGATTATGTCAATGGAGAGTTTTACAACTGCAATCTCTATGGCGGAGACGGCAACGATCTCTTGGCCTTCGACATGCGTGATGCGACCTCGCATGTCTATGGCGGTAACGGTAACGACACCTATGTTATCCAGGCCAGTGCCCAAACGGGCCAGATTGGCACTCTTGTCGAGAACGTCGGTGAAGGCATCGACACCGTTCGCATCGAAAATTACAATCGTCCAAGCTTCTACGTTCTGGGTGACAATTTCGAAAACCTGACGATCGACGGTCACGGCGTCGGCAATGGGCTCGACAATCTGCTGACCGGAAGTCTGGGCGACGATATTCTCGACGGGGCATTCGGCGGCGATACCATGAAGGGCGGCATGGGAAATGATACCTATTATGTCGACAATACCGGCGACGGCGTGGTCGAATTGGTGGGAGAAGGCCACGACAGCGTCTTTTCGCACATCAGCTACACCTTGACCAACAATGTCGAGGACCTCACGCTTCAGGGCAATGGTGACTATGCCGGCACCGGCAATGCGCTGTCCAATATCATCACCGGCAATGACGGCAATAACTGGCTGGACGGCAAGGCGGGCGCCGATACCCTATATGGCGGCATCGGCTCCGACACCTTTATTGTTGACAACAGCGGCGATGTCGCCGTCGAATATGGCGATACCGGGCTGGACACGGTCGAATCCTCGGTCAGCTATGTTCTGGGCGACAATATCGAGACCCTGCTGCTGACCGGCACGGCGATCAGCGGTACCGGCAATGCACTCGACAATGTCGTCACCGGCAATGCCGCGGCCAATGCCCTCTATGGCGGCGCCGGCAATGACATCATCAATGGTGAGGGCGGCGGCGACCGCATGGAAGGCGGGGCCGGCGACGACACCTTTGTCGTCGATAATGCCGGCGACCGCGTCTATGACAATGTCGGCGGCGCCAATGCCGGCACCGACCTGGTGCAGTCTTCCATCGATTTCACGCTGGGCACATGGCTCGAGAACCTGACCCTGTCCGAAACGGGCGCCATTAATGGCACGGGCAATGGCCTCGACAATGTCATCGCCGGCAATGACGGCGCCAATAGCTTGAGCGGCCTGAGCGGCGACGACAGCCTCTATGGCTGGGGCGGCAATGATACGCTCGACGGCGGCAAGGGGCATAATGCGCTCTATGGCGGCACCGGCAACGATACCTTTATCGTCGATACGGGCGACCGGGTCATCGAAAACGATGGCGAGGGCCACGATACGGTCATGGCTTCTGTGTCGTGGTCGCTGACCGGCCGTGCCAACTTTATCGAGGACCTGGTCCTGACCGGTAGCGGCGATATCAATGGTACCGGCAACCATCTCGATAACGTCATCACTGGCAACAGCGGGGATAATGTTCTTAACGGCGGCTACGGTCATGATGTTCTGAGCGGGGGCCTGGGGGCTGACACCTTTGTCTTCGAGACCGGCGGCAATGACACGGTTAGCGATTTCTCAGGTGCTCAGGGCGACCATATCGACACCCACGCACTGACCCACGGCGACGCCAAGGATCACCTGATCGTCCAGTCAGGCGGCGATGTCCATATCAACCTCGGCTATGCCACCATCACCATCCTTAACGCCACTGCCGCCGACGTCGCCGCCCACATGGTGTGGTAGCAGCATACGGTTGCGGACGCTTTAGACAGACACAGGAGAGACAAACATGGATATCACGGGCACACCGGAAAATGACCACCTCACTGGCACAGCCGGCGACGACCATATCGAAGGCCTGGCTGGCAATGACACCATCGAAGGCAATGGCGGCAACGATGTGGCTTTTGGAGGCGATGGCGATGACATCATTCACCTGGGAGCAGATAACGGCATCGGGTTTCACGAAGAAGCGCACGGTGGGGCTGGTAATGACACGATCACGGTCAATAGTGGCTTCGGTATGCTTTATGGAGATGACGGCGACGATGTCCTGACCGGGAATGGGCCGCTCAATACGTTGTACGGCGGATCGGGCAACGACCAGTATTTCACGCAGGACGGCGCCACCATTGTCGAAGGCGTAAATGAGGGGATCGACACCGTCACCTCGGGCGCCAGCATGGTGCTGAGCGAAAATGTCGAAAACCTTATTCTGGTGGGCAGTTCCGCCGAACAGGGTACCGGTAATCGTCTCGACAATGTCATCACAGGTACCTTTCGCGATAACATTCTGGACGGCAGTTTTGGCGCTGACACGCTGGCTGGCCTCCAGGGGAATGACACCTATTATGTCGATAACGCCGGCGACAGCGTCACCGAACTGGCCGACGCCGGCACCGACAATGTCATCGCCCATCTCAGTTACGAGCTGACCGCCGATGTCGAGAACCTGACCCTGATCGGTGGCGGCAACTATGCCGGCACGGGCAACGACCTCGACAATACGATCACCGGCAATGTCGGTAATAATCGCCTCGATGGCGGCTTGGGTGGCGATGTCCTGGTCGGCGGCATCGGCAACGACACCTATGTTGTCGATAACGTCAACGACTTGGTCGTCGAATATGGCGGCGAGGGTACCGACTCGGTCGAAGCTTCTGCGTCCTACAGCCTGGGCGACAATCTCGAAAGCCTGACCCTGACGGGAAGCGGTAATCGCTACGGCAATGGCAATGCCCTCGACAATGTGCTGAACGGCAATTCGGGAGCCAATACCCTGCGCGGCAATGACGGCAATGATGTTATCACCGGCGGCGCCGGCGCAGACGCCATGTATGGCGGCATGGGTGATGATGTCTTCTATGTCGACAACACCGGTGACACGGTTCACGACTATACCGGCCAGGGAACGGACCGGGTGTTTTCCTCAGTGACCCTCAGCCTCAGCGGCACGGCCATCGAAAACGTGAACCTAACCGGCGCCGCCAATATCGATGCCACGGGCAACGGGTTGGGTAATACCCTTGTCGGCAATAGCGGGGACAACGCGCTGCGTGGCGGTGGGGGCGTCGACACCCTGATAGGCGGCCTTGGCAACGATACCTATTTTGTCGATGGCAGCGACACCCTTGTCGAGGATCCTGGCTCCGGTATCGACACGGTTATTACCGGCATGTCCTATCAACTCGGCGCCTATCTCGATAACCTGACACTCACGGGCAGCGCCAATCTCAACGCTACCGGTAATGGACTGGYCAATGTGCTGACAGGCAATGCCSGGGACAACGTTCTGCGCGGCCTCGACGGCAACGACACCATGATTGGTGGCGCCGGCAATGATACCTATGTCGTCGAGAATGCTGGCGACCACATCGTGGAAAATGCCGGCGAGGGCATGGATGTCGTTCATGCCTCGGTTACATTCAGCCTGGCCGGCGCCTTTGTCGAAGACCTGGTGATGAAGGGTAGTGGTGATATCAATGCTACTGGCAATTCGCTCGACAATCACCTCACCGGCAATGCCGGCATTAACCATATCGATGGCGGGAGCGGCAACGATGTGCTGGACGGGGGTGCCGGCGCCGATACTCTCATAGGCGGCGACGGCGACGATATCTTCTATGCCGCTCGTGCGGACGACCGGGTCGTTGAAAGCGCCGGCGGCGGTAACGATACGGTCTATGCGGCCGCGGGCTTCAATCTTTATGGGACTTTCGTCGAAACGCTCATTCTAACCGGATCTGCCTCCGACTATGCCCTGGGTAATTCGCAGGCCAATACCTTGATCGGCAACGCCGGAGATAATTATATCGACGGCAGTTATGGCAATGATCGTCTCACGGGCGGCGCCGGTGCGGATGCGTTCCATTTCCTGCGAGCGTTCGGTGCGGATGTCATCACTGATTTTTCGGCGGCGGAAGGCGACAGGATACTTTTCAACGATACAACTCATGACTTTGTCATTACCCAGGTCGGTGCCGACGCGGTCATCACTTTAAATGGTCAAACCGTTACTGTTCTCAATACCAACGCCACGGATCCAGACTTCCTCAGTCACATACAACACGGTTAAATAGCCAAGAGGCCCCTCATGAAAATCACGGGCACTGACGCGGGCGAATCCCTGACCGGTACAGGCGATAGCGATACCATCAAGGCGCTGGGCGGCGACGACACCGTCCACGCCGGCGCGGGCGATGACACCGTCGACGGTGGCAGCGGGAATGACATCCTGGACGGCGGTATCGGCGCCGACATACTGATCGGTGGTACGGGCGGCGATACCTACTATGTCGACAATGCCCGCGATCAAGTCGTCGAGCGTAACGATAGCGGCATCGACATTGTGATGGCCGCTGTCAGCTTCAGCCTGAGCGGCAGTTTTGTCGAAGGCCTGACCTTGGTTGGAACCAACTCCATCAATGCCATGGGTAACAGCCTTGGCAACGTCCTCACCGGCAATAGCGGCAACAATGTCCTGAATGGCGGTTTTGGCGCCGATTCACTGATCGGCGGTCCGGGCAATGATATCTACCAACTGGGTGACACGTACGACACTGTCACCGAATGGGCCAGCGAAGGCAACGATACTATTGAGGCCGGCTTTTCCATCGACCTTCAGGTCTATCGTAATGTCGAAAATGTCTCACTCTCCGGAAACGGCAATGTCAATCTAACCGGTAACAATGAAGCCAACGTCCTGACCGGCAATAGCGGCAATAATGTTCTCGATGGCGTGTTTGGCGGAGACACCATGGCCGGCGGGGCGGGCAACGATGTCTACTATGCCCATTCAACCGATCGTGTCATCGAACACGCCGGTGAAGGTACGGACACCATCTACGCCGCCGGTCCGTTCAACCTGTTCGGGACATTTGTGGAAAACCTGGTTTTGACCGGGTCGCAAGCCGTTCTTTGTGAAGGCAATTCCTTGGACAACAACCTGACAGGCAACAGCGCCAACAACGTGATTCTGGGCGATTATGGTAATGACCGGCTGACGGGTGGCGCCGGCCGTGATGAATTTGATTTCATCGGCAATTTCGGCCACGATACCATCACCGACTTCTCAATCGCCGAACACGATGTGGTAAGGATTTATCATATCGGCAGTCACTACGGCTTGACGCAGGCAGGCCCTGATGCTGTTCTCACTCTTAAAGGCCAGTCCATCACTTTCCTGAACACCTTGGCCGACCATAGCCTGCTTACACGGATTCAATTTATCGATTAGGCGGATACGGCGCCGCGCGGCGTCTTCCTGTCGTGCGCACCAACCTTTCCTCAGTCATACTTCCATCCTTTCGGCAGTATATTCGCCACCAAGCTTCCATCCAAGGAGACGTCCATGAAAATCACAGGCACCGACGCCGGCGAATCCCTGACCGGCACGACGGCCGGGGACACCATCAAGGCGCTTGGCGGCGATGACACCGTCCAGGCCGGCGCTGGCGACGACACGGTCGACGGCGGTACCGGCAATGATACTCTTTATGGCGAGGATGGCGACGACACATTGGATGGCGGTATTGGCAAGGATACCCTGAACGGCGGCACGGGCGACGATACCTACTTTGTCGACAATGCCGGCGATGTCGTCACCGAAGGCGCCAATGAGGGCCTCGACCACATCTACGCTCATCTCGGCTACACCCTGGGCGCCAATGTCGAGGACCTGACCCTGATCGGGACAGGCAACTATTCGGCCGCCGGCAACGACCTTAACAATACGATCACCGGCAATGGCGCCAATAACCGGATCGACGGCGGACTGGGCGCCGACGTCCTGATCGGTGGTTCGGGCAACGATACCTATATTGTCGACAATACTGGCGATATCGTCGCCGAATACGGCGGTGAAGGCACGGATTCGGTCGAATCCAGCGTTTCCTACGTACTGACGGATGACCTGGAAAACCTCACCCTGACGGGCGTATTTAACCGTCTGGGCACTGGCAATACCATGGGAAATCTTTTGACCGGGAACGCCGGCAATAACGCTTTGCGCGGCCTTGACGGCAATGATGTGCTCAATGGCGGCCTGGGCGCCGACAGCCTGTACGGAGGTAATGGCAACGATACCTTTGTCGTCGACAATGCCGGCGACAAGGTCTTCGATTATACCGGCCAAGGCATGGACACCGTCATGGCCTCGGTGAGCTTCGGCCTGAGCGGTACGGCGATCGAAAACCTGACCCTAACCGGCACCGGCGATATCAACGCCCAAGGCAACGGACTGGATAACCTTCTGACCGGCAACAGCGGGAACAATGTGCTGAGCGGTGGGGGCGGTACCGACACCATGGTCGGCGGCAAGGGAAATGACACCTACCGGATCGACGATCTTTCCGACAGCATTGTCGAATTGGCCAATGGCGGCACGGACACGGTCGTGACGGGATTGAACTACAGCCTGGTCGACACCCAGATCGAGAATCTGACACTGAGCGGCATGGCCAATGTCAATGGCACCGGCAATGGCGCGAACAATGTCCTCACCGGCAATGCCGGCAATAATGTCCTGGACGGCAGTGCGGGTAAGGACACTATGGTCGGTGGTGCCGGCAATGACACCTATTGGGTCGACAATAGCGGCGACACCGTCACTGAATTATCCGGCCAGGGCACGGATATCGTTTATAGCCGGGTCAGTTTCAGTTTGAGCGGAGGCTTTGTCGAAAACCTGACCCTGATGGGGGCCCTGGCTGCCAATGTAACGGGTAACGGTCTGGACAATATTTTGACCGGCAACGCGAGTGACAATGTCCTGACGGGAGGCGGCGGCGCGGATACCCTTATTGGGGGCGCACGAGACGATGTCTACTGGATCGATGCCAGTGACACGCTTGTTGAACTTGCCGGAGGCGGTGTGGATACGGTCGTAGCACCCTTCTCCATTGATCTGGCGAATTACGCCAATTTCGAGAACGCCACCCTGTCCGGTTCGGCCGATCTCAACCTGACGGGACATGATGGCAGCAATAAACTGACCGGCAATGCCGGTAACAATGTCCTGGATGGCGGCGCCGGCGTTGATCACCTGAGTGGTGGTGCTGGAGATGATAGCTACTATGTCGACACCAACCAGGATGTTGTCATCGAATTGGCCGGAGGCGGGAACGACACCATCTACGCGACATCGAACTACAATCTTGGTGGGACTGGCGACCCGGCGACACACCAGGTGGAAAATCTCGTTCTGCTCGCCGGTCAGAACGCCTATGGCAATGCCTTGGGCAATATGATCGTCGGCAATGCCGCCGCCAATAATATCAACGGTAGTTTTGGCGACGACCAACTCACGGGCGGTGCCGGCGCCGATGCCTTCACCTTTACTCAAAATGCCGGCAACGACGTCGTCACCGATTTCTCGGCGGCCGAGGGCGATACGATCAACTTCCGTTACGTCGGGGCCAATTATGTCGTCACCCAGGTGGGTTCCGATGCCGTCATCACGATCAATGGCATGACGGTAACCGTCCTGAACACCAATGCGACGGATTCGGCCTTTCTCAGTCATATTCACGATACGACGCCGGGCGGCTAAACGGGGCAACGTCTTCACCGATATATTCAGGTACTACAGGCGATACAATTTTCGCTTGTTTGCGCCGCGGCGCACAATAATAAATTTAATTTATTACCGCATCACCATGGCTAAACCTTACCGTTGCGCCTACAGATAACGCTGTCATCAGAAAAATACAGGGACGGCGGCCATGTTGGATATTATCGGTACTTCGGGCGTAAACGGTACGGACAGCTTGCCGGGTGATGGCGACGGTGGCGCAGGTGGCTCGGGCCAGAACGAAGACATTACGCTCAATCAGGCCGAAGTCACGACGGCTGGCGACGACAATCTGATTGTTTATGGCGGCAGCGGTGGCTGGGGTGGTGCCGGCGGAGCTGCCATTGGCTTCGACCTGGTGGGAGGATCCGGCGGCTTCGGCGGTAATGGCGGCCGTGCCACCTTAAACGAAACCGCTGTCACGACCGTAAGCGTCGATCTCGAAACCTTCAGCGGCAATGGTGGCGCCGGTGGAGCCGGCGGCATGGGCGCGGCCGATTTCGGCTTCGGGGGCGCGGGCGGCGATGGCGGCTGGTCCGCCGACGCGCAAACCTCGCTGTATACCAGCACCTTTAGCGATATCGGCGGCAGCGGCGCCATCATCCACGCTACGGGCGGCGGCGGCGGGGCGGGTGGCGCCGGCGGCGACCCTGACGGAGACCTTGTCGTCGCCGCCGCGGGCGGCATCGGCGGGAATGGCGGGGACGCCGAAGCCGATGTCGGGCAGAGCACTTTCCATTTCACGCTGGGCGCCGTTTCAGTGGTCAGTCAAGGCGGCGCCGGCGGTGCTGCCAGCCCGGCCACGACCCAGCACGACGCCGGCTTTGCCGGTTCCGGCGGCGACGCCAGCACCTATTTCAGCGACAACACCCTGAGCGGTAGCACCGGCGACGACCAGTTGGGCGTCACCCTGTCGGCCGTTGCCGGCGCGGCGGGAGAACCCGGCCAGGCCAATAGCGCCACCGACGGTGACGCAAGCATGACTTTTGCCGGCAATGATTTCGAAGGCGGCGCGGGCAATGACGAACTGGATCTGACCCTGGCCTTTACCGGTGGCCTGCTGGCAGATTACGGCGCCCACAGCCTGTCGCTCAACCTGACCACCGGCGTGCTCCTGGTCGATGGCCAATCCAATACGGTCCACGGTTTTGAGAACGCCATCGTCTATTACAACGGCGGCTATTTTGCCGGTGGTGTCGCCACCGCGACCTCGATCGACATCAGCCTGACCGGCACGGGCGCCGCCAACTATCTTCAGGCAGGCACCGGCAATGATACGCTGAACGGAGGCGCGGGTAACGACACCCTGATCGGTGGCCTGGGCCACGATGTCATGACCGGCGGCAAGGGCAACGATATCTTTTGGGTCGATGATGTCGGCGACACGGTTGTCGAAGTATCCAATCAAGGCACGGCTGACACGGTCGTGGCCTCGGTCAACTTCTCCCTGGCCGGCAGCTTTACCGAAAACATGACCCTGATCGGCGCCGCCTTCACGGCGACCGGCAACAGCCTGAACAACGTCCTGACCGGCAACACCTTCGACAACACCTTGACCGGGCTTCTCGGTGACGACACGCTGGACGGTGGTACCGGCAACGACACCCTGATCGGCGGCAAGGGCAATGATACCTACATCGTCGACAGTTTAACCGATGTCGTCAAGGAACTGACAGGCCAGGGCACCGACACAGTCGAGAGCTCGATCAGCTACAGCCTGGCGGGGATATTCGTCGAAAACCTGACCCTGACCGGCTCGGCCTATCAGGCGACAGGCAACGGCCTCGACAACACCCTGACCGGCAACACCTTCGACAATCGCCTGATCGGCGGCTTCGGCCACGATACCCTGACTGGAGGCTTCGGTGCCGACGCTTTCTATTTCGGTTTCAACAGCGGCGCCGACACGATTACCGACTTCTCCGCGATCGAAAACGACCGCATCAATGTCCACACCTATACGCAAGGGGTGACGCAATCAGGCTATCTCAGCGAGGTGGGCGGCGATACCCTGATCGATCTCGGCGGCGGCAATATCATTACCGTCGCCGGCGCGACGATCGCCGATATCAGCAGCCATATTATCTGGTAGCCGATGCCTGGCTGAGGTCCGGATGCGCCTCCAGCGTCCGGGCCGCCGCTGCGACCAGCCAGACCATCTGGGTGGCATAGAGATAGCTCAGGAAGGTTCGCACACTGGCCTCGAACACGACGGCGTCACCGTCGCGCGTCAGCATGCCGTCGCGCCCTGAGGCTTCGAACATGCGCCGGATATGCGGCCGCGACACGCCGAAGCGCCGCGCCATGTCGGAGATGGCCAGCGGCCGCGTGCGCAGCGGCGGAAACGATCCGCTCTCGTCGGCCAGGATCAGCGTCCACAGGATAAACGAGCCGGCGTGGCGGTGCAGGAACGACTTGAAAAACGGCGTCTCCCGCTTCGGCGCCCGTGTAAAGGATGACATCAGCATCGCCCCGTGCACCGTGGCGAATGTCCGATAGACCTCGGGACGGTCGAAGGCCGCCAAAACGGGCAGGACCGCCGGATCGATGACTGCGGCACTGCGCACGGCCGCCATCAGATGCGTCGACCAGGCTTGCTCGCATCGCGGAGTCAACACGAACAAATCGGGTTCTCCCGGTGTCCGGGCCCCACGCGTGACAAAACCGAGATAGCGCATGTAGAGCAGGACGGCACGCGCCCGGCCGGGACTGGATAGCCCCGATCCGATGGTCAGCGCCTTCAGGCGCGGCAGGGTCAGCCCGCCGGTCAGGTGGAGATGGATGGCTATAAAGGCCACCGCATAGCGCCCGACATCCATGAAGATGCCGTTCAGCGCCTTGTCGGCCTCGGCCGCCGCCAGCATGTTGCGCGCCAGAGCATGGCACGCCGCGGCAAAGGCGGGGTGCGCCTCCATGCGCGCCACGGTCACGTCGTCGTCTTCAGCGCCGGTATAGGTCCAGCTGTGCAGATCGCTGTCGTCAGGCATTATTGTACCCGTCCATGACAAGGTGGGACTCAATACACTACGTTATTGCGTAACGCTTTCGTGGATCCTATTCCACCGCTTTTTGACGATGTTTCACGTTTATTGGACAGGTGGAACATTTTTGATCACGCCTTGATGCTTGGTTTCAGCCGCGTAACGGTGATCGCGATGGACGCCGCGGGGGCGCAAGACATCTGGAGAGCGTGACATGGCCAATTATATCGGAACGACCGGAGCTCCCGGCGCGCCTGGCGGCTACATACCCGGCGTAGGCGGCCTCGGGGGCCTCTCCGGCGGTGACGGCGGCGCCGAACAGATTACACTTGGTCAGGCCGATTTCGGCGTCACCGCCGTCACGATCCTTGTTGCCGGCGGTATTGGCGGCCCCGGCGGCCCCGGCGGCCCGGCTGACCCCGGCCTGACCGGCGGTGTCGGTGCTTCCGGCGGCCGGGGCGGCCTTGGGTCGCTTGGCGTCGATTCCGTGACCCTACTGAGCGCGGCCATCACCGTGACCGGCGGGCCGGGGGGCGCGGGCGGTACGGGCGGCGGCGGCGGTATTTCGACCCAAGGGGTGGGCGGCGGCGGCGGGACCGCGCTTGGGGCGGGACTGACCTTCACCAACAACACCGTGACCGCGGCCGGCCTCACTACGCAGTTTTCCACCACGGTCCAGGGCGGTAACGGCGGTAATGGCGGCGGCGGCAGCACACGCGGCCACGGCGGCTATGGCGGCAATGCCAGCCTGACCTTTACCGGCAACCAACTTCACTTCACCACGGGCGGAGTCAGCCTGACGGCCATGGGCGGGCAGGGCGGTTCCGGTTCGGTGAACGGCCATGGCGGCAATGCGTCGACAACGATCGCGGATAACAGCTTCACCGGGAGTAGCGGCGACGACAGCCTGACCGCCATCATGGGCGCCACGGGCGGCCTGTCCAGCTTGCCTCTGCCGGGCCAGCCCACACCAGACGCCGGTAGCGGCAGCCTGTCCATCTCCGGCAACACGTTCGACGGTGGTGACGGCAATGACAGTCTGGTGCTGCAAATCGGCTATGGTGGCAACAGCTCAAGCTTCGTTGCCCAGGCGCTCAGCATCGATCTCTCGACCGGCATCTTTACCTTCGGCAGCGGTAGCAACACGATCAGCCATTTCGAGAACGTCAATGTCCAGGCCACCGGCGCGTCGGCGGATGCCACCCTCGGCCTGACCGCGGTCTTTACCAACATCACCCTGGCCGGCGACGGCCAGGGCAATATCCTGCAAACCTCGAGCGGCAACGACACCCTGAATGGCGGCGCCGGCAATGACACCCTGATCGGTGGCCAAGGTAACGACGCCATGACCGGCGGTCTGGGTGACGATACCTTCATTGTCGATTCTGTCGGCGACACGGTCGTCGAAAAAGCCGGCGAAGGCCACGATACCGTCTTTTCCGCCGTCAATTTCAGCCTGTCCGGCATCAATGCCGAGGATGTGAGCCTGACGGCCTTAGCTCATAACGCCACAGGCAACAGCCTGAATAACGTCCTGACCGGTAATACCTCCGACAATGTCCTGACCGGCATGGGCGGCAATGATACCCTGGATGGTGGTTATGGCGCCGACACCATGATTGGCGGCTTCGGCGACGACACCTTTTATGTCGACAACGCCGCCGACATCGTCACGGAACTGTCGGGTCAGGGTACGGACCTGGTCTTCTCATCGGTCACCTTCACTCTGGCTGGGACCTTTGTCGAAAACCTGACCCTGACCGCCACGGACAATATCGACGCCACCGGTAACAGCCTGGCCAATACCCTGACCGGCAACGACGGCGTCAACACCCTGACCGGCGGAGCGGGCAATGATTGGCTCGACGGCGGAGCAGGGGCGGATATCCTGATCGGCGGTAAGGGTGACGACACCTATACGATCGACAACGCCGGCGATGTGGTCAAGGAAATCAACGGCGAGGGGAATGACACCATCCTGAGTTCCGTCAGTTACAGCCTGGCCGGCACCTTCGTCGAAACCCTGCACCTGACCGGCACCGCCTATCAGGCGACCGGCAATGGCCAGGACAATATCCTGATCGGCAACGATGCCGACAACCGTTTTATCGGCGGCTTCGGCCACGACACCCTGACCGGCGGCCCGGGCGCCGACGCCTTCTGGTTTGGCTTCGGCAGCGGCGTCGACACCATCACCGACTTCTCCGCCAGCGACAACGACCGCATCAATATCCATACCTATACCCAGGGCACGGAAAACGATTTGCTGCTCAGCCAGGTTGGCAATGATACCGTCATTGATCTCGGCGGCGGCAATGTCATTACGGTGCAAAATACCTTGGTCGCCGATCTGACCGGCCATATCGTCTGGTAAACTTTACCAGTTGCCATGGTTTCGCCAGATGATAACGTCGCTATATGGGTGACCGGATGGCGGCGGGCTGCTGGACACATGCCATAAAACAGGGAGATCTGTCATGGTCAGTGTCTTTACCAACACCGTGGAAACGCGTGTCAATACCGTCGTCGACGCCGCCGGTGACTTCCGCCCCGCCATAGCCCACCTCGTTGACGGCGGCTATATCATCGTCTGGTACGGCGGCGACAACAGCCAGGACAAGAACGAAATCTACGCCCAGCGCTACGATGCCACGGGTAATGCGGTCGGCAGCGAAACCCGCATCAACACCTATACGGACCACGATCAGCTCGAGCCCGCGGTCACCGGCCTTGCCGGCGGAGGCTACGTCATCACCTGGACCAGCGACGTCCAGGACAGCGACGGCTACGGCGTCTATATGCAGCGCTTCGACGCCACCGGGGTCGCCGTCGGCTCGGCCGACCTCGTCAATACCACCGTCCACAGCGCCCAGGCCGATTCCGTCGTCAAGCCGTTGAGCGACGGCGGTTATGTCGTCGCGTGGGACGGCTGGACCCAGGACACTATCGGCGCCGATCCCGGCGTCTACATGCAACGCTACAACGCCACCGGCGACCGGGTCGGGGTCGAGACCCGCGTCAACTCCACCACCGCCGGCTTCCAGGACAATGCCGACATCGTCGTGCTCCACGACGACAGCTTCATCGTCGCCTGGCACGGGGACCAGCCCGGTGCCAACGGTATCTTTTCCCAGCACTATACCTCGGGCGGCGTCGCCATTGACGGGGAAACCCGCCTCGATTCGGCAACTGACCTCTCATCCGGTGCCCCGTCGACGACGGTGCTCAATGATGGCAGCTATGTCGTCGCCTGGCAGGCCGTCCACACCAGCGGTGACGACGCCCAGATCCACCTGCGCCATTACGCCGCCGACGACACCGACCTGAGCGGTGACGTCCTGGTAACGACGCACATGCCGAGCGACAACCTGACCCCTCGGGTCGCGGCGCTGAGCGGTGGCGGCTATGTCGTCACCTGGGATTCCGACGACTTCTTTGCCTCCTACCGCCAGGTCTGTTTCCAGCGCTTTGATAGCGACGACACCAGGGTCGGCTATGAGACGCTCATTCCCTCGACGGGCGACAGCAACGGCTATGGCGGCCAGTTCGGCGTCACGGGTGTGGCCGATGACGGCTTCGTCGTCACCTGGACCAGTTATGCCCATGCCGGCGGCGGCACCAGCGGCAGCATCTACCAGAAGACAGTCCTGGCGACCAACGACCTTTCCGGCAGCCAGTATGTCTACGGCACGTCCGGGGACGATAGCCTGGACGGTGGAGAAGGTGCCGACCTGATGTTCGGCGGCGCCGGCGAAGACTACTATACCGTCGACGATGTCAACGACCTGGTGCGCGACGATGGCGGCCCGAACGGTCTCGGCTTCATCTATGCCTCGGTCAGCTACGATCTATCCGGAACCTTTGTCCATGACATGATCTTGAGCGGCGGCGCGGATATCAACGCCACCGGCGACGACGCCGTCAACTACCTGCGCGGCAACAGCGGCGCCAATGTCCTGACCGGCGGCGCCGGCGGCGATACGCTCGACGGCGACGCGGGCGCCGACACCCTGTATGGCGGCGCGGGCGACGACTATTTCCAGGTCGACAATGCTGGCGACAAAGTGATCGAGACCACTGGCCAGGGCTATGACGCCGTTCGCGCGACCTTGACCTGGAGTCTGGCTGGCACCTTCGTCGAATTGCTGTACCTGACCGGCATTGGCACTATGAACGGCACCGGCAACAGCCTCAATAACAGTATCTATGGCAATGCCAGCGCCAACGTCCTGGATGGCGGCTACGGCAATGACACCCTGGATGGCGACACCGGTGCCGACACCATGATTGGCGGCAAGGGCGACGACGTCTTTTGGGTCGACAATACCGGCGATGTCGTCTCCGAAATGGTCGGCGGCGGTACCGACATTGTCGTGAGTTACGTGAGCTACAGCCTGTCGGGGCTCCAGGTCGAGAACCTAAACCTGCAAGGTAGCGACGATATCAATGCCACCGGCAACAGTCTGGCCAACTATATGACCGGCAATGACGGCAATAATCGCCTCAATGGCGGTTATGGCGCCGATTTGCTGCAGGGCGGCCTGGGTGCCGACACCTTCGTCTTCTCGACCGCCAGCGGCGCCGACACCATCGCGGACTTTTCAGCCGGAGAGGGCGACAGTATCGATGTCCACACCTATACCCACGGTGTCGCGCAACCGGGCTTCATCTCGCAATCGGGCGATGATGTCGTAATCAGCCTTGGTGGCAGCAATGTCATCACCGTGTGGAATGCCAACGTGGTCGATGTCAATGCACATATGGTGTGGTAACTAAACACCTAGAGTTGTTATTTAATACTGGTAATATTGTGTTAACCATGGCAGGAATGTGACAATTACATTTCAGGGGGTTTTGCCATGTTTAATCCATATATCAATTCGTCGCGTATTTTTGCCGTACCCACCAATCTCGATGCGCCGGCCTCGGGCGCTGACGATGCCTTGGCGAGCAGCGCCAGACTGGCTACGGGCCTGACCGCGGCGACGCTCGGCTACAATGGCGATGCCTTTTCCCAACATGGCCTTCTCGATCCGGTCGCCGTGGTCACGCGCGGCAGCCAGACCGATGGCGCCTATCACTTCCCCACTGGCTTTGCCGATGGTGGCGGGCGCACGTCCTCGACCGGCGGCCTGACCGGCGCTTCGGGTCCAGGTTTGACCGAAAAGCTCACGGAATATCAGCAAGACGGCACCTGGCATTTCAGCGGCAATCAGGACATAGATGCCGCCCTGTTCGGTTCGAAATGGTCGACCCTCAACTTGACCTACAGCTTCCCGACTGACGCGACCAATTACAACACGCCGTATTACAAGCCCGACTTTCTGCTCCATCAGGTCGCGCTTAACGCCCAACAACAAACGGCAGCGCAATATGCCTTTGGCCTGATCAGTGCCTATACGAACGTGACCTTTACCCAGGTTACGGAATCCGCAGATACCCACGGCAATATCCGCATCTCCCAGACCAGCAGCACGCAGGAAGCCTCTGCCGAGGGCAATTTCCCAGGCAGCGACGCTTCCGACGGCGATATATGGGTCGGCAAGAGCGCCAGCAATCCTCAGCCCTTTTATCTGACGCCCCAGATCGGCAACTGGGGCCAGGCCACGATCATGCACGAAATCGGCCATACTATGGGTCTGAAGCACGGTATGTCCGATTATTCAACCTTCGACCTGACGGTCGGCGGCTATGTCGACGGTCCCGGTCCCTTCTACGGTACGGCGGCCTTGCCGATCAATCATGACGGTCAGGCCTGGTCACTGATGACCTATTACAGCGATCCAGGGAATCCCGACCTGTTCGAAGGCGATCAGTTCAACCAGCCGCAAACCTATATGCAGAGCGACATTGCCGCACTGCAATATCTCTATGGCGCCAACTTTACGACAAACGCCGGCGACAATGTCTACACCTTCTCCGAGTCCACAGGGGAAATGTTCATCGATGGCGTCAGCCAAGGCGCGCCCTCCAGCGCGGTCGTTTTCCGGACTGTGTGGGACGGCAACGGCAACGACACCTATGATTTCAGCAACTTCACCGGTGACCAGAGCGTCGATTTGCGCGCCGGCGGCTGGTCAACCTTCAATGCGGCACAATTGGCCAATAACCGTGCCTATTCGCACCACGTCAACTATGCCCCGGGCAATGTCGCCAATGCCCTGCTGTATGACGGCAATACCCAGTCCTTGATTGACAACGCCATCGGCGGTTCGGGGAATGACCACATGCTGGGTAATCAGCTCGACAATCACCTGACGGGTGGATCGGGCAATGACTGGCTGGACGGTGGCGCCGGTAATGATACCCTGGTCGGAGGTATCGGCGACGACACCTATTTCATCGACGCAGGAGACATTTTCTCGGAAAATGTTGGCGAGGGGAACGATACGGTTGCCGCTGCCTTCTCTCTCGACATCGCCAATTACAGCAATTTTGAAAACGCCACTCTCTTGGGCAGCGCCGACCTAAATGCCGCCGGCACGGCAGACGACAATATCCTGACCGGCAATGATGGCATCAACATCCTGACCGGAGGTGCCGGCAACGATCGCTATGTGGTGCAAAATATCGGTGACGTTATCGTCGAAACCGCAGGCAACGGCACGGATAATGTCACCAGTTCGGTTGACTATACGCTGTCAGCCAATGTCGAAAACCTGACCCTGACGGGCCGCGGCAATCTGGCTGGCACCGGCAATATCAGCGACAACACTATCACCGGCAATATGGGTGACAACATCCTGACCGGTAACGACGGTGCCGACATTCTGAATGGCGAAGGCACGCTGCTCGGCACGCCCGTCGTGATGGATGCCAGCCTGCCGCTGCATGACGTCATCGCCAATGCGCTGGAAATCCCGCGCAATGCCTTCAGTTTGTCGTCCAATCCGGACATCGTCGCCTCGACGACCGTGCAGCATGCCACCGTCAAGTCGGTCGGCGACGGCACCTGGCACATGTACAGTTTTACCGTCGACGCGGCGGGCACCGCCGCTTTCGATATCGACCGGAGCATCGGCATCGACACCTGGATTCGTTTGTACAATTCTGCGGGCACCCTGCTGAAGGAAAACGACCAGTCGTTGATTACGAGCGGGGGGACGGGCAGCGTCACCCAGAACGATTCCTATTTGAGTTACAGTTTCACGACGCCAGGCACCTACTATATTGAAGTTGCAAATTGGGTTTCCAATTCGAACACCCATGGCGTTGTCCCGGTGGGCGCCAGCTATGATCTGAATATCAGCATTACCGGCCATAACCTCGCCCCGGACGGCAGCAACGACACGTTAAACGGCGGCAACGGCGATGACACGCTCAATGGCGGCATCGGCAGCGACATCCTGATTGGCGGCGGCGGCACCGATACGCTGGATGGCGGCACCGGCGCAGACACCATGACCGGTGGCAACGGTGACGACACCTATTATGTCGACAATGTCGGCGACACGATCGCGGACATCAGCGGTCAGGGCAATGACACGGTCAATGCCTCGGCCAGCTTTAACCTCTACGGCGCCTTTGTCGAGACGCTGAACCTGACGGGCACCGCTGATATCAACGGCACCGGCAACCAGCAGGACAACGTCCTGCGTGGCAATTCGGGACATAACGTATTGACCGGTCTCGGCGGCAACGACACACTGACCGGAGGCACCGGTGTCGGCGACAGCCTGATCGGTGGCGTCGGCGACGACAACTACTATCTCGTCAACGCGGGCGATACGGTCACCGAACTTTCCAACCAGGGCTACGACACCGTCTTCTCCTACGTCAATTACACCATGGGCAGCGCCTTCGTCGAGAAAGTGATCCTGCTGGGGACAGACAATCTCAATGTGACCGGCAACAGCCAGGCGAATTATCTGGTCGGCAATAGCAGCGCCAATAGCCTGACCGGCGGCGGTGGTGATGACATATTGGACGGCCTTGGCGGTGCCGATACCATGATTGGCGGTGCCGGCAACGATCAGTTCGTCGTCGATAATACACTCGACGTCGTGAAGGAAAATTCCGGCGAGGGCAGCGACGTCGTCTTTGCCAGTGTCAGTTACAGCCTGGCCGGCAGTTTCGTTGAAGAGCTCGATCTGACCGGGACCGACGCCATCAATGCCACGGGTAACAGCCTCGACAACAGCCTGTTCGGCAACAGCGGCGCCAATACCCTGACCGGCGGCCTCGGCAATGATATCCTCGACGGCATGGGCGGCGGCGATAACCTTGACGGCGGGAAGGGCAACGATACCTACTACATCCGCGATGTCAGCGACACCATCGTCGAACTCAGCGGTGAAGGCACCGATCAGGTTTATTCCGCCATCTCCTTCAGCCTGGTCGGCCAGGCGATCGAGAACCTGACCCTGACCGGCACGGCCTATCTGGCGACAGGCAACAGCCTCGACAACGTCCTGATCGGCAGCAATGCCGACAACCGACTGATCGGCGGCGTCGGCCACGACACCCTGACCGGCGGCGGCGGGACGGACGCCTTCTATTTCAGCACCGGCAGCGGGGCCGACATCATCACCGACTTCCACGCCGGCGAAAACGACCGGATCAATATCCACAGCTATACCCTGGGCACGGAAAACGACGCCATTCTGATCCAGCTTGGCAACGACACCATCATCAATCTTGGCGGCGGCAATAACATCACTGTCCAGAATACCCAGGTGTCGGACCTGAGCGGACATATCGTCTGGTGATCAGGTCTTCGGCAGCACGGTCCGGCGCGGCGAAAACCGCGCCGCCGTCAGTTTGTCCGATACCGAACTGACCTTGGTATCGACATAGCCGAGCGACGCCAGGTGCGCCCGCACGGCCGATTCCGGGAGGGTCGACTTGGCGCCCTTGGGATAGACGATCCAGATAGGTGCGTGGCTCATGGTCTGGGTCAGTTCCCCCAGTGCGTCGCCCAGCTCGTCCGGCGTATGGACAATGGCGATGGCCTGGGTGGCTTCGACATAGTCGGCGGTGACGGCGCCCAGCAGCGCCTCATTGACCGCCGCGTCGTCGACCCGGCCCCACACCAGCGCCTTGTGCGTTGCACCGACCCCCAGCTTCTCCGCCAGGGTCGGCGGCGCCGTCGTCAGTTTCTTCAGCCACTTACCGGCCTGACCGGCGGGCAGGGTGAGCGTGTAGGCCGTGCCCTCGTGCTCGAACACCAGCTGATCGCCGGCGGCGTGGGGATTGGCGAGATCGTTGATAGCAAGGGTCTTTTTGACAGCCCCGCGCAGAATCAATTCGCGGCTTTCCAGCAGCGCCTTGACGGCGACGGTTTGGCCATTGACGCTTAATTCGCTGACGGCTTCGAGTCCCATGACGGTCATCCTCGCTTAAAGGAGCCGTCAGATTATCATGTGCTGTGTAAAATTACAGCGTAACGTTGGTGACCTGCATGATTTCGGCGCGCAGTTCGGGAATGCCGAAACCTTTTTCCGAAGACGTCGCCAGCACGACCGGGTGAGCGGCCGGACGCTTACGGATAGCCGCCTGGGCGCTGGCGATAACCTTGGCCAGTTCGGCCGGCTTGATCTTGTCGGCCTTGGTCAGGACGATCTGGTAGCTGACGGCCGCCTTGTCGAGCGCATCCATCGGTTCCTTGTCGACGTCTTTCAGACCATGCCGCGCATCGATCAGCAGGTAGCAACGCATCAGGCCCGGGCGTCCGCGCAGATAATCGCGGCCCAGGTTCTGGAACTTCTTGACCGTCGTCTTCGAGGCGCGCGCCCAGCCATAGCCCGGCAAGTCGACCAGGCGCAGGGTCTCATTCAGCACGAAGAAGTTAACCTCGCGCGTCCGGCCGGGCTCGTTCGAGGCCCGCGCCAGGTGCTTTTGCCCGACCAGGGCATTGATCAACGACGATTTGCCGACATTGGAGCGGCCGGCAAAGGCGACTTCGGGCAGGTCGCCGGGCGGCAGGCCATCCACCGAAACGGCGCCCATCATGAAGGCGACCGGGCGGGCGAACAGGACGCGTGCGGCTTCCAGCTGCTCGTCGCTATAGGTGACTTCTACCTTCAGCGGCTCCGGCTTGGCATTTTTGGGAGCGTCGGTCACGCGGCCTTCTTCTTGTCGTCGGTCTTGCCCGTCAACTTGGCGATCAGGTCATCGACCGGGTTTTCGACCTTCAGGCGGCGCATGATGCTGTACTGCTGCAACATGGTCAGGATGTTGTTCCACAGGTAATAGACCATCAAACCGATGGCCAGTTGCGAGAAGAAGAACACCATCATCAACGGCATGAAGGCCATCATCTTCTTCTGCATCGGGTCGACCCCGACCATCGGCGTCATTTGCTGGCTAGCCCACATGCTGATGCCGTAGAGGATGGCCATCGGACCGATGTGCAGCGGCCCCGAAAGGATGCCGCCGATCATCGGCACGGTGGCCGGATCGAAGGGCAACAGGCCGAACAGGTTGATAATGGTCAAAGGATCCGGCGCCGACAGGTCGGTGATCCAGCCGAAGAACGGCGCGTGGCGCAGTTCGATGCCCATTTGCAGCACCTTGACCAGGCAGATAAAGACCGGGATCTGCAGCAGCATGGGTAAACAGCCCGAAAGGCCGGCCATCGGATTGACCTTCTCTTCCTGGTACAGCGCCATGGTGGCTTCCTGCTGCTTCTGCTGGTCGTCCGGATAGCGCTTCTTGATGGCGTCCAGCTTCGGCTGCAGATGCTGCTGCACATGCTTCATTTTCGTCATCGATTCGTAGGACTTGTGCGCCAACGGATAGAAGACGATCTTGACGATGACGGTCAGGGCCAGGATGGCGAGACCGAAATTGCCAAGCATCTTATAAAGCCAGGCAAGCAGTAGATAGAAGGGGATAGTGATAAAGTTGAGGGTGCCCCAGTCCATGGCCCACCCGAACCGCGGGATGCCGGACTTTTGATAGGCGTCGAGATTGTCGTGTAGCTTGGCGCCGGCAAAGATACGCGACTGACCCTTCCACACGGCGCCGGGCGCTATCCGGAAGCCGTGGTCGACATAGCCAGCTTGGAAGGTCGGCTTGCTATCCTTCAGGTTGGCATTCGTGGTGAAATTGACCGCTTGCTTTTGATCCGGGATTACGGCGGCCATCCAATATTTGTCGGTAATGCCGAACCATCCGCCGACTGAAGGCTGCATGTTCAGCGCCTTGGCGCCCTTTGGCTTGGCCAGATCCTTGTAGCTGTACGATTGGGTGGTGTAGTCCTTCAACGAGGCAGGTGCCATGGATTTCGACAACGTCGCCATGCTGCCTTCGTGAACATAGGCCGACTTGCCGGCCTCGACCGGCATATCATGGCGGATAACATAGCTCGACGGCGCAATGACGGCCGGCTGACCCGACGCATTGGCGATCTGGTCATCCTCGGTTATCATGTAATTATCATCGATGCTGAGGGTACGCTGGAAGCGCAGGCCGGCGCCATTATCATAGCTGAGCACGATCGGCTTGCCGGGGCTGAGCACAGTGCCGGATGTTAGGGTCCACAGCGAGTCAACGGTCGGCATATTGGGCAGGTTCTGGCCGACAAATCCCGACAGGACATAGAATGCATGTTCGCCCAAGGCTGGGCGTAGCAGTTCAACAGGAGGCGACTTAGGGTCAACCGTCTCGTGATATTTGACTAGGTAGAGATCATCGATCAAGCCGCCCCGCAGGGCGATGCTGCCCTTCAATGATGGCGTGTCGATTGGCACGCGCGGCGACCGCGCCAGAGCCTGCTCGCGCGTCAGTGTGCCGGTGCTGCCGACGGGCAGGCCGGCCGCCACCGCGGCGACCGAGGACGAAGACGCAGCCGCAACGGCGACGGCGCGGGCCGCTTCCGCCTTCTTTTGTTGGGGCCCCATGACGAAATACTGATAGCCGAACAGCAAGACCATGCTGGCTAACAGGAAATAGATCATATTCTTGTTGTCGTCGGTGTTGTTCATCGAACGGTCTTTATTCCAGGGGACATAAAAAAGGTCAGCGTTTGGCGCGCGCCAGCCTTATCAGGGCGGCTTTGACATCGTCAAGTAAACCCTGCCATGACGCGGTGCCTGTCGTGGCGCGGGCGATCAATACATAGTCGTGGCCGGGCAGGCCGAGTTCCGGCACCAGGGCGCGCGCCGCCTCGCGCAGCCGGCGCTTGGCGCGGTTACGTGCAACGGCGTTGCCGATCTTCTTGGTGGCGGTAAAACCCAGCCGGATCGTCTCGTTCTCATCGTCGCGGGCGCGTGCCTGCACCACCACGGCGGGCTTCGCCTGGTAGGCAGACTTGGCGGCCTTCAAGAAATCGGCGCGGTGGGTGAGATGAATCATGTGGGGGATATGTGGGAAAGCTGGGCGTAAATACAAGAAAAGCCCTTAAACGAGTTAAGGGCTTGTCTCAAATATCGATTTTGAGTCGCTTGCGCGGCCGGATTAGGCCGTCAGACGCTTGCGGCCCTTGGCGCGGCGGCGTGCAACGATCTTTTGACCGTTCTTGGTGGCCATGCGCGTGCGGTAACCGTGGCGGCGCTTACGCACGAGGCGGCTCGGCTGATAGGTGCGTTTCGTTCCCATGGTGGGCTCCGGAATAGGTTAGGGGGCACCCCGAAGGCGCCGGAATTCATAAAGAGGGGCGTCGATAGTCCACGTATCGTCCCTTGTCAACTTCATTTCAGAATGGTTTGGGATATTTACACCCTTTTCGCCATATTTACACTATATATGGAACTGGTGATTTGGAATGGCGGTAGCACACTGTGTTTGATCAGGGCAAATCGAACGACAGGCTTGTCAAAGCCACGCCGGCAAAGGGCGGGACGCCGAAGGTTGGCGGCGTGACGCGGCCGCGTGACGGCTTCTATGCCGAACGCCTGGCCAGGGCGCTCAGTGCCGCTGGCGCCTTCTCGCTGAAATACGGCATGCTGGGCCTGACGGCCGCGCGCAAATTCGTCCTCAGCCTGTCCGGGCAACTCCTTATCCTCACCGCCGTCTTCGTCATGATCGTCGAGGTCGTCATCCTGGTGCCGTCGCTCGCCTCGGACCAGGAACGCTGGCTGACCGATAGCGTACGCAAGGCGGAGAACGTCTCCCTGGCCATCGACGCCTCCCCCAAGAACGCCGTGCGCAGCGATCTGGCGCCCAAATTGCTCAACAGCGCCGGCGTCTATTTCCTGGCGATTCAGAACAAGGGCAATCGTGACTATGTCGTCCGCGATCCCGACCCCAATATCGTCATCCCCGACAAGATCCTCGACATGCGCGAGTCGCACAAGAATATCGGCGGTGACCTCGCCTATCTCGCGGCGCCATGGCAGACCCTGCTCGGCAGTCCCGACCGGCTGATCCATCTCGAGGCCCAGCCCAAGGTGCGTTCGGGGCAACTGATCGAGATCGTCGTGCCGGCCGAACCGCTCAAGACCTATCTCAAGACCAGCCTCCTCAGCATGCTGCGCGTCTCGCTCAGCATCTCGCTTGCCGCCGGTATCCTGGTTTTCGCCGCCTTGTCGGCCTTTATCGTCCGCCCGATCCAGAACCTGACCCGCGGCATCGTCCGCTTCAAGGCCAATCCCGAAGACGCCCAGGCCGTGGCGCAGCCGTCCGGCCGCCTTGACGAAATCGGCCATATCGAACGCGAACTGGCCTCGATGCAGGAAGAGGTGCGCCAGGCCCTGCGTTCGCGCGCGCGGTTGGCGGCGCTCGGCCAGGCCGTCAGCAAGATCAATCACGACCTGCGCAACATGCTGACCTCGGCCCAGATGGCGTCCGACCGCCTGGCCAATTCCGCCGATCCGACCGTCGCCAAGGCCCTGCCGCGCCTCGAACGCGCGCTCGACCGCGCCCTGTCCCTGGCGCAAAACGTCCTGACCTACGGCAAGTCCGACGAACACGCCCCGGCGATCCAGATCGTCCGTTTGAAAGACCTGGCCGAGGCCGCCGCCGAAGACGCCGGCCTGGGCTTGACACCCCAGGCGACCGAACCGGTGCGTTTTACCCTCAAACTCGCCAAGGGCTTTTTCCTCGAAGCCGACCCGGAACAGCTGCACCGTCTGCTGGTCAATCTGATGCGCAATGCCCGTCAGGCGATCGAGCTCCAGCCCAATCGCAAGGCGCGCGGCAGGGTATCCCTGACCGCCATCAAGACGACGGAGGAGGTTCTGCTGATCGTCAGCGACAATGGCCCGGGTATCCCCGAAAAGACGCGTGAAAAGCTGTTCCAGCCCTTCACCTCGTCCAACACGCCGGGCGGTTCCGGCCTCGGCCTCGCCATCGCCCGCGAACTGGCCCAGATACATGGCGGCGATGTCCGCCTGGTCAGCTCCGGCGCCGACGGTACGACGTTCGAAGTGCGATTGCCGCTAAAGCCGTAGTCACAATCCTCGGGAAAATTCGGCCAAGGCCGCCTTGAAACGCTTGCTTTGGGAAGCCAGACGCTTTTCGACATGGCTTGACTGATGCAGCAGGGTAATGACGATGACATCGTCATTTATAACGTCGAAAACTATGAAATGTTCCTGCGCTGCGACCATGCGTAAAGGGACGCTGCGAGCATAACGACTTTGGTCTCTGTCCGGTGCTTTCGCCAGCTTGGCCAATGTTCCGTAAAGATCGGCAAGGTACCGCTCGGTCCGGTCCTTGCCCCAGGTTTGAAGTGAATGCCGTTCAATATCCTGCAAATTTGCCAAGGCTTCCGCCATCAGCAGAAAATCACCGGCCACTATTTCCAGCCTTTGGCTTTTCGCTTTTCATACAAAGCCATGTCGTCTTTGAAATTACCTGTCGAGACGATGTAACGTCCCTCGGCATAGTCCTGATAGCCGCGCAAAATCTTGGCTTCAAACGCTGCCTGCGCTTCGTCTTCGTGCTTTTCCATATCGCGGCGGATCAGATCGCGAACATATTCGCTTGGCGTCTCATAAGATCCGTCTTCACCGACCATACGGGCGACGAAATCCGACAATGGCCCGGACAGACGGGTGTTGATACGATCATAGCCCATGACAATCTCCTGATGCCATAAGGTACATTATGTCGCATAAATGATCAAGTTTGTCGCCATTATTGCGACAAAAGATGCTCCACATACGCCGGCACGACCTGCGTGGCCGGTCCCAATATCTTCTCGTCGAACAGACTATGCCCCATGGATGGCTCCAGATTAAGCTCGACCGTATGGGCGCCGGCGCGCTTGGCGGCAGAAACAAACCCCGCTGCCGGATAGACGTTGCCCGAGGTCCCGATCGACAAAAACAGGCTACATTTTCTTAGTGCCTGTTCGATCCTGTCCATCTCCAGCGGCATCTCTCCGAACCAGACGATGTGTGGCCGCAGGTCCGACTCGACGGGAATATCCGTCGACCACTCGCGCACCTCCTCTGTGACCACTTGGCGGGCCTTCAGCAACTCGCCATGCATATGCAACACAGGCGCTGCCCCAACCGCCGTATGCGCGCGGTCATGCAGATCATCGACATTCTGCGTCACGATCAGGGCATCGCCCGGCCATTCCGCCGCCAACCGGGCCAGGGCATGATGCGCCGCATTTGGCTCGACGTCCCGCAACTGGCGCCGCCGCTCATTATAGAAGTCCTGGACCAAGGCCGGATTTGCGGCAAAGCCTTTCGGCGTGGCGACAGCTTCGACGCGGTGGCCGCACCACAGCCCGTCCGAGGCGCGAAAAGTCGGCACGCCCGACTCAGCCGATATGCCGGCGCCGGTAAGAACGACAATATTCCTCATCAATGTGCCTTCATCACGACGCCTTCACGGCGCAAGTCGGCGCCGCCGCCGAAGCTGCCATCCTTGTCGCGCAGGATGGAGTTCAGTCCCGACTCTTCACCGGTCATCGGCGTCAGGGTGTAGCCCATGGCTGTCAAGCCGTCCCAAATCTTCGGCTCCATCAAGCCCTGCTCGATACGGATCGAGTCGCCGCGGGCCACGACGTTGGGCAGGTTGATGGCGTCCTGCATGGGCATATGCCAATCCAGCACGGCGATCAGGACTTTGAGATTATAAGAAGGGATGGACGATCCGCCGGGCGAACCGATGGCAGCGATCACGGTCTTGCCCGAGCTGTCGAAAACGATGACCGGCGCCATTGATGACCGCGGGTGCTTGCCCGACGCGACGCTGTTGGCCGCGGGCTGGCCGTCGGGCATAACGGGACTGAACGAAAAATCGGTCAGCTGGTTATTGAGGAAAAAGCCGCCGACCATACGTCCGGTGCCGAAGAAGCTTTCGACCGTCGTCGTCATGCTGAGGAAGTTGCCGTAACTGTCACGGACGACGAAATGGCTGGTCCCGCCGGGCTCGATCGTCGCATCGACCCCGGGGCTGACGCTTTGTGGCGGCGTGCCGGCCTTAGGCGCCGGATTGGCCGTGCCGATCTTGATCTGAGCCGACCGCGACAAGGTATAGTTGCTGTTGAGATAGCCGTTTTCCATGGCCGTAAATTCGGGCGTATCGCCTTCGTAGCGATCGCGGTCGGCATACATCAATCGCTCCGCCTCGATCAATACCTGCCACGACCGCGGGTCGTGGACACCCCAGGCCGCCAGAGGCTGGGCCTCGGCGATGCGCAAGCCCTGCAACAGGGCGATCCCGCCGGAGGGCGCGTTGGTCGAGCAGACGATATAGATGTGGTAGGGCACGCATAAAGGCTTGCTCGTATAGTTGCCGCCGGTCTTGTAGATGGGGCTGGTCGTCACCTTCACCTTATAGGCCTGCAGGTCGGCCAGGGTCATGGTGCCGCCCAAAGGCGCCTCATGCGTCTTGGCGACCAGGGCTTCGGCGATCGGTCCATCGCGGAAGACGTCGCTGCGCCGGGCGGCAAAGGCACGCAGGGTCGCGGCATAAGCCTTGTTGACGATGGTGTCGCCGGTGCGATGAAACCCGCCCTGGCCGTCGCCGAGATAGGCGATAAAGTCAGGCGTATGCTTTTCGGCAAAGTCGACGTTTTGCAGATAATTGCCCAGCCGCCTGGTAATAGCGAAACCGTTGTCCGCCTGGGCGATGGCCGCATCGAACAGGCTGTTCCACGGCAGTTTGCCATGATCCTTCTGCGCCTGGTCCAGCATGAACATGGCGCCGGGCACACCGGTGGCGCGGCCGGACACAACGGCATCCCTGAACGCCAAAGGTGCGCCGTCGTCGCCCATGAACATGTCGGGCGTGGCCCCGGCCGGCGCCGTTTCGCGGCCATTATAATCGCTGATCTGGCCCGTTTGGGCGTCGTAATAGAGCATGAAGCTGCCGCCGCCCAAGCCCGAGCTTTGGGGTTCGACCAAGCCCAGCATGGCCTGGATGGCCACGGCGGCGTCGGCCGCGGTCCCCCCGCGTTTCAGCACGTCCATCCCGGCCTGGGCGGCCAGCGGTTCGGCGGCGGCGATGATGGGGTGAACCTTGACGGGGTGGGGGCGGGCCTGCGCGCCTGAGGCCACGACCGCTATGACTGTCATGAGGGGGAGAAGTTTCACGGACAGTCGGGACATGCGGTACTCCTGGACATAGGTTCGGCGGATATATAGGCAGTTAGAGCGCGGTCTCGCAGAGGCGATCAACAAAAAATCATCAGTGCGGGGCGAAAAAGTGTCGATCAGCGCTTGCCTTTGCTGTCGAGGTCAACTAAATGTCCGCGCCTTGCTGAGGACCGCTTTGTTTTCGGCACAGAAAAAGAAATGCACTCGTAGCTCAGCTGGATAGAGCATCAGACTACGAATCTGAGGGTCGGGCGTTCGAATCGCTCCGAGTGCGCCATTTCTTCAAAAAGCCTCCCAGTCGGGAGGCTTTTTGCGTTATGGCTGCCTCGTGGCCATACGAACGCATGCGTTCGGCGCGACAGATGCGGGCGCGCGACGCCGCTGCGCTCACGCAATTCCTCCGATCGCGTCTCATTCTTCTCGCACGCGCTTCAAAATAATGTGTACACCAAAAAGTTGTTTTAGTGAACGATTAAGCCTGGTCGTGGTATACAAGCTTAAGTAACAATCGTTTGCAGTGAGTAGCATGAAAAGCGTAATCAGTGAGACCAATCCCGTCGACATCCATGTAGGTGGGCGTGTGCGGATGAGACGGAAATTCCTCAACCTAAGCCAAAGCGACCTCGCCGACGCCATCGGCTTGACCTTCCAGCAGGTGCAGAAATACGAGCGCGGCACGAACCGCATCAGCGCTTCGAAACTTTTCGAAATCGGCCGCACACTGAAAGTGCCCGTGGCCTATTTCTTCGAAGGCTATGGCGATCCTGCGGCTGGTGGCACCACAAAGGAATCGCAGGCCGAGCAAACCGTGAACGGCTTCCTGATGACGGCCGAAGGCATTGAACTGGCCGACGCCTTCCCGCGCATCGCCAACGCCAAGCACCGCCGCAAGGTGATGGAACTGGTTCGTACCCTGGCCGAGGACGACGCCGTCTGATCTTTTCTCCGTAAGTCTCGCGACACGCCGCGGGCCTTACGGCGTTTGTAATTATAACGACGTTCTTTTTGTGCTATAAGCGCCTCATACCGGGGAGGTGCACGATGAAATCCAGACTTGCGGCTGCATTGCCCGCCTTCGCCCTATTCGCTACGGGCGCCACTGCCCAGGACCTGCAAGCCGATCGCAACGGAGATCCCGTCGAGCAGTTTCTCTACTATCAGTCAGCCGCCAGCGCGGAGGCTGACACGGCCACCCAAGCCTTGGAGGACGGTGACCTGAAAACCGCCTGCGCCGCCCTGGAAGCCCTGCAAACCGACAGCTTCCAGGCGTCGTTGTTGCTCGGGCCTATCATGAAGACGGTCAGGACCGACGAGGGGCTCGACGAAGCGACGCGCGAAGACGAATTGCAGCAGTTGCGCGACTATGATCAGGCTCTGAACGACATGTGGGACACGGCGTCACACAAATGGGACCAGTATTGCACCTGACTCTCAATGAAAATCCCGCGACTTGATGCGGATGCCGCCAGCGTCCTCCAATAAGGCCGGGCGCCTGGCGCGCGTGCGCGGATCGTCCGGCCCGGGTTGGCCGTGATAGAATTCGTCGCCGCGATTGTGCGGTAGCGGGAAGCTGTCGCGCTCACCGACGCTGGCCAGTTCCGCCGACAGGTCGGCAATATGGCGCGCTACCAGGTGAACGACGCCGCTTGCGCTCTGGATTTGTCCTGAAATTAGCATCATGCGCGAGGTCAGGACGATGGTGCGGAACTGCTCGTAGATCTTTTCCCACACCACGATATTGGCGGTGCCGGTCTCGTCCTCCAACGTAATAAAGGTGACGCCAGCGGCCGTGCCAGGCCTTTGCCGCACCAGCACCATGCCGGCCAGTTGTGTCCATCTCTTGTCGGGAAGCGCCGTGGCGTCCTTGCACGTCTTGATGCCGCGCGCCTGCAGGTCCGCCCGCAGGAAACTGATGGGATGGTTTTTCAGCGACAGCCCGACATGGTCGTAATCCTCGACGACCTCGCGGCCGGCGGTCATGCGGCGCAAGGCGACGGCGGGCTCGATGACCTCGGCCTCTTTTAAACCATCGAACAAGGGCAAGGGCTTGTCGCGCAGGCCTTTCAGTTTCCACAAGGCATCGCGGCGCGACACTTTCAGGGCCTCATTGAACGCATCGGCCTCGGCTAATCTGACCAGGGCGGTGATCGGCACATCGGCGCGCCGCCACATATCGTCGATCGAGGTAAAGGGCCGGTCGCACCGCGTCATGATCTGCTCGGCTAGGCCTTTCTGAAAACCGCTGACCATGCGGAATCCCAGCCGCACGGCAAACTGGCCGCTGCCGATATGTTCCAGGGTGCAATCCCAGTCCGAGCGGTTGACGCAGACAGGCCGGACCTCAACACCGTGGTTGCGCGCGTCGCGCACCAATTGCGCCGGGGCATAGAAGCCCATGGGCTGGGAATTGAGCAGGGCAGCGCAGAAGATCTCCGGATGGTGGCATTTCATCCAACTGGAAGCGTAGGCGATGAGGGCAAATGAAATTGCATGGCTTTCCGGGAATCCGTAAGAGCCGAAGCCTTCCAATTGTTTGACCAGACGTTGGGAAAATTCTGCTGTATAGCCGCGTTTGGCCATGCCGTTCAGCATCTGCTCGCGGAAATTGGCCACCCCGCCGGTGCGCTTGAATGTCGCCAGACTACGGCGAACGTCATCAGCCTCGTCGTTCGAAAAACCGGCGCAATGGACGGCCACCTTCATGGCGTGCTCCTGGAACAGCGGCACGCCATGGGTACGCCCGAGAATTTCGCGCAGTTCCTCGCTAGGGAATTCTTCGGGTTCAAGACCATCGCGCCGGCGCAGATAGGGATGCACCATGTCACCCTGGATTGGGCCCGGCCGCACGATGGCAACCTCGATCGCCAGGTCGTAGAATTTGCGTGGTTTCAAGCGTGGGAGCATCGACATTTGCGCCCGGCTTTCGATCTGGAAAACCCCGATCGTATCGGCCTTGCAGATCATGTCATAGGTCGGTTCGTCGCCCTGCGGAATATCGGCTAGGTCCCAGTCTATGCCCTTGCAATCGTGTAACATGTCGAACGACCGCTTCATGCATGTCAGCATGCCAAGCGCCAGGCAATCGACCTTCATAAATTTCAGAATGTCGATATCGTCCTTGTCCCATTCGACGACTTGGCGATCGACCATGGCCGCCGGCTCGATCGGCACGATGTTGTCCAGTCGGTCGCGCGTCAGCACAAAACCGCCGGGGTGTTGCGACAGGTGGCGCGGCGTCTTGGCCGCCAACAATTGCCGCGCCACCGCAATGGCCAGCCGCACCCGTCGCGTCTTGAGATTGAGCCCCAGGTCCTCAAGATGCTTGTCGTCGATATCGCTGGCCCAGTGACGGTACTGCTGCGAGAGCGTCTTGATCAGGTCTTCCGACAGCCCCATGACCTTGCCGACATCGCGCAAGGCCCCCTTGGTGCGGTACTGCACCACGGTCGAACACAGGGCGGCGTGGTCGCGGCCATAGGTTTCGAACACCCATTGCAACACCTGTTCGCGCCGTTCGTGCTCGAAATCGACATCGATATCGGGCGGTTCGTTGCGGTTCTCGGAGATGAAGCGTTCGAACAGGAGGTCGTGCTCCATCGGATCGACAGCCGTGACCCCGAGTACATAGCAGACGGCGCTGTTGGCCGCCGAACCGCGGCCCTGGCACAATATATCCTGGCTGCGCGCATAGGCGACGATATCGTGGACGGTTAGGAAATAGGGGGCGTAGTTGAGTTTGTCGATCAGGGCCAGTTCCTTCCTGACCTGCTTGACCACCTTGTCCGGCACGCCGGCGGGATAGCGCTCGGCAGCGCCGCGCCAGGTGAATTTTTCCAGTGTCTCCTGCGCCGGAATGCCAGGATGGCTGCGCTCGTCCGGATACTGATACTGAAGTTCGCCCATGTCGAAACGGCAGCGCGCGACGATGTCGAGCGTCCGCGCCACCGCCTCGGGATAGCGTTTGAACAGGCGTTGCATCTCCTGCGGCGGCTTGAGATAGCGGTCGGCATGGCGTTCGCGGCGAAAACCGGCATCGTCGATCGTGCAGTTATGGCGGATGCAGGTGACGACGTCCTGCAATATGCGGCGATCCGGCACATGGAACAGCACGTCATTGGTGACGATCGTCGGCACCTTCATACGCACCGCCAGGTTATTCAGCTCATGCAGCCGCATGGCGTCGTTGGGCCGCCGCCGCAAACTCAAGGCCATATAGGCGCGGTCGCCGAAGGTGTCGCGCAACCGCCGCAGATGCAGCGCCGTCATATCATCCACCATGTCGGGCACCAAAACCGCGATCAGGCCCTCCTGCCACGCCTCGACATCGGCCCAGTCGAGATGACACTTGCCCTTGCCGCCGCGGCGCTTGCCGGCCGATAGCAAGCGGCACAGCCGGGCATAGGCATCCTTGTCGGTCGGGTAGACCATGATCGACATGCCATCCAACAGATCCAGCCGGCAGCCGACGACCAGGCGCACCCCTGTCCGCCGTGCGGCGGCAAAGGCGCGCACGATCCCGGCCAGCGAATTGCGGTCGGTGATGGCGACCGCCTCCAGTTCCAATTCGCGCGCCCGGTCGAACAGCTCGTCGGGCGAACTCGCGCCGCGCAGGAACGAAAAATGCGTCGTGACCTGAAGCTCGGCATAGCTCATGCGAATATGCCGTGCAAAAACCAGTCGTGACTCCCTGTCGTCCGGTCCTCTCCGTCGCCGGCGCGGTAGATCCAGAAGCGCTCGCCGCCATCGTCCTCGACGCGGAAATAGTCGCGCACGGCGTTGATTTCAGCATCGCGCCGCCACCATTCGCCGAAGATACGCTCGGGGCCGTCGGCGCGGATAACCTTGCGCCGGCCGCCGCGCCACACAAACTGCTTCGGCGGATAGTCGGGCAGCAGGTTCATGGTGCTGATCGGCTCGGGGCGGTCGAGCAGCCGCAACGGCCTGGGCCAGTGCGCCACCCATGACGGCGCGCTTTCCCCCTGCGCCGGCGCCGTATGGTGCACACAACGTTCCGGCACATCGCTTTGCACCGACGACACGCGATAGACATGGCTGGCACCCAGCCGGTTGCTGAGGATATCGACTAGGTCGCCGACATCGGCTCTGTTGTCGTTCTCAAAAGATGTCGCTTGTTTCGGGTTGATCGGTTCGGCCAGGGTGGCGGTCAGCCGCATGATTTCGATGCCGAAGCCCGGATCGACGGTCTCGATCTTGTCGCACAGCAGGCGCGTCAGGCGTTTAACGTCGCGCACCGGCCGTGCCGTGCCGACCCTGACGGCTTCGATGCGATTGTCGACGCGGTAAAATACCAGGTCGAGCCGCTTGGCGCCCAAACCCTTGCTTTCCAGCAGGTCGCACATCTGTACCACCAGCTTGCCGGTATATTTGGCAATGGTTTCCGCCGCTCCGATCGGCTCGGCGAAGACCCGCCTGACCTCACACACATCGGGCGTACGTACCGGATCGATCGGTTCCGACAGCCGTCCGAACGCCTGATCAAGGCGCCGGCCCAGCTCCGGCCCATAGCGCAAGGTCAGTGGCGCCCGCGGCTGCGCCGACACCTCACCGATATGTTCGAAACCCAGCACCCGCAAACTATGGACCGTCCCCGCCGGCAGTCGCAGCGCCGCCAAAGGTAGTCCGACCATAACCTCGGCGGTCCCGCCCGGCGGCACGATGGTCACCGGTCCCTTGGTAAAACGCGCGACCGCATGGGCCGCACCCCAGGTGGCGGCAATCGCCGCCCGCGCCGTTACCCCGAAACCGGCACAGGCGGCGATCATGCCCTCTAGCATGGCCGTCTCGCCGCCGTGCAGATGGGCGGCGCCGGTTACATCGATGACCAATCCGTCCGGATGATCGGCGGCGGCGATCGGCGCGTAGTGGCGCAAGGCCCATACCGCCAGCTTTTCGAGCGCTTCGGCGTCGCGTTCGGGCTCGGCGTCGCGCACCACCAGACCGCGGACCAGAACCTGGGCCTTGGCCAGCGGCATGCCGACGCGCAGCCCCAGCATCAGGGCTAGGTCGTTGGCGGCAGTGACGACGCGGCGATTGCCGTCGCGCCCGACCAGGACCAAGGGCGCGTCAGGAAGCGAGGCGTCGCTTCGGCGCAAACGATCCGTCGCCCAAGTCGGAAAATAGAGCGATGTGACCCTCATATCTGTACTCCACGTGAAATTCTGCACGTTCACCGCCGCGGCAACGCAGCAGTTCCAACTTCCATCTTGCCGGCCCGACACCCTCCACCGGCAAGGGCGCGGAGGGCAGGGCGCCGACCCGCCATCGTGTCACCGCGGCGGTCGGTTCGCCGAAATCGCGCGCGTCCTTTTCGCGCCGCCATCGCCGGACCGCCAAACCGAGCGTCCCCCCGCTTTCCGCCGCCAATTGCAGCCGCCGCGACGCCGTCATCGACAGTTTCGCCACCTCGGCCACCACGGCGCCCAGACTGCCGTGGCGCAAACCTTCCTCGAAACAGGCCAGCACGCCGGCGTCGTCCCCGGCCTCGACATAGATAATCCGGTCGGGCGTCAGTCCCGCCTGGGTCAGGGCCGGGGCGAACAGGTCGGGCCGCGACACGCACCACAACACCTGACCCGGCGTTCTGGCGGCGATGCCGGCGGCGAACAGGGCCGCCGCGGCGCCGTCGACCGTACCCTGACCACTGCCCGCCATTTCGTGCAACGCGCCCAATGCCAGGCCGCCATCGGGCAGATGGTGGTCTATTTCGGCCACACCGAACGGCAAAACGCCATGACTGTGTCCGCTGTCGCTTTCGAGGCGACGGATTCGCGCACGCAGTTCGTTAAGGGGGGTATGAGGCAAGACGGGCATGACACGGGCGGGGGTTTTCACATCCTGAATAAAGTAGATGTTCTCTTTTTGTTCCCAAATTTCCTCAGAGTCAAGATGAGTCTGCGTGCGTCGCAAAGGACGCACTCGGGCGAATTCTCAGACAATAGGGCAAGAGCTACCGCGTGGCCTCTTGCTAAGCCTGACCACTGTGGATAATGCGCCACGCACCTGTTTTACGTTTTTCCCAAATTCTACCTTCCCAAGTCCTACCTTTAAGGCAGTCACAACGATGAAATTTCCTAACGGCCGCACTCAGGCCATGACCGGCATTTACGGCCTGATGCTGCTGGGCCTGATCGGCGCCGGCGCTGCCCAAGCCCAAACAACAACGGCGCAGACGACAACGCCGCAAACGACTCAGGCGCAAACCCAAACGACGCAAACCACGACTTCCACAACGCAAAGCCAGGACTCGACAACGTCGAGCGACGACAAGACGACCACGACCGTCACCGTCCAGGGCAAGAAGAACCAGAACCGCATCGACCGCCAGGTCTATGACAACACCCAGAACATCGACAGCGCCTCGGGTACCGCTTCCGACGCCCTCAACAAGGTGCCGTCGGTCAATGTCGATCCGAACGGCAGCGTCACCCTGCGCGGCAACTCCAATGTCCAGGTCATGATCGACGGCAAGCCCTCGGCCATGATGCAGGGCGACAACCGCGCCGCCACCCTGCAATCCATGTCGTCGGGCGACATCGACTCGGTCGAGGTCATGACCAATCCCGGCGCCCAGTTCGGCTCCGAAGGCACCGGCGGCATCATCAACCTGGTCATGAAAAAGAACCGCCGCCCGGGTACGTCGGGCGCTGCCATCGCAAATATCGGCTCGGAAGGCCGCTATAACGGTTCGCTGTCGGTCGCGCGCAATTCCGGCAAGATGACATTGTCTGGCGCCATGAACTTCCGTCACGACGTCCGAAACGGCCGCGGCCATTCCACCGTCGATCACCCGCTTTCAGGCGGCGGCACCAGCCATACCGTCCAGGACAGCGATTCCGACAGCAGCAATGACAGCGGCCAGGTTACCGGCGGCATCGACTACACCATCAACGATAATGACAGCGTCAGCGGCCAGTTCGGCTACGCCCACCGCGAGTCGGAAAATCATTCCAGCGAAAACTATGACAGCTCGATCTTCGGCGACTATACGCAAAAGGTCGACGGTTCATCCGTCCGCAACGACAACTCCGCCGACATCCGCTGGGACCACAAGGGCGATCAGCCGGCCGAGACCCTCAAGGTCGACCTGCGCGTCAGTTCGGCCGCCGGCGACAACAAGAGCCACACCATCTCGACCCTGGTCCTGCCCACCGACGCCACGCCGGATTACATCACCGCCTCGCAGTCCGATACCCGCAACGGCGTCTTCAGCGTCGACTATGCCCGCAATGTCGGCAATGCCCAGTTGTCGACCGGCTGGCAGACGACCTATGACGACAATCACTTCGAAAATATCGCCACCGGTACGGTCGGCTATACCTCGAATGCCACGCTCAACAGCGACTTTGCCTATAAGCAGGTCCTCAACGCCGCCTACCTGACCTATCAGGCGCCGATCGGCAGCAAGCTGGTCGTTATGGGCGGCCTGCGTGTCGAAGCCCTCGACCTGACGACCCACGAATTCAATACCCTGAGCCACGGCCATATCTACTATACCAAGGCCAACCCCAGCTTCTTCGCCGCCTACAGCCTGACCGACACGGCCAAGCTGCGCTTTTCCTACTCGCATCGTCTGCAGCGCCCCCAGGCCCAGGACCTCAATCCGTCGGTCGTCTATATCGACTCGCAGAACGTCACCGCGGGCAATGCCAACCTGAAGCCGCAAGAAACCGACAGCTACGAACTGGGTTACGAATATAACGGCGGTGCGACCAGCTATCAGATTCGCGGCTATTATCGCGACAACCGCGACGTCATCACCCAACTCAGCACCTTTATCGGCAACGGCGTCGTCCTGACGACCAAGGCCAATGAAGGCTCGGGCCATGCCGATGGCCTGGAGTTCAACTATAATGGCAAGATCGGGCAAAAGCTCAATCTCAGCCTCAATGGCAACCTGGCCCAGACCGAGCTGACAACGCCCAGCACCGGCAAGACCGATGCCACCTCGCTCAGCGGCCGTATCAGCTTCGACTATCAGGCGACGATGAAGGACCGCGTTCAGTTCAGCTATTTCAGCTCGGGCAAGCAACTGACCGGCCAGGGTTACCGCGCGCCGTTCCAGATGGGCAATTTTTCCTATCGCCACCAGTTTAACCTGAAGACCTCGGCTGTCGTCACCGTCAACGATCCGTTCCGCAGCGGCAAGTTCAAGATGGTCGCCGACTCAGACACGGTCCACAGCGTCATCACCCGCGGCTTCGGCGGCCCGTCGATCTTTGTCGGCCTGGTCTACCTGTTGGGCGGTCCGTCCGCCGGTCAGAATGGTCAGCAACAGGGCGACCATGGCAACTGGCAGGGCGGGCGCGGCCAATGGGGCGGCCGCGACGGCGGCGGCCAGGGCGGTGGTGGTCAATGGCAAGGCGGCGGGGGCGGTGGCCCCGGCGGCATGATGAATTAATACCAGCAGCGAATGAGCCTATGTCATTCATCGCTGACTGCAGGCAAAGCGCCCGCCGAGGGGACACCTAATCCAGTTGCGAGGAACCATCGGCGGCGACGTTAGCCGTTTGAGCTAAACAGCCTTATCCCAACGGTCATTCTTTATGACCGTTGGGATAAGGCTGTTGCGTCGCCGGAAGTGCCATCAAGGAAACCTCCGCTCAATTTTCTTCAGAACCCTTAGAAAATCATCACTTCTGACTGGATCGCATTCTGAGGTCCTTCATCCCACTCAGCGCAATGCCGTGCCAAAACGGCTCAGTTTGATTTCGACAATTCCGCAAAACCGTGTTCTAAATTGTCGCAAGCCTGAAAGCGGTGGGGTAACCATGTACGAAGAACCTGAAACCCGGGTCCTGATGGGGCAGTGGCGCGATGGCGATGCCGGCGCGCGCGACCGGTTGATCGGCCGTCTCCATCCGGAGCTAAGCCAGATCGCGGCGGCCCGCCTGCGCCGGGAGCATAATTCCTCTTTATCGACCGGTGATCTCATCAACGAAACCGTGTTGCGCCTGATGCAGATCGAACGCGTCGATTTCGGCGACCGCGCCCACCTGATCGCCCTGGCCTCGCGCATGATGCGCAACATCCTGATCGATTATGCCCGCGGCAAGCTCAGCGACAAACGCCACCACCACAAGGTCGAACTGACCACCCGCGTTCACGGCGCACAACGCCTTGACCTGAATTCCCTCGAAAGCGCGCTAATCAGATTGAAAGCGATAGATGAGGGACTGATGGAACTGGTGGAGATGCGCTATTTCGGCGGCATGACGATCGAAGACATTGCCGTGGTGAGCGGTTTGTCCGAAGCCACGGTCAAGCGGCGCTGGCTTGCGGCCCGCGCCTGGCTGGCCGACGCGATCGCCCATCCGGTGGACCATGCCTGAAAAGACATCCAGTGTTGATGCCGAACGTGAGGCCATTGCCCTTTTCGAAGAGCTCCTCGACGTGCCCGAAGCCGAGCGCGCAGCCTGGATCGCCGCCGCCACGCGCGGCAAGCCCGGCGTGCGCAAGCGTCTCCTGGCCATGGCGACAGCCGATTCCGACATCAACCTGAAAACCGGCACGGMGGCCGACAATATCGAGCCCGAAGCTGAACCGGAGCGCATCGGCGCCTATCGCATCACCGGCCTGATCGGGCGTGGCGGCATGGGCTCGGTCTATCGTGGCGAGCGCGCCACCGGCGATTTCGCCCACGTCGTCGCCATCAAGATCATCAAGGCCGGCCTGTTGTCGGAGTCCCTGATCGAGCGCTTCCGCCGCGAACGCCAAATCCTGGCCCAGCTGTCGCACGCCAATATCACCCAGCTTTATGACGGCGGCGAAACCACGACCGGCGCGCCCTATATCATCATGGAATGGATCGACGGCCTGCCGCTGTTCGCCTGGACCGAGGCCAATGCACCGTCCCTCGATCGGCGTCTGGCCCTGTTCGGCGACATTTGCCGCGCCGTCGCCTTCGCCCACCGCAGCCTGATCGTCCACCGCGACCTGACGCCGTCCAACATCCTGGTCACCCATGACGGCGTGGTCAAGCTGATAGACTTCGGCATTGCCAAACCGGCCGATGCCATCGGCGATACCGCGGCGTCCTTGTCGCCGGCGACCGCCAATCTCAGCCTGACGCCCGGCTATGCCGCACCGGAACGCTTGATCAGCACCGAGGTCACGACCGCCGCCGACATCTATTCGCTCGGCCGTATCCTCGAGCGCCTTGCCCCCGAAGCCGGCGCCGAGCTGCGCGCCGTCATCACCCGCGCCACCGCGCAACTGCCGGCCGACCGCTATCCGACGGCCGACGCCCTGGCCGGCGATATCGACGCCTACCGCAAGGGGTATCCGCTCAGCGCGGTGAAGGCCGGCCGTGGCTATGTCTTCGGCAAGTTCGTCCGCCGTCACCGCTACAGCACCGCTGCCGCCGGCCTCGGCGCCGTCATCCTGATCGCGGCCTTCGGTCTTGTTCTCAACGCCAACCACCGCGCCCAGCTGGCGCGCGCCGATGCCGAGGCCCGCTTCGACCAGACCCGCGCCATCGCCAAGACCCTGCTGTTCGACGTCTACGACGAGGTCAGCGCCGTACCGGGCGCCACCAAGGCGCGCGAGCTTTTGGCGCGCACCGGCGTGCAATATCTCGACACCCTGGCCAACGACAAGACCGCCCCCGTCGCGGTCCGCATCGAGGCCGGCCAGGGCTTTGTCCGCCTGTCCCAGGTCGTCGGCGGCGGCCAGGAAAGCTCGCTCGGCCGTTACGAGGACGCCAACGCCTTGCTCGCCAAGGGCGAGGCCGTGCTGAAGGCCGTCCACGACGAAAACCCCGGTAATGCCGAGGCCGCCCGCGCCTACGCCGCCATGTTGATCGAACAGTCCGGCAGCAATCTCTACAACAATAACGAAACCGTCGAGGCGCGCCGCCAGGCCATCCAGGCCCAGACCCTGTTGCAACCGCACGCCGCTGACGATGCCAAGCTGGCCGCGTCCTATATCCTCGCCATCCAGGCCGAGGGCGACAGCTACGGCTGGAACGACGACTATCTTCACGCCCGCGACGTCCACGTCCGCGCCGAGACCTTTTACGCTGGCCTGAAACCGGATCTGCAAGCCAACACCGATGTCCTGATGAGCCGCAGTTCCAACCTGCGCCTGCTTGGCGAAAGCTATCACAAGATGAAGCAGGAGCCGGAAGCCAAGGCGGCCCTGGCGAACGCCGTTGCGGTTAACCGCCAGCTCCTCAAGGCTCAGCCTGGTAGTCCGAAACTGGTGCGCAAACTCATCGCCTCCCTGTGGTACAGCGCCGTCGTCCACCGTACCAACCACCGCGACGCCGAAGCCAGGGCGGCCATCTCCGAAGCCTTTGATATGGCGCAAGCGTGGCATCAGCGCGACCTCAACGACAATGGCGCCTTGCAGATGCTGGCCCTGAGCGGCGAGGTCTATGCCCAGGTCCTCACCGACCAGAAGCAATACGCCCCGTCCGAAAAGGTCAGCGATTCCGTCCTGGCGGCCCACCGTCTGATGGTCGAACGCGCCGGCAATACGCCGGGCGCCCTGCGCAGCATGTCGGCCGCCCTGGTGACCCGTGGCGGCAATTTCTACAATGCCGGCGACTACGCCAAGGCGTGCGGTGCCTGGCAGGAAGCGCATGATATCTATACCGGCTTCGAACGCCGCGGCCAGTTGACGGTGACAGACCGCGACAACGGTTACGCCGAGATGACCGACTTTCTGAAAAAGGCCTGCAACCCGCCGCGCGACGGCCTGGATGACGAAATCTGAAATTGGCTGTGGCTCGCCGTGTTAATCCGGTGCAGACTGCCCTCGGTCCAGTGGTTACATCAAGATAACCGCGGCAATGTGGGAGGCTACCATGGTCACATTCAATCGCCGGCGTTTGCTGCAATCCGGTATCGCGGCGGCGGGGGCTTTCGGCCTCGCCGGCATTACCCGCGCTGACGTTTCAAAATCGACTCTAACAATAGAGCCCTTCGTCGAGGTCGAAATAGCCGATGGCAAGCTCAAGGGCGGAACCAGCCGCGGTGCCCTGTCGTTCAAGGGAATCCCCTATGGCGGCTCGGTCTCCGGCGCCAACCGCTTCAAGGAAGCCCCGCCGGTCCAGCCGTGGACGGGCGTTCGCGACGCCACCAACCTCGGCGCCCCGTCGCTGCAAAAGCCCAAATCGACCTATGGCGAGAACGAACCCGCCTATGCCGAGGACTGCCTCTTTCTCAATGTCTGGACCCCGGCGGTCGACGGCAAGAAACGCCCGGTCATGGTCTATTGCCATGGCGGCGGTTATTCGAGCGGTTCGGCCGGCTCGACGGCCCAGGACGGTTCGCGCCTGGCGGCCACCTACGATGTCGTCGTCGTCGCCAGCAATCATCGCCTGGGTCTGCTCGGCTATCTCTACCTTGGCGAGCTGGGCGGTGAAGACTATGCAGCCTCGGGCAATCACGGCATGCTCGACATCGTCGCGTCCCTGCGCTGGGTCAAGGCCAATATCGCGGCCTTCGGCGGCGACCCGGACAATGTCATGATCTTCGGCGAGTCCGGCGGCGGCTTCAAGGCCGGCACCTTGCTTGCCATGCCGGCGGCCCACGGCCTGTTCCACAAATGCAGCATCGAAAGCGGCGCCGCGCCGCGTCGCATGACACGTGATGCCGCCACCGAAACCGCCCGCCGCGTCCTCAAAGGCCTCGGCATCGCCCCAACGGAGCTCCACAAGTTGGCCGATGTCCCCGGCCAAGCCTTTGTCGACATGCAGATGGCGGTCGAACGGGGCGCAGGCCCTCTGATCGTGCCGTCGGACCACTTTACCGGCACGACGCCGGATTACGGCCGCCTGCACGAAGCCCATTGGAACGCCGAACAACCGGGCAGTTTCGCCCCCGTCGTCGACGGCACGGTCCTGCCGGTCCATCCCTTCGACCCGGTGGCCGCGCCCCTGTCCGCCGATATCCCGTTGCTGATCGGGCACAATCGCGACGAAGCCACCTTCTTCAATATGGGCCGGCCCGACACCTTCACCATGAACGATGCCGCCCTGAAAGCACGTCTGAGCCAGGAATTCGCCGGCGATGCCGACCGAATCTACGCGAGCTACCGGCAAATGAAACCCTCAGCCTCAGCGAGCGACCTCTATATCGCCATCGCCTCGGACCGCTGGTTCGGCAATGGTACGGCGACCTGCGCCGATCGCAAGGCCGCCCAGCCGGCGCCGGTCTATCGTTATCGCGACGACTATGAATCGAACTTCCCCATCGCCGGCACGACAACTACCCTGAAGGCCGGCCACGCCACCGAAATTGCCCTGAAATTCTTCAATTACGATCTGTCGGGTCTGCAAGGAGATGGCCCCGGCGTCAAGGAGGCTTCGGCCAATACCAGCGCCTTCTGGACCAGCTTCGCCCGCGACAGCGTCCCCTCGGCGCCGGGCGCGCCGGCATGGCCGCGCTACGATACGCAGACCCGCCCGGTCATGCTGATCGATGTCGACTGTTACGTCGAGAACGACCCCGACGGCCCGGCGCGCCAGATGTGGCAGAGCGTGGCGCCATAAACCATGCTGTGAATTGGGTGTGGCGTGATAAGGATCGGGCCGCACTCATATTTGCACTGGAAAACCCATGGCCAAAGGTCAGAAGAAGAGCAACAAGGAAGTTCGCAAACCCAAGGCCGACAAGGCCGTGGCGTCGACGGCAGCGACCCCTCTGTTTGCCAATGGTTCGCTGACTCCGACCACCGGCACCGGCAAGAAGAAGGCCTAAGCCTTAGCGACAAGCTCTCTTTCCTTCCCCTCGCCCCTTTTAAGGGGAGAGGGTGGCAGGCTTCAGCCTGCCGGGTGAGGGGTACTTTCTTTCTGCATGGCTTCCAAGCGCTTCAGCCATCACTCCACATACAACTGATGCACCGTCACCTGGCGATACACGTTCCCGGGCCGCAACACCGTGCTCGGAAATGCACCCTGGTTCGGCGAATCCGGAAAATGCTGCGCCTCGAAAGCAATCCCGTCGCCCTGGCGCAACATCCGGCCGCCCTTACCCATGATCGTGCCGTCGAGAAAATTGCCCGAATAGACCTGGATACCCGGCTCGGTGGTCAATATCCGCAAGCCCCGACCCGATGCATGATGCACCATATCGACCACCGGCTTGGGCTCGGCCGTTACGCCGCCATTGACTGCGAAATTATGATCGAAACCACGGCCGATGCGAATCTGAGTATCGCCCATGCGCACCCGGTCGTCGATCACCGCACCGGTGCGAAAATCGAACGGCGTGTCGCTCACATCCCGTAGCTCACCCGTCGGTATCAAGGTCTCATCGACCGGCGTATAGGCGTCGCACGCCAAAACCAATTCAGCATCCAATGCGCTGCCGTGGCCGGCCAGGTTGAACAAGGCGTGGTTGGTCAGGTTGATCACGGTCGCCGCGTCCGTCGTCGCCTCATAGCTGATCGTCAGGGCGTTATCGCTGCCCAGGCTATAGGTCACCGCCACCGTCAAAGTGCCGGGATAGCCTTCGTCGCTGTCGGGGCTGACATGGCCGAAGGTCACCGCCGCATGGCTGGCGTCGGCGCGGCTGGCGCCTATCGTCCAGATCGCCTTGTCGAAGCCCTTGACGCCACCGTGCAGGGCGTTCGGTCCGTTATTCCGCGCCAGAACATAGTCCTTGCCATCCAGACTAAACCGCCCGTCACGGATACGGTTGGCATAGCGGCCGACCGTGGCGCCAAGATAGACAGCCGACGCCTCGTAACCCTGCGGATCGTCATGTCCCAGCACGATATCGGCCAATATCCCGTCGCGGCCGGGCGCCATCAGGGCCTGCAAGGTCGCGCCAAAGGTGATGATACGCGCGGTGGCCACGCCATTATGGAGCTCGACGGCCTTGACCGGCGTGCCGTCTTTCAGGGTACCGAAGGGGGTGATCTTGATGGAGGGCATGGGAACTCGCTTGAAAATCAGGCCGCAACCGCACCGAGGCGTCGAGCAATCGAGGCATTAGCATATTCGTATCGGCCGGTGACCTCTTCGCCGAGCCAGTCCGGCATGTCGATGGCCTCGTTCTCCGAACCGAGCTCGATCTCGGCGACGATCAAACCCTCCAGCTCAGGATTGAGGAACTCGTCGATCTCCCACCGGCCGACAATATAGCGGTTCTTGGCCAGGGGATCGTGCCCACAGACGCTTTCGATCTGCGCGTACATCGCCTCCGCTACCGCCGTTTCGAGCTCGACATTGGTGCGATCGCTTTGGCGCTTCTTCATGGTCAAGAGATAGACTGTCCCGCTGTCCGAAACCCGCTTGCGCGCCCGTATCGCCCAGTCACCCGTGCCCGGCAGATAGCATTGCTCGATGCGGCTGCGTTCGGCTCCGGCCACCACCTCCGCCAGCGGCCGGCAGATCAGAAACTTGCGTTCGATTTCGTACATGGATGCCTCCGGGCTTGGATGCTTAGACTTCGCCAAGCCTTATACCCAACGCTTCTTCCGGTATAGCGAGATACCGACGGGCGTCGTCAGATCACTGAAAGTTCGGGGGATAAAACGACATCAAAACATAGAATGTCGCCAGGGCGCCCACTGTAAAGAAGGCCACCTGACCCGAGAAAACCAACACATTGACCGTCATGGAGGGCCTTACCTTGCCGCGATTTCGGTAAAGCAAGGTCGACAGGCACACCAGTCCCAGGAGCGTCAAGCCTATCCAATAGGGATGCGTGATGCTGACATAGAGGCGGAATGCCAGCATGATCATGGCGAAAGCGGTCAAGGTGCCCAAACCAAACGCCAGGGCCAGCCAGGGTACAATCTTGTCCGTTGTTGGTGCCTGCGCCGCCATGATCTCCATACCTGTACCCTGTATCCTGACCGACCCTACATGCTCCGCTGCGTATCTTCCAGCGCCATCCGCACCAGCGACTCCATGCACCATCGCGCCGCCCCGGTATCCCCGCGCGCAATGGCTTCGAGAACTCGACGATGTTCCGGCACCGGATCGCGCGGCAACGGCCCATGGCGCTGCTTGAAGCGCGTCGACCACGACACCGCCGCCTCGATGGAACTGCTGAGCGACGCCAGGGCTTCATTGCCCGTCGCCTGGATCAGGGTCGAGTGGAAATCGAGATCGGCCTGGCGCCCGGCATCGGTCGCCAGGGTCTCCCGCGCCATGATCAGCAGCGCCCGATCCATGGCCTCAACCTGGGCCTCGGTCCGCCGTTTGGCCGCCAGTTCGGCCGCCGCCGGCTCGGTGATCAGCCGCAGCTCGAACAAACCCTTGATAAAGCTCTCCGACGGTTCTGTCTCGAACATCCAGCCCAGAACCTCGGGATCCAAGATGTTCCACCGGCTGCGCTCGGTCACCCGCGTCCCCAGTTTCGGCCGGCTTTCGACCATGCCCTTGGCCGCCAGGATGCGGATGGCCTCGCGATAGGCCGAGCGGGAAATATGCAGGGATTCGCTGTTATCGATCTCATTGGGCAGGACCGAGCCCGATGGATAGATGCCCTTTAGGATCTCGACCCCCAGGCGATGCGCCATGGCGCCGTGCAGCCGCCCTTGCGACCCCGGCATGACCATGTTCGGCGCCTCCGAAATCAGCGGCTCGACCTGGCTGACGACCGTGAGATGCGGCTGGGTCATACGGCCACCGGCCAGCCATCGGCTGTCCATGCCAGGACCTGCATGCGCAAGGTCGGCATGCCGTTCCTTTGTGCGTCATAGGCGTGATACACGACGATCTCCTTACTCCCGGATTGCAGCACCGACGCGCCGCCCGGGCCCTTGAAGCGTTTCAATGGATCGAGGTCGGCATGCAGCACCACGGTTCCTCCCTCGTTCAACATCTTGCGGCCATCGCGGTCGCGATAGGGACCATCAATCGCCGCGGAACGGCCGCAGCAGGTGTAATAGCTGCTATTGGCGCCGCGACAGCAAAAGTCGTAGGCGGCAAAGAGATAATAATACTCGCCCTTGCGCCGGATGAAGGGGGCCTCGATGGCGCCTGGATCGCGCCGGCGCGCAATGGCCTTGGGCTCTGCTTTCGCATCCCTTTGTTTGCCGGATGCCGGGTCGAGTTCGATCAACTTGATACCGGTCCAGAAACTGCCGAACGTCAGCCAGTGGCGGCCGTTTTCGTCGATGATGTGGTTGGGGTCGATGGCGTTGTAATCGTCCTTGGTATCGGAAGCGATGACCAGACCCTCGTCCTTCCAGGCAAAGTCCGGAGCTGAGGTGTCGAGCGTCGGCGTGGTCAGCAGGCCAATGACGGAATGGTTGGAGCCGAAAGTAGAGGCTGAGTAATAGAGATAGTAGCGTCCGCCGACATAACTGATGTCAGGCGCCCAAATTCCCTTCGTGCCCGGTACCGCCTCCATGACCCAGTCGGGGAAAGCCTGTAGCACCGCACCCTTGAATGTCCACGTCACCAGGTCGGGAGATGTACGCCAATGGATCAGCCCCTTGCCTTCGGACATTTGGCTGGTGGTGAACAGGTGAAAGCCTCCCGCCTTGTCTTCGATGATGCAGGGGTCGTGGACGGGCGCCACGTCGCCGGTCAGCCGGTCATTGAGGGAGGCGCCGCTCTCCGCCAGAGAGGTCCATGGCGTGGCGGTCATCAAACCGGCGCCCGTTACTGCCCCCAGGGTCAGTTTGCTGAATCTTCGTCGAGTCCACATGGCACAAGCTCGGTTGTAGCGAATAAAAGAGGGCGCTGACGCTTTTGATATGCGACAGCGCCCCAGTTAGGTCAGTTGAGCGGAATGGCGATTACATCTTGTAACGGAAGCCGAGCAGGATCGTCTTGTCGTAACGGCGGGTATCGCGCGGGAAGTAGCCGGTCAGCTCGGGATGGAGCGGGTCGACGAAATAGTCCTTGAAATTGGTATCGAGCAGGTTGATGCCTTCAAGGGTAAAGGTGACGTTCGAATTCAGTTTGTAGGAAACCTGGGCGTCCATTTGGGCCGTCTTGGCGACCCAAAGGTCGTAGGTCGGCGTAAATTCGCGCGTATCCTGGAACTTGTCGCGCCAGTTATAGGCGACGCGGGCGGACCACGGACCCTTTTCGTACAGGGCGATCAGGTTATAGGACAGGGTCGACAAACCGGCGATCGGACGGTTGATGAACGCGTTCTGCACCGTCGAGAAGGCTGTTGTCTGGCCCTTCATATAGGTGACGTTGGCTTGCAGGCCCAGGCCGCTGAAGATGCCGGGCAGGAAGTCGTAGAACTGCTGGTAGCCGACTTCCAGGCCGTTGACGTGGCCGTCACCGGTGTTGCCGGGGCGGGTCACACGGTAGTTCAGACCGCCGAAGGTTTCGTTGCCATAGAAGGGCTGGATATAACCCTTGAATTCGCGATCGAAAGCCGTCGCCGTCAGGAAACCGTCAGCGGCGAAATACCATTCCAAAGCCAGGTCGTAATTGTTAGAGGTGAACGGACGCAGATTGGGGTTGCCGCCGCCGCCGGTCAGGCCGGTGGTGTTGGATACGACAGTCGACAGCGAAACACCGGGATTGAGATCGCCGAAGTTCGGACGCGTCAGGGTGCGGCCCGCAGCAAAGCGCGCGACCACGTCGGGCGTCAGGTTAAACTTGACGTTGAGGCTGGGCAGCAGGTTGGTGGCCTCGGTCTCACGATCGATCGGTGTGTATTCCAGGCCAGGATGGTTCGGGTCAGTATCCTGCGACAGGTTGCCCTTCAGGATTTCCCGCGTGTTGACCAGGCGGACACCGATCAGGGCGGACCAGGGCACGGCGCCCATATCGCCGCCGGCCTTGACTTGCCAGTAAACGGCAGAAGTCTTTTCCTTGACCGAGAAGAACGACCCCGGATCCAGAGGCTTGGCGTCTTCGGTACCCGTGAAGATCTTGCGGATGGTGCCGGTATGGTTGAGCAGGAAGTCGGCGGACGGCGTCGCCCACTGCGTCATGATATAGTCGGGACCACCCGAAGCCATCGGCTCCGACAGGCCGGCCAGACCCGGTACGTCGACGACATTGGTGGGCGTGTTCGGCCCGCCGTAGCCGCCGATGAACTGGTTGATGTGCTCGGCTGTCCGGTCGGCGAAACGGACGCCGGCTTTGAATTCCTTCAGTGTGATGTCTTCGTCCGGCAAGTAGGTCAGATCGCCGCTCCAGTCGACGCTCTTGCCCTTGTCATGACCGTAATTGTCGAACCAGTTGGCGAGGAAGAAGCCATTGCTCGACTTGATGTCGAAGCCCGGGCCGCCGTAATCGAGCTGAGCCGTGCCGTTGTGGTTGGTGTCAACCTTCACCAGAGGAACGATCACAGCGGTATCGAGGATCGGATTTTCGTAATCGAAGGTCGAGTCGGTCACAGCCAGGTCGGTCGATGCTTTCCAATTACCCATGCGGTGAGTGCCGCCGACAGCGAATTGCGTCGTGAACGACTTCTGGCGATTGGCCTGAGTCGAGGTGATAGTGAAGACGTTGTGGTTGGTCAGGGTCTTGAGGATATTGGTGCCCGGATAGACGGTTGCCGAGATATTGCCGTCGCCCAGCAGCGGCAGGCCGACGAAGAAATCGAGCTCGAAGTCGTTTTTGTATTCGGTCGCGAAACCTTCGAAATAGACGTCCGTGTCTTCATTCGGCCGCCATTGCAAGGCGACATTGGCCGAAGTACGGCGGCGGTCGCCGGTGATGGGAATATAGCCCATAACGAACGGCGCCTTGATGCTGGTCAGGCCCGACGGCAGGGTGCCTGCAGGGAAGGAGCCTGTCTGGTCCACCGACTCGACGTTGAAGGCGCGCTCTTCATGGAAGTGGCTGCGGGTGTAGGACAGCCCCAGCAGTGCGCCGAACTGGCCGTGGCTCGTATCCCAGGTATTGGAAACCGTGGCGCCGAGATTGGGGTCGTAGGCGCCCGCTTTGTCATTGTATTGAGCGCGTACGTTCGCGTTGAACTGCAGGCCCTTTTGATCGAAGGGACGGCGGGTGCGGACGTCGATCGTGCCGGCAATGCCGCCTTCGATCTGGCTGGCGCCGTTGGACTTGTAGACGTCGACGCGCTGGATCATGTTGACCGGCACGTCGGCGAGGGCAACGTAACGACCGGTGGTGGTGAACATTTCACGCCCGTTGAGCAGGGTGACGATATTCGGCAGGCCGCGGATCAGCACGGAATTGGCTTCACCGGAATCGCGGCGAATTTGGACGCCGGTCACCCGCGCCAGGGCGTCGGCGACATTGTTGTCGGGGAGCTTGCCGGCGTCTTCAGCGACCATGGTGTCGACGACGACATCACTGCGGCGTTTGATCTGCTGAGCGCTTTGCGCGGCTTTGCGTTGGCCGGTGACAACGACGACCGTTTCATCGCCAGTCGTAGACGCCGCCGGCGCGACATTTTGCGCGAAAGCGCCTTGAGCGCCCATACCGAGTGCGAAGGCGGAAACCGCCGCCGTCAGGCATAATTTGGTGAATTTAGCTGTGCGGCCGCGACGCGACCCTGACGACATGTCAGTCATTATTTAATCTCCCTAGCTTCGGTTCGTTGATAGGCTGAACTCTATACGGCCATATTGTCCGACAAAAGATTTGAGTCAAGGGAGTCGCGACACAGAAATCATCTTTTTGTCTGATTTATTGTACTTATGTCGCAAATCCGCAACATTGAGATAAGTTATTGAAATAATAAAAAGAAAGTTGAAATAAGTAATTTCAAATGTGAAAAAAATACCTATGGTACTTTCGTGGCTGGGCAATAATCATATGATTACAGGCACTTCGGGAAGTTTTAGTAGGACAAATATAAAATGCCCCTTCCTGTCTTCGGGAAGGGGCGCTTCAACGTTTATTTGCGCAACAATTTCAGGAGATGTTGAACGCCTCCGGGTCCGCGATAGCGAAACCGGCAAGGGCGACTGCCCGCCGCCGCTCGTGCGGCGAGCCATGCGGCGATTGAGCATCTAAGATGCCGTCAGCGCGAACACATTCCACGACAAAGGCTTCAGTTGCGCCGTAAACGACGTGCCCGAAATCTTCGCCGATTCATTGGCGCGCGGCGCGACGGCATCCGGCGCGTCCTTGGAATTGACCTTCTTCAGGTCGCCTTCATGCAGTTCCGTGCTCGCCGCAATCGTCAAACCCTGGCCCAAACCGCGCAGGTCCAAAGCCAGATCCATCGCCTGATCCGCCGAACGATTCAAAGCAAACAGACTGACCGCGCCTGTCTCCGCATTGAAGATCGCCGTCGCCAGCAGGTGCGGGACCTCGCCATGCGCCTTGGTCTCGAACGTCGTGGTATCGACCTTCAACCGCAACACCTCGCCATGGCCCAGACGCGTCGCATCGGCGATCGGATGGAAGATGGTCTGGCGCCACGCCGGCCCGCCGGTCTCGGTAAAGATCGGCCCGATGACATTGACCAGCTGCGCGAGGCAGGCGGCCTTGACCCGATCGGCATTGTTCATCATGACGATGAGCGCGCCGCCGACGACCAGGGCATCCTCGAAATTGTAGATTTCCTCGAGCAGGGGCGGGGCCTTGGGCCAGCCCGGCTTCTTGACGTCCTCGGGCGTATGCGCCTTGTACCAGACATTCCATTCGTCGAGCGACAGCATGATGCGCTTCTTCGAACGGCGCTTGGCGGCGACCGCATCGGCGACCGCGGTGATCTCCTTGATAAAGAAGTCGAGATTGTCGATCTCCGACAAGAACTCCTTGATATCGTTGCCGTCATTGCGGAAATAGGCGTGCAGGGAGATGAAGTCGACCTGGTCGAAACAGGTGTCCAGCACCTCATATTCCCAGGCGGCATAGGTGGCCATGGCGCGTTGCGACGACCCGCAGGCGGCGAGCGTGATCGACGGATCTACCCACTTCATCACCTTGCCGGTTTCCTGGGCGATGCGGCCATATTCCTGCGCCGTCTTGGCGCAGGTCTGCCACGGCCCGTCCATTTCATTGCCCAGGCACCAGAACTTGATGTCGTGCGGCTCGGGAAAACCGTGCGACGCTCTTAAGTCTGAGTAATAGGTGCCGCCGGGATGGTTGCAATATTCGAGGAAGTGACGCGCCTCGTCGGGCCCGCGCGTCCCCAGATTGACGGCGAACATCGGCTCGACCTCGGCCTGCTTACACCAGGTGATGAACTCGTTGGTGCCGAACTCATTGGTTTCGGTCGAATGCCAGGCCAGGTCGAGCTTGACTGGACGATCCGCCTTCGGCCCGACACCGTCTTCCCAATCATAGCCGCTGAGGAAATTGCCGCCGGGATAGCGCACGATCGTCACGCCCAATTCCCGCGTCAAGGCCATGACATCGCCGCGGAAGCCGTTCTCGTCGGCGGTCGGATGGCCGGGCTCATAGATGCCGCCATAGACGCAGCGGCCCATATGTTCGACGAAGGTGCCGAAGATGCGGCGGTCCAATGGGGCAATGACGAAATCGCGGTCGGCGATCAATGTGGCTTTGAGGGTCATGGTGCGATCTCAGAGAAGATGGAAAAGAAGGTCGTTGATGCGGTTCTCGGCGTCTTTCAACGCCTGTTCGGTCGTCTTGTGGCCGGTCTCGGCCGAGGCCAGCTCGTCGCCGATAATGTCGGAAATGGCGAACTGGCGCTGCACGCCCGCCGGCAAGGTCTGACCGTCGGCGCTTAAGGCTATAATGTCCTTGCGGTGGGGCAGGGCGAGATATTGCGCGCTGATTGCCACGGGGATCTGGCTGGGCAAATGGCCCGACCGCGACCAGTCGTAATCGTGCTGTTGCAGGAACTTCATCAGCCGCAAGACGGCCGCCGTCTCAGCCGGCGTGCGCTCGCGCTTCGGCATCACCCAGGCGTGGCCGTCGACATAGGCCGTCTGAGCTGAACCGAACAGCATCGGGTAGGGCTTGACGGTATAGGCGTGATAAAGCGGCCGGCCTTCGGTCTCGGCCTCGGAACTAAACGCCCCGATCATCCACGTCCCGACCTGGACTGTACCGCCCTTGCCGTTCAAAAACGCCGCCATCGCCGCCGGATAGTCCTGGTCGTGCGTCATCAGGTTTTCGGTGTACAATTGCCGGAACAGGTCGACGACGCGCCGCGCCTCCGGGGTATCGAGGTGGATATGTTTCGGGTCGTTGAAAAAGGCCGCGTGCTGGTCCATCAGATAGGTATAGAGGTTGCGCGTATAGGAGGCCTGCTCGTTCGATGTCGCCTGAATGACATAGGGCAGACCGGTGCGTTGCTTGAACTGCCGCGCCTGGGCGATGAACTCTTCCGGTGAATGGGGCAGGATCGGCTCACCGTCCTTCATCAGCCCGGCCTTGGCGAACAAAGCTGTATTGATGTGCCACAGCTGCGTCCAGTTATCGAACGGCATGCCGTAGACATGACCGTCACCATTCTTGTCATACAAGGTGACGCCCTTGCGCGCCGCCGGCGTGAAGTCGGCCGGGTTGATGCCGTTGGCCGCAAATTCGGCATCCAGCGGCACGATCAGCCCGCGCTTCTCATAGTCCGGCATGGCCGACATATGCATGGTGGTGATGTCGGGCGGATCATTGGCGGCATATTCGGCCGACAACTGGTCGTAGCCCGGCCACGCCGCGATATTGACCTTCAGCTTGATGTCGGGATTTTCCTTCTGGAACGCGTCCAGCAGCCCGGTGATGATCTCGCACTCGCCGTCGGCATTGCGCAGCGGCTTTTGGCCAACCGGAATATTGGCCCGGCACTCGCCGAATATGCGCTGCACGGTAATGTGGGTGTAATTGTCCTTCGGTTGACACCCGGCCAAGGCCAATAACGCCAGAAACATAATAATCTTATGCCTCCCTGCGCCCCTTGCGCGGGGAGGGGGACCGACGCGCCCTTGCGCGTTGGTGGGGGGGTGTCTTTCTTTCTTGCCCGTCCAGCTCATCGTACCGCTGCTCCCGATACCGCGCGCACGATATACTTCTGGAAGATGACGTAGACGATCAGGATCGGCACCGAGGCAAACACCGCCTGGGTCATCAGATACCCCAAACCCGAGGTCTGGGCGAAATTGATCTGCGACGACGCCAAACCGACCGTCAAAGTAAACATCTCCGATCGCGTCGCCGAAATCAGTGGCCACCAATAGTCGTTCCAGCTCGACAAAAAGGTGAAAATCCCCAAGGTCGCCTGCGCCGGCAGAGTGAGCGGCAGCAACACCTTCCAAAAGATTTTCAAGCGCGAGGCGTTGTCCAGCATGGCAGCCTCATCGAGTTCCTTCGGAATGGCGCGGAAATACTGCGTCATCAGGAAGACCCCGAACGGCGCCGCCAACCCGGGCAGGATCAAACCCGGATAGGAATTGTGCAGATGCAGCGCGCTGAACAGCTGATGCCGCGTAATAATCACCGCCTGCTCAGGGATAGCCAACCCGAACAACACGAACAGGAACAGCTTGTCGCGCCCCGGAAAATCCAGACGTGCAAAGCCATAACCGGCCAGGGACGACAGCACTAGCACGCCCAGAGTCGTTAAACCCGAGACGATGACCGAGTTCATCAGCCAGTGGAAAACCTGGCTGTTCTGCACGATGGCGCTGTAATTTTCGCCGGTATAGGGCGCATGAAAGGCATTGGCCGTGCTGCGCAGCAAATCGCCGTTCGACTTCAACGACAAGACGACGGTCCAGATCAGCGGCACCAGCATGATCAGGCCCAGCACGATCAGGGCGATCAGCACGCCGGCGTCGCTCAAACGCTTGGAGTTGGCCGGGCTCATCGGGCGGCCCCTTTGCGGGTGACGAAATATTGCACCATGGTGGCGATCAATATGATGGCGAACAGAATCTGCGACGCCGCCGCGGCATAACCAATATCCCAGCGCCGGAACCCGACCTCGAAGATAAACAACACGATCGGCCGCGACGCGCCATTGGGCCCGCCCTGGGTGATCAGTTGCGGTTGCCCGAACAATTGGAACTGCAGCACGACCTCGAAGATCGCCACCAGGATCACGGTCCGGCTGACGGAGGGCAGGGTGATCGACCACAGGATGCGCAACCACGAACTGTTGTCCAGAGCCGCCGCCTCATAGATATCCTTCGGCACCTGCTGCAGGGCCGACAGGTACAGCATCATCGGCAGGCCCAGGCACCACCAAACGGTGATAATCGCCATCGACACCATGACGAGATTGGGATCGCTGAGAAACGGTATGGGCGGAAGACCGAACATCGCCCGCACATTGGCGATAAAGCCGCCGTCGGGCATCAATATCATGCGCCAGATCAGGGTGACGATCGTCACCGACAAGACCGACGACGAGAAGAACACGCCGCGGAAAAACGCCGCCACCCGCGTCTGCCGGTTCAGCAGCAAGGCCAGCACCAACGGAATGACCGTCAGCGGCGGCACGGTCAGCAATACGAATCCGAACGTATTGGCCACGGCCTGCAAAAACACCGGATCGCGCAGCAAACGCGCAAAATTCTCAAAGCCGACAAACACCTTGCCGCCGAACAAGTCGGCCTTGAACAGGCTCAACCCCATCCCGGCGATCAGCGGGTAAATCAACAAACACAGATAAACAGCCACAAACGGCGCCACGAACAGCGCGTTACTCCACTCGGCCTTCTTTTTGCGCATGGGAAGGGCGGCCATCTAACATTCTCCTCCCTTGCAAGCCCGCAGGGCGTAGCGGGGGTATAGCGCCAGCGAAAGTACAGCTTTCGCCAGCGTTGGGCGCGGCGCTCGCGCTTCATCAGCGCGAAGTCCGCGACGGAGGGGGCCACAGCCCTTAGCCGCAAAACACATATTCATGCCACGCCATCCGCGTGAAAGCCCAAGCCTTCGCCGTCAAACAGATGCGCCGCCTTTCCGTCGACTTTCAAACTGACCGTATCGCCCATGGCAACCCGGCTCGAACCTTCGTCCTCGGCGGTCACCGCTGTGCCGTCCTTCAGCTTGGTGTAAACCAAGGTCCGTTCGCCCAAACGCTCGACGAATTCGACATGCGCGGTCAAATCCCCCTCGGCCGCTACGCTGACACTCTCCGGCCGCAGCCCCACACGCCAATGCGCCGACGCCGGCAACCCAGCCATCTTCACAGCCGTGCGAATCTCCGCCCCATCGCCCAGCCTGGCAACAGCAAAACCCTTTTCCTCAACAATCTCCGCCTTCAAAATATTCATCGGCGGCGAGCCGACAAACCCGGCGACAAAGACATTATTCGGCCGGCTATAGATCTCCATCGGCGTGCCGACCTGCTGGATCTTGCGGTCCTTCATGACCACGATCCTGTCCGCCAAAGTCATGGCCTCGACCTGATCGTGGGTCACCAAAATCATCGTCGCTTTCAACCGCCGCCTCAGTTGCGCCAGCTCAAGCCGCGTCCGCATCCGCAGCGCCGCATCCAGGTTCGACAGAGGCTCATCGAACAAAAACAGCTCGGGATTTTTGACGATGGCCCGGCCGATCGCCACCCGCTGTTTCTGTCCGCCGGACAACTCACCCGGTTTCCGTCCCAAATAATCCTGCAACTCCAGAATCCGCGCCGCCTCGTCGATGCGCCGCGCGATCTCATCCTTCGCAACGCCGATATTGCGCAAACCAAACGCCATATTGTCGGCGATCGTCATGTGAGGATAAAGGGCATAATGCTGGAACACCATGGCCACCCCGCGGGCGCCCGGCGGCAAGGTATCGACGCGCCGGTCGCCGATATGGATCTCGCCGGCATCGACTTCTTCCAGGCCGGCGATCATGCGCAGCAGGGTCGACTTGCCGCAGCCCGACGGCCCCAAAAAGGCGATGAATTCATTGGATGCAATGCTCAGCGAGATGTCGTCCAATACCTGGACGGCGCCATAGGCCTTGCTGACGTTCTTGATGGCGATGCCGCTCACGTGCGAACCCTCAGTTAACTTTTTCGTTGTGAGCAGCGGCCTAATGGCCGGTCTCTCCCTGTGTCTGGTGCAATTTTTGCGCTTTTTTACTCAGACAAAAAGCGGTTTAACACCGAATTTTAACCCCGGCAAGAGCGAAATAGTATGATGATTGGCTTTTGCCCTGCCTCGGCTTTTTCACCATGCAACACCCGCATAGCAGCGATTTCCATATATAAATACCGGCCTGCACGCTACAACGTCCACAAAATTGTCGCTATTTTCAGGTCTGACAAAAGGACGTCACTATTTTCATTTTGTCCGACTATATAGGCGGCAAATCCGGCCCAACTATATTTTTCCGCGTTCAAGGACCATTAGCCTTGTTGTGCCACACTGGCCTTTGCCGTCAGTGCGGCCGCCCGACAGAATGTCGGCGAAGCGTCCCATAGGAGGCGCAAAAACAATGGCGTCCGTCAATACCAATATCGGAGCGATGATCGCTCTGCAAAACCTGAACGCCATCTCGGCAGACCTCCGCACGACACAAAATCGTATCTCCACCGGCCTGAAAGTGTCCAGCGCCAAGGACGACGGTGCCGCTTGGGCCATCGCCCAGTCGCAGCGTGCCACCGTCAGGTCGCTCGATTCCGTCAAGGCGTCGCTGTCGCGCGGCTCGTCGGTCATCGATATCGCCATGGCCGCCGGCAGCTCGGTTTCGGACCTGTTGAGCGAGCTCAAGGAAAAGGCCCTGGCGGCGTCGGACACCTCGCTGGATACCACCGCCCGCAGCGCCTTGCGCTCCGACTTCACCTCGATCCGCGACCAGATCACCAAGACTCTGTCCAATGCCAGCTTCAACGGCGTCAATCTGCTCAACGGCTCGCGTTCGTCCATCTCCGCCCTGGCCAATGCCGAGGGCACCAGCCGGATGACCGTCGCCGCCGAAAACATGTCCCTGGGCGGCTCCATCGTGACGCTGGGGGCCATGGCCGACTTCGCCACCGCCACCTCGGCGGCCAACCTGCTGACGACGCTCGATTCCTCGATCAACAACGTCTCGGCGGCCCTGGCCAAACTCGGCACCGGCTCGAAGGCCCTCGACGGCCACCTGACCTTTATCGGCAAGCTCCAGGACTCGATTGAAGCGGGAGTCGGCAAACTGGTCGATGCCGACATGGCCCGCGAGAGCACCAAGCTCCAGGCCCTGCAGATCAAGCAGCAGCTGGCCATCCAGGCCCTGTCCATCGCCAACCAGTCCTCTTCCTACATCCTCAGCCTGTTCCGCTAGGTCTCAGGAACGGCGTAACGTAAAATCGTTTCAATCGACACGAAGCCAAAGAAATATAGCGTTTGGCGCGTATTTTGCATCTTGTTGCAGCGCTGTCATATGTTAGTCTTGAGACATTGTTATCTGACACAGACAACCTGGGGGGGATGCCATGACGACCTGGATCATGGAAGGTTCAACGACCTTTGACGAAGACGCGACCGGCCTTATCGAAAGCCTGCTGAGCGGCTATTACACGACATTTACGACCGGCGTCGTCACGGTCAATGGCAAGGCGATAGACGGCCTCAGCGGCTGGTACGCCAATATCTATCCGGTCGGCAGCTTTACGCAAGTAACGGGAACCGGCGGGACCACCACCTTCACCGGCAGTGTCGACCATATCGATATCTACAACGCCCAAAATGTCCTGGTCGCCACGGTCACCGACATACCGGCCGGCATCGATTATGCCCACCTCGACATCCTCAATCCCTTGTCCGACGCTTTCCTGCTTGAGGTCGACGGTACGGACTTCAGCGATACCATCCACGTCGACGGGCAATTCGTCGATGGCGGCGCCGGTAATGACAGCCTGACGGGCGGGGACGGCGACGACGGCATGTTCGGGAATGACGGAATCGATACCTTGTCGGGCGGCGGCGGCAGCGACCTGATCGCCATCGACGCCGGCGACACCGGCAACGGCGGCAGCGGCGACGACCTGTTCTATTTTGTCGGCGTGGCCGGATCGACCACGATCGACGGCGGCACGGGCAACGATGTCCTCGATTTTTCCACCTACGGCTTTTCCGGCGCCAATGTCTCGATGGGTATGCCGGTCAGCGGTTTCAACTATATCAAGGCGACCAATGTCGAAGCCGTCCTCGGCAGCTATTACGACGACACCATCGTCGGCAGCGTCAATGACGATATCATGGCCGGCCTCGACGGTAACGACCATCTCAGCGGCTGGACGGGCGATGACCTGATCGACGGCGGCCTCGGCAATGACGTCATCGATGGCGKCGTGGGCTTCGACGAAGTCGACTACTCGGCCTCCTATAACGGCGTCACCGTCGATCTCGTCGCCGGTTCGGCGACCGGCTTCGGCAGCGACACGCTTTCCGGCGTCGAAAAAATCGACGGTACCAACCAAGCCGACATCCTCTACGGCGACGACAACGCCAACACCCTGGTCGGCCTCGGCGGCAGCGATGTCATGAACGGCCGCGGCGGTGGCGACACGATGATAGGTGGCGACGGCAGCGACGTCTATTATGTCGACAGTGTCGACGATAGCGTTACCGAATTGCTGTCGGACAGCGGCTTTGACACCGAATATAGTTCCGTCAACCTTGTCGCCGCTGCCGCCATCGAAACCGCCATCTTGATGGGGACGGACGATCTCACCCTGACGGCGGGAACCGGCGCGACCGGCATGCATTTGGTTGGCAATGCCGGCGCGAATGTGTTGACCGGCAACGACGGTAATAATGCGATGGACGGCGGCGAAGGCGCCGACACCATGGCCGGTGGCAATGGCCATGATACCTACACGATCGACAATGCCGGCGATGTCGTGGTCGAGATCGCCGACGGCGGCGACGATAACGTCGGTACATACATCAGCTATGTCCTGAGCGAAAATGTCGAGAATGCCGTCATCATCGGTACCGGCAATCTCGCCCTGACCGGTAATGCTCTGGACAATACCCTGTCGGGCGGCGACGGCGACAACGTCCTGGACGGCGGCGCTGGCGACGATTTTATCAACGGTGGCCTGGGCAACGATACCTACATAGTTGACAGCATCAATGACGGCATCTTCGACAATGGGGGCCTCGATGTAGTCGAGGCTACGGTCAGCTATACGCTGGTAGTGGCCGATCCCGAGACAGCCTTGGAAAACCTCACCCTGACCGGCAGCGACAATATCGACGGCACCGGCAACGACCTGGCCAATATCCTCGCCGGCAACAGCGGCAACAATGCCCTGAACGGCGGCGGCGGCAGGGATACCCTCCTGGGCGGTCTTGGCGCCGACACATTGGACGGTGGCGCCGGCGCTGACAAGATGGCCGGCGGGGCCGGCAACGACACCTACTATGTCGACAGCTCGAGCGATGTCGTGACCGAGCTAAACGGCGGCGGCAGCGACACGGTCATCAGCGCACGCACCTATACCCTGGGTGCCTATGTCGAAAAACTGACCCTGACCGGCACCGGTAACACCGCCGGCACGGGGAATACCCTGAACAACACCCTTATCGGCAATGACGGCAATAACAAGCTGATCGGCGGCGAGGGCAATGACAGCCTGGGCGGCGGTTTGGGCAATGATACGCTCGATGGCGGCAAGGGCGGCGACACCATGAAGGGCGGCCAGGGCGACGACCGCTACTATGTCGACAACAAGCTCGACGTCGTCACTGAATACGGCAATTCCGGCAATGATACGGTTGCGATCAACGGCACCTACACCTTAGGCGCCAACATCGAGAACCTGATCCTCACCGGCACCGGTATTCGTTTCGGCACAGGCAATGCGTTGGACAATCACATCACCGGCAACGCCGGTAATAACACCCTGGGCGGCGCCGACGGCAATGATGTTATCGATGGCGGCAAAGGCGCTGATAACATGCGCGGCGGTAAGGGTGATGATATCTTTTATGTCGACAATGCCGGCGACACGGTCACCGAATACACCAATTCGGGCACCGACACAGTCTTCAGTTCGATCAGCTTTACCCTTGGCAACAATGTCGAAGGCCTGGGCCTGACGGGGACCGGCAATATCGACGCCATCGGCAACAGCCGCGGCAATACCCTGATGAGCAATAGCGGCGCCAACCACTTGACCGGCGGCGCGGGCGGCGACTCCTTCATGTTCGGCCTGGGCAGCGGCGCCGACGTCATCACCGACTTTTCCGCTGCGGAAGGCGATCTGATCGACCTCAGCCCCTACCACGCCCAATTGACAGCTGTCCTGCTTCAATCCGGCGCCGACGTCACCATCGACCTTGGCGGCGGCAATATCATCACCGTATTGAACGCCACGGTGACCGATCCGGGCCTGCTGGGCGCCATCATCTGGTAGTTCATGGATCGTGCCCGCGCCATCACACGCCGTCGGTCTCCGGGCCCAGGTTCGGTCGCGACGACAGGAAATCTATAAAGGTGCGGACCTTGGCGGAAAGATATTTCCGGCTGGGATAGACGGCGTGGAGCGTCGCCGTGAAGTTCACCTTGCCGGGCAGCACCGTCTCCAGCCGCCCCGCGGCGATATCCGGCTGGATCATCAGTTCCGGCAGAAAAACCAGCCCCATGCCCTCCAGCGCCGCCATATGCAGCATGGTCTCGTTCTCGCTGCGCATCACCGGCCTGAATTTCACTGTTTCCGGACCGTTCGGACCGTCGACGCTCAAGCTGCCGCTGGAATTCATACCGCTATACAACAGCAAGGCGTGGCCATTGAGATCGCCTGGCGCCGCCGGCCGGCCGGTGCGCAACAGATAGGCGGGCGAAGCCACGAGATGAAAAACGATCTTGGTCAGGGGGCGCGCGATAAGGCCGGGATCGAGTCTTTCCGGCGCCGTCGCTCGCAGGGCCAGGTCGAAGCCCTCGTCGACGAGATTGACGATCCGGCCGCTGAAATCCATGTCCAGGCACACATCCGGATAGCGTTGATGATATTCGGCCAGCATGCGCGCGACCAGGGTATTGGCGATCCACACCGGAGCGCTGAGCTTTAACGTGCCGCGCGGCGTTCCCGTAACCTGGCTGATGGCCGCTTCGACCTCGTCGAGCCCTTCGAGCATCTGCCGGGTTTGATTGAAATACAGCGTACCGGTTTCGGTCATGCTGACGTGGCGACTCGTCCGGTTGAACAATCGCGTACCCAGCCGGCTTTCCAGGCGCATCACATGTTTGCTCGCCATCGCCGGCGACAGGTCAAGCTGCTCTGCCGCGGCCGTGAAGCTTTTGAGCTCGGCCACGGCGCAGAAGACCCGCAGGCTGGTTAAGGTGTCCATGAATCATCAACATATAGGAAATGGTCCATCAATGTAAGGCACGTTGATCAACATGCGGGAAAGGTCGATTGTGCGGTCAACGTATCTTCCCGCTGCCCTGCAAGGACCAAACCGGTGACTCATTCTCGCCTCCCGACCTACTTCATCAGCCACGGCGGCGGTCCATGGCCGTACACGACCGGCGAATTCCGCCGCAATTTCGACCGGCTCGAGCAGTCGCTGGTCGACATGCGGACCGAGCTCGGCAACGCGCCCAAGGCCATCCTGGTGATATCGGGCCATTGGGAAGGCGAGGGCTTCACCGTCTCGTCCGGCGCCAGGCCGGGCATGACCTTCGACTATGTCGGCTTTCCGGAATACCTCTACCACATCACCTATGCCGCGCCGGGCTCGCCGGAACTTGCCGAGCGCGTGGAGCAGCTTTTGCACGCGGCGGGCCTTCCGGCGCAGCGAGATCCCGCCCGCGGTTTCGACCACGGCACGTTCAGCATCATGAAGCCGCTCTATCCCGACGAAGATATTCCCGTCGTCCAGCTGTCTCTCGACGCCGGCTACGATCCCGCGCTGCACCTTGCCGTCGGCAGGGCGCTGGCGCCCTTGCGCGATGAGGGCATCCTGATCGTCGGCAGCGGCCTCAGCTATCATAACCTGCGGGAAATTCGCGGCCCGGGCGGCTATGAACCCTCCCGCCGTTTCGACGCCTGGCTTCAGGAGACGCTCGTCCAGGGGGCGCCCGATGCCCGCACCCAGCGCCTGCTCGAGTGGGAGCAGGCGCCCTTCGCCCGCGCCGCCCACCCGCGCGAAGACCACCTCATCCCGTTGATGGTCGCCGTCGGCGCGGCCGAGGACGAACCGGGCGCCGTCACCTATCACCAGACCGATCTGTTCGGCGGGCTGACCGCCTCCAGCTTCCGCTTCGGCAGCTCTCCCGCCCATCCACCTGCCCATTGACCCCCCCCATCAGGAGCAAGACCATGTCAAACATCGAAAAGTGGACGCCGAGCGTCCTGGCCGTTTTGCGGATCGTGACAGCCCTGCTGTTTCTCGAACACGCGACCATGAAGTTCTTCCAATTCCCCGCGGCGATCCCTGGGGTAGCCTATCCCTTGCCCGCCATCATGCTCGCCGCCGGCGCAATCGAGGCGATCACCGGCCTGCTGTTGACCTTCGGTTATTTCACCCGTGTCGCCGCCTTCATCGCATCGGGCGAGATGGCCGCCGCCTACTGGATGGCCCATGCCCCGTCGGGCTTCTGGCCGGCCCTTAATATGGGCGAGCCCGCCATCCTGTTCTGTTTCATCTTCCTCTACCTGGCCTTTGCCGGCCCCGGCGCCTGGGCGCTCGATAACCTTCGCCGTGCCCGTCCCAACTGAGCCGCCCCCAAATCTCGCCCAGGCTTCTCGACCGGCAAACTCTGCGTATTTTTACAATAAACCCGGCATCTCGGGCTCTATAGTCTGTTCATCGCAACAGAAGCCAGAGCCCGATGAACCGCCGCCAATTTACCAGCTCCCTGGCCGTGACGGCCTTCCTGACCGGCGCCGGCGCCTCATCGGCCCATACCCAGGAGACCATGGCCATGACAAAGCCCGCACCCTTCCGCCTTTCGATTCCGGAAGACCAGCTTGCCGACCTGAAGACCCGCCTTCAACGCGCACGGTGGCCGGTTGAGCCCGACGGCGATAGCTGGGAACGCGGCATTCCCGGCAGCTATCTTCATCAACTCGCCGACCGGTGGGCGGCATTCGATTGGGCCAAACATGAGGCGGCCATCAATCGCTTCGACCAGGTTCTCTTCACGCACGACCACCAGGACATCCACGCCTTCCACATCCGTTCGCCCGAACCCGATGCAGTACCGCTTGTCCTGCTGCACGGCTGGCCGAGCTGTGGACTGGAATATCTGAAGATTTTTGACGCGCTGGCGGATCCTGTCGCCCATGGCGGCAAGGCTTCCGACGCTTTCCATGTGATCGCGCCGACCATGCCGGGTTTCGGGCTGTCGCCGGCCGCCACGACCCCCGGCTGGAACATGGCCAAGGTAGCCCAGGCGACCCTCTCGCTTGTCTCGGCCCTCGGCTACGACCGTTTTGCCGTTCATGGCACCGACATGGGTGCCGGCGTCGCGGGCCAGCTTGATACCCTCGCCGCGGGGCGTGTCATCGGCCTGCATACCGGAACGGACAGCGACACGGCCGTCGCCGTCGCCTCCTTCATGAAGGACGCCGCCTTGGCGCGAAGCGACCTGAGCGACGCGCAGAAAGCCGACCTTGCCCAGCGATTTGCCGGCATGGATAACCGCAACGGCTATCTCGCGATTCAATCGTCGCGACCCAAAACGCTCGGCTTTGCGCTTCATGATTCCCCAACGGGTCAGCTCGCCTGGATTGCGGAAAAATTCGCGGCCTGGACCGATCCGGATAAGGCGCTCATCGAAGACGCGGTCGACCTCGACCAGTTCCTGGCCATCGCCTCGACCTACTGGTTCGGCGGCGGAGGCGCGGGATCGGCCCATGCCATCTGGGAGAGCTTCAGGGCCATGGGTTGGGGTGCGCAGACAAGCACGCCGAAGGGGGTGATCGCGTTCAACGCCGACGACCTGACACGCCCGCTTCTGGATCCGCAAAACGCGCTGACCCACTGGACCTCCCGTTCCGATGGCGGTCATTTCCCGGCGATGGAATTGCCCGACGTGCTGGTGGCCGACCTGCGCTTGTTCTTTTCGACCATCAGGGGATAGATCATCTGCTGCTCGTCACCCCAAAACTTGCTAGAGGTAGTCCGCTCGGATCACCGCCGCAAAGGCCACAAATGTCATCTGATATTGCCCAAATACGCTGCCGTCACCAACGCCTGACCGGTGCCCCGCCGGCCTCCGCGGCCCAGGTCGTCGAGTGGTTCGGCGCGGTCCAGGCTCAGGATTTCGGCGCGTCTCTATGGGCCATCGGCCAGCGATCGCCGGGCTTGACCGCCGAAGACGTCACCCGCGCCATCGCGGACAAGCAGATTATCCGTACCTGGCCCATGCGCGGCACGATCCACTTCGTGCCGGCCGCCGATCTGCGCTGGATGCTCGACCTGACCGGTGCCCGCGAAAACGACCGCGTCCGCTCGCTTCTGCGTGGACTTGGCCACGGTCAAACGACCCTCGATCATGCCCGCAAGGCACTCGAATCCATCTTGAGCAACGGTCCCCTGACCAGGCCCGAAATCTATGCAGGGCTCGAGCAGGACGGAATCGCAACAGCCGACGGCGTGGGGATTCAGATTCTCAACTTCTGGGCCCAATCGGGTTTGATCTGCTTCGCCAAGCACCGCGGCAAACAACCGACCTTCGCGCTCCTGGACGACTGGCTGGCGCCGGCAAAGTCCAATACGCCCGACCGCGATATGGCGCTGAAGACCCTGGCGGAACGCTATTTCCGCAGCCACGGTCCCGCCACGGAAGCGGATTTCGCCTGGTGGTCAGGCCTTACCCTGACCGTGGCGCGTGAAGCCATCCGGTTGGCGGGCGAGGTGTTAGTTGAGCGCATGTTCAATGGCATGCCGTACCTGTCGCACGCCGAAAGCCAGCCCGGCCCATTTCCCGACGGTGATGTGCTGCGCCTCTTGTCGCCCTTCGATGAAATCCTCGTCGGCTATAAGGATCGCTCCGCCTACGATCTTCGCCCCGGCGCGCCGGACCCGGCGCTCAACCTTTTCGGCCCCACCATCCTGCTGAACGGTCGTCTCGCCGGTTCATGGAAAAAGACCCTCGGAGCAAAATCCGGCCGCGTCACGCTTGAAGCCGCCTCCGAAGCGGACCTACCCGCGACAACGCGCCTTGATGCCGAGATCGCCCGACTGGCGCACTTCTGGGGCATGCCGATGGTCGCAGCTTGACCAGGGGGAGATGTCAGATCTTGTGAACGGCCTCGAGATTCGAAGGCAGGGACCCCATGATTTTTTTGATGGATTTGACCATGTGCGGCTGGTCCGTAAAACCGAGCTCGGCCGCAACGGCCGCCGGCTTGTCACCGGCCTTCAGCCGCCGCACAGCCTCCTGCGCACGGCGGATCAACTGAAAATCCTGTTGGGTGATGCCGGTGACCCTCTTGAAATGTGCCTGGACGGATCGCTTCGACGCGGCCTTTGGCTGTGCGGTAAAGGCCTTGGCGACCAGGTCGTCGGATTGCAGCAGATTGGCTTCCAACATCTTATCGGTGAGTTGTTCGGCGTTGAGAAAGCTCGGCAAGGGCAGTTCCACGCCATGAAGCACAAAACTGTCCTCGCCCATCGGCAGAAATCGCAACCCGCCATTGGCCGGCGTCGGCTTGTCCTGCGTGACATAGACATGGGCGGCGAATGAGATGACAACGGCGTGCTCGCCGGCAACATAAGGCACGTCGATGGGTTCCTTGCCCTGTCCGGTCAGGAAGATAACGGGTGGCCCATCGGGAGTCACCCTGTAAATGAGGTCCCACGACCCATCGGGTGTCGCCCGGTAGACGCCGTCTGTCAGACACACGGTCTGCCAAACCGCATCGATCCACGGATGGGAAGAACTACGTCGTGAGTGCTTTTGGGTCATGGCCCATCTGTTATCAGTAAGTCATATCCCGGATCAAACTGGAACGCCGCTCAATCGAGCCGCTGCAGCTCTATATTGCGGAACTCGATCTGCTGGCCTTCCGCCTGCAGCGCGATATAGCCCTGACCCAGTTGAAGCGCGCCACCTGCCGCGGCGATCAAGGGCTTGGCGTCGTTGTCTTCCGGGTCCAACTCGGCCGCGGAATAGTGCAATACCGCCTTGCCGTCGACGAAATGAGTGATCTCGCCGCTGGGCAGAACCTCGATTTCACCCTGCGTCCACTGCCCCACCGGCAGCAGCGGTGAAGACGACAGAATGCAGTGGCGCGGGTCGCGCTTGCCGTCGACCACGACGGTCGTGCCCGGGGTGCAGAGATTGCCGGTCGGCTCTTGCTCGGGACGCGGAACGCCCAGGATTTGAAATTCCAGGCTGACGGGAAAGGCCTGTTCGCGGCGCATGGTTTCGGGCGCCTGGGCATGAATCATTACGCCCGAATTGCTGACCTCCCATACTTTGACATCCGGCAAGGCGTCGCCGAACAGGCGGTATTCGAAGCGAATGCGATAGGCGTGCAGCGGCTCTTTCCAGAACAGATGGCCGTATTCCGCGCCGAACTTGTTGTTGTAATTGGCATACGAGACCCGGATGACACCATCCTCAACGACAAAGGTGTGCAGCGGGTCCTCGCCCACCGCGTGGCCGGCGATCTTCGGCGTCCATCCGTTCAGCGTCTTGCCGTCGAAGATGGGCTCCCACTTGGCTTCCGGCGCGGGCGCCGCGCCCATCAACGCAAAACTCAGAGCAAGACACGGGAGGATCAGGATTTTCATGGTATCTCCTGGGTTGGCGTACGGCCCAACCTTCCTGATAGCGCGAATCCGCTGCGGAAGCACCTGTTTCCGCCAAAGGCGCTGCCGCTTCAGAGCGGATCAGGGCCCTGCCTTTGTTCGTGGACCAATCAGCCCTTGGGCAGCCACACCACAAGCTCGTAGCGGCCCCAATAGTCCTCGTACTGAGCCCCTTCACCGAAATCGCCGCTGGGCTTGAACAGGATATCGATGCGTGTGCCGTCTCTCCATCCCGCCCACAGACGCCGGACCTTCTTACGATCCCTCAAGCCGGTATACTGATCCACCAACGCCATGCCGGGGGATAATCGCCTTATGCTTTGGAAATGCAAAGGCGTTGGCTATAATCTGGAGCGCATTCTGACTGCCCACGCTGTCTCCCTGGCCATTGCGTGGGATGTGGGGGGCTGGTCTGGGGCGCCGGCGCACTCAATGCCGGTCCGCAACCTATCTGCTTGGTCGTCGATCTCTTTGAAGGGCCGTTCGCCAGCACCTGAAATACCCTATCTCCTGAAACGCGAGCTTTTGTTACTCCTCCAGGAATGCCGCCAATTCCTCGGGTGTGCCGTGAGGAAATGACTCTCTTAAATGGTCCAGGAAAGCCGAGACACGTGAGCTTAGAAGCCGCCGCGACGGGTATAAGGTCCACAGGGCAATTTCCGGCAAGTCGGCATCGCCCCAGTGGACGAGCCTTCCGCTGTCTATATCCTGGCTCACGAGAGAGATGGGAAGGCGGGCGATGCCGGCGCCCGCGCGTACCGCGTCCCTGACCATGATCATCCCCGACATGCGTATCACCGGATTGACCGGCAGTTTAGACGGGCCGGTTGCGGTTATCACGTCCCAAATATTCGACTGCGGCCCCAAGCCGCGTAGGATGGCCGGGACGGGTTGGTTATGCGCCGGTCGCGGCAGATCCGGGCTGGCTACGACGACCTGACGATCACGAAGAAAGACCCGGCCCACAAGGCTTTCATCCGGGCTCGGATTGACCCTGATGACCAGGTCGTATCCTTCCTCGACCATATCCACGACTCTATCCTCGGTCGTGACTTCCAGTTGGACTTCCGGATATTTCAGCGCGAATTTGGCGGCAAGCTTACCCATCGCGGTTTGTGAGAACAGCAGCGGCGCGCTTATACGCAGTCTGCCGCGGGGGCGGTCGCCGCCCGAGGCGATAGCGACCGCTGTCTCGTCGAGGTCGGTCAACAGGGCGGCCGTTCTCTCGAAAAGCTGCCGTCCTTCCTCGGTCAGTTTCAGCGTGCGGCCGCCGCGTTCGAACAGCCGCAAACCAAGACTGCTTTCCAGGTCGGCGACCCGGCGCGACAGGGTGGCCTTCGGGCGCCCGGCCGCTCGTGCTGCCCGTCCGAACCCGCCGTGCTTGGCGACAAGGTTGAAATCAGCGAGCGCCAGCAGATCCATGTGTTCCATCCATGAGACGATGTGTCCAAATATATCGCCTATCGGATCATGTGTGAACCATTAAATGACGGGGTGTCAGCAACTTTGAAATGGAGACTTTCCAATGACTATTCTTGTTACAGGCGCTACCGGCCGCGTTGGCCGTCAGGTCGTCGATCAACTTCTGGCGCGCGGCGCCACTGTGCGCGCCCTCGTCCGGGATCCTCAGAAGGCCAATTTTGCGGCCGGTGTGGAGGTCGTGCAAGGCGACCTGCTCGACATCGACTCGCTTCGCAAGGCTTTCCAGGGCGTTTCGGCCCTCTTTCTCCTGAACGCGGTGGCGGCCGACGAGTTCACCCAGGCGCTCATCACCCTCAATATTGCCAAGGAAATGGGTGTCGACCGCGTGGTTTATGTCTCGGTCATCCACAGCGACAGGTTCGTGAACGTGCCGCACTTCGCGGTCAAGGCCGGCGCGGAGCGCATGCTCGAACAGATGGGGTTTAATGCCACCATCCTGCGTCCGGCCTATTTCATCGACAACGACCACATGATCAAGGACGTCATTTTGAATTATGGCGTCTATCCCATGCCGATCGGCGGCAAAGGCGTGGCCATGGTTGACGCCCGGGACATCGCGGAGGTCGCCGCCATAGAACTGATCCGCCGCGAAAGGGCCCCTGCAGGCCTGCCGATCGATACGATCAACCTGGTCGGACCCGACACACTGACCGGTTCGGATATCGCGAGCCTATGGTCTGAAGTCCTGGATCGCCCGGTCGCCTACGGCGGTGACGATCCGTCGGGCTTCGAACAGAACCTGGCGACCTTCATGCCGAAGTGGATGGCCTATGAAATGCGTCTGATGGCGGAGCGCTTTGCCACCGACGGCATGATCCCGGAAGCCGGTGACCGCGACCGGCTCACCCAACTGCTGGGCCGCCCGCTGCATGCCTACCGTGCCTTCGCGAGCCAAATCGCCGAGGCGGCCAATCAGCCGGCCTGACCGGAACAGATGCTCAACCGCAAAAAAGGACCAAGACCATGATCTATTCAACAGCAATCGTCCCGGTCAATCCGGAAGGCCAGGCGCCTCTCACCCGTTCGCAAGTGTGGGCCGGGCTGGTATGGAAGGCCCGCGACGCCCGCCTGTTTCTGCCGCCCAATCTGTGCACCCGCTGCGATGTCGTCGAGGAAAGCGCGACGCACATCGTGCGCGAGGCCACCATCGCGGGGACGGACCTGCGCGAAATCATCACCTTCGAGCCCGAAAGCAAGGTGACCTTCTTCCAGGCGACCGGGCCACGCGAAGGCGCCATTATCAACGAACTGTTCGAAGACACGAACGGCACGCTGCAACTCCGGTTCTACTGCTTCCTCGGCCTGCGCGACAAGCAACCCGGAGGCCCGGAAGAACAGGCGGAACAGACGCTGTTCGACAGTGATAACGGCTACAAGGCGGCGCTGATGTCGACGCTGAAGCGGACGCGCGAGCTACTTGCCGAGGGCAAACTTTAGGTTGGCCGGCGCGCGGGATATCCAATGGGGTGTCCCGCGCGGCTTGGGTAAAGGCACCGCCTTGGTGGAGCGTTTCGGTGGCGCCTTACTAATTGCATATATTCCTTCCGTCGTTGGCCGTAATTGACTCGTCCGAAAAACCTGCTTCAGTAATCCACCGAAACTAAGGGGGAAACAACATGGCATGGTTCGCGGGCGCGCTGATAGCTACAGCCCTGATTAGCCGCCTTGTGCTTTGGATATGTAAGGGCATGGGCGATAACCTGGAACGCATCCTGATCGCCCACGCTGTCTCCCTGGCCATTATGTGGGTCGTCGCGGCCTTCGGCTTTGCCAATGGCGGCCCTCTGGCCTGGGGCGCCGGTGCGCTTTATGCAGGTCCGCAACTTATCTGCATGGTCGTCGATCTTTTCGCCTTGAAGGGCCGAAAGGTCAAGGCCGCCGAAGCCAAGGCCAATCCTCCGCCCGAACGCCTGCAAAGCTTGAAAGACTGGGACTGACGCAAAGCGCCGCCTTTACGGCTTCGCCACACCCGGACACCTCAGCATACTCGCATAGATCCGCCAACCGGCCACGGCCTCGTCGCGTTCGCGGTCCGAACCGCCGTTATAGATAAAATTGAAGCTGTCCCAGGTGATCTGATTGAGCACCGCGGCGAGAGCATCGACGATGGTGTCGGGTCCGTAGAGGCGTTGTGGTTCGAAGGCATCGGGGGACGTATTGACCAATGCCATAGCCGGGTCTGCCAATTTGCGCCGGTCGTCCATTTGCGCAATGATGGCCGGAACAGCATCCATGCCGAGCGCCTCCAGCTTGGCGAAAACGGCCTGCTGCCTGTCGTAAGCATCCTTGTCCAAGGTCCTGATCGCAGCCAACTGCGTAATCAATTGCTGCACCTCGGCATAATGCGGCAAAGCCGTATCTGGCTGCCACGCTGCCAGGACGGTAGCCTGGCGGGCAATTTCGCTCCGCGCGGCGTCCACATTGTCCGGTGTTATCGGCTGCAAGGAGTCGTTCCCCGCAAAATAGAAGCGTTGCTGAACATCGCTTTCGGGACGGACGAGGAACATGAGCGACGGCCGGCCGGCGGCATCGTCGAGGTCGGCTTTGGTCGGCACATTGTCATCGGCAATATAGGACCGCACAACGACCGGCGCCGGGGACGGCCCACCCTTTATCCAGGCAATGTCCCTTACAGGCATATCGAGATAGTCTTCCTTGACAGCCGCGACCTGGTCCGGTGTTACCTGCGGCGCACCCGTCAAGATATAGGGCGCATGCGCAACCAGCACGGCCAGTCTAAGGTCCGCCGGACAGGTCGCCGCCGTCGCCATACCGGCCCAACTTGCGAAAGTCAGCGCGACAAGTCCATACAATACCCGCATATCATCCCCCATTTGGCGCAGCGCCGACAAGCCGCGACAGCAACGGTTGCAGGCCGTCCAGCAATGCCTCGCCGTCATCGCCCTCGAACTCGGCGATTTCCAGCCCCAAAACCTCGCCGCGCGCCAGAACCTCCATACATGCCCCTAAACCCTCGAACGTCAAACCGTCGGGCGCCGTATATTCGGTCGGCACCAAACCCGGTTCCAGCACGTCGCAATCCAGGTGGATATAGACCGGACGGCCGGCGATCATCGCCTCCAACTCGGCCGCCGTATCCGGCCCGACCGCGATATGCCCAATCCGGCCGGCATCGATCAGCGCCTGTTCATACGGATCGATATCCCGCGCCCCGACCAGGATGACATTGCCCATGTCCAACCCGCTGCCGTGACCGCTGTCCCACAAACCGGCGGCGCCCGACAACACCATGCCGCCGAGATAACCCGTGCTCGAAGAAGCCGGCGTATTGCTGTCGGCATGGGCGTCGAACCACACGATAGCCGCGTCGGGATGGTGCCGGGCGATGACCGGCAAGGTGGCGACCGAAGCGGCACAGCGCGCCGCGGTCAGGATCGACGTCTGGCCGGCGCCTTGAACGCGATCCAACGCTTCCGCCAACCGGCGAAGATCCTCTCCACCGGCCTCTAAAGCCGCCGTCCAATCCGTGGCATAGCTGTACGGCGCCTCGCCCACCGGCACGGCTTGCACCGGATATTGCGCCGCGATGGCTGCCCCCAGCGCTTTGGCGCCGCCGATCCCGCGCGGATTGCGGTCCGAAACGCTGCCTTCGAAGACGATAAGTCGGGCTGAGATGGTCATGGGAGCTCCTGACGTGTTGCCGAACGTTTTGCCGTCAACCCGGCGACGGTGCAAGGGGCCGATTTACCTGGTCGTCCAGCACCTTGCAAAGGATGACATTAACATGCCCTTCAGGCCAGCCATCGAAGGCCGCCATCCGCGTAAAGCCCGCTTTTTCATACATGCCCGGCGCCTGAAAGTCATGACTGGCCACCCAGATACGCCCCACACCACGGGACCGGGCCTCCGTCTCGAAAGCCTCGAGCAGGACCCGACCGTAACCGCGGCCGCGACTGTCAGCTTCGACCCACATCTGTTTCAATTCCGCGATGCCCGACCAGGAATAGCCTGCCGCAATGCCGGTAATCCGGCCGGTTGCATCGCGGATGACGAAGCCAAGGCCCTGCGCATCGCGTCGTCCTGTCGCCAGGCTGTTGTGGTCGTAAAGCCGGTCTTCGATTGCGTCGATCTCGTCCGCAGTCAGGTCGTGCCGCGCTTCGACGGGCGGGATCATCTGGCGCCCTCCATACGCATCACGTACGGCAAGGCTTCATCGTCGACATGACCGCCGATGCGTGCGTAAAAAGCCTTGGCCGTAGCGTTGTGCCGCCATACCTCCCAACCTAGCTTGACCGCGCCCTTTGCTCCGGCCCGGGCCGCGACTTCGCCCATCAATGCCGCGCCGACACCACGACCGCGCGCCGACGGATCGATGACCAGATCGCTGATATAGGCCCGTGCCTCGGCGCTGTAGAGCTCATGGGTCAGTATCCATGACACCATCCCCAAAACGCGCGTACCGGCGACGGCCAGCAGCAATTGCATCGGCGCGCCTGAGGCCAGATAAAACTGTTCGAACTGCCGCGGCGACAGGGCAGGCGCATCCGCCTCGATATGGCTGGCCAATTGGCAAGCCAGGTTCAGTACGGCGGCGAAATCGGTCGCAGCGGCCCGCCGGAAAGCCAATTTTTCGTCCATTTGTCCGCTCCAAGCCACCTTTAACCGTGTCTGAATACGTCCGAAAGGCGCCGCGGGTTACAGACAAGGCTGTCGGTACGGACCATTTTATGCCATGAAAGGGCAGGGCGCCGCCGCCAAGGCGGGATTTAACCCGCAATAGGGCGCCATTTCAGGGACCGGAGCGACTCATATGCCAACCAAAATCCGCCTAACTATCAATGTTAGCGCTACCTTTGCGCTCCTGACCGCACTGTTTTGCGCCCCAACCAACGCCCAACCCACCAGTTTCCCCGGCGACGGCGCCGGCGCTTACAAAACCCATACCTACCATAACCTGTTCAATGAGCGCCTCGGCCACACCCCGGCCGAAACCAAGGCCCGTATCGACACGGCCTTCCAACAATTGTTCCACGGCGACGGCCAGGAACAGCGCATCTATTTCGAAACCGGCGCCAATGCCGACGGCACCCTGGCCTATGTTACCGACTGGGCCAACAACGATGCCCGCAGCGAAGGCATGAGCTACGGCATGATGATCGCCGTGCAGTTGGACAAGAAGCGTGAATTCGACGCCCTGTGGAACTGGGCCCACACCTATATGCTGACCACCGATCCGCAAAACCCGTCGCTTGGCTATTTCGCCTGGTCGATGGGGACGGACGGCAGCCCGCGCGCCACCGGCGCCGCCCCCGACGGCGAAGAATATTTCGTCATGGCCCTCTATTTCGCCGCTCACCGCTGGGGTAACGGCCAGGGAATCTATGATTATCAGGCCGAAGCCGACAAGATATTGCGCGGCATGCGCCACCATGCGCTCCTGACCGGCACTACGCCCTTCCGCATCCACCCCGAAGACCCGCCCTTCGTCGAGCCCGACCAACCCTGGCCCAGCCCGAATAATCGCACGGCCGCTGCCCAGGCCGCCAAGGACGGCAAGCCCTGGCCGCCTTACCATCCCAGCCATAGCCCGCACACCGTCACGGTCGGCCCGATGGTCGACGAAGACCACGCCATGGTGCGTTTCGTCCCCGAAACCAACATCCCGGGCAGCGACGCTTCCTATCACCTGCCGGCCTTTTACGAGCTGTGGGCGCGCTGGGGACCGGTCGAGGACCGTGCCTTCTGGGCGCGCGCCGCCGACGTCAGCCGCGACTTTTTCACCGAGGTGACCGGGCCGGAGACCGGTTTGGCGCCCGACCGCAGCCTGTTCGACGGCACCCCGGCCATCGGCTGGGACGGCCAACCCAGTCAATTCGGCTACGACGCCTGGCGCGTCGCCAGCAACTGGTCCGTCGACTATAGCTGGTGGGACAAGGATGCCCGCGAACCGGTCTTGAGCCAGCGCATCCAGGGCTTTCTCTATAAACAGGGCATAGATGACTTCGCCGATCGCTACACCCTGGACGGCAAGCCCCTGTCCGACCGCCACTCGACCGGCATGCTGGCCGCCACAGCCGTCGCCGGCCTCGCCGCCGGACAAAACCCGGCGTCGGACGCCTTCCTGCAAAAGCTGTGGGACGCGCCCGTGCCCGCCGGCGAGCAGCGCTATTTCGACGGCATGGTCTACCTGATGAGCCTGATGCACCTCAGCGGTGAATTTCGCATCATCGAGCCGCGGAAATAGGTGACCTATTACCGTTTTCAAGGCTCTGCATTAATTTCTAAAACCTGAATAAAATCAACAAAAATGACGCCTTATGCAGCGCCGTGACTACTGCATAAGGATGACTCTAACTTCTGCCCATCATCTTGCCGATGAACGACCGGTCAGCCAGCACTTCCCGCGCAGCATTATGCCCGGGCGCCCCCGTTACCCCGCCGCCGGGATGGGTCCCGGCGCCGCACATATAGAGCCCCTTGAGCGGGCCGCGATAGGCGCCGTTGCCGAGGACGGGCCGCGCCGACCACAGCTGATCCAGCGACATGTTGCCGTGCATGATGTCGCCGTTGATGAGGCCGAACTTGCGTTCGAGATCGAGCGGCGAATGGATCTGGCGCGCAATGACCGAGGCCTTGAAGCCCGGTGCATAGGTTTCGACCGTATCGATGATCAGGTCGGCGGCTACCTCGCGTTCGTTGTCCCAATGGCGGCCGTCGGGCAGGACCGGGGCGAATTGTTGACAAAACAGGCTGGCGACATGCTGGCCCTTGGGCGCCAAACTATCATCGACGATCGACGGGATCAGCATCTCGACGATCGGCGCCTTCGACATGCCATACATCTTGGCGTCCATAAAGGCGCGGTCCATATAGTCGAGGGTGGGCGCGATGATGATGCCCGATTGCAGGTGTTCGCCATCGCCCGGCAGGCAGGTGAAGCTGGGCAGTTGCGACAAGGCGACATTCATGCGGAAAGTGCCGGAGCCGGTCTTGAACGACTTGATGCGTTTGAGGAAATCGGCGGGAACATCTTCGGGCGCCATCAATTGTTCGTAGAGCAGGCGCGGCCCGACATTGCCGATAATGGCCGAGCCCATAACCTCTTCGCCGCTCTCCAGCCGCACCCCGATCGCGCGACCGCCGTCGACCAAAACCCTGGCGACCGGCGCCGCCAAACTGATCTCAACCCCCATATCCTGAACGATCTTGGCCATGGCCTGGGTGATGGCGCCCATGCCGCCGACCGAATGGCCCCAGGCGCCCTTCTTGCCGTTGACCTCGCCGAAGACGTGGTGGAGCAGGACATAGGCCGAGCCCGGCGTGTCGGGGCTGGCATAGTTGCCGACGACGGCATCGAAGCCGAAGGCCGCCTTGACGGCCTCGCTCTCGAACCAGCCGTCGAGGAAGGTGCGGGCGCTTTTGGTGAACAGGTCCATGACATCGCGCTGCGCTTCGATGCTCAGGCCCGCCAACCGCCGGCCCTGTTTGGCGGCGTCGAGCAGGGTTTTCAAGCCGTCCCCGACATTGGGCGGGCTCTGCAAAGCCAGGTCCCGCAACACATCGGCGACCCTTTCCAGGGCGTCGTAATAGTAAGGCAGGGTATCGGCGTCGCGTTGCGAGAATTTACGGAATTCGGCTTGGGTCTTCTCGAGGCCGCCGCCCAGTTTGAGATAGCCGCCGTCTTCCTGGGGCAGGAAGTTGGACACCGGACGTTCGATGACGCGATAGCCGTGGTCGGCCAGCTTCATGTCGGTGATGACCTTGGGATTGAGCAGGCTGACCGTATAGCTGGCGACGGAATTGCGGAAACCGGGGTGGAATTCCTCGGTTACCGCGGCGCCGCCGATGACGTGGCGGCGCTCAACGATGCGGACCGACAGGCCGGCGCGGGCCAGGTAAAAGGCGCAGACCAGACCGTTGTGGCCACCGCCGATGATCACCGCATCATATTGTTTTGTCATAGGGTTTCCTCAGGGCGCTGCCCGCCGACCTTAACCGCCGCTGGCGACCTGGTCCAGGGTTTTGGCCGGGGTAATGGCCTGCGGATCGATAAAGCAGTGCAGGATGGCCGGCTTGCCCGAAGCGCGGGCGCGCTCGAAGGCGGGGGCGAAGTCGGCCGTCGTACGCACCGTCTCGCCATGGCCGCCGAAGGCCGTGGCATAGGCGGCGAAGTCGGGGTTTTTCAGGTCGGTGCCGACGACGCGGTGGGGGTAGTCGCGCTCCTGGTGCATGCGAATGGTGCCGTACATGCCGTTGTCGACGACGATGACGATGACCGGGATGTCGTACTGCACCGCCGTGGCGAATTCGTTGCCGTGCATCAGGAAACAGCCGTCGCCGGCGAAGACCACGACGGTCTTGTCCGGGCACTGGCGCTTGGCCATGACCCCGGCGGGGACGCTGTAACCGACACTGCCCGAGGTCGGGGCGATCTGGGTGCGCGGCAGGGTGTGGCGCCAGTAGCGGTGGACCCAGATGGCGTAATTGCCGGCGCCGTTGCAGATAATGGTGTCGGCGGGGAGGGTATCGCGTAGCCACACCATGACCTCGCCATATTGGAAATCACCGGGGATTTTGGCCGCGGTGGTCGTCCACATCAGGAAGTCCATATGGGCGTTTTGCGTCTCTTCCGCCCACACGACACGCGCCGGCGGTTTCAGCCAGGTCAGGGAACCGGCAAAGGCGTCCGGAGCGCACACAATGCCTTGAACGGGTTGATAAACCTTGCCGATTTCGGCGGCGTCGGGGAAGACGTGGATGACCTTCTGGTCCTTGATCAGGGTGTAGGACTGCGACGGCACCTCGGCCATGCGGGCGCCGATCAGGATCAGCAGATCGGCGTCGCGCACGCGCTGGGCCAGTTTCGGGTTAGGGCCGAAACCGAGGTCGCCGGCATAGCTGGGGTGGGTCGCGGGGAAAAGGGCGCCGCGGCGGAATTCGGTGGCGACGGGGATGGAAAAGCGCTCGGCGAACTCGGCGATGGCGTCGCAACCTTCGTCGCTCCATAGGGAGCCGCCGAGGATGATCAGGGGCTTTTTCGCCGCCAGCAGGTGGTGTTCGAACGCCTGGAAATGGGTGATCGACATTTCCGGCACCGTGCGGATGACCTTGGGCGCGTCGGCGACATCGGCCATCTCGGTCAGGATATCTTCGGGCAGGGAGATGACCACCGGGCCCGGCCGGCCCTGCAGGGCGACGCGGAAGGCGCGCGCCACCAGTTCCGGAATGCGCGCCGGGTCGCGGATCTCGACCACCCATTTGGCGACGCTGCCGAAGACTTCGGTGTAATCCATTTCCTGGAAGGCGCCGCGGCCCAGCATGGCGCGTTCGACCTGGCCGATAAACAGGATCATCGGCGTCGAATCGTGCTGGGCGATATGGACGCCGTGGGCGGCATTGGTGGCGCCGGGACCGCGGGTTACGAAGCACACGCCCGGGCGGTTGGTCAGCTTGCCATAGGCCTCGGCCATGATGGCGGCGCCGCCTTCGTGCCGGCAGATCATCACGTCGATATCGGCGTCGTACATGGCATCGAGCGCCGCCAGATAGCTTTCGCCCGGCACGCAGGTGATGCGCTCGACGCCTTGTTTCACCAATTGATCGACAAGGATTTGGCCACCGGTTCTCATTGTGTCGTCCATTCAGCTTTGCCTGTGCCGAGCATAGGCGAGGGGGTGTCGGCGACCATGCGTTCGCCATTGATCACGATCGGCGAGGCGACGCCCGCCACTTTGGAGCCATCGGCCGCGGTCAGTTCAAGTCTGAGGCCGCGATGCACGATTTGCGGGTCGTTGAAAACGTCCTCGATACGGTTGATTGGTCCGGCCGGTACGCCGTGGGTTTCGAGCAGGTCTAATAGCGCCGCACGCGTATGCGGCAACAGAAAGGGCTGCAAGGCGTCGGACAGTTCGGCGCGCACGGCGACGCGCTGGGCGTTGCTGCGATAGCCGTCATGCTGCGCAATATCGCTGGCGCCGACGGCGGCACAGAACTTGTGGAACTGGCCGTCATTGCCGACGGCGACGATGACATGGCCGTCGGCGACCTTGAACACCTGGTAAGGCGCGATATTGGGATGGGCATTGCCGAGGCGGGACGGCGACTTGCCGGAGACGAGGTAGTTCATCGCTTGATTGGCCAATACGCCGGTGGCCACGTCGAACAGCGACATGTCGATATGGCAGCCTTCGCCCGACACACCGCGCCCGCGCACCGCAGCCAAAATCGCCGTCGCCGTATAGATGCCGGTGAAGATGTCAACGATGGCGACGCCGACCTTTTGCGGTTCGCGCTCGGGCTCACCGGTAATGTCCATCAGGCCCGACATGCCCTGGATGATGTAGTCGTAGCCGGCGCGCTGGGCGTACGGGCCGTCCTGGCCGAAGCCGGTGATCGAGGCATAGATCAGCCGGGGATTGACGGCTTTGAGGGCGGCATAGTCGAGGCCGTACTTGGCCAGGCCGCCGACCTTGAAGTTCTCGATGACGATGTCGGCTTCGGCGGCGAGGGCGCGGATGATGGCCTGGCCTTCGGGGGTTTCAAAGGCGACGGCGACGGAGGATTTGCCGCGATTGGTGGCGTGAAAATAGGCGGCGCCCCAGGCTTGGCCGGTGGCATCGGTGACGAAGGGCGGGCCCCAGGCGCGGGTGTCGTCGCCGGCTTCGGGGCGCTCGATCTTGATGATTTCGGCGCCGAGATCGGCCAGGACCTGGCCGCACCATGGCCCTGCCAGGATGCGCGCCAGTTCGAGAACCTTCAGGCCGGAAAGGGGTTTCATGCCTAGAAAAACGCCTGCAAACCCGTCTGCGCCCGGCCGAGGATCAGCGCATGGACGTCATGCGTGCCTTCGTAGGTGTTGACGGTTTCCAGGTTCTGGGCGTGGCGCATGACATGGTATTCTTCATGGATGCCGTTGCCGCCGTGCATATCGCGGGCGTGGCGGGCGATGTCCAGGGCCTTGCCGCAATTGTTGCGCTTGATCAGGCTGATCATTTCCGGCTGGATCTTACCGGCGTCGAACAATTGCCCGACGCGGAGAGCCGCCTGCAAGCCAAGCGTAATCTCGGTCTGCATGTCGGCCAGCTTCTTCTGGAAGAGCTGAGTTTGCGCCAGGGGGCGGTTGAACTGTATGCGGTCCAGGCCATATTGGCGCGCGCGGTGCCAGCAATCCTCGGCGGCGCCCATAACGCCCCATGCGATGCCGTAGCGTGCGCGGTTGAGGCAGCCGAAGGGCCCACCCAGACCGCGGGCATTGGGCAGCAGGTGGTCTTCGGAGACCTCGACGCCGTCCATGACGATTTCACCGGTGATCGAGGCGCGCAAGGACAGCTTGCCGTGGATCTTGGGCGCCGACAGGCCCTTCATGCCCTTGTCGAGCACGAAGCCCTTGATCTGGCCGTCATGCGCGTCGGACTTGGCCCACACGACGAAGACATCGGCGATCGGCGAATTCGAGATCCACATCTTGGTCCCGGTGAGGCGGTAACCGCCGTCGATCTTCTCGGCCTTGGTGCGCATCGAGCCGGGATCGGAACCGGCATCGGGTTCGGTCAAGCCGAAACAGCCGACCCATTCGCCCGAAGCCAGTTTCGGCAGGTATTTCATGCGCTGCTCTTCGCTGCCATAGGCATAGATCGGGTGCATGACGAGCGACGACTGCACGCTCATCATCGAACGATAGCCGCTGTCGACGCGCTCGACTTCGCGCGCCACCAGACCATAGGCGACGTAAGATGCGCCGGCCCCGCCATATTGTTCGGGCAGGGTGGCGCCCAAGAGACCCAGCGCGCCCATCTCGTTGAAGATGTTGCGGTCGGTATATTCCTCGGCATAGGCCTTGAGCACGCGCGGCGCCAGGTGGTCCTGGGCGTAGTCGCGCGCCGCGTCCATGATCATGCGCTCGTCGTCGCTGAGCTGCTCGGTCAGCAGGAACGGATCGGCCCAGTTGAAGGTTTGGCTGGCTGCGGTATCAGACATCGAACTGCACACCCTGGGCCAACGGCAGGGTGGTGCCGTAATTGATGGTGTTGGTGGCGCGGCGCATATAGGCGCGCCAGGCGTCCGAACCGCTTTCGCGGCCACCGCCGGTTTCCTTTTCGCCACCGAAGGCGCCACCGATTTCAGCGCCGGACGTGCCGATATTGACATTGGCGATGCCGCAGTCGGAACCCGCCGGCGACATGAAGAGCTCGGCTTCGCGCATGTCGTTGGTGAAGATCGACGACGACAGGCCGGCGCCGACATCGTTCTGGTAACCGATGGCTTCACGGATGTCGGAATAGCGCATGACATAGAGGATGGGCGCAAAGGTTTCGCGCAGCATCGGGCCGGTATGTTCGGCCATTTCAACGATCGCCGGGCGGACATAATAAGCATTCTCGCCGGAGACCATGACTCTTTCGCCGCCCTCGACCTTGCCGCCGGCGGCCTTGGCTTCGGCCAGGGCCTTTTCGAAACCGTCGAAGGCCAGCTTGTCGATCAGCGGCCCGACCAGGGTGCCATCTTCCATTGGATTGCCGATCTTGACCGAGCCGTAGGCCTTCTTCAGACGCGGCACGAAGGTGTCATAGACGCTGTCGTGGACGAACAGGCGGCGCAGCGTCGTACAGCGCTGGCCGGCCGTGCCCATGGCGGCGAAGGCGACGCCGCGCAGGGTCAGGTCGAGGTCGGCGGTCGGCGAGACGATGGCGGCATTGTTGCCACCCAGTTCGAGGATCGAGCGGGCGAAGCGCGCCGCCAGTTTCGGACCGACGGCGCGGCCCATGGCGGTCGAACCGGTGGCGGAAATCAACGCCACCTTGTCGTGGTCGACCAGGACTTCGCCGACTTCGCGGGCGCCGATGATCAGGGCCGACAGGCCTTCGGGGGCGTCGAAGCCGGCATTGACATAGGCCTTCAACGCGCGTTCGAACAGGGCGTGGGTAGCCAGGCCGGTGAGGGGCGACTTTTCCGACGGCTTCCACACGATCGAGTCGCCGCAGACGAGGGCAAGCGCCGCGTTCCATGCCCAGACGGCGACGGGGAAGTTGAAGGCCGAGATGATGCCGACGACGCCGAGCGGTTGCCAGGTTTCCATCATGCGGTGGTGGCTGCGTTCGGTGGCGATGGTCAGGCCGTAAAGCTGACGCGACAGGCCGACGGCGAAATCGCAGATGTCGATCATTTCCTGGACTTCGCCCAGGCCTTCGGAGGTTACCTTGCCGACTTCGAGCGAGACCAGCTTGCCCAGTTCGGCCTTGCGATCGCGCAGCTCTTCGCCGAACAGGCGGACCAGTTCGCCGCGCTTCGGCGCCGGGATGACGCGCCAATCGAGGAAGGCCTTATGCGCGGCGTCGATGGCTTTCGTGGCGTCGGCGGCCGAGGTTTCGACGACATTGGCGATGACGTCGCCGGTGATCGGCGAATGGACGGTCAGCGAACCGCCGGTATAGGTCTTGGCGTCGACGCCGAGGGCCTTCAGCAGGTTTGAGACATCTTCAGCAGTGCGTGTGGTTTCGGTGATCATGGCGGGCTCCTAAAATCTTGAGTCAGTAAGGTGGACGGCCTGGGCGCCGACCTCGTAAAAAACTTCCTTCATCACCCGCATTTTCGCCTCGGCGGGCGTGGTGACGGGCAGGGGCAGATCGGCCTCGGTCTTGTCGCCGGCGATCAGCTCGGCCAGGGTCCGGCCCATGACGGTGCCGGGGGCGATGCCGCGGCCATTATAGCCGCTGATTCCGATGACGTGGTCGGCAAATTTGTGGAAACGCGGCAGGTTGTCGTCGGTCATGCCGATCTGGCCGTACCATTCGGCTTCGAATTTGACGTCGCCGAGTTGCGGGAAGATCTTGTGCAGGGCGCGCAGGGCCCAGCCGCGGTGGATGGTTTCGCCGACGCCCTTGAGCGCGCCGACGCTGCCGAAGATAAGCCGGCCCAGCTTGTCCATGCGGAAGGACGACAGGACTTCCTTGGTGTCCCATACGCCTTCCTTGCCGGGCAGGATCGACATGCGGACATTGGCGGACAGCGGCTCGGTGGCGAAGTTGAAATAGGGCAGGTGGACCTGCTCGCGGCGGATGATCTCCCACGGCCCTTGTGTATAGGCGTCGGTCGCCATGATGACCCAATCGGCGGTGACGGAGCCCTCGGGCGTGCGCACCCGCCATTGCGAGCCGTCGGCCGTGACATCGAGGGCGGGCGAACCGGTATGGATGGTGGCGCCTTCCTTCAGCGCCACCGTCGCCAGGCCGCGAACATAGGCCAACGGCTGGATGGTGCCGGCGCGCAGGTCGAGCAGGGCGCCGCTATAGGCATGGCTGCCGATCTTTTGCGCGGTTTCCTCGGGCGACAACAGGCGCACCGGAGCGCCGCGCGCCTGCCATTGCGCCTCGCGTTGCTTCAATTCGTCGAGGCCAGCCTGACCGACGCCGCAATGCAGGGTGCCGTTGGTTTCCAGTTGGCAATCGATACCGTAGGTCTTGACGATGTCGAACACCGCGGCCGGGGCGTCGCCCAACAGTTTCAGCAAGCGATCGCCGTGGACCTCGCCCAGGACATTGGGCAATTCGTCAGGCATGACCCACATGCCGGCATTGACCAGGCCGACATTACGCCCGGCGCCGCCGAAACCGATCTCTTTCGCTTCGAGGACGACGGCCGTTATGCCCCTTTTCGCCAGGTGCAGGGCCGCTGAATTACCGGTATAACCGCCACCGACGATGCAGACCTCGGCGCGCACATCTCCGCTCAACGCCGTTGTCGGCGGAGCCTCGGGCGCCGTGGTTTCCCACAGGCCGTGTGTGCGGGCATCGTTCAGCATGTTCATTCCGGATACGTATGGACTTGTGGCTTATACGCGCTAATATAGGCGATATAAAGTGCCATTTCGGCATTAACTCATTCTCAAACGGAATGAACTTCGATGTTGACGCCGCGCCGTTTTTTGCCGCCCACCGCCCATCTGCAGGCCTTCGAGGCCGCGGCGCGCACCGGCAGCATTACCACGGCGGCGCGCGAACTCAACCTGACCCAAAGCGCCGTCAGCCGCCAGATCAAGGCGCTGGAAGACCAGTTGGAGGTCGAGCTGTTCCACCGCGAACGCCAGACCATCCGCTTGACGACGGGCGGAGAGGCCTATGCCCGCGATATCCGCGATGCCTTGAAGAAGATCAGCATGGCCTCGCTCAACCTGCGCGCCAATCCGTTCGGCGGCACATTGAACCTGGCCATCCTGCCGACCTTCGGCACGCGCTGGCTGGCGCCGCGTCTGCCGTCTTTTTTGGCGCAACATCCGGGCATTACGCTCAACCTGATGACGCGCCTGACCATGTTCGATTTTCGTCTGGAGGCCATGGACGCGGCCATCCACCACGGCAAGGGCGATTGGCAGGGGGCACACACCCAATTGCTGCGCGAAGAATATGTCGTGCCGGCGTGCAGTCCGGAATTGCTGCAACGCTTTCAGTTCGCGAGACCCAGCGATATCCGCAAGGCGCCGCTGCTGCACCTGACGACGCGGCCGGACGCCTGGGAACGCTGGCTGGTGCTCAATGACGCACCGGCCGATAACGTCCAGGGCATGTTGTTCGACCAATTCGCCACGGTGGCCCAAGTGGCGCGCGCCGGGCTGGGCGTCGCCCTGCTGCCGACCTTCCTGATCGAGGAAGAGTTGAAGACCGGGCAACTGGTCCGCGCGTTGGACCTGCCGATGAAGAATGCCGAAGCCTATTACCTGGCGTGGCCGGAAGACCGCGCCGACCATCCGCCGCTGATGGCCTTCCGCGAATGGATTTTGGCGGAAACCGTTTTGGATGTAACCGCACAACAAGAGCGAGACGCACATGCATAATCTGACTGCCCGCGACCTGATCGAACGCCTGCCGTATCACCGCCTGACGGCTGAATTGCCGAAATTGCTGCGGCAAGAAACGGTATCGCCACAACGCCATGTCCATACGGTCACCCAGGCCGGCGAACCCGACGCCACCTTGCTGATGATGCCGGCGTGGAACGCGGTCATGGGCGGCGTCAAGATCGTCCACGTGACCCCCGGCAATATGAAGCGCGGCCTGCCGGCGGTGACCGCCAGCTACCTGTTGTTTGACGCTATCACCGGCGAACACAAGGCCCTGCTCGATGGCGGCGAACTTACGGCGCGGCGCACGGCGGCAGTGGCCGCAATCGCGGCCGACCGCCTATCTGTTGCCCATGCCCACAAACTCCTGCTGGTCGGCTCCGGCCGCATCGCCAGCGAACTGGCCTACGCCTATCGCAGCGTCCGCGATATTCGCGATGTCGAAGTCTATTCACCCACCCGCGCCAATGCGGAGAAACTGGTCCACCATCTCCGCGCCAACGGCTTCGCTGCCACGGTCAGCGATGATCTGGCCGCGTCGGCGGCCGGGGCCGATATCATCGCCTGCGCCACCTTGTCGGAACACCCATTGATCCTGGGTGAGTGGCTGCATGCCGGGCAGCATGTGGCGCTGATCGGCGGCTATACGCCGGGCATGCGCGAAGGCGACGACGCCCTGATGAGCACGGCTCAGGTGTGGATCGATACCCGCGCGGCGTTGAACGAAGCCGGCGATTTGACGGTGCCGATCGCCAGCGGCTTGCTTCTGCCCGAAAATATCCGCGGCACCCTGGCCGACCTGTGCGCGGTCGGCGCTGTCGACGGTCGCGAGGACGCGGTGACCGTGTTCAAGAGCGTCGGCGACGCTGCGCAAGACCTGGCGACTGCGAGTTTGGCGATGGGATAACCTTCTCCTCCCTATTTCGCAGAAATGGGGAGGTGTCGGCGCGCTCGCCGCTCTTGCGGCGAAGTCGCTGACGGAGGGGGCACTTGCTTATTCTTGACCTCCTCCGACACCTGGCCTTTGGTGCGGTTGATACTGGAGACCTGGTATGATCAATACAGCAGATAACTTGGTGCTAGCCAAGCGAGTGAGAGTGCAAGGACGTGGACAATGATTGCAATTGGAAATCATTTTGGAGGGCCTGAGCAGAGGGGGGCGCCAATACATCAAATTCTTAATACTGCAATGAATATCGCTGCCAACGAAAGAGGTGCTCGCTACGACCATGGATCGGAAGCGTGGATTAATCCGATTTTCCTTGTACCAGGTTCGGTGTCAAAGCCTGATTTTAATGGCTTTAAGTTGGGACACTATTCTAACAAAGACAAGGGGCTCGTTGTGCAGATTGTGGTCCCTCAGTCTGTTGCTGAAGGTAAAGATATAGCGGACTTTGTCGTCGAGTCTTTACGCGAAGCGGTCCGTCTAGCTGCGGACTTTTTTGCGTTGAAAGGCATCAGCTTTTCAACACTGAAAGCTGAGAAGGTCATTTTCGCTATCGAGGCAGGATTAACACATTGAAAAGACTGCGGTTCCTTGCAAAGTTAGGAAAGATGGAAATCCACAGATAAGGCCCGTTACGGTCAGATAAGCCAGATGGGATTTCGCGCCTGAAAAAGACCGCCGCGCCAAGATGTCATCCTGAAATCTGTGCTTATCTGGCTGATCTGTGGATCAAAACCTTACTTATCCGTGTCGCCGCAAAGCGGCGAATCCGTGCTTATCCGTGGCAAAAAGCTTCAAAAGATTCAGCACACTCAAAAGCCAGCCGAGTGGACTCTGAAAAATCTGYGTAATCTGCGTAATCTGCGGACAAACCTTACCGAACCTTACATCCCGCTCCAGTCGAGGACGATCTTGCCCGACTGACCGGCGCGCATGGTTTCAAAGCCTTGCTGGAACTCACTCGCTGGCAACCGATGGGTAATAATCCGTTCCAGCGGGAAGCCGGCCTCGATCAGGCCCAGCATCGTGCGCCAGGTTTCGAACATCTCGCGGCCGTAGACGCCGCGAATGGTGATCGCCTTCATGATGATGTCGTTCCAGTTGACCGTGGTTTCGCCGGCGGGGATGCCCAGCAAGGTCAAGGCGCCGCCCATGCGCAGATGCTGGATGGCCTGGGGGATGGCCGGTTTGGCGCCGCTCATCTCCATGGCGACGTCGTAGCCGTTGGCAATGCCCAGCTCATGGCGGACATCGTTGAGGTCTTCCTTGGAGACGTCGACCGTGCGCAGGTCGGCGACCTTTGAGGCGAGGTCGAGACGATAGGGATTGATATCGGTAATGGTGACGCTGCGGGCGCCGACAAACCGGGCGACGGCCGCCGCCATGATACCGATCGGTCCCGCGCCGGTGACCAACACGTCCTGACCGACCATATCGGTTTGCTGCACGGTGTGGACGGCATTGCCGAAGGGGTCGAGCACGGCGCCCAGCTCGTTCGACACGCGCTCGGGCAAGGGCACGACATTGAAGGCCGGCAGGACCATATATTGCGCAAAAGCGCCCGGGCGGTTGACGCCGATGCCCTGGGTGTCCGGGTCGAGATGGAAGCGGCCCATGCGCGCCGCCTGGCTGTCCATATGGACGACGTGGCCTTCGCCGGAAACGCGCTGGCCGATCTTGAGTGGGCGGGTGACGCGGGCGCCGATGGCGACGATCTCGCCGGCGAATTCGTGACCGGTGATCATCGGCACCGGAATGGCCTTTTGCGCCCAGGCGTCCCAATTATAGATATGGATGTCGGTGCCGCAGATGGCGGTGTGGGTGATCTTCAGCAAGACATCGTCCGGGCCGCAGTCGGGCACCGGTGCGGTCATTTCCCAGATGCCGGGTTCGGCCTTGGTTTTCCCCAAAGCCTTCATGGTCTTCGGCAAGGTGGCGGTCGTTGTCATGGGGCGGGCGTCGTCACTCATTTTACCACTCCCAATTCACGGCCGACCTTGGTGAAGGCGGCGATGGCCTTGTCGATCTGATCGAAGGTGTGGGCGGCCGAGATCTGCGTGCGGATGCGCGCCTTGCCGTCGGGCACGACCGGGAAGGAAAAGCCGATGACATAGATGCCTTCATCGAGCAGCTTGGCCGCCATGGCCTGGGCCAGCTTGGCGTCGTACAGCATGACCGGGATGATCGGGTGCGAACCCGGCAGCAGGTCGAAACCGGCGGCGCCCAGGCCGGCGCGGAAGCGTTCCGCATTGGCGGTGAGCTTGTCGCGCAGGTCGCCGCCGGCTTCGGCCAGTTCGATGGCCTTGAGGCTGGAAGCCGTGATCGCCGGCGCCAGGGCGTTGGAAAAGAGATAGGGACGGGCGCGTTGCCGCAGCAGGTCGATGACGCCCTTTTTCGCCGCGACATAGCCGCCCATGGCGCCGCCCAGGGCCTTGCCGAAGGTGCCGGTCAGGATGTCGACGCGGTCGGCGACGCCGGCGCGGGCGTGGGTGCCGGCGCCTTTCGGGCCGGTGAAGCCGGTGGCGTGGCAGTCGTCGACCATGACCAGGGCGTCATACTGATCGGCCAGGGCGCAGATGCCTTCAAGCGGGGCGTAGTAGCCGTCCATGGAGAAGACGCCGTCAGTGGCGATCAAAACCGTGCGGGCGCCGTTGTCGCGGGCGGCCTTGAGCTGGGTTTCGAGGTCGTTCAGATCGGCGTTCTGGAAGCGGTACTTCTTCGCCTTGCACAGCCGCACGCCGTCGATGATCGAGGCGTGGTTCAGGCTGTCGGAAACGATGGCGTCCTCCTCGGTCAGCAGCGGTTCGAACACCCCGCCATTGGCGTCGAAACAGGCGGCGAACAGGATGGCGTCTTCCTTGCCGACATAGGCCGCGATTTTCGCTTCCAGCGTCTTGTGCAGGGTCTGGGTGCCGCAGATAAAGCGCACGCTGGCCATGCCGGAGCCGTAGGTCAGCATGGCGGCGCGGCCGGCTTCGATGACCTCGGGGTGGTCGGCCAGGCCGAGATAGTTGTTGGCGCAGAAATTGACGACCTCCCGGCCGTCTTCCAGGCGCAGGGCCGGGCTTTGCGGCGAGGCGATGACGTGCTCGGGCTTCTTCAGTCCGCGCGCTTCGATATCGGCAAGGGTGTCGTCAACCCGGTCATAAAAGGCAGCGCGCATACGCTCATCTCCGTTGCTGAACAGGGCTTTGCCCTACACCCCCGGCGAAGTCGTTGCAATAGAAATCATATACCTAATAGGCTATTAAAAGCCCCAGCGCACGTCATTTTCGCGCGTATTGAAGTGCATTTCCGGCACGCGTTCGGCGGCGCGCTTGCTGTCATTGGCGGCCTTTTCGACCCGCGGCAGGGTCAGTCCGGCCTCGTGCAGCACGGCCGTGATACGGGCGTCGTATTCTGCGCGCAGGGCAGCCCTGTCGACGGCGATACCGCGGATATAGAGCGCGTGATCGGCCTCGGTCATCACAAACAGATCGTCGACGAAGGCCCACATGTGCTCCAGGCTCTTGACCAGGCGTTTGTGGCTGAGGCAGGCGCTGTCGCCGAGGCGGATCATCCAGTCGGTGGTGAAATCGACATGATAGGCGACATCGCGGGCGCTCTTGGCGGCGATCTCGGCAATGCCCTTGTGGGACGAGCCGCTGAGGGCCTCGAGATAGAGCAGCTGGAAATTCGAGTAGAAGAATTGCCGCGCCAGGGTCTGGGCGAAATCGCCATTGTCCTGGGCGACCAGGTCGCAGTTACGGAATTCGCCGGGCTTGCGGTGGAAGGCGAGGGCATCGGAATTGCGGCCCTTGCCCTCTTCCTTGGCCGCCAGTTCCAGCCAGGATGTCGCCTGACCGACCAGGTCGAGCGCCAGGTTGGACAAGCCGAGATCGACTTCCAGACTGGGGGCATGGCCGCACCATGCGCTGAGCTTTTGACCGAGGACGAGGCAATCGTCGCCGAGGCGAAGGGTATAGTCGTACAAAGGATCACGCATGGCTGTGCCTGTTTTTATTTTATGGAGGTTTTGGGGTTGCGGAACAAGGCCGCCGCGGTATCGGGGCACACAAATGCTGCGCATGTAGCCTGCAGCATTTTCTCCCCCTTGGACATCGTAGATCGTACGATCGGCATTACGGCGTTACTCTTGTTCTTGATTTTCAAGGTACAAAAAAACCGCCGCAGGGTCAATTTGGAAAATTGACATTTTTGTCAAATTTCCAAATTTGCCGTCAGTTTGCAATATTTTCCTAAAAATGAGAGTCAATTTGGGCAATTATGCTGCGGTTATTGTGCGGGCGTTTCGTCGCGCAGCGACCGTCGTAATAGGTTCAAGCGAGGCCCTAACCGCAAATCCCGAATTTTGGTGCTTTTCTCTTTTTTCGTGCTTTTCGTGTTCGAAACCTTCTTGCTTGCCTTGCCACAGCGCAAAAAGGCTTGACCACGAAAAGCACGAAAAGCACGAAAATTCGAGTTTAGTCGGCATCGACGAGGACGATGCGTTTTTTTTAGTTGTTCAGCGAGTCATAGACCGCGTCGAGCAAGCTGTCCGGGCCCTGAACGTCCCCCGACAATTCCCAGATCATGATCCCGGCGCCATATTGCTTGGCCAACTCCGCCTTGGCGCGGATCGTCGGCCGGCCATTATAGGTGACGTAATTACAGCCGGCGCAGGCTTCACCTATAATATCGTTTTCCGCCACCTGTTCGCCATAGGCCGCCAGCAGGTCGTTGTAATCGTGCGCATTGCCGCGATAGGTGCCGAAGGCATGGCCGTAAAACGGCACACCCAGGACGATCTGGGCCGGGGTGGCGCCGCGCGCCTGCCACACGGCGATGTCCTCGCGCGCCATGTCCATGCTGGCGATTTCACCGCCGGGCCTGCCCCAGATCTTGCCGTCGCGATTGATGCCGACACCGTCATAGGACATGATGTTGATATAATCGAAATAGGGCACCGACCCCAGCGGCACCATGCCGCCTTCGCCCGACGCCGTGGCGCAGGTCAAGAGCTTGTGGCGTTTTTTCAGGCCGGCCGACAGCTCCTGGATAAACGGCACGTAGTCCCCGGCCTGGTCAATCGCCGTCAGGACGTCCCATTCGAGGTCGACATCGATGCCGTCCAGCTTCTCATCGTCGACGAATTTCAGCAGGTTGGCCACCGTCGTCGAACGCATGGCCGGCGACAACAGCGTCACCCAATCACCCGAACATTTCGGGATTTCGCCGCCACCCAGGGAAGGAATGACCTTGACGTGGGCCTTGTGGGCGCGGGCGATGATGGTGCGCATGTCGGCCAGCGGCACATTGCCGCCCTTGAAGCCGTCGGAACAGGCCATGGCGTCACCCTTGACGATCAGGCCGTCGGGGTCCGGATTGACAAAGGCGACATTGATATGGGTGACCTTGGAGAGGTCCGTGGCATCGAGTGCCGCATTGTAGTCCTTGAAGGTCGGCAGATAACCGATAATCACCGGCTTGGCCGTAACTGGCACGGCAAAGGCGGCCAGCGTGAGAGCAAGTGCGGCGGTGCGGATCATCGTGTTTCCTCTTTTTTGCGACTGTGCCAGCGCAGCCATCCGGAATCAATGAGACCAATTTTATTTTGCTGATGAGTTGAGACTACTGCCGCAATTCGCTATTTAGGCGGCAGATGTTCTCCGGACGAGGTGCGCCGTACCCGGTCACGACAAGACGACGCCACACCGGAGTCGAACCATGTCTAAAATAAACGTCAAATTGCTTGCCATTATCGCCATCCTGATCTCGATCGTCTCGGTCCAGGCGGGTGCGTCCTTCAGCAAGCACCTGTTCCCCATTATCGGCGCCGAAGGCACAACCGCCCTGCGCCAGTTGTTCGCCACGGTCGTCCTGTTGGCCTGGTTCCGGCCGTGGACCGGCGGACCCGAGCGCAAGCACTGGGGCATCGTCGTCCTTTATGGCGCCATTTTGGGCGTCATGAACCTGACCTTCTATATGGCGATCGCGCGTATCCCCTTGGGTATAGGCGTCGCCTTGGAATTTATCGGTCCGCTGGCCGTCGCCATCCTGGCGTCGCGACGGTGGAGCGATTTTGTCTGGGTCGCCTGCGCCGTCGCCGGTCTGGCCCTGCTTCTGCCCTTGCGTGCCGGCATGACCGCACTCGATCCCATCGGCGTCGCCTGGGCCCTGGTCGCGGCCCTGTGCTGGGGCGTCTATATCATCGTCGGCCAGAAGGTCTCCGACCGCGTCCATGGCGGCAAGGCAGTGGCGCTCGGCATGCTGTTCTCGACCGTCTTCACCCTGCCGATCGGCATGGTTCATGCCGGCGTCGGGCTGTGGTCGTGGTCGGTCCTGCCGTGGGGCCTCGGCATCGCCGTCCTGTCGTCGGCCATTCCCTATTCGTTCGAGATGATGGCGTTGAAGCACATTCCGGCCAAGACCTTCGGCCTGATGATGAGCCTCGAACCCGCCGTCGGCGCGCTTTTGGGGCTGGTGATCCTGAGCGAACATCTCAGCCTGTGGCAGTGGCTGGCCATCGGCCTGGTGATCGTCGCCTCGGCCGGCAGCAGCCTGACCGCCAAACGCGCCGCGGAAGCGGTGGCTTAAGCGAACTCGACCAGGATGGACATACCCGGCGCCTGAACATGACCTGGCGCCGGGTCGAACATCACGGCATCCAGGCTCGCCAAATCAATCAATACGGCAGCTCTTGGCATCGCGACGGTATGCCCTTCGACCTGCCGCACCATCGCTGTCACCTGACCGCGCCGGGTCATGACGTTGAGGTCGCTGACCGGCCCATCGAGCGGCGTCCCATGGCAACGCGCCGCGCCGTCGAAGACGAGACTGTCGCCGGGACCAAGGACAACCTCACGATCATCGAACGTCAGTTGCAATCGCCCGCGCAATAAGGTCAGGTGCCGGTCGATACCCTCAAACACTGAAAACGGCCCCGCTTCGGCCACCTCGGCCATGCTGATCCGCCACAGGAAATCGTCCATGCCGGCGCCGGCGGGAAAGACGCAGACCTCCCGCGTCACCCCGCCGCCGTTCTTCCACGGCACAGCCACGCGATCGGCGGCGGGTAACGGCGTAATCACTTCAGGATGCCCGGCAAATCCAGACCCTTGTCGCGGGCGCAATCCAAAGCGATCTCGTAACCCGCATCGGCGTGGCGCATCACCCCCGTCGCCGGATCGTTCCACAGGACGCGGCCGATACGTTTGGCGGCATCGTCGCTGCCGTCGCAGACAATGACCATGCCGGAATGCTGCGAATAGCCCATGCCGACTCCGCCGCCGTGGTGCAGCGACACCCAGGTGGCGCCCGACGCCGTGTTCAACAGGGCGTTGAGCAATGGCCAATCCGAGACAGCGTCCGAACCGTCGCGCATGGCTTCGGTCTCGCGGTTGGGCGAAGCGACGCTCCCGGAATCCAAATGATCGCGGCCGATAACGACCGGCGCCTTCAACTCCCCCGACCGCACCATCTCGTTGAACGCCAACCCCAGACGGTGACGATCGCCCAAACCGACCCAGCAGATGCGCGCCGGCAGACCCTGGAACTTGATGCGCTCCTTCGCCATGTCGAGCCAGTTGTGCAGGTGTTTATTGTCGGGCAGCAGTTCCTTGACCTTGGCGTCGGTCTTGTAAATGTCCTCGGGATCGCCCGACAGCGCCACCCAGCGGAAGGGACCGATGCCGCGGCAGAACAGCGGCCGAATATAGGCCGGCACGAAACCGGGAAAATCGAAAGCGTTCTCGACACCTTCGTCCTTGGCGACCTGGCGGATATTGTTGCCGTAATCGACGGTCGGTACGCCGGCGGCATGGAAATCGAGCATGGCGCGGACGTGCTGGGCCATCGAAGCCTTGGCCGCTGTGGCCACGGCCTGCGGGTCGCGTTCGCGCATGTCCATCCAGTGCTCGACCGTCCAGCCGGACGGCAGGTAACCGTTGATCGGATCGTGGGCCGAGGTCTGGTCGGTCAAGAGGTCGGGACGGACGCCGCGGCGGAACAGTTCGGGCAGGACATCGGCGGCATTCCCCAGCAGCCCGACCGAAATCGGCTTGGTGGTATTGGCAATCATGGCCAGGGCGTCGTCGATATCCTTGGCCTGATAATCAAGATAGCCGGTGCGCAGCCGCATCTCGATCCGCGACGGCTGGCATTCGATGGCCAAACACGAGGCGCCGGCCATGACGGCGGCGAGCGGTTGCGCCCCGCCCATGCCGCCCAAACCGGCGGTCAGCAGCCATTTGCCGCTCAAGTCACCGTTGTAATGCTGGCGGCCCATCTCGACGAAGGTTTCATAGGTGCCCTGGACGATGCCCTGGGTGCCGATATAGATCCACGACCCGGCCGTCATCTGGCCGTACATGGCCAAACCCTTGCGGTCGAGCTCGTGGAAATGCTCCCAGGTCGCCCATTTCGGCACGAGATTGGAATTGGCGATCAGGACGCGCGGTGCGTTTTCGTGGGTCTCAAAAACGCCGACCGGCTTGCCCGACTGGATCAACAGCGTCTGGTTATTCTCCAGCCGGCGCAGGGTTTCGACGATCTTGTCATAGCTTTCCCAATCGCGGGCGGCGCGGCCGATGCCGCCATAGACGACCAGTTCCTCGGGCCGTTCGGCGACATCGGGGTGCAAGTTGTTCATCAACATGCGCAGCGGCGCCTCGGTCATCCACGACTTGGCGCTGAGCGTCGTGCCGGTGGCGGGTTTGATGACGCGGGAATTGTCGAGACGAGTCATGAGCTTATCCGGAAATCGAGGGAAGGGGATAGTTGGCGGCGCGGATCACCGAACCGTCGCGGACGAGGGCGATCGCCTTGGCCATGTCGGGGTGGAAATGGCGGTCGTCGTCGAGATGCGGCACCGACGCCCGCGTTAACGCGCGGACGCTTTCCAACTCCGCCGACGACGTCAAAGGCGCGTGGAAATCGCAGCCTTGCGCCGCCGCCAGCAGTTCGATGCCGATGACCGCCGTGGCATTCTCGACCATGCCGAGCAGGCGGCGGGCACCGTGGGCCGCCATCGACACATGGTCTTCCTGGTTGGCCGAGGTCGGGATGGAATCGACGCTGGCGGGGTAGGCGCGCTGCTTGTTTTCGGAGACCAGGGCAGCGGCCGTCACCTGGGGGATCATGAAGCCGGAATTAAGCCCGGGTTTCGGCGTCAAAAAGGCCGGCAGTCCCGAAAGCGCGGGATCGACCAGCATGGCGATGCGGCGTTCGGCGATCGAGCCGATTTCGCACACAGCGAGCGCGATCATGTCGGCGGCAAAGGCGACCGGCTCGGCGTGGAAATTGCCGCCGGACAGGGCTTCGTCCGTTTCCGGAAAAATCAGAGGATTGTCGGAAACGCCGTTGGATTCGGTCAACAAGGTTGTTGCCGCCTGGCGCAGGACGTCGAGCGCCGCACCCATGACCTGGGGCTGGCAACGCAGGCAGTAGGGGTCCTGCACACGCTCGTCACCGATGAGGTGGGAGGCACGGATAGCCGATCGGCTCATCAAATCGCGCAGGGCATCGGCGACATCGATCTGGCCCTTATGGCGGCGCAGGGTGTGGATACGGTGGTCGAATGGCGCGTCGGAACCCTTGGCGGCCTCGGTCGACAATGCGCCGGTGACCAGGGCCGACTGGAACAGGACCTCGGCTTCGAACAGTCCGGCCAGGGCATTGGCGGTTGAAAACTGCGTGCCGTTAAGCAGGGCCAAACCCTCTTTCGGACCTAAAACCAGCGGCGCCAGTCCGGCCTCGGCCAGGGCTTCGGCGGCGGGGCGGCGCACGCCATCCTGCTCGATCTCGCCGACCCCGATCATGACGGCGGCCATATGGGCCAGCGGCGCCAGGTCGCCCGAGGCGCCGACGCTACCCTGGCACGGAATGACGGGGATGAGGTCACGAGTCAGCAGGTCTTCCAGGCGCTGGAGGGTCGCCACCTTGACGCCCGAGGCGCCCTGCGACAGGGAGGTCAGTTTCAGGGCCAGCATCAGGCGGACAATGGCGGTGGGGGATGGATCACCGACACCGCCGGCGTGGCTGAGCACGATATTGCGCTGTAAGGTTTCCAGATCCTCGGAATCGATGCGCGTCGAAGCCAGCTTGCCGAAGCCGGTATTGATGCCATAGACCGGCTGGCCGCGGCCCAAAATGCGTTCGACGGCGGCGGCGCTCTCGGCGACGCGTGGCAAACAGACGGGATCGAGGGTCGGCTTGGCGCCGCGATAGATATCGCGCCATTGGCTCAAGGTGACGTCGCCGGGGGTGAGGATCATGTTGTCTGGCCTTGAAAAATGCGGGCGTGAAGCGGGCTCAGGCCCAGATAATAGACGAGTTCGGCCGGCTCGGAGACCGACCAGATGGCGAGGTCGCAGCTCTTGCCGGCCTCCAGCGTGCCGATCTCGCCGCCGAGACCGAGTGCATGAGCAGCGTTGACTGTGACGCCCCGCATGCACTCCTCGACCGTCATGCGGAAGAGGGTGGCGGCCATGTTCATGACGCTCAGCAACGAAGTCACGGGCGAGGTGCCGGGATTGCAGTCGGTCGCCAAAGCCATGTGCACGCCGGCAGCGCGCAAGGCGGCAATCGGCGGCACCTTCGTTTCGCGCATAAAGTAAAAGGCGCCAGGCAGCAGGGTGGCGACCGTGCCGGCGCCCTTCATTTCCGCAATGCAGGAATCGTCGAGATGCTCCAAATGATCGGCCGACAGGGCGCCGTAACGCGCCGCCAACCCGGCGCCGTTCAGGTTCGACAACTGTTCGGCGTGCAGCTTGACGGCCAATCCGTGCGCCTTGGCGGCATCGAACACCCGCACCGTCTGGGCCGGGCTAAAGCCGATGCCTTCGCAGAAACAGTCGACAGCGGAGGCCAGGCCTTCTCGTGCTATGGCCGGGATGATGCGCTCGCACACCTCGTCGATATAGGCGTCGGCGCGGCCGGCAAATTCTGGGGGCACGGCGTGGGCGGCCAGCAATGTCGCCGCGACGCGCACCGGGCGATGACGCATCACTCCCCGGGCGGCGAGAAGCATTTTGAGCTCGTCGGCCAGGGTCAGGCCGTACCCCGATTTGATCTCGACCGTGGTGACGCCGTCGCGCAACAGGGCGTCGAGACGCGGCAGGGTTTGCGCGATCAGCTCGTTTTCGTTGGCCAGGCGCGTCTCGCGCACGGTCGACAAAATGCCACCGCCCGCGCGCGCAATGTCTTCGTAACTGGCGCCGTCGAGACGCAGTTTGAACTCATGAGCGCGATTGCCGGCGAAGACAAGATGGGTATGCGGGTCGATCAGACCTGGGCTGATCCAGCGGCCGTCGCAATCGGACGTCGGGCCATCCAAGGTTGGCGCTTCATCCGCCGGACCGGCATAGACGATGCGGCCGTTCTTCGCCGCCACGACACCATTGTCGATAAGCCCGAGTGGGCCAGAATCGTTTGGCACCATGGTCATCAGGCGGGCGTTTTGCCAGACATGATCACATCGCATGAACCACCTGATTGCCAATCCGATTGCAAGGCTGAAAATAATGTATATACATTATATTGAGCAAGGACGGCGACATGTCAAACGATAACTTATGGTTCGAACAGGCCCTGTTGCCCGACGGTTGGGCACGCGACGTTCGCGTGACCATCACCGACGGTCGCATCGCGGCGGTCGAAGCCGGCGTCGCGGCCGGCGCCAGCGAACGCCACGCTATCGCTATTCCCGGCATGCCCAACCTGCACAGCCATGCCTTCCAACGCGTCATCGCCGGCCTGACCGAACGCCGCACCGGCCACGAAGACAGCTTCTGGGGCTGGCGCGACCAGATGTACCGCCACCTAGCGCATATCGGCCCCGACGAATTGCAGGCCATCGCCGCGCTTGCCTATATGGACATGCTCGAAGGCGGCTTTACCCGCGTCGGAGAATTCCACTACCTGCACCATGGACCGGACGGCCCCTATGGCGACCCCGCCGAAATGGCCGCCCGTATTGCCGCCGCCGCCGAACAGACCGGCATCGGCCTGACCCTGCTGCCGGTCTTCTATGCCCATGCCGGTTTTGGCGGTCTGGCGCCGACAGCGGGGCAGGTGCGCTTCATCCACGATCTCGACGGCTTTCAAGCCTTGCTCGACGCCAGCCGCAGCCACATCGCCCGGCTCGATGACGCCGTGGTCGGCATCGCGCCGCACAGCCTGCGCGCCGTCACCCCCGACGAACTGACGGCCCTGATTCCCATGGCCGCGGGCGCGCCGATCCATATCCATATCGCCGAACAGCTGCGCGAGGTCGAGGACTGCCTGGCCCATACCGGCCGGCGCCCGGTCGACTGGTTGCTCGATCAAGCGCCTGTCAACAGACAATGGTGCCTGGTCCACGCCACCCACATGACCGAAGACGAAACCCGGCGCCTGGCGCGCTCCGGCGCGGTCGCCGGCCTGTGCCCGATCACCGAAGCCAATCTCGGCGACGGCGTCTTTCCGGGCGACGCTTTCCTCGCCGACGGTGGGGCCTTCGGTATCGGTTCCGACTCCAATGTCCTGATCAATGCCGCCGAGGAATTGCGCCTGCTGGAATATTCGCAAAGACTATTCCATAAAAAGAGAACTATAATAAACCATATATATAACAAGGCCCTGAACGGCGGCGCCCGGGCGTTGGGCAGCGTCTCGGGCCTAGCTGTCGGCAATCCGGCTGACCTCGTCACTCTCGATAAGGATCATCCCGGATTTATGGAAAAGAGCGGCGACGACCTGCTCGATGCCTATGTCTTCGCCACCGGTGGCGGCGCCATCGACTGCGTCTGGCGCTACGGCAAAAAGGTCGTCAAAGACGGCCGCCACATCGCCTGCAATGCCATCCTGGCGACCTACCGCCGCACCCTGCAAAAGATGGCAGACGCATGAAAACGCCCCTCCACCAAACCATCCGCGACGATATCGAAGCCCGCATCAAGTCCGGCGCCCTGGCCCCAGGCGCCCGCCTGCCGGTCGAGCACGAGATGCAGGTCACCTATGGCTGTTCGCGCATGACGGTGCATAAGGCCCTGACCGCCCTGGTTCAGGCCGGCCTGGTCGAACGCCGCAAGAAGGCCGGTTCCTTTGTCGCCGCGCCGCAGATCTCGGCGACCGTGCTCGAAATCCCCGATATCGAAGCCCAGGCCCGGGCGCGCGGCGAAACCTATGCTTTCCGCCTGCTGTCGCGGCACATCACGGCCAACAAGCTCGAACTCACCGGTGTCCATATCGGCGGCGGCCGGCCGCTCTGTTTCGAATACCGCACCATCCTGTTGTCGACCGTGCCGTCGGCGGCGGATGTCGATTTCTCCGCCGTATCGCCGGGCTCATGGCTGCTGCAGCAGGTCCCGTGGAGCCAGGCGGAAAACCGTATCCATGCCGTCGCCGCCGACGCCAAAACCGCGGACCTTCTAGATCTCGATCCCGGCGCCGCCTGCCTGCGCGTTGACCGCGAAACCTGGCATGACGGCCAGGTGGTGACCTTTGTCCAACAGACCTTCGACGGCGCCCACTTCCATCTGGTGGCCCGTTTTTAGCCACGGTTACAAATGCTGTTAGGTAATTAGTTACAGGATTTGTTCATTGCCTGTGCCGTCCGGACGCCCTAGCTGTCGCAGCATGTTTCCGGAGATACACATGCCCATCATGAAAAAATCGACCCTTGCCGCGACCTTGACCTGCGCTTTGGCCCTGGCCTGCGCTCACCCTTCTTTTGCCGGCGGCGAAAGCAACGCCAAGGCCAAGGACGCGATCGCCTTCGATCCGCATGCCGACCACACCGGCGATGGCCAAAACCTGTTCTGGGTCAATCAGGCCGAAGGCGCCCGCGGTGTCAAAAAGGTTATCATACCCTTCTTCCAGATCCAGTTCGTCACCGACGCCAGGGCGAGCGCCAGCGGCGCCGGCGGCGCTCACGCGGCGACAACCATGCACCTGAGCGGTCCGACCGCTACCCAGATGCAGGCCATGACGGATGAAGCCTATGCCAATCTGGTGGCCGACCTGAAGGCCGCCGGCATCGAAGTCGTTTCGCCGGAAGAGGCCAGGACCTACAGCGCCTATAACGACATCATGAGCAGCGCCAAGCCATCGGGTGAGACGGTCAAGGGCATGAACCAGGTGACGTCGGACTTCTTCGCCCCGACCGGTATGAACTACTACTTCCTGCCGACCATGTTGCCGGATCTCGCCGGCGGCGGCTCCATGACCGCGGTGGGCAATGCCCCCATCGTCCGCCACGAAGCCGACCTCATGACGCAATCCGGCGCCGCCGTCCTTGGCTTCCGCGTCGTCGTCGATTTCGCCACCTTGACGGCCAGTAACCGCCGCGGCTTCCGCGCCCTGGCGCGCAATGCCAAGACGACCGGTCAGGCGGGCCTGTCGATTAAGCCCGTCTCCACGCAAATGTTCCTTATCACGCCCAATGCCAAGGCGACGATGATGGACCCGCAAAGCCGCATGCGCCTTGAGCTGCAGTCGCCCTTGATGATCGACAGCGACGCCATTCTCGAAACGGTGGATGCCAAGACGTCCGGACAAAAGACCGGCGAAGTCATCGGCAACGCCATCAGCATCCTGGGCGGGGTCGGCATGAGCAAGAGCAAGATTTTGCAGGTCAATGTCGACCCGGCGCTATGGCAGGCCGACGTCAGCGGTGCCATCAAGGGCGTGTCCGACGCGGCGGTGGCGCGATTGAAAGACGCGCTTTAGCCTTTACGATGAAGCTGTGCGCCCCGGCGCGGGCAAGGGCCGACATAGCCATGACAATCATCGTCCTTGCCGACGATAAAATTGCGCGGCTATGCCGACCTTATCAGCCATATAATACCGGCAACCGCCACCGCGGCGACAAGGCCGATAACCGCCCATTTGCCCAACCGGCGCTTGGGTGAAGGCTGTACCTCCGCGACCGTTTCCACCACGACCGGAGCGGCGACCTCGCGGACTTGATCTTGCGCAACGGCCTGAAGCACAAAACGCGCCGGCGTGAAATCGCTGTCCAATAACCGAGCCCCGGTCAGATCGACCTTGCCGCCGAACCATGCCCCGGCAAAATCGGCCAGCCCCCAGCCATTATGGCTCAGATCGACATCGCCGCGGATATAGACATTGGCCGCCTGCACCCAAAGATAATCGGCCTCGTCCGGCAATTCCGTTTCGCCTTCCAGCAGGGCATCGAGCACCACCCCATCCAGCAGGCCCGGCCGTGCCGACGTGCTCATGGCCAGACGGGTGCGCAAGGACTGATGCAGGTCGCGCCAGTCATCCGCCGTCCATAAGGCCTTGGGCGAAGGCGATCCGTCGGCAAAGGTTAAGGGGCAGTGAAACCGCGTCCATTGCCGGGCCGTGCCGGGTTCCGCGATCAGGCGGCCGGCCTCATTGCGCCAATAATCCTGCAATGTGGCGCTGTCATTGCCCGGGCGCGCCGCCAGGCCCTGCCACGAGAAATCCAGGCCCCGCCAGCCCTGCCACCATTCGGCTTCACGTGCCGCGGTCGATGAGGTCGGATCACAGGCCATCAGTTGATCTGGAAACGCCGCCGTGCGGCCAGGGCGAACAGGAAGGCCAGCAGCAGGGTCAGCAGGGACTGCACCGTCGCCGCTACTTTCAACACCATGGCAAAGCCCGCATGCGTGCCGAACAGGACATCGTTCAGCCAGGCATCGCCGCCGCCGGCCTTGCTGGCGTCGAGCGCGCTGAACGGCGCAAACGCATTGTGCCAGGCGAAGCTGAAGGCCGCCAGCAAATGGTCCTGGTGCAATCTCGCGCTATGATAAACCACGCTTTCGGCCGCCGAATAATAACCGGCAGCGGAGGCGGCCAGCAGGGCCAGCAGCCAGAACAATGGTCCGAAGATCGAATTGCCGTAATTGGCCACGGTCGAATAAAGCCACGAAAAACCGCGTTCCCACCACGGCACGTCGCTGCGCCGCCGCCGCGCCAGCAGCTCCAGCGTGAAGAAGTCGCCCTCGCGGATGTGGTCGCGGCGATCCTCCATCAACTGCTTGAGCGTGCGGTAGCTGGCCTCCAGGGCGTCGAAATAGCTGTTACGCCCGAACGACTCCTTCAACGCCGCGGCCCGCCCCTTGAGATAGTCCTTCTTCCAGGCGCGATAATCCGTCGCCTCCGTGGCGGCGAAACGCAGTTTCAGCAGGCTTTCCGGAAACGGCGGCAGGTTCTGCGGTTGGTGGCTCAACGCCTTGCGGAACAAGCTATTGTGAAAGCTGACATTGGCGTGGATATCGCTGCCGTGGAAGCGCGCCAGATGGTGAAACTGCGCCCCTTCGAAGGTTGACGGCGACAGCAGATCGCGGTTGGAAAAATTGGCGTCGTTGTAAAAGACGGCGCCCTTGGCCAGCAGTTTCGGCAGGGCGAGATAGCTGCGCGGCGTCGGCCCGGTGCCCGGCGACAACTCTCCGGTCAGGCTGCCGTTCTTGACCGTCAGGCTCAGGGGCTGGGCCGACAAGGCGATCGGATCGCCGTCGGTGACGCCTTCGAAATTGGCCTTGCCGTAGAATTTGGCGTCATTGATGGTCAGGCGGCGGACAAAGGCGGCCTTGTAGAAGTGAATATTTTCGAGGCACTCGATGTCGTCGAACAGGGCCCGGTCTTCGAACCGCGCGCCGAAGAAATTGGCGCGTCCAGCCAGGTGGGCGCCGTTGAAAACGGCCTCGGCCTCGAATTCGGTTTCTGGGAATTCGACAGGGCCGGCAAAATAGGCGCCATCGAAAAAGGCGTGCTCTTCCTGGGTGACGACACCATGGAACTGTGCCTCATCGAAGCTGGCCGTGCCTAGAAAACGGGCGCGTGAAAAGCGGACGCCTTGCTCAAAAACCGCGCCTATGAAACTGGCGTTGGTGCTGAAGACGGTATCGCTAAAATCGCTTTTGTGCAGCACGGCCTGGGCGAACGACACATAGGGGAGCCAGGCGCCGCGAAGATCAGCGGTCAAATCGCCGTCACCAAAAAGCATCAAGGTCTCGACGTAAGCATGATCGGCACGGACACGGTCGGTGCCGGGAGCCAGGTCGAAGCGATGAAGCACCGCACCCGACAACCGATCGATCTGCGAGCGGACAAGTTGCGTGACGGCCGACCATTCGGTTTGGCCCCATGACGACTTTGGTGACGGCGTCCCATCGGCGAAAATGAACGGGCAATGCAGGCGCGTCCAGCGTCGACCGCTCCCGGGTTCGGTAATCAAAAAATCCCGCTCGGACGACCAATAATCCTGCAAGGACTTCTCTTCGCCCAGGTCCCGTTTTTGCGCCAGACCATCCCACGAATAGTCGGCCTGCCACCACGCCGCCCACCACGCCTTCTCCAGCGCGGCCACCTCAGGATTTGTCGTCGTCTCCGCCATAAGTCCCCCGTAGGCCGCATATAGCCTAACATGCCGGTTATGACAGCGCCATGACAAGGATATGATGGTGGCGGACTGTGCCCTAAACGCTATAGCCCAAGGCCGCGATAACCGGCGCGATCTGCTCCCTATAGGGCGCGAAATGGCCGGCATAGGACTTCCACCGCCCGACCGAACGGTCGTTCAGCGGTTTGGTCACCTGGGCATAGGACGGGGTCGGCGCATGGCGGGGATTTTCGTGAAAACGCAGGCAGGCCGGGTCGAACTCCACCCCGCAGACCGCTAGAATCCGCCGTGTTTCGGCTTCTTGGTTGGCGACAAAATCCTCATAACGCATTACCGTGGCCGACCGGTCGAGCACGGCGTCGTAATGGCTGTTGAGGTCATGGGTCGCCACCATATGGGCGATAATCGACTCCACGCCATAACCGAAATTCTGCCCGTGGGTCAGGTCGTGCGACAGCACCGACACGGCGACATCGAGCGGATGGCGGACCATGCGGATCACCGCCGCCTCGGGGAAGGCCAACCGGATCAAGGGCAGGTAAACATCGTTCAGCGGCATCTTGTCGGTGAACAAAGGCCGCGTACTGGCCACCCCATAGGCTTCGATACGCCCGAGATAATAGTCGCGCAGCAGGGCGATCACATGGTGGTAATCGGCCGCCGCGGCGAAGGCCAGCTTCTCCGGGAACGACCGGTCGCCGGGCAGGACATTGCGGATCAGGGCCTGCCATTCATAGACAAACGGCAATTCGCCGCCGGCGCTCACCTCCGGGTGGCTGCTCAGCATCTGCTCCAGCATGGTCGTGCCCGATCGCGGCAAACCGAGGATAAATATCGGCTGCGGCGTATCGCTCCGCTTCCCCGCTTTCGGCAACCGCGCCAGGGTATCGCGCGTGAAAAAGGCCTTCAGAGCCGTATATTGCGTGGTCACCCGTTCGCCGTCATAGACGGCGCCGCTGTCGCCAGCCAAACGCGCCTTGGCGGCCACCAAAGCCGGCCAGGCCTCGTCCGGCCGTCCCAACCGATCGAGCAGCCGCCCGCGCTCCAACATGGCCGGGCCGCCCAGTGCGTCGCCGCTCTTGTCGATCAGATCGAGCGCGGCCTGCGGCTGGTCGCCGGCCAGATAACGGGCGCGCAGCAGGGTAAAGTCCTCGCCGGTCTTGCGCCCGATGGCCTCGGCGCGTTCCAGCCAGGCAAAGGCGCTCTTCATGTCGCGCTTGGCCTCATACAGCCGCGACAGATGCGCCGCCACCTGGGCGAAATCCGGCGCCATCTCCTGCGCTTGCAACATCACCGGTTCGGCCGCGTCGATCTGCCCCTGATTATACAGGCACAGGCCGAGATTGAGCAGGATCTGCGGGTGCGGCCCGGCCAGCTCCAGCGCCCGGCGATTGTGGAATTCGGCCGCCGGCAGATCGTCCTTTTCGGCCAGAATAACACCCAGCTGCAGATGCGCCTGGGCGTCGTCGGGTCGTGCAACCAGCGCCTCGCGCGCCGCGGTTTCGGCGCCAAACCGATCGCCCAGACGATGCAGCAAAAGCGTCAAGTCGTTGGCCGCCCACTCGCAGGCCGGATCGATCGCCACCGCCTGGCGCAACACGGCCTCGGCGCCGCGCAAATCGCCGCGCCTTTGCAGGATGACGGCCTTGAGCTCGATCGCGTCGAGGTCGTTCGCCGCCTCCTGCAAACGCATTTCGCTTAGAGACAAAGCGCCGGGCAAATTGCCGGCCTGAAAGGCCTGGCGCCCCTTGATAACGAGCGGATGCGGGGAAGGGGGCACGTCGCGGCCTTTCGAAAACAGACCGCGACACTAGGTTTTTTTACAAGCCCTTTCAAGCTTTTAGCTTCAGTCCGAACAACGGACGCAGCAACGCAATCCGCTTGACGACGACATAGGTCAGCCAGCAACCACCTGCCGTCAGGGCGATCAGAATAACTGCCTCGGTTGCCACCGGCATATGCAGCCGATTGAGATTATAGGCGGCCACGACAATGATCGTCTGATGCACGATATAGAACGGAAAAATCGCGTCCGTCAGGGTGCGCCGGATCGGGCCGTCGGCGTTGGACAGATGCTGACGGGCAAAACCAAGCAAGGCCATGATCATAAAGATCGCCTGCTGGCTCTTGAGGATCAGGCCGAGAACCATGCCCGTGGTCTTGTCCAGCCCGCCGCCGACCAGACCGAAAAAGGCGGCCATCAGCACGGCATAGGCGAAGAGGCCGACGCCCAAGCTCAACCACCGTGCCTTGCGGGCGATCTCAAAGAAACGTTCCGACTTCGCCGCCATGGCGCCGAACAGGAAAAACCCGAGCGAGCTGGCGTGCACATACCAATCGCCGACGAAGGCGTGGCTTTCGCCGAACCTCGTCATCAAGGTGATCTTGGCGACGAAGAACAATACCCACGGCACGACGAAATAGAGCCAGGCCGGAACCCGCTCCAACCACGCCAGCGGCAGGCGTTTCAGGATCGGATAGGCGAGGGCGAAGGCCAGGCAATAGGGCAGGAGATAGGCGACATACCACAGGTGGTTCCATGTCGGCACGATCAGGCAGCCGTCGGCATCGTTGCACCAACCGGTATAGTGGCTGAGATATTTGAGCCAGAAATCGAGATAGTTGCCGGTAAAGCCGTAATGCTCGACCACCTGGTAAAAGCTCTGCGGCGGCACGATGAACACCATGCCGAACAACAGCGGCCAGAACAGCCGATTGAAACGCGACCCGGCCAGTCGCAGTGGCGGCATCTTGTCGGCCATGAACCGCATGGCGACACCCGAAATAAAGAACAACAGCTCCAGCCGCCACGGATTGACCAGCAGCATGAGGGGCTCGATGGCATGCGAGGCATGATCGCTTTTGATATGCCAATCCCACGTCACATAGAACATCCCCACGTGATAGAAAATTAACAGTCCGAAGGCTATGATCCTTAACCAGTCGAGGTCGTAACGTCTTGTTTGACTTAAGCTTTGTGTCATCTCGTATCTCCGTGAAGCGATGGAGACCTGGTGCCACGGGGCTGGACTTCCGCCCAGAGCCGTGCCACCAACGGCGGCACCCATGGGACAAACGGTGATGAGCGGCGGCGATAAAGGGATAAACGGCGGGAGATCAGGGATGAACCGATTCCCGTCCTGGCCTTTGTTCGGCATCATCGCCGGATTCCTGCTCGCGGTCATCCTGGTCAATGTGTCGTCCCACCTGATCGAAAACCCGAACATGGACCTGTGGGAACCGGCCCTGTGGGAGTTCTCCAGCTATTTCGCCATCCTGGCCCTCGTGCCGGCCATCTATTACGGCTACCACCGCTTTCACTGGCGCAGGCTGGGCCTGGCGAAATTTCTGCTGGTCCAAACCCTGTGCTTCCTGGTCTTTTCGGCCATCCATATTGCTCTGATGGTGGCCATACGCGACGCCGGTTACGCCCTGGCCCATGAACATTACCACTTCGCCCGGCGAAATTTGGCGATCGAACTGATCTATGAAGGCCGCAAGGACGCCCTGACCTTTATACTGATCAGCGGCATCATCTGGGCCAATGAACGCCTGCGCCAGCAGGCCCAACCCAAAGCCCCCGAACGCCTCGAAATCAAGAGCGACGGCCGCACCCACTATATCGAACCCGCCGACATCATCTCCGCCGAGGCCGCCGGCAACTATGTCGAACTCTACCTGACCACATCCGCCAAACCCTTGCTCCTGCGCGCCACCCTCGGCGACTACGAAGAACGCCTGAAAGCCCACGACGTCGTCCGCGTCCATCGTTCGCGCCTGGTCAACCGCAGCCATATCCGCACCTTCTCCGGCACCCAGGCCGGCGATCTAAAGATCACCCTCAGCGACGGCCGCGAAGTCGCCGGCAGCCGCCGTTTCCGCACCGCGTTGGAATCCTAGCTATTCTTACCTCCCCGTTTACGGCTATCATATTCACACATGTTAGCTGGATAGCGTTTTTCTGATCCTCCCCGCTTGCCGGGGAGGGGGACCGCGAGCCTTCTTCAGGCTCGTGGTGGTGGGGTTTCTTGCTTACTCCGTTCCCTTCCATGACAAATCGTTAAGTTGACAGACCACCCCTCCAAATACGAAGCCTTTCGTAACAACGGAGGCCAACATGACACCCCTGACCCGGCGCAGCCTCATAAGCTCAAGCCTTGCAACCGCCGCTTTGCCCATGTTTGCCAACGCCCGCGCTGTCCTCGGCATGGACATGCAACTGGCGGAACTTGCGCTCAAGGACGGCACCCTCCTGCGCTACAACCTAGCCGAGGTCATGGCCGCGGCCGGCATTCCCGCCGTCAGCTTCGCCGCCGCATCGCGCTTCGACATCGTCCAGACCGAGGCCTATGGCGTCACCGGCGCCGGCGAAACGGCCGCCGTTTCCACCCACAGCCTGTTCCAGGCGGCGTCAGTGTCCAAGCCCGTGGCGGCGACCTGCGCCCTGGCCCTGGTCGCCCGCGGCCAACTCAGCCTCGACGATGATGTCAACACCTGCCTGAAAAGCTGGCGCGTGCCCGACAACGCCTTTACCGCCACCCAGAAGGTCACCTTGCGCCGCATCCTGTCGCACACGGCCGGGCTGAACGTCCATGGCTTTCCGGGCTACGCCGCCGACGCGCCGCTCCCGACCGTCCCGCAGATCCTCGACGGCTTGCCGCCGGCCAATACGGCGCCGATCCGCGTCGTCTACGAACCCGGCAGCCAGCAGCAATATTCCGGTGGCGGCATCACCATCGAGCAACTAATGCTGACCGATGTCACGGGAAAACCCTTCGCCCAGTTGCTGCAGGACACGGTGCTTGGGCCGATGAACATGACGGACTCCACCTTCGATCAGCCCCTGACGGCCCAAAGGGCAGGCCGGGCGGTGGCGGGCACGGGTTTTGACGGAAAGATGATCCCCGGCCGCTGGCACGTCTATCCCGAACTGGCCGCGGCCGGCCTGTGGACGACCCCCAGGGACCTCATGCGCTTTGCCATCGCCACGGCCAAATCGCGCCTGGGCCAGCGCAATCCCGTCCTACCCAAGCCGATGATGGACGAGATGTTCCGCAAGGTCGCCAACGGCGAATGGCTCGGATTTTTCGCCGATCCGCGCAATCCGGACGTCTTTACGCACAATGGCGGCAATGCCGGCTTCCGCTCTTTGCTGATCATGAACGGCATAACCGGCGACGGCATAGCGGTGATGACCAATGCCGACGGCGGGTGGGGGCTGATCGAACTGCTCGTCCGTCGCGTGGCGACCCTTGCCGGCTGGCGCTACGACTTCGGCGGTCCGCCCCGCGCCGTGTGGCTGGTGGCCCTGACCCGCGGCGTCGACACGGCGCTCAGCCATTTCGACGCCGTTCAGGCATCGGCCGATGAAAACGACCTGAACCTGGCCGGCCAGATCGTGCTGGCGACCGGCCGCACCGACGACGCGATCCGCCTCTATCGCCGCAATGTCGAGGTCTATCCGCAGTCCGGCAATGTCTATGATGCCCTGGCCTGGGCCTGCGAGGTCGCCGGCGACAAGACCGCCGCCATCGTCAATTACCGCCTGTCCCTGGAACGCAATCCCAACAACGACAACGCCAGGGACCGTTTGAAGGCCCTGGAGCCGGGCTAAAGCCCGATGACGTTAGCTACGATCGCTTTTTCCTTCCCCTCTCCCCACCTGAGGGGAGAGGGGGGCGGCCGGTGCCGGTGGCAGGCTTCAGCCTGCCGGGTGAGGGGTTCTTTCTTAAGGCTGCCGCCACCACCACAAAACCTGTTGCTTTATTCGCCTCAACCGCCTATGAGGCCGCTCCAGCCAGTCCCGGCATGTCCCTGAATTCAGGAAAGGAGAACACCATGCGAGCCACATTCCTTCGTATCTCAACCGTTTCCCCTATCCAAAATACTCAGGAACCAATTGCATGGGCAATTTCCTATCGGGCGCACAAGCACGCCTGATCTTCATCAGCAGCGCACGGCGCTCTGTTAAATCCTACCCTCAACCTGCCACCGGCTTCCTCACCAAAGGAGGCCGCGCATGACCACGCCTTGTGAACTCACCCTGATCGGCCGCGACCCGTCGCGCTTCGATCCGGTCGCGCTCGATCAACTCAACGCCACGGCGCGCCTCGAAGGCATGGGCAAGGTCGTCGGCCTGCCCGACCTCCACGCCGGCAACGGCATTGCCGTCGGCGCAGCCTTCTGGTCGCCCGACCGCATCTGGCCCCACCTGGTCGGCAGCGATATCGGCTGCGGCATGGCCCTGTGGGAAACCAGCCTTCCGGTGCGCAAATTCCGCGTCGGCGCTGTCGAACGCAAGCTCCACGGCCTCGACGACCCGTGGGACGGCGACGTCGATGCGGCCCTGGCCGCGGCCGGCCTGCCGCCCGAACTCGCCAGCCCAGGCCTCGGAACCATCGGCGGCGGCAACCACTTCATCGAGTTTCAGCGCATCGAGGAGATCGTCGACGAAAATCGCTTCGCCGCCCTCAACCTCGCCGAAGATCGCGTCTGGATGATGGTCCACTCAGGCTCGCGCGGCCTGGGCCAGGCGATCCTGGCCGACCAAACAGCTCAAACCGGCAAATCGGGCCTCCTCGCCGACAGCCCGGAAGCCCGCGCCTACCTGCTCCGCCACGATCAGGCCGTGGCTTGGGCCGTCGTCAACCGCCAGATCATCGCCGAACGGTTCCTCAACGCCACAGGCCTGACCGGCCGTTGCTGCCTCGATATCGTGCACAACTGCGCCTGCGGCCATCGCGCCGGCTGGCTGCACCGCAAGGGTGCTGCGCCAGCGGATCGCGGCCTTGTCGTCATCCCCGGATCGCGCGGCGATTTCAGCTATCTCGTCGAACCCGTGCCGGAACAAGCAGAAACGGCGCTCAGCTCCCTGGCCCACGGCGCCGGGCGCAAATGGAGCCGCAACGACGCCCACGCCCGCCTGTCCCGGCGCTATAAGGTGGCTGACATGCAGCGCACAAAGCTGTCCAGCCATGTCATCTGCGAAGACCGCCGCCTGATCTTCGAAGAAGCGCCGGAAGCCTATAAGGACATCGCCGGCGTCATCGCCGACCTCGAAGCCGCGGGCCTCGTCCGCGTCATCGCGCGCCTTCGCCCCCTGCTCAGCTACAAGACGAGGGCCCATGACTGAGATCATCCTGCACCTGACCTCGGGCAAGGGTCCCGAAGAATGCCGCTGGGTGGTGGCGCAACTGGTCAAGGCCTTCGCGAAGGAGGGCGCACCCCTTGGCGTGACCTGCGAAGTCCTGGACGCAGACGAGGCGCTTCCGGCGTCTCTTCTGCTGCGCGTCGCAGGCGATATGGCGCCGGCCTTTGCTCAAGCGAGGACCGGCACCATCCTGTGGACCGGCGAAAGCCCGTTTCGCCCGAAGTACAAGCGCCGCAACTGGTTCGTCGGTGTGGCTGAGGCGCCGTCGCCGGAAAGCGTGCCCGATTTGCGCGACGAAGACATCGACTTCCAGACCATGCGCGCCAGCGGCCCGGGCGGCCAACATGTCAACAAGACGGACAGCGCCGTGCGGGCCACCCACCGCCCGACCGGCCTGGTCGCGACGGCCCAGGAGCAGCGCTCCCAGCATGCCAATCGCAAACTGGCGACCTTGAAACTCGCCATCATGCTCGAAGAGCGCCGCACTTCGGCGGGTGACAATGTCCGCCATGAGCACTGGTCAGCCCATCAAAGCCTGGAACGCGGCAACCCGGTCCGGACCTATACGGGCCCACGCTTTGACCTCAAGTCCATCAAATAGCGTCCTCTACCCGCCCTGCGAAGCCGCTATCTTATTCACACATCGTGGCTGAGTAGAGTTTTTCTTATGCCTCACCGCTTTGCGGGGCGGAGCGTCGCGAACGTACAGCGTTCGCAGAGACGGACCGCGCCCGAAGGGCGTGGTGGTGGGGTGTCTTCCTTCCTTCTTAGGTATCCCAAGGCCGTTACCGGTCTAACGGCAAGTAAGGCACCCCAGCCCCGCATCTAGAAAACTATGCTTTCGTCGTGCGGTCCCCCTGACCGCGCAAGCGCAGGGAGGCATAATAATCAATAGTACGGGCTCCTCCTTCACATGCGCTTCGCGAATGGGGCCATGCCGTCAAGACACGTCTATGCAGCAATGCGACAATGACAACGGCGGCAAGATGACAATAAACGGTAAAAAGCGACGATGACCAAGATTTTACAGAATGCGGTCAGTGCATAATCACAATCGAATCCGGCTTCGGCCATACTCCGCCTCGATCGCGCACAGGTCGCGGTTTGTAAAGAAAACCGATGTCCAAGGAGACACATCATGGCTACCACGAATGTCGACACCACCGGTTCGTCCGGTAACAATACAGGCGTCATCATCATCGCCTTCATCATCATCGCCGCGCTTGCCGTCGCAGCCTTTCTGTATATGAGCAACAACTCATCGTCGAACGTCACGGCCAAGGTGGCCGAGGCTCCGGCCGCTGTCGGTCAGGCCGCCGATCACGCCGCCGACAAGGTCAGCGACGCAACCCACTAACCTGGATCGCCCATCTGTCGAACCTTTTACGGCGCCGTGAAACCTTCGCGGCGCCGTAAAACTACGCCACGCCCACTTCGCCAGGCAGCGCATGCACCGCAACTGGTTCGTCGGGGTGGCCCTGACGCCATCGCCGGAAACCGATTGTCGAGGACAGAGATTATTTCCACCTGAACCTCGGACTTGTTGAGGAAAGCAGAGCGGAGACTGTTTCGGCTAATGGGCTTGAATTTTCCGCGGACAACCAGCCGCCCTTTTTCATAACCCAAATTATCATATTCGGATTTCTTGTCCGCCATAAATTGCGTTACGTCGGCGCCTATAAAGGTCTCAACAAAATCTTTAAAATTTTCAATTTCTAATCCAACTGGATAACCCCAATTATCCGGCTTGAATCTAAAGATCTTTTTGTTTAGCTTCTTTTTCTCGATGTAGGCAAGCCGCTCATGCCTGAGTATATCGGCTAGAAATTGGCCCCGTATCGGAATAATTCGTCCACCGACAGCTTGTTTTTGGGGATTAAAAGACATCACGTATACGAATGCAGGCTTCGGGTCGTGTGCCAGGCGGCCGATAGACGATACCGTCACGGTGATATATTCTGAGTCGACCCAACGCGCCTTCACCTGAACATTGCAAGACAACGGCACTGGCTGAAGATCGTAGGGGACATTGGCTACATTCGACGAAGGCCATTCGACGTGGAAGTCCCACCCCGTTCGGTCTTCCCCGACTTTATTGCAGGTTAAAGTCGCATCACACAGCCTTTCGTCGTTACAAATTGCGGACGGTCTTCGTCATCAGTCATTGTTTTCTTCCAATGCGAGAAGGCGGGGCAGAGCGAATATTGCTAACTTTGCCGTCAATTTTGTAGAACCATAGGCCACGGTCAATCACTACATTGTCAGAGCGAAACCTTTCCCCTTCCTCGATGTACTGTCCTATAGGCATCTGCTTGCGATACGACATCATCCTTGCGGCCGCGTTGCACGCGATTCTCGCTATGCTGAATATAGGCTGTGTCGCACCTGAATACAAACCTCGATAGCGCAAAAGGGAATAAAGAAATGGAATTACGGTGACAGGTTATGATTTGCATTAATTATCCAAGCTTTCGGCCCGGAATAGGTGGCGACGCGGGCGTAGATTTCGGGCGTAGATTTCGAGGACTGGCGTAATTGAGACCTGCGCGTTTCGTTAGTGCTGGCCATCTGAAGAAGCGGTGGGCGGCATTGCAAAGCGTAATAATCTCTGAATGACCGATTTGTAACTACGTAAACCTGTCGTCCCCGGTTATCACGGTGTAAAACAGGAGACGCCCATGTCCTTCAAGCCGCTCATTACCCTCTGCCTGACGCTTTCGCTTGCCGGCATGGCCCAGACCGCCCGCGCCGACGCAGCCCCGAACGACAGCGACCTGTACACCCAGGTTAAGGCGCTCGATCAACAGTTTTTCCTTGCCTACAATACCTGTGACCTGAAAACGCTCGGCGCCCTGGTCGACGACAATCTCGAATTTTATCACGACAAAACCGGCCTGATGACCGGCAAAACCGCCTTCATGGAGGCCATTCAAAACAATATCTGCCACAAGGTCGAGCGCCAGCTCGTTGAGAGCACCCTCGAAGTCTATCCGCTGGAAACCTATGGCGCGATCGAGCTCGGACAACACACCTTCTGCAACAAGGTCGAGACGCCGGTATGCAAGGACGAAACGAACGGTATCGGCAAGTTCTTCATGCTGTGGCAGAAGACGGGTGACACCTGGCGCCTGACCCGCGTCATCAGCTACGATCACCTGAACGGCTGGCAGCGCAAGCCCAAATAAAAATATGAATGCGGGTCCGGAAATTAGGAGGTCGGAGTCATTATTGACCTCCGCCTATGCTCCCAAATCCAAGGTGTCCTATTACCTTTTTACCGCCTCCGCATTAATCCTGGAAAACGCAATAGAATCAAAGGTCAGGCTGGTCTTATGCAGCGCCATGACTACTGCATAAGGCGACGCCTACAACCCCTGAAACGAAGGTGGCCGGTCACCCTTCGCCGCACCGAAGCTCTTGTTCGGCTGATCCGACATCACAAACCGCAATTCACCGCCGGCCATCACATCGCCATGACGGATAAACGACTTGCTGTACGGCTTGCCGCGCCAGGTGACCCGCTCGATATAGGGCCGGTCGTCGCCGGTGTTCTCCGCCACCACGGTAAAGGTCATGCCGCCGGGCAGGGCCAGCTCGGCCTTGGGGAAGATCGGCGAGCCGAAGACATAGACGCCGCTGACCGGATCGACGGGATATAGCCCAAGCGAGCTTAAGATATACCAGGCGCTCATCTGGCCGCAGTCCTCATTGCCGGACATGCCGTCCGGCCCGTCGCGATACTGGTTTTTCAGCACCGAACGCACCCGCGCCTGCGTCTTCCACGCCGCACCCGCATAGGCATAAAGATAGGCGATATGGTGGCTGGGCTCATTGCCGTGGACATATTGCCCGATCATGCCGTCCATGTCGGGCGGCGCATCGTCGGGCAGGGCGGAGTCGGCGGTGAACAGCGCATCCAGCTTGGCCTCGAACGCCGCGTCGCCGCCGAACAGCGCGATAAAGCCATAGAGGTCGTGCTGATTGAGGAAGGTCGCCTGCCACGAATTGCTTTCGGTATAGTCCCACCAGCGCTTGGAATCGTGGCCCATGCTGCGCGGATCGAACGGCTCGGCCCAGGTGCCGTCATGCAGCCGCGGCCGGGCGAACTGGCTCTTGGCGTCGAAGACATTGCGGTAATTGCCCGACCGCAGCCGCAGCGCCACCGCGTCGTTTTGGGCTCCGGCGGCCTGTGCCAAATGCGCCATCGCCCAATCGTCATAAGCATATTCCAGCGTCTTGCTGACCGACTGGTCCTCCTGGTCGCACGGGATATAGCCCATGGCGCGATAGCTTTGCAGACCCGGCAGCGGCCGGTCGAAAGCCAGCTGGCGATAGATGCCCCACGCCTTTTGCACATCGATCCCCGGCAGGCCCTTGTTGACGGCTTCGGCGATGACCGCGGCCGAATGCCAGCCGATCATGCAATGGGTCTCGATCCCCTGCAACGGCCAGATGCACGGACCCGACGGGCTTTCCGCCGCCTGGTCGATCAGGTTCTGCGCAAAGCCGGCCGCGCGGTCCGGCGCGATAAGGGTCATCAGCGGATGCAGGGCGCGATAGGTGTCCCACAGGCTGTAGGTGCTGTAGTTCAAACGCCCGGACGGCAGGGTATGGATGGCGGTATCCATCCCGCGATACCGGCCGTCCGCATCGCTGAAAATCGTTGGCGCCAGATGGGCATGATACAGCGCGGCATAGAAGATCCGCCGGTCGGCCTCATTGGCCGTCTCGATGCGGATGCCCGACAATTGCTGGTCCCAGGCGGCGCGGGCCTGGGCGCGAATGCCGTCAAAGTCAAAACCCGGCATGTCGGTCATCAGGTTGTTCATGGCGCCGGCAATATCGACCGCCGACAGCCCGACCTTGACCAGCAACGGCCCCGTCAACGCACCAAAGCCAAGCGCCACCTTCATTTGCGCGCCGTCGGCCTTGGGGCCCTGGACCGGTTGATCGTTGTCGTAGATCGTCGCCGAGACAAAGGGTTGCGACAGTTTCAGCGCAAAGTGGATCACCCGCCCATTGGCCCATTCCTGCACCTGGCGCGACCCGACAATCGTGTCATTGCCGATCAGCTCGAGATGCGCATGGATCACCCGCGTCGGCGTCACATCGGTATCGCGAATGCCGTGCGACCAATCGAGCAACAGATGCGCCTCCGCCCCCGCCGGGAAGGTATAGCGATGCATGCCGGCGCGCGTCGAAGCCGTCAGCTCGGCATGGATGCCGCTGTCGGGCAGGTGGATCGAATAATAGCCGGGCATGGCGGTTTCATGCTCATGCGACATGCGCGTGCGGTAGCTGTTTTGCGGCGCCGCCAAAGTCCCGGGCGATAGCGGCGACACTGTCACCGACGGCACGACCAACAGGTCCATCATATCGCTGGCGCCCGTGCCTGACAAATGGGTATGCGAAAAACCCAACAGCGTGGCGTCGTCATAATAATAGCCGGAACAGGCGTCCCAGCGGGCATTGTCGGTGTCGGGGCTCAACTGCACCATGCCGAACGGCACGCTGGCGCCGGGATAGACGTGGCCGTGGCCGCCGGTGCCAATCATCGGGTCGATAAAGGYCGTGGGCGCCGCGCGGCCCTCGGGGTCGGCTTTCGCGCCAAGGGGTAAGATCATGGCAATACCGGTCGCCGCTGCCGACGCCAAAAGACTACGTCTCGATAACATATACGCCCCCGTATAAAAGCTAAATAACGAGGTGCGGCTTGCGCTGCACCACATCCAAAATCAGTTCCCCGAACAGGGTATTGGCCCAGGCGAACCACGGCCGCGTGAAGTTCGCCGGATCGTCCTTGTGGAAGGCCTCGTGCATGAAACCCGTGCCGGCGGTCGTATTTTTCAACGTCGTCAAACACATCATAATCTCGGCATCGCTGTCCGACGTCAGGGCGCGCATCATCAACGACATCGGCCACACCATGTCCTTGCCGATATGCGGCCCGCCGACGCCCTCGGCCGCCTTGCCCTTGAAGAAATAGGGATTGGCGTCCGATAACACCGCCGCGCGCGTCGTGCGATAAAGCTTGTCCTCGCGCTCGCAGGCATGGAGATAGGGCAGGCTGAGCAGGCCCGGCGTATTGGCGTCGTCCATGAACAAGGTATTGCCATAGCCGTCGACCTCATAGGCCCAGACGATATCGCCATTGGGCAGGCGCGTCTTGCCCCAGATCGCCAGCGCCTTGCTGAGTTCATCGGCAAAGCCGTTACAATCGATGCTGAAGCCCGAACCCATGCCCAGGGCCTGGCCCATGGCGGCCAGTTTGCGCAAGGTGACCACGGCGAAATGGTTGCCCGGGATCTGCAGCGGGAACATGCAACTATCGTCCGACGGCCGGAAGCCGGCATGGATCAGGCCGACCTTCTTGGTCGGCGCGCCGAAACCGTTGAGCGCCAGGGTGTCGACCGGATTGCTGGCCTCGCGCTGGAAATGATACGGCCCGTCGCCGCTCTTGCGCTGCTGCTCGCGGAAGGTCTTGACGATCGTCCGCGCGGCCTGCTGCCAGGTGGCGTCGAACGGCGTGACATCGCCGGTCGCCTGCCAATAACCGTGGGCCAGGCGCACCGTGTAGCACAGGCTGTCGATCTCCCATTTGCGCTCGGCGACGCCCGGCGCCATGTCGGTCAGATCGGCCAATGCCCATTCCAGATTGGTCTTGGCCGCCGGGTCGCGCATAAAGGCATTGGCATACGGGTCGATCAGGATGCAGCGCGCCTGGCGCCCGATCAGCCCGCGGAACAGGTTGGTGAGCGCCGCGTCACCCTTGGCAAAGGGCAGGTAGGGCCACACCTGGGCCGAGGAGTCCCTGAGCCACATGGCGTCAATGTCGCCGGTAATGACGAAGGCGTCGGGCTTGCCGTCGACCGTATCGACCGTGACCGTGGTGTCGAGCGTATTGGGAAAGCAGTTGGCGAACAGGACAGCCAGATCCTTGTCCTTCAACGCCTCGGTGGTCTTGGCGATAACCGCTTCGATGGCCGGGCTTGAGAATTTTCGACCAGCGGCAGCGACGCGCTGCGGCACGATGGTTTGTGCCTTCGCCGCGCCTGCCGTGGCGGCGGTAGCTATCATGCCCGCCAGAACCTGCCGTCGTCCCATCATTCACGCCTCCCGCTTTTCTTCATACTGTCGCAAGGCCGCCGTTTCGTAAAGCGGGCTCGCCAAAACAAAAAAAAGCGGGCCGTTTGACGGGCCCGCCTGAGTTGGCTTTTGGGGAGGAAAATACGCTTACTTAAGTTTCGGGTGCAGGGGCTGTGCCCCTGCTACTTCTTCGTGATCTGATCGAAGACGCCGCCACGGGCTGAAAAAGCGAAGCGTTAGCCCAACTTAAAAACAATGGCGGCGCACCGGCCTTATTTCTTCGTGATCTGATCGAAGACACCGCCATTGTCGAACTGTTCCGCTTGAACCTTCTTCCAACCGCCGAAATCACGAATAGTGACCAGGCTGATCTTCGGGAACTTGTCGGCGAACTTGGCGGCGATCGCCGGATTGGTCGGGCGGTAGTAATTCTGCCCGATAATCGTCTGGCCTTCGTCGCTATAGAGATAGTTGAGATATTCCTTGGCGGCCGCCAGGTTGCCATCTTTCAGAGCCACCTTGTCGACCACGGCGACCGGCGGTTCGGCCAGGATCGAGGTCGGCGGCACGACGATATCGAACTGGCCCTTGCCCAGGGCATTGACGGCCAGATAGGCTTCGTTTTCCCAGGCGATCAGCACGTCGCCGACGCCGCGTTCGACGAAGGTCACCGTCGAACCGCGGGCGCCGGTATCCAGCACCGGCACACGGTTGAACAGGTTCTTCAAGAATTCCTTGGCCAGGGCGTCGGTGCCCCAACGCTTCTTGGCGTAGGCATAGGCCGCCAGATAGTTCCAGCGCGCCCCGCCCGAGGTCTTCGGATTGGGCGTAATGACCGAGACATCGAGGCGGATCAGATCGTCCCAATCCTTGATCTTCTTCGGATTGCCCTTGCGGACCAGGAAGACGATGGTCGAGGTATAGGGCGTCGAATAGTTGGGGAAGCGGCCTTGCCAGGTCGGCGGCAGCAGGCCCGACTTGGCCGAGATATTGTCGATGTCGGCAGCCAGGGCCAGCGTGACGACATCGGCATTGACGCCGTCGATGACCGAGCGCGCCTGGGCGCCGGAGCCGCCGTGCGATTGGTTGATGGTGATGTCTTCGCCGGTCGTCGCCTTCCAATGTTTGGCGAAGGCGACATTATAGGCGGCGTAGAGCTCGCGTGTCGGATCGTAGGAGACGTTGAGCAGGGTGCGCGTCTTGGCGGACGCGCCACCGGCGAAGGCCAGGCCCGTGCCGGCTACGGCGGCGCCGGCCAACAGGGACGAGCCCAAAAAGTGTCTGCGGTTGAGGTTCATGTCGTGGTTCCTTGTCGAGGAGACGCCGGGCACTGCGGGCCATCATGCGTCGTTTCAGATAAAAATGCTATAAGGGCTGGAACATTCCAGGCTGCCCGTAGGCAGCCTGGCAAGGCCGACCGGCCGCCCGAGCTGATGCGAGGAGCCATGCGGCGATTGAGCTGAATCAGTAGCGGAACTGCACGCGGCCGGAGGCGAAGTCCTCGGTCTTGCGGTTGCCGGTAACGGCGCCGCCCTGATACTTCGTCTGATCCCAATCGGCGATCAGCTTGAGGTTTTCGCTAAGATACCAGGCCACGCCGACGCCGGTCGAAGTCGCCTTGCTGGCCGCCGTCGCCGCCGAAGCGAAACCACCGGTAAAGGCCGCGTTGTCGATGTCGTTATAACCGTAACGCGCCGTCAACTCGAACGCACCCCAACCCCCGTCCTTCAGGCTGAAATCGTGCGTCGGCTTGACCCCGCCCTTGAACGAGGCGTTCTCGCCTGTGATGATCCACGAACCCGAAACATCCAACCCGGTATTGGTCAGACGCGCCGTAGTGGTGCCCAGCTTGACGTCCTGCTTGACCTCGACATAGTCGGCCAACAGACCGAAATTGTTGAGATAGAACCAGGCCTGCGGGTTGGAACGGGTTTCCTTGCCGCTCGAAAACGCGCCGGTGGCATAGCTAAAGAAGGTCTGCTGGCCGATCGACTTGTAGCTCGGCAATTGCGTGGCGGTCAGGCTGCCGACATGCTTGCCGTCGGAACCGGCATAACCGATGCCGAAGCCCTGCAGCCAGACGATGTCCGAATTGGCGAACGGCGTGGCGAAGATGCGATAGGCAATATCCTTGTGGTTATCCAAATCGTTGTTCAGATTGACGCCGTCTTGCGAACCGTTGAACAGCCCGACCTGGTACTCCAACACGTTGGGAACCAGGGTCCCGAACACCTGGTAACCGACGTCGCGGTTGGGGACCAGGTTGGTCGACAACCCGCGCTCGGTCCAGATGACGTCGGCATCGGCCTGCAGGCGTTCCAGGCCCAGCGGCGACTTGAACTTACCGGCGCGCAACTGAATGGCGTCGCTGAACTTGTATTCGACATAGGCGTCGACGATCGAGTTCGACGCCGACGACGACCCACCCAGTTCCGGCGTCACCTTGAACGAAGCATTGCCGGCACGGCCCGAGAAGGTCGGGCGGATCAGGCGGTCGACGACTTCATCGCGCAAGGCGCCGCCGTCATTGCCGAAGCTGTGGGCGTCGACATTGACCTGGGCATTGATGCCGAACTGGTACTTGCCGTCGGCCGAGGTGAAGGTGAGGCCCTTCTTGTCGAGGGTGGCGACGGGCGTCTTGGCCGCGGCATTGGTGGCCAGCTCGGTATCGAGATCGTGCTGGCGCTTCAGCGTATCGAGTTCCTGTTGCAGGAATTCGATCTTTTCATCGGTGGTGAAAGGCGTGCCGTCGGCATGGGTGAACGGCGCCGGCGCCGCGCCCGGATCTTGGGCGAAGGCGGCGGGCGCGAAGGTGAGCGCGGCGGCCAAGGCAGCCAGGCTGATGATGGTTTTGGAGGTTCGCACGGATATGTTCCTTTGTGTCTGAGATGTGTTGGTGCACGGCAGCCGGTTTGCCGGCCGCCCTTTTTTGGTTTTAGGAAATACTCTCACTGAGGGGCTTGCCCCTCACATCGAAGCGCGTCTTTTCAGCGCGCTCGATCTGGACGATGCGGGAGTCGTGAACGACGATTTCCAGCGTGCCGAAGCGGATATTGCGCAAGGCCGCCAGAACATGGCGTTCGACCTCGCTCAACGTGTCGTGATGGGTAAAAACGGGGGTGGAATTTGGGCGCAGGGATGCGTCGGACGATACACTCATGTGAACCTCGTCTTGATTTGGAGTTGAATTTTGGTGGTCGGTTACGCTGTTAAGGATCTCAGCTCGGCAGGTTGCAGAACGAGATCCTGCAAACATCGGCCGTCGAGCACGGCGGAGAGGGCGTTACGCACCTCCAGCATCAGCTTGCGCAACTGACACGCCGCTTCGTCGCGGCAATCGTCGCACTTTTGATAGGCAGTCAGCGACGCGCAGCGGATCGGCGCCAAAGGCCCGTCGATAATGCGGATGATATCGCCCAGACGGATCTCGCTGGCCGGCTTGGCAAGAAAGTAACCGCCGAAAATGCCGCGCTTGGAATCGACGATTCCGTTCTGGCGGAGCTCCTGCAGGATGTTATCCAAGAACTTCTGCGGAATTTCCTGGGCCTCTGCGATCGCCTTGCTGGGTAGCGTGGGTGACTCGCTCTGAGCCATATGTATAAGCGCCTTCAACGCATATTTGGCTTTCATGGATAGCATGTGTTGCCTTTCCCGAAGCGGTGTCTGTAAACTACACCGATTTAATATGTTTTATACACCACTAGGTCAATGGTATTTAATCTAAACCGATTGTATAGCTATTCGGCATGATTGGGCCATAATTTGTTTGTGGATCGGGCTCAAGGAAGGTTTTGGCCACGGATAAGGCACGGATGCCGCTGCGCGGCACACGGATAACTTCCTGTTCAATGGCCGAAATCGTGACGGAGTGCCGTTTTTCTTATGCCTCCCTGCGTTTGCGCGGGGAGGGGGACCGACGCGCCCTTGCGCGTTGGTGGTGGGGTGTCTTACTTCCTGCTTCCTTATGTCGCTCTGACATACCGTGATGTCTTACCCACCCGCCGGCCCAGATTCCCACCATCCCTTGGTGGCCTGACAAGTCTCCAACGCCCGCCTGTAACCATCGCGATCCTTGATCCGAGCCAGATAGCTCTCTTCCACATCCCCCAACACATAGCCGACATTCCGCTTGGCCATCTGCAACGCATAGCCCACCGAAATATCGGCCGCGGTGAAATCCTCCCCGGCCAGATAAGGCGTCCGCGCCAATTGCCGGCGCACCAGGCTCAACCGCGTCTCGAACACATCCAAAGCCTGACGGGCGCTCCAATTATCCCGCTCGCTTTCAGGCGCGATATTCCGCGCCCCTGACACGAAATACATCGACCCAGCCAGCCCGGCTTCCCCCAAATGCAGGAACTGCTGATATAACGGAAACGCCGCATCACCCGCCCCAGGCGCCAAAGCCGTCGGCCCGTAACGCGCCATCAGATATTGCATGATGGCGATCGACTCGACCATGATCACGTCGCCGTCCTGCAAGGCCGGAATAAAGCCCGCCGGATTGATGGCCAGAAACTCCGGATCGTTCTCGACGCCCGCCAGCAGATCGACGCTCCTCAGCCTGTACGGCAGCCCCATCTCTTCCAGCAGCCACACCACCCGAAAGCCCCTGCCTTCGCCAAAAACCGTGATCATTCCGACCTCCTCTCCAAATCCAGCAATGCTAATTTCCCCTCGCCCCTTTCAAGGGGAGAGGGTGGCCGAAGGCCGGGTGAGGGGTCCTTTCTTGAAGCCGCTCCTCACGCCGGCACATACCGCAACATCATCGCTTCCCCGACCGGCTCACTGCCCACCAACCTTAACCCCGGCCGAGCCCCATGAAAGAAAGCCTTCCCCCCACCCAACACCACCGGCAGAAAATACAACCGATACTCATCGATCAGCCCCATCTCGGTCAAACTCCCGGCCAATTCCGCCCCAGCCACATCGATCTCGCCCTCCCGCTCAGCCTTCAACCGGCGAACAAACCCCTCAACATCCCCATCCACCAAAGTCGCATTCGGCCCAACGGACTTCAAAGTCCGCGACACAACCCATTTGGGCTGCCCCCGCCAGGCATCCGCGAAATCGCGCCCGACCTCGTCCTGTCCCGGCCGATCCTCGTCCCAATAACGCATCATTTCATAGATCCGCCGCCCGTAAAGGCAGCCGGCCAAGCCGCGCACGTGGTCGTTGAAATGACGATGCAGCACCTCGCTCGGCACCGGCATCCCGGGTACGCCCTCATCCCCGGAGCCATGGCCGGCGATATAACCATCCAGCGACTGCATCATTCCGAACACCAACCTGGCCATGCGCTTTCCTCTTTGTTCCCCTCCGCCCCGCCCTGTGCTATCAGCAGCCTCAGCCCAAAACCACCACGATTTTGCAACCGGTCTGCCGAACGAACCCAATGGGCAATGCTACCTTACGCGCAGCCATCCGGAGCTACAGATGCACATATCGCAACGAGGAGCGTTTTTCTTGATCCTCCCCGCTTGCCGGGGAGGGGGACCGACGCGCTCTTGCGCGTTGGTGGTGGGGTTTCTTGCTATCCAGACTCCACAACTAATGAGCTGTGTGAATCTGATAGACGCCTTCTGACCGACGTTTCTAACCACTAAGTCATTCCCCTCTAACCCGTCACGGACGCCCCCCAATGAACCGCCGCCGCTCAGGATGCCCGGTCAACCTCACCCTGGAAACCTTCGGCGACCGCTGGAGCCTGATCGTCCTGCGCGACATCATGTTCAGCCCCAACCGTACCTTCCGCGCGCTCCTCACCCACAGCATCGAAGGCATCGCCTCCAACATCCTGGCCGACCGACTGAAACGCCTGACCGCCCACGGCCTTCTCTCCCGCAGCGGCGACCCCGACCACAAACAAAAAGCCGTCTACAGCCTCACCATAAAGGCGATCGACCTTGTCCCCCTGATGGCCGTCATGGGCAGCTGGGGCCTGCGCCACACCCTGCCATCGACCGAGCTCTCGATCCGCGCCCAAATCCTCGAAGACGGCGGCCCGCAACTATGGTCCGAATTCATGGCCGAGCTCCGCCATCTCCACCTGGGCGCGCCCCAACCCGACGCGCCGGTCCTCGCCAAAATGCAAGCAGCCTACGAATCCGCCCTTGCAGCCAAAACCCGCTCACCCGATGTCGTCTTGCCTGTATTGTAATGCCCGCTTGGCAGGATCGTAATCCTCGACAAAGCGAAGAAGCGCCATGACGTCCATCCCTACAGCATTTGTAACGGAACCGCGCTTGCTGACCTAAGGCCAGGCGCATACATTGAACGCTGTTTTCCAGGGGACACCATTGATGCGCAATCTTTTCGCAGCGTGCCTGTTGGCGCTCGCGGCTGTCATGGTGCCTGTCACCGTCATGGCCGTCACCGCTCCCGATCTCTACGGCGCCGACAAGATCATCCCCGGCCGCAACGCCTATATCGAAGACAAGGTCGCGGCTTTCAACGCCAAAAAGGTCAGTGACCCGGAGGCGACCCTGATGATCGTCACCGCCCTTAATCCGGATAATCCCAGCTATGTCACCGCGCTGTCGGCATATGCCGGCCCGGCCAGCGACTACAGCTTCCTGGTCGGCATACTGTCCATCGATCCAAAGAATGGCATGGCGGCCTGGGCCATGGCGGAAAAGCTCACCAACGCAGGCTTCCATACCCTGGCCCTGCCTTATCACCGCATCGCTTCGGACGCCTATCCGACCGCCTATTCGACGCAGAACAAGGCCGGCCTGAACGCCTACTTCGCCGGCGATTGGGCAGCGTGCATCTTTTATTTCGACCGCAGCCGCCGGATCGACCACCCTTACGCGTTCGGCGCCGATGAGTATGCCAAGCTCGGCGAATGTAACGCGTTCGCTGGCAACAACGAGCAGGCCATCAGCAATTTCAAGGCGGCCATCAGCCGCGACGCATCGATCGCCGGGACCTTTGGCGCGCGCATGGTCGAAGACAAGGTGTTCGGCGGCTGTAAGGGCTCGGCCGCCACAAAGACCGCCTCAGCCACCAAATTCTTCGCCGGCGGCAAGGCCTATGAAGCTTATCGCGACGTCCACGCCGCCCTGGTCTGCGACCCCGGCTATATCCCCGCCCTGGACTTGCGCCTGAAGATCGAGGAGGCCGACCCCAATCTAAGCGCTCACGCCCACGCTCACCGCAAGTTGCTCGACAATATCCGCGACGGCGGTCAGACCAATGCCCGCGACACCGCGGACTTGAAACCGCGCACGGCCACTCAGCTGATTACAGAGGCAAGCAAGTTGGACATGACGGTATCGAACCGCAATGTCGCCTGGGTCGCCTATCTGGCGAGCCAGGCCCTGCGGCTTGAGCCCGACAACTGGGAGGCTAATCTCTACATGGCGCGCGCCCTGGTCAATCTTGGCGACGACCGGCTCAATGCGATGGCGTGGGCCGCCCTGACGAAGGCGGACGTCACCTCGGGCCCGCTCAGTATTGACCGCGCCACGATCCACAATGCCCGCGGCGTCCTGTATCACCGGGCCGGGCTGAATGTAGAGGCCCTGGCCGAATTGAATGCCGCGATCGCGATTTCGCCCGCCGACATGCGCTTTTATCTCATGCGCGGTATCGTTCTGGTGGCCCTCGGAGCACCGGACAAGGCCATCGCGGATTTCGATTTCGTCGTGCGTTTCCAACCGAAGAACACGGCCGCGCTGACCATGCGCGCCAAGCTCTATTACCAGCAAAAGAATTGGGCGGCGGCGCGCGGCGAACTTGAAAATATCTATGCGCTCGCGCCAGACAACGACGGCGTGCGCGCTGACATCATCCGGATGCTGGACTTGGAAGGCAATACGTCCGAGGCCAATGCCCGGCACCGTGACTTCCTGGTCGACGATGAGCCCGGGGCGCAAGGCAATGCCTACCTGGCCAAGCGCGCCACCCCCGTAATGCTGGCCGAAGCTGCGACCTTGCGAGGCAAAAATGCCGCGGAGGCCGGCCGCAAGGCGGCGATCGTCAAATTGCAGGCGATACAGGAAAGCTATACCGGCGCCGACTGGGCCAAGAACGATCATGTCCGTTATGTGGAACAGCAGTTGGAGCGCGGCACCAGCAACCCGGACAGCGAACGCAAGGAGGTCGTGCGACTTATCGATGCGGCCGTCAGCAATTATCGCGACACCATGACGTTGATCCTGGACCTGAAGGGATCGGACCTCGCCAGTTATGTCAGACCCGATGAGATCGCCGAACTCGACCGCCTCTACGAGGAAAGTTCGCAGTGGGTCGACCACATGCTGGAATCGCGCAAGCGCTACAGATGGGAATAATACCAAGCGCCATGTGCTATGCCGAGCCAGGCCATCGGCGGGCGCGCCCAGCCGGTTCTCGCCAAAATGCAGGCAGCCTATGAAGCCGCCATCGCGCTTTAAGGAAGCGTCCATTTCCAAGTGACGCGGACCTTGTCGCCAGGCCGATATGTACCCGTCTCCAGCCGTGCTCCGGTCTGGAATAATTTGACGGTCGCGTCGCCAAAGCCATATCCGCGTGGCACCTCTTGTATAGTCGTGCATCTGTTCGGGATGCCCGACTTCGTCGCGACGCATTCGACAGTCACCGATCCTTCAACCTCGTCATCGATGGCCCGCCGTGGATAAAGCCGAGCCGCGTCTTCAACGGATGGCATGAGCGCCCACCTTGCCGATATGTAGCTCGGCCGTGAAGATCCCGTACGCGCCTGCATATCTTGCCACCTGCCCGTTAGAAGCTCTGGCGGCGGCGCCACATCGGCAGCCGTCATCATGCCGCGATGGAAATCCACGGCCGAAAACGTCGCGAAGGTGGTCAGCACCAGTCCCGATTTGCGAAGGACGATGCCGTCGCGGGTCACGCATTCGCTCCACGGGAAGGACTCCACATTGCTGGGGTCGCTGCGCGGGTGTCCGTATATCCGGCACTTTTCGCCGGCAATGGTCGCAATGCCGACCAATTTGCCTGGGGGAGGGGATCCTTCCGGCGTCATTTCCGTCACCCTCAGACCGGCGACGCGGCCATTGGCAGCGACGCCCACCACTATGACATGGCTGCCATTGACATGGCTGCCATTGCTATAGCGTCGCCCGTAGGGGCTATGCTCCAGGCTCAGATCGCCGAAACGCCGGTTTTCGATAAAGGCATTATAGGCCCCCGGGTTATCGTCTTTCAGCATAACGGCATAGTTGGCGCCGGTGCCGCGGCCCGACCAATCGCCATAGGATGCCAGATCGAGCGCGCCGCCCCCCAGGCTGACCTCGGACGGCGTGACGCGCCGGCGCACAAGCCGCGTCACGCGCGTCGTGCGCTGAGGCTTGCCATCGGCCGTCAATGCGCCATGCCATAACAATATGCCGTCGCCCGTGATGCATTCGGCTTCGCGGAAACCTTTGAGGACCGGCATCTCATTGGTAAACACCTTGATGGCGCACCATTCGCCGTGCCAGCGGTCGAAGCGGCCGCTGTCGACCCGCTGCCGGCCGTAAACAACCGTGATCGCTTCCATATTGAGGCCGACCGGCTTTCCCGAGGCGTCGCGGGTGACCTTCCACCAATAACCGGCATCGAGATCGGCCAGGGACGAGGTCGGGCTCTGACCGTCGCTTTCTTGCCGCTGCCTGTTGCCGGAACGATAGACGGTAACGTGCTGGACCGGCCCCCCGCCGTTCTGATTCACCTCCATGTCGGCGACATAGTCGACGGCCTTCGTGGTCATGTAGATGTCGCCGGTTGTCAGGACGGGCTCGCCCGCGAGAGGCGGGGCAGGCCGTGTGGCCAGGACCAGATAGGACGTGATGTCACTGCGGAACGACCAAAGCAGGCATACGGCGAGGCCGGCGGTACCGGCAAACAACAACAACCGCCTCGATGGTAGCTTAATGCCTTTCCAGGATTTGTCGTTGTGCATCTTCCGCTCCCACCCGCCACGCACAATCGCATCAAGGTAGAAAACGGCCGGTTAAGGAATCGCATGGTGAATTTCAAATTCAAAGGCAATGCGCTCTGACATATTAGACAAGGCGATCGACCTTGTCCCCCTGATGGTCGTCATGGGCAGTTGGGGCGTGCGTCACACCCTCCCATCAACCGAGCTCTCCATCCGAGCCCAAATCCTCGAAGACGGCGGCCCTGAGCTCTGGTCCGACTTCATGGCCGAGCTCCGCCATCTCCACCTCGGCGCCCCCCAACCCGAAGAACCGGTCCTCGGCAAAATGCAGTCGGCCTACGATGCCGCCATGGCGGCGACTCGCTCGGGTGCTAGCACCTTGATGTTCGCCTCCTGCGACAATGCTGATAGTATCTCTTGATTGCCTATGTGGGCAGCGACGACGCCATCTAGACAGTATCAGTTTGCCACAAACTCGCTCTTAGAAATTATACCTGATTTCGGTAAGCTGAAGGGACTTAGGCAATGGTGCAGGTTGGGCTTTGGATCGAGCGCCCATCGAGAAAAAGTTGGGACGGGATCAATTTATTTGCACACGGAGTTCTTACGCAAATTAATAAGCGACTTTGATCTCAGTGCCCTCGATCCCGCATTTATGCTCGGTTTTCAACGCGCTTATTAGACGTCCATCTTTTGGTCTATCGCTTGCATTAAGGAGGGGCAGCAACTTACAGCTGTTGATTTGCTGGGCGATTTAAGCCAAGTTGCATTTTGAGACAACCTAACACTGCTGTTGGAGCGCGATGTGAACGAATTACTTGATCCAAATGAAGTGGCCGCAACAGCGCTCTCGAACCTCATAAGCAGGGCATTCAATAGTGTCAGCCTCAAAGCCACCACAGCTGCCAAAAATTCATGGTCAAAAATATTTGAAGACTTTTCGCCATTTATGAAAGATGCGTACCAAAAGAATGCGTTTGTGAGACTGCTATCACAAAAAGACAGAGATGTTGAACTATATTCTGTTTACGTGAATTCTTCATTTATGTGTGAAAATAAGTCATTTAACGATGATGAATTAATTTATAGTATTAGAGAAGGTAGAAATTTAGTTATAAATGGAAACGGCGGTGCCGGAAAAACTTTCTTTATGAGGCATTTGTGGTTAAGTTTATTCAAGGAAGGTGAGGAATTTACACCTATATTTATAGAACTGAGGAAATTAAATGATCTTACAAGTACTGATTTGAAGTCTTTTATTAGGCTGTCTATATCTAGGAAAAAGGAGCTTGACGATAGTTTGTTTTCTTATTTTTGTGAATCAGGAAGATTTTGTTTTATATTGGACGGGTTTGACGAAATTGTTCAGTCTCAAAGAGACTTTGTTCAGCGTCAAATTCTGCAGTTAAGCAGCGACTATAGAAATTGCCGCTTCGTTGTTTCTAGTCGCTATGAGAGCAGATTTGCAGGCTGGCAGAATTTTGACTTGTACGAATCTCAGCCATTTACCCTAGTCAAGGTTAAAAAACTGATAGAATTAGTTCCATTTGACCAATCTGCAAAAAGATTATTTCAAAAGCAACTAGATAAAGATTTTTATGAACAAAATAAAAGTTTTTTATCTAATCCTTTATTGGCAATAATGATGCTAATGACGTTCAAGGAAAATATGGACATTCCTCGGCGGATGAATATTTTTTATGATCAAGCTTTCACTACGTTATTTCAGTGGCATGATGCCACAAAAGCTTTCAATAGAGAGAAGACGTTGGATATTGACGAGTTTCAGCGCTCTTTTGGCATGTTCTGCCTCTTAAGTTATCATCAAGAGAAGTTCGAATTTACCAAATCTGAGGTAATCGATTTCATAACCAAGAGTAACAAAATTTGTGGTATAAATAAAGATGCGGAACTTGTTTTGGTGGATTATGAACAGACTGTAAATCTATTGAGACAGGATGGTCTAAAGTACGTTTTTATACATAGGTCATTCCAAGAGTATTTTTGTTCATATGCGATGATAAGAATAAATCCATCGAAATTTGCCGAAATATTTTCTGCTATTAGAAAGAGGTATAATGACAACGTTTTGATTATGTGCTTCGAAATGAATAAAAGCATTGTTATAGAAAGTTATGTGAGGCCATTATATCAGCAATTAACAGATGACAATATTTTCAAATTATCTTCCGGCGACAAATTTTATTTACTAAATCACATGGATGTTAAATATAATTTGCGAACCAGTAGCCGCTTGGCCGGATCGTATCAATCATTAGGCTCTATGGGTTTTTCAATCAACGAACCTGTGGAAGAGTTCTTGAATAATGTTAGCAGGTTAATGGGGTATAAAAACGATCGATTGAGCTACTCTGGTACGGTGATGTTTCACAATGACATATTTTCTCTTTTTGATGAAGTAGTGAAAACGGTTAAAAGTAATTGTGGTTTTCGCTGCGTTTTAAAATTTGATCCAGACGAAGTATTAGTCGATGTAACGGGAGCCAAAGAAGATGAAGACGACAAATTAGATGAACACGCAGTGGAGGAAAGCATGATACTGGCTCTGCAGAGAAAGCAGGAGGATTTAGCCATAATAGAAAAAAGAATGAGTGATGAAATGGAAAAACTCAGAAAATGGTGCGCTAGAGAAATAGACAAAAACAATAAACGTGAAAAATCCCTAGATGCTATTTTAGGGTTGTAAAATAGTTAACTTTCACGAAAAACCATAGTTTTTATACGGTGGGCAATGTTCTGAGGCTTCAATTACTAATATTTTTTTTGTCTAATATGTGTGCTTGGCGGAACTATATTAAATGTATAGCTTTACATCTTTCAAACGGCCAAGATCTTACTTGGAACTGCTACGGTTCTAAATGCCAAAAAGTAATACCGTAAGCCGCGGGACTTGCGCCGTAACTTGTGCCTTTGGGGTCGGTGAAAGCCACCCAGAATTCAGATGGGGGATTAAAATGTACGGATTCAAATCCGACTCCACCTAGCCCTTTTAATAGAGTGGTAAAAGATTGGGAGGTTAGAACGCCCATTTCTCGACGTACGCCGAGCGCCTCCTTCAGGAGGTATTTTTCAAAATTGGCGGCCGTCTTGCACTCAACGCCTAACGCAATTTCGTAATAGCCGGGATAACCGTTGTCGGTCGTTACCACGACAATATCTATCTCGTGCCGCTGGCTGTTATCGCAGGCGGCGGTTTGGTAGTGACCTAGCGTGTCGAATTCAATATCGACAAATATCCAATACAACGGATCGTCGCTTGGGAAAGCGCGCACTTCAAAGTGGGGATCTGTCGTTTTGATCATTCCTGGGGCGCCTTTAAATTTCAAGCTGTTTCCTTGAAAATTTAGGTGAAACCCTGCGGCTTGCATTTGTTCAATTACATTCGCCAAAACGAAAACTTCATACAATTTACCATCGGACAAGCCATTCAATAGCCCTTGGTCGGCGGGAGTTGATGTCCGGTATTGATCAAATATTGCCTCGATCTCTGTTATCGCAGCCTGCTTATCCAACGGGCGTCCCTCCACGTAGTTGGAGATTCAGCACTAGTGCTCGTAAAGACCGACGGAGTACGGAAAAGTTTGGTGCCATCATTAGGTCGACGTCGTCGCGAATCAGATCGTCGGTAAGGCGTTCGATCACAACATTTTCGATACGTCTGCCAACCACGACCTCGATTCGATCGAGCGCACTCTTAAGGACGCTACCGTCCCGGACGGCAAGAAAACGTTCAAAAGCGATGAGCATGAAGATCAGATGTTTTTCCGGCGGCAAGAGGCGAACGCCACCTTCGCCATCGTCCTGAACATAATGGCGCTCGTCAGCCACTTCGCGTGCGCCCACGCTGATAAGTTGGGCCTCCGTCCGGCGAATAAGGTCGCGGTAATCATCCTCGTCCAACGGAAACTCCCTTTTCAGCGCGACATTGCGCCTTGGCTTAGGCCAGATGCCATGTTCAGGGGTATGGTTTAATTGGCCAGTACCTCTTAGGCTCTTCTAACAGCCTTTTGAGCCCGTAGATAAATAGGAATTTTGAGAAAAAGGTGTCGGTGAGAAAAAGGTGTCAGCAGTGAGAAAAAGGTGTCAGAGTCATTTTTTGGGATTTCGGGGACGCCTTACTGAATCCCCACTTTCACAAAGACATGACCGGCTTTTCGTGAGCGCGCGACGACCGACCTAACAGTCAACCCCGTTCAACCGCCTGACATCTTGCGGCGATAGGCTGGGAGCACCCTGATCCTGGCATCGACAAAGGTGGCGTAGCAATTGACCCGCGCCGCTTCGGGTATCTCGTCATAAGACGTGGCGGCCGTGTAATCGCAGGAATCGGAAGCAAATTTCGCCCAGCTGTCCTCCGCCTTCGTCAGGGGCGCCGCCGCGATTTCGGGGACCGATTTCGGGGACGCCTTACTGAATCCCCGATCCTAAGGCTGGCATCTCCATCAACGCTTGGCCGGTAAATACCCGGCCGCGATTCGCTAACGCCTAACCATCTGCACAATAAACTTTGAGACAATTGTATATCGGCAAGGCGTCGTTGACGCGCAATCCGCGTTGCGCGACAAAGGCTGAGCGGGGAGGGCCATTCATGAGTATCAAGCTTTTAGCGCTTGTGGCGGCCACCATGCTGCTTCCGGCGATGGCTCGTGCAGAGCAACCGCCATTATGCAAAGCGGAAAAGTCCGATGACTGGCCGAACAATTTCAGTGTTGCCTACGATTGTCGCTACCAGTTTCCGGCCCCCATACCCGGCCGCGTGGTCGAATTCGACCAGGAGGGCAGATTTGCCCTGTACGACCATGGAATCGAAATAACCTTGGCCCCGTTCGGTGCGCCGTCGCAGATCGCATGGGCGCCCAACGGCCAATATTTCTACATCAACGACGGCCAAGGCTCCGGCCTCGACAGTGCGCTCAATCTCTACGACCTGACGGGGGGCGGCATTATCGACAACCTCACTATCCGCCGCGATCTCTATCGCATCTTCGCGACCAAGCTTCATTGCAAGGTTGAGAGCAAGATTCCGACCACCTGGGGCATTGGCTGGTCGAAGGGCGTGACCAAGCTCTACGTCTTGGTCCAATCCCTGCCGGGGCAATATTGTGAAGACGAGGCCGCGTTCTATGTCGCTACCGTCGCCCTGCCGTCCGGCCGAGTCCTGGCATTTGAGCCGGCCGATATCGCACGGCGAAAATTTCGCGCCATGCTGCCAGCCAATATGCGTAAAGAAGCGGGAGAGTAAGGGACGCCTTACTGAATCCCCTGATCCTGGCATCGACAAAGCCAGTCACGTTGCGCGCCATGTGAATCAAGGTGACTAGCCTGCAAGTGTTCATGATGTCTTCAGGACTGAACTCCTTGCCTCGCCCGCCCTCCGGCTGTAGCCTTGTCTGAGATTTGGGGGAATTATGACAGCGACATCACCGAAACCACCGAACGGGTTTGCGCTTGCAATAGGCGGATGGTTGAGCGGGGCCGGCCTGGCGAGTTGGTTCGCGCTTTTCCATTTCGTCGACAAATGGAAAATGACCGGTCCACAGACACCTACCGGCGACTTCATCTACGCGCACGTCGAACACGGTGGCTTGACCTACTTCAACGCCCTGCAATCGACGGCGTCGCATCTGTATCTTCCGGTCTGGGGTACGGCGGCGGTGGGTATACTGATTGCAAATGCCGCCTACGGGGAAAATGCCTTCCGGCGGAGGCGCATGACGCGTGCTGACCTGCCGATAATTATATTCCAACTCCTGGGTGCAGCGGTCGCGATCGCCGCGATCTATTTTTATGGTCACGAAATTCTCGACGCACTCGTGAACAGCCCATTTAGACCCGGCAACGACGATCTGAGTATGGTTCACCATAACTGAATACCACGCAGTCAGATCCTGCCATCCCCGGATGGCCGGGCGTGCCAACGGGATATCTCCAACGCCAGAAGGCCGGCAACATCTTACCAATTAATTGGATGAAATTGGATGAACTCTGAGCGATATCCCGGCCGATATCCTGATCGAGCGCCCCCAACTTCGTCAAACGGCGCGACGAGCAACCCCCGTTTATCGCCCGCCAAACACCTCGCAGCCCCGTCCAAGCCGCTCCAACTCCACAAAAAAACCAACCCGAAACGCTCATATTCGGTCCCCATTTCGCGTCGTCTTGCTAAGGGAAAGGAGCAGAAGCAACTTTGCAGCCACGCCAGCGGCAAATTAATATATGACTCTCAGCCTGTGTCGTCCAAAGCCCACCAATCTAAGCTGGAGAGCAAATATTGAAGCTGACAATGGCCAAAATCATGATTGTAACGGGCATTCTCGCAGTCCTTACTTTCGCGGGCGGCATCTATCTCGTGGCCAACTTCAATATGAGTACCGACTATGCCTCCGAATTTCCGACGGCCACTCAAACGGAGAAGGTTTGCCACGGTCCGAATTGTCGCTATCTCGCGCCCGACATTGCGTTCAGACTGAAAGCGGGGCTTGCGCTGGCCACCGGCAGCGGCGCAGTTCTCGTGTTTCTGCGTATCCTGGGCCGGACATTAAAGAAGTAGCGCTGCTTTGGTGTTTATCTCGCAAGGTGAATTGCATCTCACACGGGAGGAGGGGACATGACCGATCACATCCAGCACATTGTCTTCTCGATGTCGGCGGGCGGGAGTCTCGTTGCCGCTCTCGAACTTGCGGGAAAATCCGACAGCGTCCTCAAATTGCCTGACGACCTGTCCTATGGGCCGATTGTCGACCTACAGCCCGACACCCGCCGGCAATTTATCGAAGATGTTCTGGGCTGCGCGTGCCACGACGACCTTTCCGACCTGACCCGATCCTTTTGGCAGCAAGCCCTCGCTACCTCCCGCGACCGCATTGTCTGGCTTTCGCGCCGCTCGGCCATGGAATATGGCGGCTTCCTGGAATGGCTCACCCGAAACGGACAAGCGCCGTTCCGCCTTGTCGATTTGACCGACGTAAAGATACCCGACCCGAACGCCCCAGCCACCTTGGTTCCAGTCGGGTGAACCGCCCGTGTGCCGGCGGCGGATATCTACAAAAACGCCCTCTGGTCGCTGGCCAAAGCGCCCGATCCCGCCGACCTGGCGTCTTGGGCCGCCCTGTGGTCCAAACTGCGCGCTGAAAATGCCCCCTTACGCATCCTCACGGATGACGGCCTGGTGTCCGCGCCCCTGAATCACTTTGACGCCGACCTCCTGAGCCATGTCGGCTCGGAATGGACCCGCGCCAACCGGGTTGTCGGCGAGACTTTGGCCGCGTTGCAATCCCAGCAGGTCGGCGGCGGCGCGGTGTCCCAATGCAGTGACCTGGTCTTGTTCGCCCGTCTCAGGGCCCTCGTGGAACAAGGCGCCCTGGACTCACAGGGCGACATCTATAGCCCGCAACTCAAAGTCCGCCGTCTTTTCCAAGTATAATAGTACCGCTTTAAAAGTGCTCTCATTCCATTCGGAGTGCGGGTTTTGGCCAAATATGGCCATGACTACTCCGAATCCCGCGCAGGCCTTATAAAACCTGCGTTTCAGGGACGCGGCAGCGGTCCGCTTATCTGCGTAATCTGTCGATCAAAACCTTAAAAAAGGCGGCCGTCAAATCAACCGAAGACGTAAACCTTGGTCGGCAGCAGGCTGACCGCTTCGCCGATCTTGAGCGAGCTGGCTTCGGAATCGTGGGCGTGCTGGGTCTCATAAACCTGGCCGTCGTCGCCGCGCAGTTCCAGGCGCAGATTGGCGCCGGCCGGCAGGATCGACAGGACACTGGCCTTGAAACCCGGGCCGCCGCGGGCGATCTGGGTGTCGAACGGCCGGAAACGCGCCGTGACCTGACCGTCGGAAGCGCCGGCCGCGACCGCCGGAACGCTGAAGCCGTCAAACACCACCGTCTTGCCGGAAAGCGTGCCGGAGACTTGGTTTGCGGTGCCCAGGAAGTCGAAAACAAAGGCCGTTTTCGGCTCGCGATAAAGCTCCAGCGGCTCACCGATCTGCTCGATGCGGCCCTGTTTCAACACCACCACCCGGTCGGCCAGATCCAGCGCCTCTTCCTGGTCGTGGGTCACGAAAACCGTGGTGACGCCGGTTTCATTATGGATGCGGCGCAGCCAGCGGCGCAGGTCCTTGCGCACCAAGGCATCCAGCGCGCCGAAGGGCTCATCCAGCAGCAGCAGACGCGGCGAAATGGCCAGCGCCCGGGCCAGGGCCACGCGTTGCCGCTGACCGCCCGAAAGCTGGCTGGGGAAGCGTTTGCCGAAGTCCTCCATCTGGATCAGCTTGAGCAGGCTCTCGACCTTGGCCTTGATCTCGGACCGCGACGGGCGCTCGGCCGCCGGCCGCACCGTCAGGCCAAAAGCGATGTTCTGCGCCACGGTCATATGGCGGAACAAGGCATAGGATTGGAAGACCATGCCGATCCGGCGATCGCGGGCGTTGAGCTTGAGGAAGTCGGCGCCGTCGAAGGAAATGGCGCCGGAATCGGGTGTATCCAACCCGGCCAGCAGGCGCAAAAGCGTCGTCTTGCCGGAACCCGACGGGCCAAGCAGGGCAAGGAATTCGCCCTTTTTCGCTTCGAACGACACGCTGTCCAGCGCGGCGAACTTGTCGAATTTCTTGGTAATATTGGAAACACTGAGAGACATGACGACCGCCGGATTAATGTCTGCGATTGGCGGCGAGCTCACCGGAGAAGCGCCATTCAAGCAGGGATTTCAGGACAAGGGTGATGATGGCCAGGCCGGCCAAAAGTGAGGCACAGGCAAAGGCGCCGACGGTGTCGTAACCGTCATAGAGGGTCTGGATATGCAGGGGCAAGGTGTTGGTGACGCCGCGGATATGGCCGGACACGACCGACACGGCGCCGAACTCACCCATGGCCCGCGCGGTGCACAGCAACACGCCATACAGCAATGCCCATTTGATATTGGGCAGGGTGACGCGGAAGAAGACGTCCCAGCCCCGGGCGCCCAGGGTCACGGCGGCGACTTCCTCGTCCGTACCCTGGTCGGTCATCAACGGGATCAGCTCGCGGGCGACGAAGGGCAGGGTGACCAAAACGGTCGCCAACACCAGGCCGGGCAAGGCAAAGACGATATGGATGTCGTTCTCGCGCAGCCACGAACCGAACCAGCCCTGGCTGCCAAACAGCAGGATCCACACCAGGCCGGAAATGACCGGCGAGATGGTGAAGGGCAGGTCGAGCAGGGTCAGCAGCAAACCCTTGCCCTTGAATTCAAAGCGCGTGATGCACCACGCCGCCGCGATCCCGAACAGGGCGTTCAGCGGTACGGCTATGCCGGCGACGGTCAGTGTCAGCAGGACAGCGCTGATGGCGTCCGGCTGTTTCAGGGCCGTCAGGTAGGGACCGATGCCGCCCTTCAGGGCCTCATAAAGAACGCTGACCAGGGGCAGGAAGATGATGACGCCCATCCATACCACGGCGGTTACGCTGAGGCCGACGGCGCGGACGGTGTTCGGGGCTTCGGCCGGACGCGCTCTCATTGCGACACTCCCGATTGGCCGCGGCGTTGCAGCCACAGCTGGAGGGCGTTGATAAGGATGAGGACGGCAAACGACAGGAGCAGCATGGCCAGGGCGACGCTAGCCGCGCCGGCATAGTCGAACTCTTCCAGCTTGATAACGATCAACAGCGGCGAGATTTCCGAGATATAGGGCATATTGCCGGCGATGAAAATGACGCTGCCATACTCACCGACGGCGCGGGCAAAGGCCAGCGAGAAGCCGGTCACCAGGGCCGGCGCCAGGGACGGGAGGATGACGCGGATCGCTGTTTGCAAAGGCGTGGCGCCAAGCGTCAATGCGGCTTCCTCGACCTCGGCATCGAATTCGGCCAGGACCGGCTGAACGCTGCGCACGACAAACGGCAGGCCGACAAAGACCAGGGCGACGAAAATACCCCAGGGCGTATAGGCGATCTTGATGCCGAAGTCGTTGAACAGGTGGCCGATCCAGCCATTGGGGGCATACAGCGCCGACAGGGCGACGCCAGCGACGGCGGTCGGCAGGGCGAACGGCAAATCGACAAAGGCATCGAGGATTTTGACGCCCGGGAATTTATAACGCGTCAAAACCCAGGCGACGATCAGGCCGACGACCAGGTTCAACGCCGCCGCCAGGGCCGCCATGCCGAAGGAAAGGCGCAAGGAAAGCAGGACCCGCTTATCGGTGATGACGTCGACAAAGCCTTGCCAGCCATGCTCCCACGGCCGGACGATCAGGGCGGCCAGCGGGATCAGCACGATCAACGAGATGTAGGTGACGGTAAGGACCAGGGACGACTTGAACCCCGGCAGGACGCGCGTATGCAGCGTCGTCTTCGGCGGTTTGAAGCCTTCTGGTGCCGCCGCCAAAGGGGCCTCCGCATGTGCGGTGGGAGTACTGGAGGTCATAAATGGCCTATGGACGATGGGAAGGTGGACGCCGGACACGCTGGATCGATAATCAACTAATCCAGTGTAGTTTAGCCTATAGCTCAGGAGTTCGCCGTCGTCATATCAGAAATCTTGTGACATGGCATTAGAACGCCTGATGTGGCGGGGTGACAATGCCGTGACAGGGGCGTGACCGCCGGTGGGACAGAGCCTACCTCAAGTGCGGTGTGACGCGGGCTTTCAGGATGGCAATGAGTTCCGGCTGCATGAATTCGTAATCGTCCGGAATGTTGAGGCAGACGATCTTGATGCCTTTGAGATAGGCCGAGAAGCGCGCTTTCAGCCGGCGCAGGTGGGCCTTTTCCATGACGAAGACGATGGAGACGCCGTCAAGATGCTCCGGCGTCAGGAGGTCGTCGGCGTCGGGCGCCAGCCCGGCCGAAGCGGTCTCGATGTCCGGCCAGTCGGCAAAGACCTGCTCAGCCGTCGGGCTGCGCAGGCGATTGCGGGAACAAACGAACAGGACGGACTTCAAACCCGGCGCCGTTGGGAATGGGCCGGGTTCACAGGTTCAGCAAGGCCGGGTCGCCACCCTGGGCCGTGATATTGACGCTGACGGCGCGTTCGGAGGCGAAGCGCGTCAGCGAGTACGGACCGCCCGCCTTGGGACCGGTGCCCGACAGGCCTTCGCCGCCGAAGGGCTGCACACCGACAACGGCGCCGACGACCGTGCGGTTGACATAGACATTGCCGGCGGGAACCGCGTCCATGATCTGTTGCGCAAAGGCTTCGAGACGCGAATGGACGCCCAGGGTCAGACCATATTTGCGATCGGCCAAGGCCTTCGCCATGACCTCCGGCTTTTGCGAATCGTAACGCACAACGTGCAGGATCGGGCCGAAAACCTCGCGCTCCAGTTCCTCGGGCGATTGCAGTTCCGCCAGGGTCGGAGCGAAGAAGTGACCGTCCAAACCGGTAGGCAAGGGCGTCTGGTGCAGGATCTTGCCCTGGCCCTTGAGCTTGTCGAAATGGGCCTGCAGAAGCCCTTGCGCGTCGGCATCGATGACCGGACCGGTGTCGGTCTCGAACGAGGCCGGGTCACCGACGACCAATTGGTCCATGGCGCCTTTGAGGGTTTCGATATAGCTGTCGGCGACGTCATTGGGCAGGAACAGCAAGCGCAGCGCCGAGCAGCGTTGGCCGGCCGAACCGAAGGCCGATTGAATGACGTCATCGACCACCTGTTCCTTCAACGCCGTGGTGTCGACGAACATGCCGTTCAATCCGCCGGTCTCGGCGATGAAGGGCACGATCGGCCCATCCTTGGCCGCCAGGGTCATATTGATGGCGCGGGCGGTGTCGGTGCCGCCGGTAAAGGCGACGCCGGCAATGCCGGGATGAGCGACCAGGGCGGCGCCGATCGTGGTGCCGAGGCCGGGCAGGAGGGCCAGCAGGTCGGGCTTCAAACCGGCGCCGTAGAACAGCTTGACGGCCTTATAGGCGATCAGTGGCGTCTGCTCGGCCGGCTTGGCCAACACGGCATTGCCGGCGGCCAGCGCTGCAGCAATCTGACCGGTGAAGATGGCCAGCGGGAAGTTCCACGGCGAGATGCAGACAAAGACGCCGCGGCCGTGCAGTTCGTGCGAATTGCGTTCGCCGACCGGGCCATTCAGCGGCTTGGCGCCGCTAAATTGCTCGCGGGCCAGCTTGGCGTAATAGCGGCAGAAGTCCGCCGCTTCGCGAACTTCGGCAATAGCGTCGGCCCAGGTCTTGCCGGCTTCGCGGCACAGGACGGCGCACAGCTTGTCGTGCTTGGCTTCCAAGGCATCGGCCATGGCCTCGAGGACCGGCGCGCGGCCCGCACCACCCAACGCATTCCATGCCGGTTGCGCTGCGGCGGCCTTGTCGAAGGCTTCGGCGATCATGGAGGGATCAGCGTCGTGGACCTCGCCGACGACCTGGGCCAGGTGCGCCGGAGCAACGACCCGCTCGCCCATCGTGCCGGGATGTGGCTTGGCCGAGATCAGCGCGCTGGCTTCCTTGGGGTCGGTGTCGATGGCGCGCACGGCGGCCGTCAGCCGGTCGCGCACCGCGGCGATCGAAACGTCGGCGCCCATGGAATTCAGGCGGTCGCCATACATGTCACGCGGCAAAGGCAGCTTGGCGTGGCGGTCAGGGTGGGCGCGGACCTTTTCCACGGGATCGGAAATGACGTCCTTGGGCTGGATATTGTCGTCTAACAGCGCGTTAACGAAGGACGAGTTGGCGCCGTTCTCCAGCAGCCGCCGGACCAAATAGGGCAGGAGGTCTTCATGGCCTCCGACCGGCGCATAGGCGCGCAACGGGAAGGCTTCGAACTGCTCTTCGGCCTGGGCATAGAGTTGTTCGCCCATGCCATGGAGGCGCTGGAATTCGACCGTGACGCCGGCGGCATTGGCCATGCGGCGGACGGCGGCCAGCGAATGGGCATTGTGGGTGGCGAACTGTGAATAGATGTGCGGCGCCGCGTCGATCAGGGCCTTTGCGCAGACCAGGTAGCTCAGGTCGGTCGCGGCTTTCGTGGTGTGGACAGGGTAATCATCCCGGCCATAGACCTGGGCGCGCTTGATTTCGGTGTCCCAATAGGCGCCCTTGACCAGGCGCACCATCAGCCGGCGGCCGCTCTTTTCGGCCAGGGTGCGCAGGGCCGCGATAACCTCGGGGCAGCGCTTTTGATAGGCCTGGACGGCGAGGCCGAGCCCCTGCCATTCACCCAGTTCCGGCTCGTGCGCCAGCTTGTCGAGGATCTTCAGCGACAGAGCCAGGCGATCTGTTTCCTCGGCATCCAGGGTGAAGTTGATATCGGCGCGCGCGGCCAGGATGGCCAGCGACTTCAGGCGCGGATACAGCGCCATCATGACGTCATCGAGCTTGGCGGCTTCATAACGCGAATAAAGCGCCGACAGCTTGACCGAAATGCCGTGGTCGGCGGTCGGGCCCTTTTTGACGACCTTGGCCAGAGCTGCGATGGCGTCGGCATAGGACTTGGTATAACGCTCGGCGTCGCCTTCGGTGCGCGCGCCTTCGCCCAGCATGTCGAAGGAGCACAGATAGCCTTCCTTTTTCGAGCGTTTCAGCGCGTCTTCCATGGTGCGGCCAAGGACAAATTGCTCGCCCATGATGCGGATCGCCTGGGCGACGGCCTGGCGGATGACGGGTTCGCCAAGGCGCGCCGTCAGGCCGGTCAAATAGCCGCGCAGGTCCTTCTTGGCGTGTTCGTCGACATCGATAATCTTGCCGGTCAGCATCAGGCCCCAGGTCGAGGCGTTGACGAACCAGTTGTCCGATTGACCAAGATGCGAGGCCCAGTCGGCCGGGGCAATTTTCTCGGCAATAAGCTGATCGCGGGTGGCTTCGTCCGGTGTGCGCAACAGGGCCTCGGCCAGGCACATCAAGGCCAGACCTTCGCGGGTGCCCAATGAAAACTCTTTCAGGAAACTTTCGACCACGCCCTGCCTTTGCGCCGCCTTGCGCGTGGCGCGCACCAGGGATTCTGCTTCGGCCCGCACCACGGCGCGCGTCTCGTCACTTAAGGGGTTCGCCGCCAGGAGCTGGGCACAGATCGCCTTGTCGGAGATATATTTGTGGTTGTCGAGGCTGTCCCAGTCGAAGACGTACGACTTCATGGCGGCGGAATCTGGCATGGATTATCACTCCTGTTTTGTCTCAGGTGATACAACCGCCCAAGGGGAAAAGCTAGCGCCGCCCGGGACATATTTCCGTGTGGCTGAGCCATGAGCTGCCGGCTGTTGAAATAAAGGTTTTGTCCGCAGATTAACGCAGATTTTAAGCGGTGATTTTTCAGAGCTCTAACGTCGAAAATGAGACCGTGAAAAATCACCGCTTAAAATCTGCGTTAATCTGCGGACGTTTTTTCTAAAATAGCCTTGGCCACCCATACGGCGGTCGAAAAACAGGCCTGGAGCAGGTAGCCACCGGTGGGAGCTTCCCAGTCCAGCATTTCGCCGACGGCATAAGTCCCAGGTAAGGCTTTCAGTTCGAAATCGGCGGTCAGCGAGCTCTGCATGATTCCGCCCGCCGTTGAGATGGCGCGGTCGAGGCCTTGGGCGTTGGTCAGGCGCACCGTCACCTGTTTGATGTCGGCGGATTTGGTCTCATGAACCAGGGCAATGGCCGCCGGCGTCAGGTTCAGGCTCTTGCGCAGGCGATTGCTCAAACTGTCCTTTGGTGACGCGCGGCCGAGTTTCGAAATGACCTGGCCGGCATTGAGATCGGGCCGGAGATCGATGATCAGGTCGGCATGGCCGGTCCTGTTTATGGCGTCGCGCAAGGCGGCGCTGACAGCATAGACAGCGCCCCCTTCCAGGCCGGTTTGGGTCAGCATGAGCTCGCCGGGAACCGTCTTGCCGGCGAAGGTGACGGCTATGTTTTTTAGCGGCGTACCGGCAAAGCGCGCGGCGAAATCTTGCGTCCATACCGCCGTAAAACCGACATTGGCCGGTTGCAGCGGCGCAATCTCAACACCCTTGTCGCTCAAAATGGGTGCCCAGCCGCCGTCTCCACCCAGGCGCGGCCACGAAGCGCCGCCGAGCGCCAGGACGGTCGTGCCGGGTGTGACCAGGATCTTGCTTCCATTGTCGAAAACCAGGTCGTCGCCTTGCCAGCCCAGCCAGTCGTGGCGCAGGTGGAAGGTGACGCCCTGGCGTTCCAACCGCTGCAACCAGGCGCGCAACAAGGGAGACGCCTTCATGGCCTTGGGAAAAACGCGGCCGCTGGAGCCGACAAAGGTACCGGCCCCCAGGCCGTCGGCCCAGGCGCGCAGGGCGGACGGCGGAAAGGCCTCAAGCGCCGGGCGCAGCCAAATCGCACGTTTGTTGTAACGCGACAAGAAGCGCTCGAACGGTTCGGAATGGGTGAGGTTCAACCCGCCGCGGCCGGCCATGAGGAACTTGCGCGCCACCGACGGCATGCGGTCATAGACGGTGACTCTATGGCCGGCCTGACTCAGGATCTCGGCGGCCATCAGGCCGGCCGGACCGGCGCCGATAATGATAACGGGTGGGCTTTGCGACATGGCGCCTCATAGCCGCTAAAATCATTGCCCGCTATGAAAATTCGTACTAACCCAGCTGTCCACGAGAGGTTCACATGGTCGCCAGAATTCACGATATCGGCCGCGAAACGCGCATTCTCGTCGTCGACGACTTCATGGACGAGGCCCATCTTTTGCGCGCCCAGGCCATGGCCATGGCGCCGTTCGAGCCGGAGGCCGAAACCTATTACCCCGGTCTGCGACGCATCATCACCGATAGCGACAGCGCTACCCGGCAACATGTCTATGAGGCGATGACCGCCCTGGCGCCCCTGATGCAAAAGGCTTTCGGCCTGAGCCAATTGACGGCGACCGAGGCGACATTTTGCCTGGTAACCAAACGGCCGGAAGACTTGGCCATGGTCCAGCATGTTCCACACATCGACAGGCTCGACCCCAAGTTCTTCGCCTTTCTGCATTTCCTCAGTCCGAAGCCCCAGGGCGGGACCAGTTTTTACCGCCACCGCGCTACGGGTTATGAACGTATCGATGAAAGCCGCGTGGCGGGCTACGAGTTGGCGCGGGCGCGTGAGTTGGCGGCGCTTGGCCCGCCGCCCGTGGGCTTTATCAGCGAGTCGACCGACCTGTTCGAGCGCACCGGTTTTTTCGAGGGCCTGTATAACCGCCTGCTGATCTATCAGGGCTCGATTCTGCACTCGGGCTTTATCCCGCCGGACTTTGCCTATGCCGACGACCCCGAGACAGGACGGCTAACCTTCAATATCTTCGTACAGGCCGAATGAGACGCTTACGATCCGGATTAACCTAGGCATTACATCCTTACGCGGCTTGGATCATCATGACGGCCTTGGAGTTCATCTGAGGTAAAATAAGGACAGCCATCATGAAACGCATCATCACACTTACCTTTTTGGCCGCTCTTCTGGCCACCACTGCCTGCCACACCATCCAGGGCGCCGGCAAGGACGTCACGGCCGTCGGCAAGGGCATGGAAAGCGCCGCCAGCAACTAAGCCAGCGGACTAAAATCTGAATACGGGCCGGAGCGAAAATCGCCACGGCCCGTTTTCGTGTCTCCATTGCCAGGCCTGAGGAACTTGCATAAATTGGCCATAATCCCGACTCATAGTAGGGGTGTCCATCTGAGGAGATCCCCCATGAAGCGCCTTGTCATCATTTCCGTACTGGCCCTGATGCCGCTGTTGTCGGCCTGCCACACCATCCAGGGTGTGGGCCAGGACATCACTGCGGTCGGCAGAGGCATGCAAGACGCCACGAACTAAATGCAACGCCGGGCGTTTTTGGCCGGGCTGGGTTTAGCTGCGCTCGGCGGCTGTTCGAAACCGTTGACGGCCTTGGCCGGCGGGACGGTTACCGAACCGACGACCGGCAAGGCCGCGCAGTTGCTGGATGCCGCTCATCAGCAAACCCGGCATTTTGTGACCTATGACAGCGGTTACACCAAGCTCGGCTATCCCGGCGGCGACGTCTCGCCCGACAAGGGCGTTTGTTCCGACGTCTTGATTCGCGCCTATCGCACGCTCGGCATCGACTTGCAAAAGCTGGTGCACGAGGACATGCAGGCGCATTTCGACCTCTACCCCAAGAGCTGGGGACTGAAAGCGCCGGACAGCAGTATTGATCACCGTCGCGTGCCCAATTTGATGGTGTTTTTCTCGCGCTTCGGCAGCGTTCTGCCGTTGACGCAAGACCCGGGAGATTATCAACCGGGCGACATCCTGGCGACCAAACCTTTCGGCACCCATATCGCCTTGGTCAGTGACCAGAAGCCGGCCAATTCCGATCGTTTGTGGGTAATCGAAAACATCGGCGGTGGCGTCCAGCAGAACGACCACCTGCTCAGCTATCCCTTGCTTGGGCATTACCGGTTCGGCCTGTCATGACTTTCCGGCGGTTCGCGACATGGCTGGGGGAAAAGCTGTTCGAACTGAACCTCGCCGTTTTCGTGTTGCTGATCGTCAAGTTCTGCCTGCCGCTGACGCCGCAAAGCTTCGACAGTTTTCCTGCCTTTGCCAATGGCGTAAGTGAGACTTGGCGTGCCAGCCTGGACGACGCAGCCTATGTCACGCGGACCTTCATGGACGGTTCCTACGGGCTCTATGCGCTGAAAACCTATGCGGCGGCGGCCTATGTCATTGTCTTCTACGGCTACGTATCCAGCCTCTATATCTTCACCTCGCTGCTGGCCTGCCTGCTATCGCATCGGCACTATGTTCTCTCCGCCTTGGTAGCCTATGTCGCCGGCTTCGCTATCTTCTGCCTGCGTTTCGTCCATGCTTACGACTATGAGATGGTTCGTATGGGCGTGGCCCTGTTCGTATTGGGTCTGCTGGTCGTGGCAGAGAGTGCGCGTTTCGGCGCCGGCCTCGATGGGCATTTGCGGCCGCGGAAAATGGCTGTCCAGACCTCAGGGCCGCGCCGCATAGGTTTCGAGCTCAGCCAGTAGCTCCGCCTTGCGCGCCGGCGCGGCGAAGGACCCATTGATACTGTTGCGCGCCAGGGTCAGGCAGTTGCCGCGATCGATCAGGCCCATCCGCGTCAGGGCCTTGAAATTATCGTTCACATAGCCGCCGAAATAGGCCGGATCGTCGGAATTGATGGTGGCGTGCAGGCCGTAACCCAGCATCAGCGGGATCGGATGGTCGCGCAGGTCGGAAACGACGCACAGCTTGTGATTCGATAATGGGCAGACCGTCAGGGTCAGGCCTTCCTTGACGATGCGTTCGACCAGCAACGGATCTTCGAGCGAGCGGTTGCCATGGTCGATGCGGTCGATATGCAGCAGGTCGAGGGCCTCGTAAACATATTCGGGCGGGCCTTCCTCGCCGGCATGGGCGCAGAGCTTCAGACCGAGGTCGTGGGCCTTTTGGAACACCTGTTGGAACTTCGACGGCGGGAAGCCTACCTCGGACGAATCTAGACCGACACCGACCAGGCGATCCAGGTACGGTTCGGCCATGGCCAAGCTTTCCAGGGCCGCCTCCTCGGAGAGATGGCGGAGGAAACTGTGAATCAGGCAGACCGACAGACCCAGGCTTTGCGCGTCACGGGCTGCACGGCTCAAACCCTCGATGACCATGCTATAAGGGATGCCGCGGTCGGTATGGGTCTGCGGGTCGAAGAAAATCTCGGTATGACGGACGTTATCGGCGGCCGCACGGCGAAAATAGGCCATGGCCAGGTCGTAGAAGTCGGCTTCCGTCTGCAGGACATTGGCGCCCTGGTAATAGATGTCGAGGAAGTCCTGAAGATTGCCAAAAGCATAGGCGGCTCGGACATCTTCGATCGTCGCGAAAGGCAGGGCGATGCTATTTCTTTGCGCCAGTTCGAACATCAGTTCGGGCTCGAGCGAGCCTTCAATATGCAGATGCAGTTCGGCCTTGGGCAGACCGTCGACGAACGTATCCAGCGAAGCGATAGCGATGGTATCGGGCATAAAAAATGGCTCCTGTGCGGAGCCATTTTCACGCCAATCCTTGTGCTTTTACAAGCGGAAAAGGTTATTCCGCCGCGATCTTCTTGCTGGGTTTCTCCAGATCGCGCAGGTCGAGGCCGCGCGTCTCGGTGCCGAACTTGATGAACAGGCCGAGCGTCAGCAGGATCGGCACGATGATCATGCCGGCGGCGACGCCGAGCGGCGGCACCAAGGCGGTGATGCTGAGGGTTTGGGCCAGGACTCCGCCGGCTTTAGTGCAGGCCGCCACCCAGCCTGTGGCGCGACCGCGAATCTTGAGCGGATAGCTTTCGGACGCATAGGGCAGGAGGATGGCCAGGATGCCGTTACTGCCAATGATCAACAAGGCGATCGGCCATACCGGGCTGCCGCCGACGGTTTCCAGTGCCAGAACCCAACCGAGGCCTACAAGGGTAATGGCTATCATGGTGGTGAAGGCCCACTTGGTGCTCCACTGGCTGTAGATCCAGGTACAGACGAAAACGGTCGGGAAGGCAATCAGCGCCGACTGCGCCAGCAGCTTGCTGGACAGGGCCATGGAATAGCCCTTGCTGACAAGGTCGTTGGGCATCCACAGCAGAAGGCCGAAATTGATCAGGCCCCAGGCCAGGGCCGCAATCGTCAGGGCGGCGGTCTTGCCGATCAGGCCGGGCGTCCACAATTTCGGTTCCGTGCCGTCATGCTTGGCATGATGGTGCGCGAACGTGTCGTCGGTATCCTCTTCGTTGGCCTCCAACTTGTGGCTGACCGTGCCGAAGCGCGCCATGATCTTGTGCGCCTCATCGTCGCGGCCGCGCGACAACAGGAACTTAGCCGATTCGGGAATCAGGCCGCCCATCAGAACCAGGATCAGGCCGGTCGGCATGTTGATCAGCCACATGATGCGCCACGAGAACTCCGGGACGAGAAGATAGGAGAAGCCTGAGGCGGCGAAATAGCCGCCGACGGCGCCCAAACCACCGACCAGGACCAGGGCCCAGCCGCGGTGACGCGACGGCATGGTTTCGGCCAGCAGAGCGTAAGTGACGGGCAGCATGCCGCCGGCGCCGGCGCCCATCAGGAAGCACATGATCTCGTTCCACAACAGGGACGGCATGGCGCCGCAGATCGAGGTGCCGACGAAGACCACGGCCGACAGCAGGATCGATGCCTTGCGGCCATAGATGTCGGCGATAATGCCCCACAGGATCGAACCGGTCACGGTGCCGACCAGGGCGAAGAAGGGGACGCCCGACGCCTGGGCCTTGGTGACGCCGTATTCCTTTATCAGGCCCGGCATGACGAAGCCGAGGCTGGCCGGCTTCATGACATCGATGATCAGGGCGATGACCAGGACGACCATCAGCATGATGTGGGCGGGTCCGAGCTTAGCGTCTTCCGGGGCGACGACGGAGATGCGCGCGCCCGACTTGACCTGTTGGCCTACGCCTTTCGGTAACAGGCCATAGCCTGCTACGCCGATGCCGGCGACGATCAGGAACATACCGAACAGCATGTCATTGCCCATCGGCATGCCGGCGAGCTTAAAGCCCATATCCTTGCCCATCATGAACATGGGCAGGTGCAGCAGCACGCCGGCGGAGACCATGATACAGCCAAGCGCGAAAGCCCACACGCCCTGCCTGCCGAGAAAAACCTTGGAATTCATACTCTGTGCCCCTGAGCGCGGAGGAAATATCGCGCGTTTATATATCTTTATCTCATGGCATAACTGCATTTTCAAAAAAATAAAGCTTTTAATTTCATAGACTTCCGCCAGATAGTGTGCGAATGGCTCTCAAATAAATGTTGCTACGTTGGTAACGTCCTGCGCTTTCAACCGCTTCGCGACCGCCTCGGCGACGAAATCGGCGACACGGCGGATGCGGGCATTGCTGCGCACCTCTTCGTGCATAACTAGCCAGACGGGCAGGGCGGGCAGCGTCATGCCGATGTCGAGCTTTTCCAGTTCCGGCCGGCCGCGGGCCAGCAGGTCCTGGGCGAAGCCGATTCCGGCGCCGGCCAGCAGGAGATGCCAGCACACCATCTGGTCGTCACAGCGGACAGGGAATTGGTGACGTGTGACGGGGAAACCGAGGGCCGCATAGCCGCGAATAATGTCGTCGGCACGGTCGAAACCGATAACGTCATGGTCGAGAATGTCACGCAAGGTTTGCGGCCGGCCGCGATGGGCGAGATAGTCCCTGGAAGCATAGACTCCGAGAGGTGTGTCGCCGAGCTTACGGGCGATCAGCGCGTTCTGAGTCGGGTCGAACATACGCAGCGCGATATCGGCGTCGCGGCGCAGCAGGTTCTGCGAGGCGTCGGACGCGACCAGTTCGACCTGGATGGCGGGTTCGGCCCGGCGCAAATCGGCAATGATCGGCGGCAGGATGAGGTTGCTGACCACGACGGACGCCGTGATGCGCACTGTGCCGGACAGGGTTTCGGCCTTGCCCGTGGCTTTGAGCGCCAGGGCTTCGGCGGCATGGCCCATGGCGCGTGCGTCGTCCATGAGGCTCAAGGCCGCTTCGGTCGGCTCCAGCCCCTTGACCGAGCGGCGGAACAGCGGCACGCCGAGCGCCGTTTCCAGTTCCTTGATATGCCGGCTGAGCGTCGGCTGGGTGGTGCCGAGGCGTGTGGCCGCAGCCGACAATGACCCCGTGTCGGCGGTAGCCAGGAAAGAGCGCAGCAAGGTCCAGTCGAGCATGGTTGTCTCCAGCTATTCATAAATGCATATTATATTGCGAAATTTACGCAATAAACATACAAATTTAAAGGGTGCATATACGGATCGTCACCACAAGGAGATGATTATGAACGGATATGTCACTGGCGGGCCGAAGAGCCTGCTGCGCTTCGAAGGTTTGGCGGTCCTGGCCACCAGCGTCTTCGCCTATTCACATTTTGCCATGGATGGATTGGGCGGTTGGGGTGGTTTCGCCCTGCTGTTCCTGACGCCCGACCTCAGCATGCTGGGCTATCTCGGCGGCCGCAAGATCGGCGCCGCTGCCTATAATGCCGGCCATAGCTATGTTCTGCCGCTGGGCCTGCTGGTTTTCGGCCTGGCCACGGCAACGCCGGCTGCTGTCAGCCTGGCCTTGATCTGGATCGCCCATATCGGTTTCGACCGCTTGCTGGGCTATGGGCTGAAATACAGCGAGGGCTTCGGCTTCACCCACCTTGGCCGCGCCGGCAAGGCCAAGGTCGGTAAGACTCAGGAGATCGCCGCATGAAAACCGTCCTTATTCTCGGTCCCAATGGCAGTGTCGGCAAGGCCGCCGCCAAGGCATTCCTCGCCGCCGGTTGGCGTGTCCTGGGGCTCGTCCGTGCCGGCAAGACTGCTGGCGAGGGGATCGTCACGATCACCGCCGATCTGTTCGACGCGAAGTCGGGCGCCTATGCCGCCGGCCATGTCGATGTGGTTTTCAACGGCCTCAACGCGCCCTATCCGGTATGGCCGACCGAGGCCTTGCCACTCTATACGGCAGCGGCCGATATCGCCGAAGCCTTGGGCGCTCGCCATATCTATCCAGGCAGCGTCTATAATTTCGGCGCCAACATGCCGGCTATACTGACGCCGCAAACGCCGTTTGCCCCGACGACTGTCAAGGGCCGCATCCGCGTCGCGGTCGAGGCCATGCTGCAAGAACGCGCCGAGGCCGGACGATTGAAAACGATCGTCATCCGCGCCGGTGATTTCTTCGGCGCCAAGGCGAAGACAAGCTGGATGAACGCCCTGGTCGCCAAGGATCTGGCCAAGGGCAAGCTGGTCACACCGGGCAAGTACGACACGATCCACGCCTGGGCCTTTTTACCGGACCTGGCCGCGACGATCGTCAGATTGGCGGAAATCGAAAGCACATTGGGAGACTACGAAGTCTTTCACTTCGAAAATCACAATGTCTCGGCGCGACAGTTGGCGCAGGCGACAGGAGCGAAACTCAGCCACATGCCGCGGTTCGTCTTCTCGCTGATCGCCATCTTCGATCCGTTCATGAAGGCGGCTTTGGAGATGTTGTACCTATGGGATGTGCCGCACGCCTTGCGCGACGAACGGCTGAGGCAGGTAATCGGCGATGTGCCGAAATCGCCTCTCGATGTCGCGCTTAAGACTTTGATATAAAAAGAAAGGCGGGGCCGAAACCCCGCCTTTTGTGATTAGGCCGCTTCGGCCGCTTCGGCGACCGGGGCAAGGGCGACGTCGAGTGTACGACCATCGCTTTCCCACAGCTTGCCGATATTGACCGCAACCGGATCCGGGAAGATGTAGGTGTCGCCGCGAGCAATGCCGGCGACGATGACCTCGGCGGCCGATTCCGGCGTCGCCTTCTCCATCGGAATTTCCTTGGCCATGTCGGTGTCGATCGGGCCGGGATAGACGCCCAGCACTTTAATGCCCGACGGGGCCAGGGTGGAGCGCAGGCTTTGGGTCAGGGATTGCAGCGCGGCTTTCGAGGCCGAATAGCCCGGCAGGCCCGGCGCGGCGGTCAGGCCGACGACGCTGACGACATTGACGATCGTGCCCGACTTGCGCGCCGTAAAGGCCGGCGTGAAGGCGCGGATGACATTGAGCGTGCCGAAATAGTTGGTGGTAAAGTCGGCATTGACCTTGTCGGCATCGGCATCGAACAGGTCGACGAAGGCGGCTGTGCCGGCGTTGTTGAGCAGGATATCGACATCATTGGCCGTCTTGGCGGCGGCGGCGATTGAGGTGGCGTCGGTGATATCGAGCGCCAGCGGCACGACGCGGCTGTCGTTAAAGTCGGGCAGGGACGACGGCTTACGGGCGCCGGCGTAGATTTTCTTGACGTCGGTCTTCAGCAGTTCGCGGACGGTGGCAAGGCCGATACCGCGGTTGGCGCCAGAAACGAGGACGGTTTGGTTCGAATAGGACATTGGGGAGGCTCCTTAAAAAACAAGCCGTCGTGGTGGGCGGCAAACGATGTAAACAGATCGGTTTACATCGCTGTAGGTAAACAGATCGGTTTACTTTGTCAAGCGGTTGTGCTAGAAATTTTTCGACCAAGCAATTTAGAAAAAGTGCCTCCCACTTTTTCGTTGAAAATTGCGGCAAGCTTAAACGGACCAGACCATGGACGACATCACCCGGACATCGACCAAGCGGCAGGAGATTATCGACGCCGCCTACCGCTGTTTTTACGACGGCGGATTCCACGCCACCGGCATCGATACCGTCATGGCCGATACCGGCATTTCCAAGCGCACCCTCTATAAGTACTTCCCGTCCAAGGAAGACCTGATCGAGGCTGTGCTCGATAAATATGGCGACGACGTCGAAGGCGCCCTGTTCTGCCCGGCCCTGGCGCGCAGCGACGATCCGCGCGAACAGATCAAGGCGATTTTCGATGTCCGGCGCGAGATGATGGACAGCTTCGCTTGCCAGGGCTGCCTGGCGCAAAAGGCGGCCCAGGAATATATGGGCAAGCATGCCGGCATCGAGGCGCGCGGCAAGATTTCCGGCTATCTCGTCGAAAACCACCTCAAGGCCTTGTGCGAAAAAGCCGGCATGAAAGATCCCGGCGGCACCGCGCTGCAGATCAACATGTTATTGCAAGGCGCGGTTGCGCTGTCGCAGATGCGGCGGGAAACGACCGCCTTCGACGCAGCCAAGCAGACGCTGGCGCTGTTGCTGGCTTAAAACTGACAAGCCGCCGGCAGCGAGTCATCCGTCCATTTGGCCACCGGGATGGTCACCGGCGCCCCATTGACCGCCTTGTCGTTCGATGTGCCTTTGCCGGTCAAAAGGTTGATGTCGCAATTGCCGCCGGCGGTCGGGTCCAACGTATCGACGGCGCCATAGGTGACCCCCGCTACGACAAACTGATCCTTGCGCCAGGCCAGGGTCAGCACCTGGTCCCACCGGTCGCGTCCCACCGCGCCGTTTTCGGAATGGACCTGAAGTCCGCCCTGCGGTGACAACTGCAGGTCCGCCAAAGTGCCTGCCATAGAGCCTGAAAAAACAAGGCCTGGCGCATAGGCCGCCAACTTCAGGCCATTGTCACCGTCCGACAAGTAGACAAACAGGTCCGCGGCGGCGTCACCATTATCGACCAATATGGCACGATCCATCGTGCCGTCGTCATTCCAGTCGGCCACCGCCGCGCTCAGAACGTTTTCCGGCGCAATCGTACTCGGCGCCGTCTGGGCCATGACAGGGCCGGCGATGAAAGCGGCCAGCGCGAGAACGGCGATTTTCATGATCATCTCCTTTGATGACGTCAGGCTAGGCTTCCCGCAGCCGGTTTGTAAACACCGGCCACAAAAAATGATCGTTACGGTAACGCCCTGCGCGCGATCTGCCTTCCCAAGACTCCTCCATGAGCCTAAGGTTACTCAGGAGCGGCCATGGCGTTTCAGGATGTAAATATCGGCGACTCAAGTCTGGGCAAGGCGGTCAAACGTCCCGTCCTGCGGGGTGTTGCCCTGCTGCGCCGCCATATCCAGGGCAGCGAGCTGTGGTTCATCGTCCTGGCGGCCGGGGTCGGCCTGATCGCCGGCGTGTTGTCGGCCTTGCTCAGCCACGTCGCCCACACCATGCAGTCGATATTGTTCGGCTTTTCGCCGGACCTGCGGTTGTCGGCCTTGCCCGACATCCAGCCCTGGCATCTGTTGGCCCTGCCGTTCGGTGGCGCGGTCCTGGGCTTGGTGCGTTTCCTGTTTCCGCGCCGCACGCGCGCCCCGATCGACGTCATCGAGGCCAATGCCCTTTACGGCGGCCGCATCCCCTTGCGCGACAGCTTGATCGTGTCGCTGCAAACCCTGATCTCTAATGGCTTCGGCGCCTCAGTCGGCTTGGAGGCCGCCTATGCCCAGATGGGCGGCGGCATCGCCTCGAAGATCGGCCAATGGCTGGATCTCAAGCGCTCATCCCTACGCACCCTGGTCGGAGCCGGCGCCGGTTCGGCGATCGGGGCGGCGTTCGGCGCGCCCCTCGCCGGCAGCTTCTATGCCTTCGAGATCGTGCTCGGCGGCTATACCGCCAATGCCCTGGCCCCTGTCGCGGCGGCGTCGCTGATGGCCGTGGTCGCCGCCAACCTGATGCACGCCGAGCCCTTCGTTATCGCCAGCACGATTGGGCGCGACATCGCCATCAGCGGTTATATGCTCTACGCCCTGCTGGGGGTCATCTGCGCCGGCGTCGGCATAGTCATCATCCGCATGGTGTCGACGGTCGAGGCTCTGGTGCGCCATCTGCCGTTGGGCGATATCTGGCGGCCCCTGGTCGGCGGGCTGTTCCTGATGCCGGTGGCGTGGGCGGCGCCCCAGGCCCTGTCGTCCGGCCACGGCGCCATGCAGCTCTATCTCGGCGAACAGGCCCTGATCGTCACGCTCCTCGGCGTGTTTTGCCTGAAACTGATCGCTTCGGTCCTGTCGCTGTCCTTCGGTTTCCGCGGCGGGCTGTTCTTCGCCTCGCTGTTTCTCGGCTCCCTGCTGGGCGCCGCCTTTGCCCAGATCGTCAACCACATCTGGCCGGCCGCCAATCTCGACACGGTCAATGCCGCCCTGGTCGGTATGGCGGCTTTGGCTGTCGCCGTCGTGGGCGGCCCCATGACCATGTCGCTGATGGTCCTGGAAGTCACCCACGACTTCGCCCTGACCGCCGCGGTGGTGACGGCGGCCCTGTGCTCCAGCGCCATTATCCGCGACCGTTTCGGCTATTCGTTTTCGACCTGGCGCCTGCATTTGCGCGGCGAAGCCATCCGCACGGCGCGCGATATCGGCTGGGTGAGGGCCCTGACGGCCGCGACGCTGATGCGCAAGAACCATACGACGATGAAGGACGCGCAAAATATCTCCGAACTCCGTGAACAGGTGCCGCTCGGCTCGACCTCGCGCGTCCTGCTGACCGATGCCAAGGGGGAATATCGTGGCATCATCCCGACGGCCGAGGCCTATATCGAGACCGTCGTGCCTGAGACACCCCTTAGCCAACTGGCCAAGCAGACCGAGGTCTATGTCCGCCCCGATATGGACATTATCGCGATCCAACGCATGTTCGAGCAGTTCGCCGTCGACGACCTGGCCGTGGTCGACGAGCATCACCAGTTGCTGGGCCTGCTGACCGAACGCTATGTCAGCCGGCGTTACGCCGAAGAACTGGAGCGGTCGCAACGCGAGTTCTTCGGCGAGGTTTGACCCTGCGGCAAGCCCGGGTTAGGCTGCTCTCAAAATAAGGGAAAGCCGCCATGAAACTGCGTCACACACTGTATGGAGTTGCGGTCACAGCCATCCTGGCCGGCTTCTCTGCCGCCGCCACGGCCGACGACCGCCCGCCGGTGCCGGTGCGCGATCCGCACACCCCGGGCTATGTCGCGGCGACCGAACTGCCCGACGGCGCCGTGCCGCCCGTCGATGCCGACGGCGATTTCATCCTCGGCCCCAGCCACCTGCCGTCGCCCGACAGTCTGGTGCAGCCGGGTGTACCGCAAGGCACGGTCTATACCTTCACCATGAACTCGGCCGACAGCGTCATCTATCCGGGCATCATGCGCGAACCGGGCACGTTCGGCACACCAGATCCCAATGACCCCGCCAAGCTGATCGTGACCACCAGCCACCCGGCACCCTATACCCGCAAGGTCACGGTCTACGTGCCGAAACAATATGTTCCCGGCACGCCGGCGCCCTTTATCGTCGGCATGGATGGTCCCGATACGATGCTGTTTACCGCGCTTGACAACCTCATCGCCGCCAAGAAGGTGCCGGCGATGATCGCCATCTCGATCGCCAACGGGACCGGCGATGCCCAGGGTAGCCAGCGCGGCCTCGAATACGACACCATGTCCGACCGCTATGCCCGGTTCGTCGAAACCGAGGTCCTGCCCCTGGTCGAAAAGCAGTATGGCGTCACCCTGACCCACGACCCCGACGGTCGCGCCGCCATGGGTGGCAGCTCGGGCGGCTCCTGCGCCCTGATCATGGCGTGGTATCGTCCCGACCTCTATCACCGCGTGCTGAACTATTCCGGCACCTATATCAATCAGCAATGGCCGTCCGATCCGGCGACGCCGCACGGTGCATTCGAATTTCCGGAACACCTGGTGATGAACACACCGGTCAAACCTATCCGCCTGTGGATGGAGGTCGGCGATCGCGATCTCTATAACCCGAACGTCATGCGTGACGGCATGCACGACTGGGCCGACGCCAACGAGAAAATGGCGAAAGCTCTGGCGGCGAAGGGCTATCACTACCAGTTCACCTTTGCACGCAACGCAGGCCACGTCGATCGCAACGTCAAACAACAGACCTTACCGGAAGCCCTGGAATGGCTGTGGCAGGGGTATAAACCGGCGAACTAAGCCGCCGTCAGAGTCAGCGGCGACGGCCGGCGCAAGCCCACCGGCTTCAGCCGCAGCCAATCCTCCCACTGATCCGGATGCAGAATGACCGGTTCGCGCGTATGAACCGCAGTCATGTCCGGCCCGGCGTCGCGGGTCAGGATGGTGAAACTCCAGATCTCGCCCTCGGGCAGACTGGCGCAGTCCCATAGACCGGCGAAACCCAAAGGCTGGTTATCGCCGCGCGTGATGCGCCACTTTTGCCGGGCGTTCTTCGGCCCCGACCATTCGTAAAAGGCTTCCGCCGGCACGATGCAGTGGCGATAGGTCCAGGCGCCGCGGAACACCGGCAGGGTGCCGGCGGTGTCCAGGCGGGCATTGAAGGTCGTCGCCTTCCAGTCCTTGACCGACTTGGCATACCAGTGCGGGATCAGGCCGAAGCGCGCCGGAATGATTTCGACGGCGCCGTTTTCTGGGTTTTGAATGAGGATCGGGGCACCATCCGTTGGGGCGACACGTTTTGCCAGTTGGGAATGCTCATAAAGCCCCGGCTTGATATTAAAACCGAGTAGGATCTGGGTCAGGTAGAGGAGAGCGTCATATTGTCCGCACATGATCAGGCCTTGGCGACGACGTTTTGCAGATAGGGCACCATCTCGGCCTCGAACCACGGATTGCGCCTCAGCCAGATGCCGTTGCGCGGTGACGGATGAACCAGCGGCAGAAACCCGTCCTTGGCATAATCCTGCCATGCCTGCACCGTCTCGCCCAGAGTCTTTTTGCGTTTGTCACCAAGATAGCGCACCTGGGCATAAGCGCCGATCAGCAGGGTAAGTTTGACGTTGGGCAGGCTGGCAAGCACGCGTTCGTGCCATAGCGGCGCGCACTCCGGCCGGGGCGGGTTGTCGCCCCCCTTTCCACGACCGGGGTAGCAGAAACCCATGGGTACGATGGCAAAGCGGCTCTGATCGTAAAAGTCGTCCGCCGTCACACCCATCCATGCCCGCAGTCGCTTGCCCGAAGCGTCGTCCCATGGCACGCCCGACGCATGGACCTTGGTGCCGGGCGCCTGGCCGATGATCAACACCGTCGCGCGCGGGTCGGAAGCACGCACCACCGGCCGCGGCCCCAGCGGCAAGTGCTCGGCGCACACCCGGCAGGCGGCGATATCGTCGATCAGACTCATGGTGACTTTCATGATGGCGGGGTTCGTGCCATAAATAGGCGCGTGGAGGCGAAAACGCCACGGGGGTATTATGGCGAAAAAATCGAATTCAGGCGGTGGGCTGCTGGCAGTCATCATGGTGACCTTGCTCGTCGTCCTGATCGGCGGCACGGGTTATGTGATCTTCAATTTCATCGAGAAACTCGGGAAGGCCGTCCCGCTACACCATGATACGCCGCCGATTGAGGGTGAGCCGACGGACGCGCCCGTGCCGGCCAAGCCGGATGTCTTTACGTCCGAGGACGGCGCTTTTGTTCGCGACCGCAGCCTGCAGATGACGGGCTTCTATAAATCGCAGACCGACGTCAATATCGGCGTGTTTCAGTTGGTCGCCGTTCGCCTGGGGCCTTCCACCGATTTCACCGCCACGGAAACCAACGGTCTCAGCGCCGACCACGAGGCGCCGTTCACCATCGTCTTCTCCCGCCCCGGAGCGGTTGCCGGCTCCGGTGACGCGCGCAAGCCCGAGTCGATCCAGCTTGTCTGCCGGCGCTATGTCGTGACCCGTGATGCCTTGAGCTGCGACGGCGATGATGCCCAATTCGGCAAGGTCACCTTCCGCGGCAAGATATCGCCGGACTTCGTCACCAAGATCGCGGTCACCGGCGACAGCACGGCCTTTTTCGACGAAGGCGCTGTCACCGGCGATCTGACGGTCGGCAAGACGGTCGCGAAGGACCTGTCCCTGGCCTATTGGAAAGATGAATAGGCCGAAAAATATTATGAAAAAACAAAAGGCTCGGCGCGTCTCGCTGGTCGTATTGTCCCTGTGTCTGGGCAATGCGGCCTTTTGGGGAATTCCAGCGAAGGCGCAGCCGTTGGACAACAGTCAAGTCGTCATATCCGGCGAATTTGTCAGGGACCGCTCCTTCAACCTGACCGGCTATTATTATCCGACAACGGAAATTCAGGTCGGCAATTTTCATCTCGACCATATCGATATGGGCGACGACAGCGACTTCCGAAAACTGGAAACTGAAGGTCAGACTCTTTCGACCTGGACACCCTTCGAATTTTCATTTTCGGACATGAGCAGCCCCGAGCTTCAGGGTGAAATGGGGCCCAACCGCGAACGGTCGCCCCGGGTTTTCTGTAAAAGCTACTCGCTGACGGCCGACAAGATCAGCTTTACCGGGTATGACAAGGATGTCGGTGAAGTTCGCTTCGAAGGTAAGATCGACCCGGCCTTTATAACGCGACAATCCAGCGATGTTACATGGACGAGCGAGAGCGAAGACGCGGTTATTACCGGCGACCTGACGATCGCCGGCAAGACGTTCAAAAATGTCGGCTTTGCCTATTGGGCCGGCGACTGACTCAGCTATCCGTCGAGCGCATCAGGTTGAAGCCCGTATCGCCGTCCATCCAGGTGTCCTTGTCGCGGATGATGGCCTGGGCCGGCATGACCTGGGTTTGCACGCCCATCCCCGAGACCTTTTGCACAGCGGTACCGATGGCCATGAACTCGATCAGGCCCTGGCCGATCTCGATGATATAGGTCTTCACGCCGACCACTTCCTCGGCGCCGATGGAATCGGCCTCGCGCTTCAAGCGATCGAGGCAATGTTCGCGCGCGTCGTGAACCAGTGAGGTCAGTTCGCTGATCTCGCCCTTGGCGAAGGCTTTCAGTGCCGAGAAGATGCCGCCGACGACACCCAGCGAATAGATCGAGGTCGACATGAGCAGTTTCACCGGCGCGTAGCCGAGGGACGCCATGGCCCACATTTCCTCGCCGGTCAGGTCCGACGACACGACCGTGCCGTTGCTGGGCAGGCCGGGGTGATGCGCGGCCGTGCCGGTCATGACCATTTCGTGCGTCCCCATCCACGGTAGGACCGTGGTGCGGATGCCGAGCACGGCATTGGCGCCGTCTTCGCGCGCGGCATTGGTGATACGTTCCAGAGCCTTATGACGGGTCTTGTTGAAGATGTCGGAATAGTCGGAGATCTCCCCGCGTGCCAGTTGCTTGAGCGCGCCCATGATACCGCCGCCAACGCCCATGGAATAGGCGATATTGCCGAAGACGTGCTGTATCGGACGATAACCGGCATCCATATGGCACCACAGTTCCTGGGCATCGCCCGCCGTGGTGAAGAACTGGCCGCCGCCGGCCTTGGAAAAGACGCAGGAGCCGACGAAGAGGAATTCGGTGTTGCCGGACAGGCCGCGCAGGTCGCCCGCCACACCGGCGACGCCCGAGGCGCCGTGGCCTTGCGCTTCCTTGGCCATGCGGGCAAAGGCGTGCATGCGGCCGTCCTGGATCGCCTGGGTCACCTGAGGGATTTCGCCGCCCAGGATATTGTTCAGGCCGGCGCCCAGCGAGCCCAGAAAGCCCATGGAATTGACACTGTTGCCGACAACCAGTTCGCCGGCGGTATAGCCCTTCAAGGCCATGCAGTAGATTTCGTTACCCGATAAACCCGTCACTCTGGCCATGTGCTTTTGCTCCCTTTTGCGGTAAAATTCGCGCGGCCAAGGTGTCGCGCGTTTGGAGAATTTGTCAATGGCCGGCCGGCGTCTGAGATCACGCAAAAAAGCGGCTTATGGCTCCCTTATAAATTGCGTTGTTTTGCGGCACCGCAATATTATTTTGTGACTGTTAGGGTGGAGGTTAAACCTTACGGACCGGGGCTGGCCGCTGATTTTTCCTTTAAATGGACACGGCCCTTAAAGGATTTGGCATGCGCACCTTCCACAACCACCGCGACGACCATCGCGGCGACCGCAAAAGCGTCAGCGACGAAACCAAGATGGGCATCGTCCTGCTGGTCGTGGCGCTGATCGCCTTCGCCGGATATACCGGAATTTTGCTGATCAGCTTCCTGTTGGACATGCTCCACCGCTAAAAGTGCCTTCAAGACAGCTGATTTTGGGGACTTCCGCGCAAAAACAAAGCGAAATGACCTTTCACAGTCATTTCGCTTAAGGACGTCTAATTTTGCCGTCAGGTCTACTGGCGGGCGACCTGGGTCTCGATGTCCCCGGTCAGGCGGCGTTCGTTGCCGTCGCGGGCGATGTCGCCCAGGCTGATAATGCCAGCCAGCCGCTTGGCGGCGGTCAGCACGGCCAGGCGCCGGACCTGCTTGTCCTTCATGATATCAGCCGCATCCTGGATATCGTCGTCCTCGAGGCAATAGAGGATGTCTTCGGTCATGACCTGGCGCACGGACGACCCGGCCTCCAGGCCCAGGGCGACGCCGCGGATCACGATGTCACGATCGGTAACGGCGCCGATCAGCCGTTCGTCCTCCATGACCGGAACATAGCCATAATCGCCGTCGCGCATCATTTCCGCCACTTCCTGCAGCGACATGTTGGGGGCGGCCGTGCGGAAATCGCTGCTCATTAGGTCTTTGACTTGCATGATGTTTCTCTTCAGGTTTTTTGGTTGTTGGGGGGACGACGGGTTGGCTGTTCCGGCCCGCCAGCTGTCGCGTTCGCGGTCATTATTGGGCGCGTCGATACGCGGTCCGTTCTGCCATCCGTTTTGTCGGTCGTTAAGATCGACGTGCGAATCGAAGGCGTCCTGATGATGGTCCGGCTCTACAGATTTGGATCGCGACATGACATATCCCAGCCGGCGACACCGACTGGCGTCGCCGGCTGGGAGCTTAGGCGCACGTGCGTAAGTTTATCATGCCCATGGCCAGGGGCGGCTGTAAAAGATCGCTAAGCCGACCCGGCTGCCAAGGTCAAAGATAGGCGATATGCGACTCGAAGGTGGCATTATCGGTGGCGTTCAGCACCATGACATAGTTGCCATTGCCAAAGTCGAGTTTCACATCGGCGCCGACCTGGGTGATGATCAGGTTGTCGCCGGGATCCAAGGCGTCGTGGACGCGGATGACATCGCCATCGCTCAAACTAAAATCGCTGATGACGTCGTGACCCGAGTTCTGGCTGAAGTTGAAGGTGTCCGTGCCGGTACCGCCGACATAGGTGTCATTACCCCAATAGGCGTCAATCCAGTCATTGCCGCTCAGCCCGCTCAGAATATTGGCGCCGACATTGCCGGTGATGAAATTGTCCAGGCTGTTGCCGGTGCCGTTATAGTTGCCGCCACCGCTGAAATCGAGGTCTTCGAGATTGGCGCCCAGGGTCCACGAAATGGCGGCATAGACTGTGTCATGGCCGGCATTGCTGTATTCGGTGACGACATCGCTGGTATTGTCGACGACATAGCCGTCATCGCCGTTGCCCCCCTTCAGATTGTCGATACCGGTACCGCCGTCCAGGGTATCATTGCCGTCGCCTCCGGTCAGGGTATCGGAGCCGCTGCTGCCGAAGAGCTGATTATTGCCGGCATTGCCGACCAGGATGTTGTCGAGCCCGTTACCGCTGCCGTTGACGGCAGCGGTCCCCGTCAGGGTCAGGTTTTCGACATAGTTGCCCAGGGTGAAGCTGATCGAGCTGTTGACCAGGTCGACGCCGCCGGTTGAGAACTCCGTGATAGTGTCGCCGGCATTGTCGACAGAATAGATGTCATTGCCGTCGCCGCCCTTCATGATATCGGCGCCGGTCCCGCCATTCAGCGTGTCGTTGCCGAGGCCGCCGATCAGGGTATCGTTGCCGTCACCGCCCTTCAAGCCATTGTTGCCGTCATTGCCGAAGATGGTGTTGTCACCGGCATTGCCGTTGCCGCTAAGATTGGCTGAGCCGGTCAGGGTTAGCTTTTCGACATTGTCGGTCATGGCATAGCTGACCGAGGCGTAGACCTGGTCGATACTGGTGTCGCTGGCATATTCGGTGACGACGTCGTGGGCGTTGTCGACATAATAGCTGTCGGCGCCGTTGCCGCCCTTCATCGTATCCGCGCCGAGGCCGCCGTCCAGTATATCGGCGCCGTCGCCGCCGCTCAGCATATTGGCGAGGTCGTTGCCGGTGATCGTGTTAGCCAGGGCATTGCCGATCCCGGTCACCGCGGCTCCGGCCAGGTAAAGGTTCTCGACATTGGCCGTCAGTGTGTAGTTGACTGAACTGTAGACCGTGTCCGTGCCTTGGAGGCTGTATTCAGTGACTATGTCCTCGCCATTATTGACATAATAGCTGTCATTACCCGCGCCACCCTTCAGCGTATCGGCGCCGGCGCCACCGTCGAGGACGTCATTGCCCTCGCCGCCGCTGATGACATCGAGGCCGAGGCCACCCGACAAGTTATTGGCTTCTGTATTGCCGGTGATGGTATTGTTGAGGTCGTTGCCCTGGCCGATCAGGGCGCCGCCCGTCAGGATCAGGTTTTCGACATTGTCGACGATGACATAGTTGAGGCTGCTGGAGACGGTGTCGGCGCCCTGGCCGGCCAGTTCAGTGACGATGTCACCGGAATTGTCGACCGTATAGGTATCGTTGCCAAGCCCGCCGATCATGGTGTCGGCGCCGGCCTTGCCGTCTAGCCTGTTCCAGCCGGCATTGCCGGTCAGCACGTTGTCGAGATCGTTGCCCGTGGCGTTCAGGCTGGCCGTGCCGCCCAGCAGGGTGATGTTTTCGATATTGGCCCCAGCCGTCCAGCTCACTGTAGCGAAGACCGTGTCCTTGCCTGAGGCAGCGGCTTCGACCGTGGTGTCGCCGGCATTGTCGACATAGTAGCTGTCGTCGCCCGTGCCCCCCGTCAGGGAATCGGCGCCGGCGCCACCGTCGAGGATGTTGGCCGAGCCGTTACCGGTCAGTTGGTCGCCGAAGGCCGATCCGGTCAGGTTGTCGAAATTGGCCAGCAGATCGTGGCCGGCGCCCTGCGTATCCTGACGGCTGGCGTTGGCCAGGCTGACATGAACACCGGCCGTGGCCAGGCTATAGACCGCGGTGTCGTTGCCGGAAATGCCGTCTAGGTCGTCGTCGCCGCCATTGCCTTCGATCCAGTCGTCACCCGTCGTGCCGTTCAAGGTGTCATTGCCGGACCCGCCGGTCACCGTTACGCTCTCGACGTCGTAGGCATAGGCGTTGAAGGTGTCGATGTAGAAATAGTCGCTGGCGGCATAGGCATGGATGTCAGTAATGACGGCGCTGTAGTCGGCTATCAGATGGTCGTTGCCGGAATTGGCGCGCCAGACGAACACGCCCTGCACCGAGGTGATGGTCAAGGTGTCGTTGCCGCTGCCGGTATCCAGTTCGCCGATATGCTCGACATTCTTGATGGTGCTGCCATCGGCGGTGGTGATGCCGGCCGCCTGGGTTGCCGCCACCGCGTCGAAAGCGATATCGCTATGCGACAGGTGCATGTCCAGCGATACGGTGTCGTCATCGGCGCCGCCGTCGATTTGGTTGACGCCGCCGAGGCCATCCAGCACGTCATCGCCGGCCCCACCGCTCAGACTATCATCGCCATCCGTGCCCGAGATGGTATCGCCGCCGGAGCCGCCGGTGACGTTGACGCTTTCGATGTCGTAGGCAAAGGTGTTGTCGACGTTTATGTAATAGTAGTCGGTGTTATGATAGGCCGTCAGGCCGCTGCCATAGCCGGTATAGTCGATTACCAGCCGGTCATTGCCGTCGCCGGCATGCCAGACGAAGCCGGTGGCGTCACCTTTCAAGGTCAGGGTATCGTCGCCGCTGCCCGTAGCCAGGGTGGCCAGGTGCTCGACATTCTTGATAAGGCTGCCATCGCCCAGGGTGGTGCCGGTCGCCGTGGCCGCAGCGATGCCATTATAGTTGATGGCGATGGACAGGTCGGCATAGTCGAGTGCAACCTTGTCGCTGCCGCTACCCCCATCGATCAGGCTGACGCCCTTCAGGCCGTCCAAAACGTCATCTCCGGTGCCGCCGTTCAGTGTATCCTTGCTGGCAGTGCCGCTCAGCGTATCGTTGCCGGACCCGCCGGTCAGGGTGACTTTTTCGACGGCATAGGCGTATGAATTATAGGTATTGATATAATAGTAGCCGGCGTTGGTATAGGCGGTGATATCGCTGGTGACGGCCGAATAGTCGGCGACCAGCGTATCCGTGCCGCTGCCGGCGTGCCAGGTGAAGGCGCCTTGCGCCGCCGCAATGGTCAGGGTGTCGTTGCCAGATCCCGTTGTCAGGTCGCCCAGATGTTCGACGCGTTTGACGACCGTACCGTCGGCCAGGGTCAGGCCGGTCGCGGTCGCCGCCGACTTGGCATTATAGCCGACATTGGCCGAACCGGTGAACACGAAGCTGGCCGTGTCGTCGCCGGCGCCGCCGTCGATGATGTCGCCGCCCGCCAGGCCATCGAAGCTGTCGTCGCCCGCGCCGCCGGTGATGGTCAGCAATTCAACGCCATGAACGACGCTGCCGCCGCCGATTATGTAGTCGGAGCCGTTCTTCGCCACGGTAAAGCCCGCCGTGTCGGCGGCATAGTTGAGAACGAGGCGGTCCGTGCCGGAAAAGGCGGACCAGGTGAACGGCCCCTGGGCCTGGGAGATGGTCAGGATATCATCGCCCGCCCCGGTCTTCAGCGCGGTGAGATGTTCGACATTCTTGATCAGCATGCCGGCGATTGGCGCGGTGCCCGCGCTGGTCGCGGCGGCGACCGCGTCATAGACGACCGCGCCGGTTTGGCTCGACAGGTCGACCAGGGTGATGGTGTCGTCGCCGGTCTTGCCGTCGACCGTATCGCCGGCCCGTACGGTGGTGCCGAAAACGTCATCGCCTGTCGTGCCGTTATAGGTGGTCATGGGTGTCTCCGAAATCGCTGGGAATATGTCGTCTATTGAAAAGTGGGGGACGCAACAAAACCGCGGCGGCACGCCTCGCGGTGACTGAAGACCGTAGCCGGCGCACTTTTCACAGGCGTCAATGGGGCCTTTCGCTGATTTTGATCTCGCGGCCATCGCCTGTCTATTGCCTATATAGGCAGGCCTGAGGCATGGAGCGGCAAAAGATGAAAAATACAAAAATGAAATAAATCAGCAGCTTGTAATTTAATTGTAAAAACGGAAATATTTTTCAGAAAAATTGACGGTGGCGCGTTCGGGGCGTAACCTGTCGACCTCATCGAGGAAAACATCATGTCCTATGTCTCCGTTGCCGGCCTGTCCGTCGCCGAACCGCTGTACGATTTCATCAACCGCGAAGCCGCCCCGGGCTCGGGGCTGGCGGCCGATGTCTTTTGGTCGGGACTTGGCGGCTTGGTGGCGCGATTCGCGGCCCGCAATGCCGGCCTGCTGGCCCGGCGCGATGACATCCGGGCGCGGATCGATGCCTGGCACGGCGCGCATGCCCTCGACGCCGACGCCTATCGCGCCTTCTTGCATGAGATTGGCTATGTCGCCGCCGAGCCCGCGCCGTTCACGGTAACCACGGCCGGTGTCGACGATGAAATCGCCAAACTGGCCGGACCGCAACTGGTCGTGCCGGTGTCGAACGCCCGCTACGCCCTGAACGCCGCCAATGCGCGTTGGGGCAGCCTGTACGACGCGCTCTACGGCACCGACGCCCTGATGCCCCTGCCGGCAAAGCCAGGCTACGATGCCGAACGCGGCGCCGCCGTCACCGCCCGGGCCAAGGCCTGGCTGGACGATTTCGTGCCGTTGGCGGGCATCAGCCATGCCGATGTCACCGGCTATAGCGTCATCGCCGGCGCCCTGACCGCCGACGGCCATCCCTTGCAAACGCCCGGACAGTTCGCCGGCTTTACCGGTGCGGCCGACGCGCCGGCCTCCATCCTGTTGCGCCACAATGGCCTGCACATCGATATCAGCATCGATCGCTTGAGCACGGTCGGCCGCACCGATCCGGCCGGCGTCGCCGATGTCGTGCTGGAAGCCGCCTTGTCGGCCATCATGGATATGGAAGACAGCGTCGCCGCCGTCGACGCCGACGACAAGGTCGGGCTCTATCGCAACTGGCTGGGCCTGATGCGCGGCGACCTCAGCGATACTTTCGCCAAAGGCGGCAAGACCCTGGTCCGCCGCCTCAATCCGGACCGTGTCTACACGGCGACGGACGGCGGAACCGTCACCTTGCATGGCCGCAGCCTGATGCTGACACGCAATGTCGGCCTGCATATGTATAGCGACATGGTCAAGGACGGCGAGGGGCGGGACGTGCCTGAAGGCCTGGTCGACCTCATGGTCACCGCCTTGATCGCCCGCCATGACGCCGGGGCCAACAGCCGCGCCGGTTCGGCCTATATCGTCAAGCCGAAGATGCACGGCCCCGACGAGGTCGCCTTCGCCGTTGAAACCTTCGCCTTCGCGGAAACTGCCCTGGGCCTGCCCGACAAGACCTTGAAGATCGGTATCATGGACGAGGAACGCCGCACCAGCGCCAATCTGATGGCCTGTATCCATGCCGCGCGTGACCGCGTCTTCTTTATCAATACCGGCTTCCTCGATCGCACCGGCGACGAAATCCATACCAGCCTCACGGCAGGCCCGGTCCTGCGCAAGGGCGATATGAAAAACGCCGCCTGGATCAAGGCCTATGAAGACGCCAATGTCGATATCGGTTTTGCGTGCGGTCTGCCGGGCCACGCCCAGATCGGCAAGGGCATGTGGGCGGCGCCGGATCGTATGAATGACATGCTGGCGCAAAAGATCGCCCACCCCAAGGCCGGCGCGACGACCGCCTGGGTGCCGTCACCGACCGCGGCGACCTTGCACGCCATCCATTATCATCAGCTGGATGTCGCCGCGCGTCAGGCCGAACTGGCGTCACGTCAACGCGCCAGTCTGGACGATTTGCTGACCCCGCCCTTATTGACGGAGACGCTTTCGCCCGCGGAGATCGCCAAGGAACTGGACAACAATCTCCAAGGCATATTGGGTTATGTCGTACGCTGGATCGACCAGGGCGTCGGTTGTTCCAAGGTGCCGGACATCCACAATATCGGCCTGATGGAAGACCGCGCCACCTTGCGCATCTCGAGCCAGCACGTCGCCAACTGGCTGCGCCATGGTCTGATCGACAAGGCCCAGGTGCTCGATCGCCTGAAACATATGGCGGCCGTCGTCGACGGCCAGAACGCCGGTGATCCTCTGTATCGCCCGATGGCGCCGAACTTCGACGGTCAAGCCTTCCAGGCGGCCTGCGACCTGGTCTTCCTGGGCGGCACCCAGCCCAACGGCTATACCGAGTTCATCCTGCATGACCGGCGCCGACGGGCGAAATCACGTGAGCAGGTGACCGCCGATCAGGCGTGAGACCTCATCGGCCGTGGCCCGCACCCGTTGCCCCAGGGCGTCCAGCCGATCCGGCGCCAGGCGCGATGACGGGCCCGACAGGGAGATACCGGCGCGCGCCTCGCCGAACTCGTTGAACACCGCGGCCGCGACGCAGCGCATGCCGGGCGTCGCTTCCTCGTCGTCGATCGACCAGCCGCGCTGACGGATAGTGGCCAATTCATCGCGCATGGCGTCGGGCTCGGTAATCGTGGCCGCCGTCAGGCGCGGCATCGGCCGGCGCAAAAAGTCGTCTAGGGCCGCCGGCGCCATCTGCGCCAGCAACGCCTTGCCGATACCCGAGGCGTGCAGGGCGCGGCGCTCGCCGATGCGGAAGAAGGCGCGAATCGGCGCGTCGCACTCGACCTGCGAGACGAAGACGACCTCGTGCTTGTCCAACATGGCCAGATTGACCGTTTCTCCCGTCGCCTGCATCAGGTCCAGCATGGCCGGACGCCCGGCCATCAGCAGCTTGTTGCGACGCTGGAAGGCCATGCCGATGCGCAAGGCCTCGATACCGATGGCCCAGGTCTGACGGACCTCGTCGACAGCGACCAGGTCGTGACCGGCCAGAGTGGCGAGGAGACGATGGGCCGTCGACGGCGCCAGGCCGGTCGCCTGCGAAATATCGGTTAGTGTCATGCCGTCCTGGGCCGAGATGGCTTTCAACAGCCCCAGCGCCTTTTCCAGCGACTGATTGACCTTGACGTCGTTCTTGTCCTCACGCGGCCGGCCGCGCGGCCGGCGTTCGGTGGTCATGATGAAGCCTCCGCGGAAAATGCACGGAGGCTTAACATAAAATGGAAATGATTTTCAAAAATTAATAGCTGCTCGGTGGATCGCTGGCTGGGAAGCTATCGTCGATCATGGAATCGATCTGGTTCTCGTCCATATTATCGCGCATGCGCCGGTCGTTGCGCATGCAGGTCTTGTGCGGCGTGCGGCGGAAAAATCCGGTGAAAAAGCCGTTGATAAAGGTAACAACCGTCTTCATGTCTTGATCTCCTTGTCTTTCAGACTGCCTTGGGTTGCCGGCGAGATATCGCCCTGGCCGTAGGTGCCGGGCTCGGTCGGCGTTCGGCCCTTGGCGATTTCGGCCGTTTGGCGGTGAACGTCGCTATAGCGGCCCTGGCGTCCGGATTCAAAATCGGCGTCGGCCGGCGCCGGGTCGGCTGGCTGGTCAGGGGCGTCTTCGGCGGGATGCAGCAGAACCGGATCGATATCTTCGGCGCTTTGCGGCGCCCACATGCGGTCGGCGTCGTCGATCGCATGGTTGCGGTCGCGCGCCTTGATAAAGTGGGTCGGTGGGAATTTGTCTGTCATCGGAGCCTCCCTTTGTGCCGCCAGTCTAGGCGGAAAGCCATAAGGAGGGCGTGACGAAGTCGGGGCAGGGCGGTAAATCTCCCATAAGGGATGCGCCACAGCACGCGCCTGTGCAAAATCGCGTGTCGTTAACAGAAGAAAGCTTGATCCGTTACCACGACACTGTATTGTTAGAGGAACCGCGCAGTCCGAACCGCGCGACGTATTTTTTCAAGCCAAAACCCTTAAGGCGTGAGTTGGATTATGAGTATTCGTCTGTACGAAAGTGCGTGGGTCGATTTGGAAGGGCAGGAGCGTCCGGTTCAGGCGCACAAGGACCCGAAAAATGCCGCGGCCTTCAACATCGGCGACTATCAATACGACATCGACGGGCGCCCCATGCCGGCCTCTTCCGGCGCGCCGAAGATCGTCGCCATTTACAATCTGCAATCGGCCAAGGAAGCCGGCCTGAAGGCCGACTATAATCCGAATTCGGGCTTTAATCTTTAGGTCCTAAGCGGCCTTTTCGGCAGCGCTCTCCTCACGTTCTTCCTTCGTGCGTTTCGCGGCCTTTTCCGCGAGACGCATATATTTCTTGTGCAGCGCTTCCAGTTCCGCCTCGCTCATATCCTCCATATTGACATAGGCCGTCTCGGCGCCCTCGAGGGCCCGGATCAGTTCGTCGAGCTTGAGCTGGATGATCTTGCCGTCGCGATTCTGCGCGTTCTGGACCAGGAACACCATCAGGAAGGTGACGATGGTCGTACCGGTATTGATGACCAACTGCCAGACATCGGAATAATGGAAGATCGGACCCGTGAGGGCCCATACTGCGACGACTCCGATCGCCAGCAGGAAGGCCGGCGGGCTGCCGGCAGCCGCGGCAGTTTGCTGGGCGAAGCAGGTGAACCAGCCTTTTTTCGGGGTGGAATTGACCATGATATTGAAAGACCTCCTGAGTGGGTTTGTCGTCATGCATCATGCTGCCGCAGAGCGCGATAAGAAAGCAATGTGGCTCAAAAACCCTGTCTGGATAAGGGTTGCGGAGATTGGATAAGGCATTTTACGCGGCACTTATCTCACGGCTTGCCCACCCCATTTCTAACTTATGCCGCCATCATCATGCTCATTCCTGCCAATGTGGCGTTAACCGAAAGAATGAGTGACATGGATATTTATAACTACCTGAAAAAGGATCACCGCAAGGTCGCTGATTTGATGGAACAGGTCGTCAGCGGCGGCGACCCGTCGCTGCGTCAGTCGTTGTTCGAGCAGATCAAGGCGGAACTGACCTTGCATGCCGATACCGAAGAGCAGACCTTTTACAAGGCGATCGAGGATGCGACGCGCAGCAAGAACGTCGAGGAGCAGATGGAACATGCCCATCACGAACACGACGAAATTCGCGACTATCTCGAAAAATTGACGGCAACACCCGTCGAAGAGGAAGCGTGGATCGAAACCTTCGGCGAGTTCAAGCACTCGGTGACCCACCATGTCGAGGAAGAGGAACAGGACATCTTCGAAAAGGCCAAAAAGTACCTCAGCGCCGAAGACGCCACCCAATTGGCCAAGGATATGGATGCGCTGAAAAAACAAGCCAAGGCCCGGCAACCCGCCGAGGTTCCGGCCCAATGATTTTGCGGGAGCGGCGGCTCCCACGCCTTGAATTGAAAGCAAGTTAGTTATGTCTGCCCGTGAACGCGTTGTCCTTCTCCATGGCGCCGGTGAGTCGCCGCTCACCATGAAAGCCCTGGAGTTCGCCCTTAAAAAAGCCCGCTATGACGTCAGCAACATTGCCTATCCCGTGCCACCGGAGTCGCTGCAAGACATGACGGAAACCCTGGTGGCGCCTCTGCTTGATGCATGGCCCGACGCCGCCCGCCTGCATTTCGTCACCCATGGCCTGGGCGGCGCCATGCTGCACGCCGCCTTGCAAAAACGCCGGCCGGCTCATCTCGGCCGCGTGGTGATGATCGCCCCCGGCCTGGATCAGACCCATGCCACCGATCTCTACCGTCACAACTGGATGGTCAGAACGCTGCTGGGGCCAGCGGCGACTCGCGGCGACGGTTTCGCCGATACGCTGGCACAGAATAGTCCTTACGATCTCGGTGTCATGGCCGGCCGCAAGACGCGCAAACGCCTGCGCCATGCCGCAGACCAGATCGTGGTGCCGTCGGCGCCAGACCTGACGGCCAGCTATCCTTTGGCAATCTTCCAGATCATGCACTTCCTGAAGCACGGCGTCTTCTTCCGCCTCTTGCCTTTCGGCCGCCTCAAAGCCTTCCAGCCGGGTCGCCAGGCGGTGGCCTAAACCTATCTCGTGATCGTCCGCACCAAGGCATTGGTGACCGCCACCACCGCCAGGCCGGTAACGATAGCCAGAACGATATTCAGCAGATTGTCATTGTCCGACGCGCCGTCCGGGCCGTCCTTAGGCGCCCTGACGACCATGTCTTCGCGCGGCGTCCAATCCCAGACTCCGGGGGCTTCATCTTCCGATATCTCCGCATCCGGATCCCAGGGCGGCAATTGCGGCGGCAGCTTGCCGACCGACGGTGTGGCGAGGTTATCCATGGCGCGTCTCCTCTGCGAAAGCGCCAACATAACCGCAAGGCCGTAAGAAACGCCGCCGGACCTTCCGCCACGACATCAAGAAAACATAAGGCCCAATTGGTGCATAGCTTCCCTGGCAACGGCTTCCTTATAAGCGCGGCCCGCCATCCTTACCATAACCTTGCGCCGTAACGCCTAGACTATGCTTCTTTACGGAGGATGCACCATGGACCATGCCCTGAAACCCCTGGCTCTTGTGACCGGCGCTTCGTCGGGCATCGGTTACCAACTGGCCATCCAGTTCGCACAGCATGGCTACGACCTGTTGATCGTCTCCGATACCAACGCCATCCGCGAGGCCGCCGAAGACCTGCGCGTCTTCGGTACCGAAGTTGTCGCCATGCAGATCGACCTGGCGCGTCTCGACGGCGTCGACACGCTCAACGGCCATATCCGCGCTTCGGGCCGGCCTCTGGCCGCCGCCGCCATCAATGCCGGTGTGGGCGTCGGCGGTAAATTCATTGAAACCGACCTGAAAGACGAGCTCAACCTGATCAATCTCAATGTCGTCGGCACCTGGCACCTGGCCAAGCATGTGGCGCAATATATGGTGCAAGGCGGCCAAGGCGGTAAAATCCTGTTCACCTCGTCGATCGCTTCCTTGATGCCCGGACCCTATGAAGCCGTCTATTCGGCGTCGAAAGCCTTCGTCCAATCCCTGGCCCTGTCCCTGCACTATGAGCTCAAGGACAAGGGTATTTCGGTCACCGCCGTCCTGCCGGGACCGACCGACACCAACTTCTTCCATCGCGCCGGCATGGCTGACACCAGGGTCGCGACCGCCGACAAAGAAGATCCGGCCCATGTCGCCGAACTTGCCTTCAAGGCGCTGATGGACGGCAAGGACCAGGTCGTTGCTGGCGGCCAAAACTTCAGCGAATTGGCGACGAAGTTACAAGGCAGCCTGTCCGGCCTGATGCCCGACGGCATGAAGGCGGCACGGCATGCCGCGATGGCGGCGCCGGGTTCGGGCCAAAAACACCACTAAGTCTGCACGCATCATTTAGTCGCTTACCGGCGGGAGCATAAACATCAAAAAGCCAGCCTACACGGCCGTCGAGGATCGCAAAGCGGTGCTCGACGGCCTGCGCAATCTCAAGATGGCGCGCTCCGTCCATGCCTATGTCAGGGGCAATACCTCGCAGTTCTACAACTGGCTGGGCGGCCAGGACCTCGCCCTGCCGCAGGGACCGCCAGTATGGATTTGCGGTGACTGCCATGTCGGCAATCTCGGCCCCCTGGCCAGCGCCAAGGGCCGCATCGACGTCCAGATCCGCGACCTCGACCAAACCGTGATCGGTAATCCGGCCCACGACCTGATCCGCATGGGGCTTTCCTTGGCCAGCGCGTCCCGCGGCTCCGATCTGCCCGGCGTCACCACCGCCAAGATGATCGAGCACATGGTGCTCGGCTACGAACAGGCCTTCGCTTCCGACGACGAAGAAACCGCCGTCGACGAGCCACAGTCGGTCGAGCAGGCCATGCAAGCCGCCGTCCAGCGCAAATGGAAGGACCTGGCGCGCGAACGCATCGGTGACGTCACGCCGGCCATTCCCCTGGGTAAAACCTATTGGCCGGTCGCGAAGACGGAAGACGAGGCACTGCGCGCCCTGTTCGACGGTGAGAAGATGCGCCGGCTGGTGACCTCCCTGCGCTCGCGCGACGACGACGCGACAATCGAGGTGCTCGACACCGCCTTTTGGGTCAAGGGCTGCAGTTCGCTTGGCAATTTGCGCTACGCCGTCCTGGTCGCTATCGGCAAAGGCAAGGACCGTGAACTGTGTCTGATGGACGTCAAGGAGGCGGTGAAGGCGATCGCGCCAAAGGCGGCTGTTAAGGGCATGCCCAAGGACAATGCCGAGCGCGTTGTCGAAGGCGCCTGGCATATATCACCTGCCCTGGGCGGTCGGATATTGGCCGGGCGATTACTGGATCACTCGGTGTTCGTACGCGAACTGCTGCCGCAGGATATCAAGTTCGATATAGATCACCTGACCCAGGCCGAGGCGACGCGGGTAGCGCGCTTCCTGGCCCTGGTCGTCGGCAAGGCCCATGCCCGCCAGATGGACGAGGCGACCCGCAAGGCGTGGCAGGTGGAACTCAGCCGCAACCGCTCGAAAACCCTGGACGCGCCGTCATGGCTGTGGTCGAGCGTGGTCAAGCTGGTCGAAAGCCACGAGGGCGGCTATCTCGAACACTGCCGTAAATACGCGATGAATGTCGCGTAGGCGTCCTGCGCGTCGTGGATTCCAAGGTCCTGGCGAGATACGGAGTAGCTGAGGCCTGATTCACGGAAAATCCGCACTCCGAATGAGATGCGGCGGGCCTTTTGGCGGTTAAATTCTTTGCCATGACGTGGCGCAGGCGGTGTCCATTGATGTGGTATTAAAATAACGCATAACTATAAGCTCTGGCCATTCGGAGCGGCGGTTTTGTGTGAATAAGGGATCCACTACTCCGAATCTCGGCAAGCCCATCCCGGGCGCACACAAAAAGGCGCCGGCCGAAGCCGACGCCTTTCATGCCTACTAACGCAAACTCAATACTTATCCCGCAACCGGCCGCCGAGGGCCGCCGCAACACTGGCGATAAAGGCCCCGATCAGCAGCGACAGGAACAACACGGTAAAGACACCGACCGCCGTCTTGCGCGCCGTTTCCGCCGCTTGGGCGGCCTTTTGCTTGGCCAGATCGATCTGGGTGAACATGGCGTTGACGCGGTCGTCGGCCTCTTGCGGCGAAATACCGGCGCGGGCCGCCACCTGAGCATCAAGATAGGCCTTGTCCTGCGGGCTGACGGCGCCGTTCTTGATGCTGGTCACAACAATGCGCGTGGTCTCCGCTGTCACCTCGGCCGTGGTAGCTGTCGCGGACGGCGTGTTGCTGCGATAGAGGGTATCGACCTGATAGGCGAGGGCGTCATTGCTCGCGGCGCCCATAGCCGTGCCGGCAGCAACGGTCGATCCGGCCTCGACACCGGCATGAACTGTATTCATGGTGACGCTGGCGACCAGCCCCAGCGTGAAGATGGTGGCGACCGCCCAGGCGATAAAGCCATGCGCCGTGTCGCGGAAGAAGACCTCGTCGCTATGCAGGTCGGCCCATTTGACGCGCAGCCGGCCGGCGATATAGCCGCCGACGCCCGACGACACCCACTGCATGATGACCAGCCAGATGGCCCAGCCGGCCGTAAAGGTGACGGCGCTTCCGGCTGTGGCCGTAAACACCGAAAACGACGAAAAGCCCAAGGCCGATCCGAGGGGAATCAGAATAAGTGAAATGGCGGCGGCTACGGCGGCGCCGCCGAGAATCGACGACCAGTGAATGCCGGACGAACTCGATTCGTCATTGGGCCCGTCCGTGACGGCCGGACTCAGGTCGGCTAGCGGTTGTGGTGCTTTCATGATGTTATCCCCGCTCAGTGAAACAGAAGCGCGAGAATGATGATGACGGGGATCGGAACCCCGAGAAGCCAAAGCAGAATACCTTTACCCATAGCAACCTCCTGTAAATATTGATGTTCGAAGGTCATGATAGGGAGAAGGCCATCGCCGCGATATGCGTTACTTCGCGGATTTTCGTAATGAAGATGTAAGGCGCGGGGAGCTCCGCTGATCGCTCCCGGCTCCCTTCGTTGCCAATATGAACGCACATGAACGCGCCCATCAAATCCCGTTCATATCGGCGGGTGCAAGGTCGTCGCAAGGCCAGGCCCCGACGATGTCCGTCATGCCCGCAGGCCTATCCGAGGAGAGAGTGCGTTATGGCCGGGTTTCGTTTGACCAGGACTATTATTTTGGCGGCCCTGACCGTGACGGTCGCCGCCGTGGCGGCGCCGGGCATGGCGTCCGCCCAAAATGCCAACACCACCTATCAGGTGACGACCTATAGCGGCGGCTACCATGATCGCGGCGATCACCGCGACCGCCGCAACGACCGTTGGATGGCTAATAGCTGGGACGACGATGCCTGGTCGGACGATAGCCGCTGGGACGACAATGACGCCTGGACCGGGGACGCCTGGAGCCGGAACGACCGTTGGGATCGCGACGACCGCCGTGCCCGCGATCGTGACTGCGACCGTGACCCCTATCATCGCCATCATCGCCACGACCGTTACCGTCATGGCGATCATCGTTGGGACGACCGCCGCGGCGACCATCGCGGCTGGTAATCCCCGAGGCGCCGCGGCCACCTCACCGGCCGCGGCGCCTTTCATCGCTGAAAACGGCGCTTTGCCGAACGCCTTCCCCGTGGCATAAGATAATCAAAAATAAGTATTCCAGCCGCGATCGCTCTCATTCGTCGTGCTTGGCAAGGGCGACCGCCCGCCCGAGCTTGTGCGAGGAGCCATGCGGCGTTTGAGCTAAAAACAAGGGGAAGACGCGTCATGAAGATCAATCTCACCGGTGTTATCATCGCCAGCCTGGCCGGGCTTTTGTTCGGCTTCGACACGGTGGTGATTTCCGGGGTCACAGGCGCCCTGCGCGCCGTCTATCATCTCAGCGAAGCCAATCTCGGCCTGGTCGTCGCGGCCGGCCTGGTCGGCACCTGTATCGGCGCCCTGTTTATGGGCCGGCTGGGCGACAGGATGGGCGGACGCGACGCTTTGCGCGTTATCGCCGCTATGTATATCGCCGCCAGCCTTGGCTGCGCCCTGTCGTGGGGCCTGCCGTCGTTTGTAACCTTCCGCTTCATCTTAGGCCTCGCCATCGGCGGCTCGTCGGTCCTGGCGCCGGTCTATATCTCCGAAATCGTACCGGCCGAGCGTCGCGGCGCCCTGGTCGGTTTGTTCCAGTTCAATATCGTTTTCGGCATCCTGCTGGCCTATCTCAGCAATTACGCCGTCAGCGAAATCCTCACCGGTGACAATGCCTGGAGGTGGAAACTCGGCCTGGCCGCGGTGCCCGCTGGCGTCTTCTTCGTCCTGCTGTTCGCGATCAGCCAAAGCGCACGCTGGCTGGTCGCCAAGGGCCGGCTCGACGACGCCATGACCAGCCTCAAGCGCCTCAACATCCCGGATCCGGCCGCCATGATCGCCGAATTCAGCCGCTCCGACATCGGCCAGGGCAAGCTGAGCTGGGCCCTGCACAAGAAGCCCATCGTGTTCGCCGTCCTGCTCGCCCTGTTCAACCAACTGACCGGCATCAACGCCATCCTCTACTATCTCAGCGACATCTTCGCCGCCGCCGGCTTTTCCAGCGTCTCGGCCGAACAGCAGAGCATTGCGGTCGGCGGCGCCAACCTGCTGGCGACCGTCCTGGGCATGAGCCTGATCGATCGTTTCGGCCGCAAACGCCTGCTGACCACGGGCGCCATCGGCTGTGCCATCGCCCTGGCCGGCGTGGCGGTCATCATGGCGACGGGCCAGGGTCAGCAATGGCTGCTGGCGCTTCTGATCCTGTTCATCGTCTCGTTCGCCTTCAGCCAGGGCGCGGTCATCTGGGTCTATATGAGCGAAATCTTCCCGACGCCCGTCCGCGCCACCGGCCAAAGCCTGGGCAGCGCCACCCACTGGGTTGTCAACGCCCTGATCGCGGCGGTTTTCCCGATGATCGCCGCCCAGACGCGCGCCCTGCCGTTCGTCTTCTTCGCCGTCTGCACGGTGATCCAGTTTCTGGTCATCTCGAAATTCTTCCCCGAAACCAAGGGTGTCGAACTCGAGGACATGCAGAAGACACTATAGGGCCCAATGGCTCTACGTCGCCACGCAATGCCCTCTCCCTTTTCAAGAGGAGAGGGTGGTCGAAGGCCGGGTGAGGGGTTCTTTCTTGAACTCACAGTTTCAATCTGAGATCATCTCGCTACAACTGGACAATATCATCCGATTTCAGCGTCACCTTGCGCGCCGGCCCCAACCGCACGCGCACCGTGGCCGCGGTCTCCGCTACGCCGATCAATGACAACGGCTTTCCGGACAAATCGGTCACCAGCCGCGCTGTTCCGTCGATCCGCCCCAGAACCTTACCCGAAAGGCTCAACACCGCGCCTTTCGCGTCATAATGCATTTCCGCCGTCCCGCCCTTGTCCAATGGCAAACGGAATACCGCCGCCTGCGCCGCCGGATGGCCCGGCCGAACATTCCAGTGCAGGACATTGGGCAGCTCGCACACGCCCGCCAGCCGCCAGGTATAGTCCATCATCACCAGCGCCGCCGGCGAATAACCAGGCGCCTCGGCCTCGGTCACCGCGCCGCTCACCGGATCGAGCTGCTGGCGGAACGTCATATCGGCCTGTAAGGCGCGGCACCACGCGTCCATCATCACTGCAAACGCCGAAGGCCGGCCGTAACGCTCCATCCACCGTCCGGCGCGCAGGGCGGTCAGGGCTTGGCTTGCCCCACCCCACGAATTGGCCGGGATCGGCCGCACGAATTGCGGGTCATCCAGAGCGATCGACGGCAACGGGTACGGCGCCCAGAAGGCCTGCGGATTATGGATCTGCCGCGTCCACAGCTCATCGAATAAGGCCTGGTCCGGCACATGCTCACCGCACACCCGCGTCAGTATATCGCCGCGAATACGGACGAAATTGCCGTCGGCATCCAAGTCATAAAAAGCCGCATCCGCGGCGACATACAAACGCTCCAGGATCAACCGGCGCAAGCTTTCCGCCTTGTCCGCCCACATATCGGCCTCGGCGGCCTTGCCCAAAGCCTTCGCCATCTCGCTCAGCGCCACCCGCCCGCCATAACTCGTCGCCGACAGATCCGGACACAGCCGCGGCAGGGCAAACCCGGCCGGAAAACGCTTGGCGTCCTTGTTCGGGCACTGCGGCGGGATACCAGCCCAGCGCGGCGAATTGTCGTGGCCGGTATCGTAGGTGCAGAAGCCCTCGACCAGCCCCGTGCCGCGCATATTGCGGTACCGCATCAGCCAGTCGTCCCATATCGAACACCCGCGATAGGCCGCCTGCAACAATTCATCATCGCCGGTGGCCTTCGCCACCTCCCACGCCGTGGCGGCGATCGGCACGACCATCTGGATCTGGCCGAAGCCGGTCTCGGCCACCTTGTTGTTGCACGGTAATTGCCCGTCGGCGCGCTGCAGTTCGAAAAAGCTCATATGGCTGTTGCGCGCCACATCCGGGCGGAATTTGCGATAGACCGTGGCCTCGTGCGGCCCACATTCCATCCAGATGCCCTGATAGACCGCGCCCTCGATCAGCACCGGCTGCGAATAGCGCGGCATCATCTGAACATTGGCGGCGAGAACGTTCAGCGCCTTGTCATAGGCCGCCTGCCAACCTGCATTGGAAGTGCGAAACTTCGGCGCAACGGTGTCGGCCCGCGCACCGACCGGCACGGCCGCCGCCGCCATGCCCAAAAGAACCTGACGCCGGATCACGGCCGGTTCTCCGCATGGAACCAGTCGACATCGACAAAACCGCCATCTGCGCCGGTGGTATAGCTGAACAGAGCCGGGCGGCTGCCCTTCCACCACGAGAACCGCCACAGATTGGCCCCGCCCATCGGCACGAAGGTCTTCCCGTCGAAACTGTAGGACATGACCGCCGAACGATCCTCAGACACCTCGGCCCGCAGCTCGATCGTACTCCCGGCCACCAAAGGCCCCGTCGTCTCGACCCCGGCGGACGACAGGGTGACATGATTTTGCCTGCCCTCGCGCACGACCCCGATCCAGATCGGCCGCACCCCGAACAGCGCCAAACCGGCGCGCTGTCCGTCCGTCATGTGGGCAATATCGATCCGCGCCGTCATCGTCTCGTTCGGCCCGTGCAAAACTTGCGTCAACGTATTGCGCGCCGCCACCAGATGCTCCGCGCTTCCCGCATGCAGGCGCAAGTAGCCCGGCCGCGCTTTAAGCGACCAAAGCCTGTCGTCGGGATTATGGTTCCATTCCCACTGCAAGCCCAGCGTCTCGCTCGCGAACTCATCGGAGTCCTGAATCCGCGCATGCGACACCACACCGGTATCGGGCAATCTATAGCGCATGACCGGCTGGCCCGACGTCGTGCCGGGGATAGGATCACCTATGACCGGCCAATCGTCTTGCCACCGCACCGGCTGCAAATGGCCGATACGCCCGAAAGCGCCTGTGCTGTTAAAATGCATGAACCAGCCCTGGCCCGACGGCGTCTCGACATAGCCGCCCTGATGCGGTCCTTGCACAGAGGTCGTACCTTTTTCCAACACGGTCCGTGCTTCATAAGGCCCTTCGACGCTGCGCGACCGCAACACGGCCTCATTGCCGGTTTCGACCCCGCCATAGGGGGCGAAAATATAGTACCACCCGTGTCGCTTATAGAGTTTCGGCCCCTCGAGATAGGGCAGGTTGACCCTGTCCTCGGCGACGATCTTGCCGTCATCCAACACCTTGGTGCCATCGGCGCTCATGTGATGCAGGATCAGCGGCCCGGCGCCGACCTTGCCATGGATCAACCACGCCTGGCCGTCATCGTCCCAGAACGGGCAGGGGTCTTCGTAGCCCGGGCCGGCCATGACCTGCACAGGCGCCGACCACGGCCCGGCCGGATCCTTCGCCGTCGCCATGAACACGCCCTCATCGGGCGTCGGCCAATAGACGTAGAACAGCCCGTCATGAAAACGCAGAGCCGGCGCCCACACCCCGCCGCCATAGCGCGTCCCGGTGGTCGGCTTGGACGTCGCATCGGTCAAAACGACCGGCCCGGGCATGTCGTAGTCGGGCCCGAAGGTCAGTTTCGGCAGGACATGACCGATAATCGTCCAATGCACCAGATCCTCGGATTTCAACACCGGAATGCCTGGTGAGAAATGGAAGCTCGACGCCACCAGGTAATAGGTCTTGCCGACGCGAATGATGTCCGGGTCGGAATAGTCGGCATAGAGGACGGGATTGCTGTAAGTCGCCGGCGCCGCATGCACCGGCGCTGCGACAAGGGCGGCCGCGAGAACGAGATATTTAAGCAATGCGCACCCCCTTCGTATCCGCCGTCACCCGCAGCATCGGCCGGGCGTCCGGCCCGGTCGGAACCACCTTGACGTTCACTAAGGTAAGCCCGGTCACATGCCGCGTCCACAAGCCGTAGGCCGGCGCGTCCCCCAACGTATCAAGCATGTGGGCGTCCGGATAGACACCGTAGAGCTCCGGAATATCCGCCTCGTTCAACGGAGGCTTGACCGTGGGCAGGCTGTCGAGACGGACATCGCGCAGGGCCACGTCCTCGATCGCCCTGGCCGGAATGCCGATGAAATACGACCCGCGCGGACCGTTATCCTCACCGGTGATGCGCTCGAAGACGATCCGCCGCAACGTGCCGACCCCCGGCTTCGGCTCCTCCGGCCGCACCCGCCCACGGTCGTCCAGCCGCAGGAACAGCGGACTGCGGGCGCGGACGATATGGATGTCGCTGGCCAGGATATTCTCCGCCGTGCCGCCGTCGACAATTTCCCATGAAATGCCGGAATCCGCGCCCACCGGCTTGATATGCCGCATCGTGTCCGACACCCCGCCGATCTCGAGATGACGCGCCAGCACATTGCGAAAGACGCTCTGCGAATCCGTCCCCAATTTCAGCGCATTGCATGAGCTGTACAGCGTGCAATGTTCGACCAGGACCTGTTCGGTCGGCCGTTCCGACGCGCCCTTAAAACAGATCGAGTCGTCGCCCGAGCTGATATAACAATGGCGCACGATCACGCGCCGGCAGCCATCGATATCAAGCCCGTCATTGTTGAAATTGGCCTGGTTCTCGACATGCAGGCCTTCGATCAAAAGGTCGTCGCAATTGAGGTAGTTCTGCATCCAGCACGGCGAATCCACCATGCGCAAACCGCTGACATGGACGCGCGTGCAGTCGATGACGCGGATCAAAAACGGCCGACCTGGCGTGCCGTGGATGGTCTCCTCGCCATGGAACGACGCGCCGCGACCGTCGATCGTGCCTTCACCGGAGAGCGCGATATCGCTGCAACCCTCGGCGAAGATCAGCGACTGGTTCATGCCCATATTGCTGTCCATCACGGTCGGGCGTTTCGCGATGCGGTCGGGAAAGTCAGCGAGATCAAGGCTGGCCAGCAGCCGCGCCCCCCTGGCAATATCCAGCCTTACACCGCTGCGCAGGTCGATCGTGCCGCTGACATAGTCGCCGTGCCGCAAACGCACCGTGCCGCCGCCGCGCTGTGCTGCCTGATCGATCGCGGCCTGGATGGTCGTCGTCGCCTTGCCACCGGCATAGCCAAAATCCTCCGGCGTGACGATCAACTTCGGCCCGTGCCACGGTTTTAAAACTGCCTTCAACTCATCCGCCATCCGTTCCAGTGATGTGCGCAGCTCATCGGCCCACACCGGCCCGATAGTGTCGCCGCGCGCCGGCCCGGTCAGGGCCAGCGCGGCACCCACGCCCAGGGCAACACTACGACGGGACGGTTGAAACGATTGGCTCATGACAATACCTTAGTCCTCTCGGGAAAAGAAAACGAGCCCGGCGGTATGAAACGCCGGGCTCAGGTAACCAGGGTAGGCGTCGGGGGCCGCTCCCTGGCGGGAAGGGTTAGAACTTCGCGTCGATACCTACGAAGATCACGCGGCCCTGGACGTCATAGGTCGCCGGTATGGTGTTGTCGCTCGGTAACTGGGTCGAGCCCAGGACCGGCGGATCCCTGTCCAGCGCGTTACGTAGGCCGGCCGTCAACTGAAGCGACGAGTTCAAATCATAGACCATGGTCAGGTCGAGATAGGTCTGGGCGTCGATGACCGGATTGGTCAGGTTTTCCAGCGCCGGATAGGTCTTGCCCTGGGCCTTGGGGACAACGTAGCTGTCTACCGTCACCTTGCCGATATAGCGGGCGCGCGCCGACAGGGTGAGCGGGCCCGTCTTCCACGTCACGCGGCCGGAGCCTTTCCAGTGCGGAATCGGTTGACCGCAGGTGGAGCCGAAGGCCCCGACGCAGGCGTTCTTGATCGTCGGGATGTCCTGGATCGGTGTGACGGTGAACTCTTTCACATAGGTTACATTGGCGCCAAGATCCCAACGGCTGGACCCCAGCATACCCCAATCGGTGCCGAAGCCGTAATGGCCTTCGATATCGACGCCCGATGTCTTGATGCCGCCGATATTGGCATTGGTGGTCGTGACATAGTTGGGGGCGGCGATCTGGCCGGTGATCGGATCGCGATGGATGGCCTGGCAATAGACGCTGTCGGCCTTCTGAATGGTGTTGTAACACAGGTTCAACACGTTTTGCAGGCTGCCGCCGCCCAGGGTCGAGATGGCGTCCTCCAGGGTAATCTTGTAATAATCGACACTGACCACCAGGCCGCGGATCGCCGTCGGCGTGAAGACGGCGCCGATCGTCGTGGTGTTGGAGGTTTCCGCCGTCAGATCAGGATTACCGCCCGTAACCTGGATCAGGAAGTTGGAAGGTTGAATCGACGGATCGAAGACCAGGCCGGCCGGCACGCCCGTAGCGATGCAAAGTTGCCTGACGGCATCGGTCTGCTGGCTGGCGGGCTGGCGGCTCGAGCACGGGTCGCTCGCCGACGGTCCATTGGTGCCAGCGCCGCCGAACAGTTCGCCGACATTCGGTGCGCGAATGGCGTGTTGGTACTGGGCGCGGAAGGCGATGTCGTTATTGACCGCCCATTCCGACCCCAGGGAATAGGTCCAGACATCGCCGACGCCCTTCAAATTATAGTCGGAATAGCGGAAGGCGCCATTGATGCTGAGACGCTTGGCCAAGGCCATCCCGGACAGCAGCGGAGCGCGGACTTCGCCATAGATTTCCTTGACCGTGGTCGAACCGCTGGTCGCCTTGGCGGCGTTCCAGCCCGAGACATCGCCCGAGGCCAAATAGGCGTCGGGAATATATTTGGCGTTGTCGTAGCGCCATTCGAAACCGGTCGAGAAGTCGACGGGCCCAGCCGGCAGGTCGAACGCCTCACCGGTGAGGTTGCCGGCAACGACCTGTTGTTCGGCGCGCAGCCCGGCATTGGACGAGATCAGGATGGCCGTTTTGCCGGCGTCCGTCATGTTTTGGCCGAACGGATTGAGCACCGGCGCCGCGCCGCCTTGCGACAGGATGGCGTTCTGGAAGTGGCTAAGTGAGATCGAGCCGGTCTGGGTGTCGGATTCCGACGTCCTGGCATAGGTGTAATAGACGTCGTAATTCAGGTTGCGCAGGAAATTCGGCGAAGCGTCGCCCAAATGGCCGCGCATGCCGATGGCCGTACGGAAGACCGAATGGTCCGAGGTCGAGAAGCGCGTGCCGATATCGGGCAGGCGGCGGTTGAGGTTCAGGATGGCCAACCCGTCATTCGGCGTGGTCGTCAGGGTCTGGCTGCCTTCGGTGATATTGGCCGGCCCGGTTTCCTTGGCATCCAACTGGACCAGAACATTGCGCATTTCGGGGCTGAGATACGGATTGTTGGTATTGACCAGGAAGTTGCCGGATGCCGAGGTCGGCGCGATCTGCACATCGGCGACATTGTCGCTGTAATGCATTTCCATATAGCCGGTCATATGGTCGTTGAAATCGTAATGGGCAAAGATATTACCCATCCATCGCGTCTGCGGCGTGATGATATAGGACAGGGGGCCCAGATCATAGGCATCGCCCGGCGCCACATAGGGCCGCACCGTCTTGCCGGTCGTGTCGAAAATGGCGCCCAGGGTCGTCATGTTCTGCAAACCGGCCGCGATCAGGGCCGCGTCCAGCGCCGGATTGGAATTGGCCGATCCGACGACCGGCAAATTGCCGATGCGGCCATTGGGGACAGTGGCCGAACCGCTGAAAATCAAGCCCGGGCGGCCGCCGGCCGACAAACAGGTCTGGCCGGACGGCACCGGCATCGGCGTGCCGGCGCGGTCGTCGCTCCACGAATCGGCGGTGACGCAGCCGTCGCCTAAGGAGGTCCCGGCCCAACCTCCGCGGTCGCCGCGCGTATAGCCGCCGCGGTTGAGATAGTCGAGCGATGCGACGACATTGCCGCGGCCGTCGGCGAAATTGCCGCCCGCCGTGATGTCGACCGTCGAGGTCGGCGTGCCGGTATGTTCGTCCCAGCTTCTTTGCACGTTCATCTCGACGCCTTCGAAGTCGTCGCGCATGATGAAGTTGACGACGCCGGTGATGGCGTCGGAGCCATAGACAGCGGACGATCCGCCGGTGACAACTTCGACGCGCTTGAGCAGCGCCGCCGGGATGGTGTTGATGTCGGTGGTGAAGTCGGGGCCGGTAATCGCGAAGCGGCGGCCATTGACCAGGACCAGGTTACGCTGCGGCCCGAAATTGCGCAGGTTCAAGGTGGCGGTGCCGATCGGCTGGCCGGCCTGGACGGTATTGGCGGTCGGGCTGTTGAGCTGCGAACCGGTGAACTGCGGCGTGTCGCGGAGCAGGACGTCGACATTCTGCGTGCCCGACAGCTTGACTTCCTGCTGGTCGAGCACGGTGACCGGCGTCGGCGCCTTGAAACCGCGATTGCTCAAGCGCGAACCGGTGACGACGACGACCGTTTCTTCAGCCTCGGCTTGCGGCGCGGCCACCGGTGCGGCGGGCGCCGACGGGGCAGGCGCGTCGGCACCAATGTCGGCCTTGGCGCGCAGCGAAATGACCGTGCCGTTGTCCGAGGCGACTTCGAGCCCGGTGCCGGCGATCAATTGCTGAAGCGCGGCATGCAAGTCCATATTGCCCTGGACGGCCTGGGTCTTAATGCCTCTCAGACGCCCGGCCGGAGCGATCAACTGGATGCCGGCCTGGCTGGCGAATTCGGGGATGGCCTTGACGGCGTCTTCGGCGGGGACGTTAAACGTCTTGGCTTGTGCCCAGGCGCCCGTGCCCAGCATCAGGCCGATCAGTGCCGTACCTGCGAATAATAACGATTTGCCCGTTGCCTTATATATCGTGTGCATTCCTGCCTCCTGTTCGAGCCCGCCTTTTTGATGGCATGCGGGCTTTCTGAAAGGCTAGACGCACGGACCCGAAAATTTCCACCATGGTGCCGTTAAGAAACTTTCTTCACGTACGAATCCCGGCCAGCTACGTCCACTTGAACGCTATCTTCCCCCTCGCCCCATTCATGGGGAGAGGGTGCCGGGCTTCAGCCCGGCGGGTGAGGGGCCGCCGATGACGACAAGATGTAGAACGCTTGATTCCGGTTGAACCTGACAGCTTCTTGATGCCCTATTGTCCGGAAGCGGGGCAAAACGGTCTTGCCAAACCCTACCGGTGAATCCGCACCTGCTTTTCGCTCACATCCGCATGCAGCCCGAAACTGGCCGCCACGGCCTGAGCGAACCCGACAGGGTCATTGGCCTGGAACAGCCCGGTGATCTCTTCCTTCGCGATAGACGGATCGTCGATCACAATCCGCGTATCGCTATAACGCTGTAATTCGCTAACCGCCTGCGCCAGGGTCTCGCCTTCGAAGGCGATCCGCCCTTCGCGCCAGGCCAGAACCCGGTCGACCTCGGCCGGCTGGACCGAAGCTGTGACGATCGGCTTCAATGCCCCGGCATCCTCATTCGCCGTCGCACGCATATTGACCCCCAGGCGCACTGGCACGGCAGCCGCCGCCTGACGCACATCGACCAACCCCTCACGCACCAAAACCTGAACCGGCGAGCCTTCCAGCTTTTGCACGATGAAACTTGTCCCGACAGCCGACACCACCGCGTCGCCGGCATGAACGACAAAGGGCCGCGCCTTGTCCTTGGCGACGTCGAACAAAGCCTCACCGGCGTCGAGATGGATCAAACGCTGCGTCGCCGAAAACGCCACACGCATACGCGAGTCCGTGTTCAAACTGATGACCGAGCCGTCCGACAACGGCACGACGCGCATCTCGCCGCGCTTGGTAACATAGGCCTGGCCGCGCGTGGCGAAGACAAGCCCGGCCGTCATCACCCCGCCCATGGCCGCGGCCGCGGCGCCGCCCCACAGGAACTGCCGGCGCGACGCGACGGGTTTGGCGGCTCTAAACTTGGCGGGATCGAACTGCTCACCCAGGGCCCGCGCGCGTTCGGAATAGATGGAAACCGCCCGCGCCCGGGCATAGGCGCCGGCGCGGCGCGGATCGGCCGCCAACCAGTCGTCGAGCTCTTTTTCCTCCGCCACGGACAAGACACCGCGATCCACCCGGGCGGCCCAATCGGCCGCGGCGGCGTCAATCTGTTTTGCGGTCTCTTTGGGCGTCAGGTCGGGCATGATCTCTGTGTGTTTTGCTCCCCCACGCCCTAGACGCACGGGTGGTATCATTTCCACTATGTGAAATTAAGTCCATCAGCAAAAAAATGCCACGGCTCATATGTTTTTCGACGGTGCTCTCGGAAAGCCCCAGTTTTCCGGCGACCTCGCGCTGCGACAATCCGCTGACCCGCCGAAGGATAAAGACGTCCCGGATCTTGCCGGGCAGGGTCGCGATCGATTGCGCCAGCCGCCTCAATTCGTCGCGATCGGCGACCTGATCCTCCGGGCTCGATTCGTGGGCGCTGGCCCCCAGTTCGTCGAGATCGTTGACGGCCTGAAACGACACCACCTTGGAGCGGCGGATGTGGCTGACCATGACCGAGTACGCCGTCTGGAACATGTAGTTGCGCACATTGCTGATGCCGGCGATCGATTCGACGGTGATCAACCGGGCATAGGTTTCCTGGACGATGTCATCGATTTCCAGCCCGGCCGGGCGGCGGTGGCTCAGCCAGGCACGCAGGGCTGGCTCGTGCTGCAGCACAAAGCGTGACAACCACAGGGCCCGTTCATCGCTGGCGCGAACCATGCACCCATTCTCCCGTTTTCGATATCGCCGGCGCTTTTTATCGTTTCGGGGGCGCCGTATCTGATAGCGCTATCATGAAATGACACCGGTCTCTTTTTTGTCAAATGGCATTCGCCAAAGAGGACGTTCCGAAGCGATTTTGTCCCGAATGGTGGATAAATATGTCACATTGTGGGTGATTATCTGACCTAAAAACCCAGGACATCGCCATTCAATGGCATGGCATCATGAACGGACTTGGCTTCACCGGCGGTCAAATGCATATCGGACTCCCTGTTCAAGGCGTCGCTTTCCGTGCCGCGTCCGGCCAGGGTGAAGCCGTCGATCTCGAACGGCAGCCCCTCGGAATCGGCGAAACCGACCGAATTGGAGACATGAATATGCAGATGCGGCGCCCCGGCCTGACCGGTATCGCCCAAATGCCCGAGAACGTCGCCGCGCTTGACATGGTCGCCGATCTTCACGGCCACACTGCCCGTGTTCAGATGGGCATAGTGCACGAACACATTCGGCGCGATCTCCAGGATGACATAGTTGCCATAGAGCGCCTTCGGTGTCAGGTCGCCGGAGGGATCTTGCGCCGCCAAAGGATCATGCGCCGGTACGCCGTCCTGGACGTCGCGCACGACACCGTCGGCGACCGCCAAAACCTCGCGCTCGAACCCGGCCCAATCCGTCAACCGGCTTTGCGCCAGCTTGTCGATCGGCACGGCCACCGCGTGGCCCTTGGCATCGAGCCCGAACAGGTCGATGGCATAGCGCTGCGGGATGGTCAGCCGGCCATTATCGGCGATCAAACTGCCCCAATGGTGCGACTGCGCGTTGCCCGGTCCTTCGTCGGCCAGCCACAGCCCGCCGCGCAGGGGAGGACCGATAATCACGGGCGGCGTCGTATCGACAGGAACAGGCACGCCGTCGACGGTCTGCACCGCGCCCGACGGCGCCTTGAACTCCAAATGATGAGTCAAAATCCGCGGCGCGGCGGCATCCTTGGGCAGGGTCAGCCAGATCAGGACCACCGCGTGTCCACCCGCCTTGATGGCCAAGGTTTTATCAGGCTCCAATTCGACGCCCGGCGGCAACAGGGCAGCAAGATCGGCACCGGTAATGTGCGCCAACGGCTTGGCCGAACCATCGGCGAACACCTCAACATCGCTGAGCTTCAACACGCCCGTGCTGTCGTAAAAATTCCCGAGCTCGATTTCGTAAGCCAGATGCCGCAACCCGTCGCTGGCGGGCACGACCTGCGGCGCAAACACCAGATGCGCCTCGACCGGCGCCGTCTCCGCTCTGGCGTTTCCCGCACCGAGAGCCAACAACCCCGCCAGCGCCAAACCCCGGCCGATCTTTGTCATCCCACCCATGCCACCGAACTCCCGAACCGAAGGCCCCATGACCTTCGGTAACCCGTGCACGCTATGTTGTTGCCGATGAAATCACAAGGGGCGGCGCGTAGCTTAATTCAGTGAAAACCCCCACGGCAACCCCAACCGGATCTCATCCTGAGGCAACGCAATCTGCTCGGAAACGCACAGATCGGCGTCGCCGGCGCCATCCAATCGCAGTTGCGCCGAGCCGGCACAGACCGGTCGAACCGGCTTGGCCGGAGCGCTGAAGCCCTTAACGACGCAGCTATCGGCGCCCCTGACCACGACCGTCTGTGCGCCGGCGGGGCAGGTGGGCGCGGGCGCCACCACCAAGCCGACACAGCGAGCGACCAGCCGGGGCCCGGCCTGCGCCACCATGCCCGCTGGCAGCGAGCTCCCGGGTGCGGCCTGGGTCTGCAGCCAATAGCCGGCCGGGCAGGTGGCGGCGCGCAGGGTCGACAGATCTGGCGCAGGGCCGACACTGGGTATTTGGGCAGTGGTGGACAGCGACGCGAACACCAACAGGGCCGGCACGGCGAAGGATAGGCGACGTGTGATGTGTTTCATTGTGTCCCTCGTTTTTCAAATTAAACTATTGTAAATATGAAATTATTTCTCGCATTTGACCATGTCGCAAATTGTTGCAAAGGGTGGAATATGGCTGCCGGCCGGCGCCGAGCTGCGAATATCCGTGGCTATGGATATTGACCTTCTTCCGTCCACCCTGTGATGCGGGGCGGCGGGTTTACAGATCCGTCTATTTGACTTTCACCGAGTCATAGTGGCTAGCGGCCGAGAACAGCCTATTCATTCTTATGCCTCCCTGCCCCCGGGCGGGGCGGTGCGTCGTGAACGTATATCGTTCACAGCGACGGGACCGCACGACGAAAGCGCAGCTTTCTAGATGCGGCGGTGGGGTGCCTTGCTGCAAAAGCCACTTGAGGTCCGTCGATGGCCCCACGCACACCCGAAACTGTGCCCACAACCCGCCTCTAAGAGCGCTATAACAGGCAACAACGCGCAAACCTCCCCCGCTAAATGGGTGTAAATGGGTGAATAGGCCGGCCCCGCAGCCCGATAAGGCGGTCTAAGGTCACGCGTCTTTCGGCCGACAGGGTAGATTGGGCGGCGTTCGCGCAGTTCCAACCGGCGAAAATCCGCCCGCAATGAGCCGAAACACACCTGTTAAACCCTGATAACAGGCCCAAAAGGGAGGAAATACGGCGGGCGAAGGTCGCGATTTAGATACTGACGGATCAGAAAATAATTCTGAGCCGTTCGTCAGTTGACTAACAGACAAATTCGCCGATCTCGATAATATCGCCGTCACGCAGCGCGAATTGTATATCTTGCTTTGCGCATAACTCTTCCGCGGCTCGGAATATATGAATATCCACTAATTGCTTTTGGCGTCTGGCATTTGAATAGAAAAATTAACGTGGTGGCTCATCCAGCGTGAACGGAATCTCCGGATAGCTACCATCGTAAGGCTCTATCGAAACTGAAAACGCTTCCTCATATTTTAATATCGCTTCGCCGAGATTCGTGACCAAAAGTTCAAACGCAGGTTCGTCTCTGGGCTCATAATTTCCCAGCTCTTTGCGGCGATCGACGAGTCTGGGCCAATCTGGTCCGTACATGCCAATTTTCAAAATGAAGCCTCCAGTGTGATTATCTTTGCCAAGAGTTCGAAACGGAGTTCGGCGAAGCAAAGCACAGCCAATCCCTCTCTGTCCGCCGCTAATCTTCCGGCGGCAGGGCATAGCGCTGGATATGGAAATACCCTTCGGACAAGCTGACTTCAAGAACGCGATTGATAAGGTCGCTGTCAGCGTGCACAGCATCCAATGCTTGCCGGAAAAGCTCGATTTGCAGGTCAAGGTCCATACCTTGGCCGTTAAGACAGATCAGTCCGGCATGGATGGCTACATCGGCATATTGTCCCTTGCTGCCCGGCTTTGACGCAGAGCCACGGAAGTCCACTGAATTCTTAGTCACGAATGTCCAGTCACCGTTCAGGATAACAGGCTTAAGTTCCCAATCCTTGCGGCCTGCCAGGCCCAGCCAGACAATGTGCGAACTCTCGCCGTAGCCCTCGGCCTGTGCGATTTTGGCAAGCTCAGGTGAAAGACATTCATCAATCAGGAATTTCATCCGGCCCTATCGGTGTCGTGCAACACGGCGGTCTTCCACCATCATTACGCCAGTCAGACGCTCCTTGCCGGCACGTGGCCGCCCCTGCAATGGATTGGCTTCGGCATAGAGCACGGCCAAATCGATCTTGTTTGCGTCAAGCGAAGGGTAGGCCCCAAGAATGCGCTCGTGCGATATACCGGCGGCAACGGATGCGGCGACATCATGCACAGGAACGCGGCTGCCCTTGAAGACGGGAACGCCGCCGAGAATGTCCGGATCACTAGCGACCATCTCGCGCGCCTCGGCCAGACGGCAAAGGCGCTCGTCTATTGTCTTGGCAAACGGCGCCAAATCTATGCCGACGGAATCGCGCCAGATCACCCAATCCGAGGGTTTGGCCTTTGGCGCGCGCCATCGCTTCAACAATTTGCTGGCGCTGGAGATAGTCAGCTTGCGTTCGTCGGCCGTAAGTTGACTCGCGGTCTGGTAATAGAAGGCGATGAACATGCAAGCGTCGGACGACAACCAGCGACCATTGACGCGCGACACCATAGCTTCCGGCAAGATATGTTCGTCGATGACGCGATTGACGTTGCGCAGGCCGACTCGCGAAACTGCCGCTACCTCTGTGGCGCTCAGCAAGTCCGCTGTCATGCTCATCTCCAAAAAGTCTTCCGATGGAGCGGAATATAATCAACTTTGGTGGATTTTTCAATCTCTGTGTTTGCGAGGATATCAAAGAAGGGAAGCAAGGGAGAATCGGTCGGTGCTTAGAGAGGGATTGGCTGCGCTGCGGTCCGCCGAACCTGCGTGCCTGCGGCACTCCGGTTACGAACCCACTTTTTCCTTCGAGGGTTCGAACCCCTCGACCGATAGTCGTAAAAAAAAAGGCCCCCTCGCGGGAGCCTTTTTTAATGGCGGACAGAGAGGGATTCGAACCCTCGGTACGCTTTCACGTACACACGCTTTCCAAGCGTGCGCGATCGACCACTCCGCCACCTGTCCATCCATCAAATCGCACCGGGTCAGGGCGCGCGGAAGGCGGCCTTTATAACGACACGACGACGAAGAGCAAGCCCTTTCGGCAGGCTTTTTTTGTAACCATATAAAGGCCGTCGGCGTATAACCGTCTCCACAGACAAAGGAGCATCAAATGTTCGGCCTCAAGTCACAAATGGTGGATGCCGCCCAGGCGCTGAAAGGCCGCACTGAGCCCATCCCGACCGACGACACCCACATCGTCCTGCATACCCCGCTGAAAGGGCCCTATCCCGACGGCTTAGAGACCGTCGTCTTCGCCATGGGCTGTTTCTGGGGCGTCGAGCGTAAGTTCTGGCAGGAAGCGGGTGTCTATGTCACCGCCGCCGGCTATATCGGCGGTTATACCGCCAACCCGACCTATAAAGAGGTCTGCACCGGCCAGACCGGCCACACCGAAGGCGTGCTGGTCGTCTATGACCCCAAGAAAGTCACCTTCCAGCACCTGCTGAAGGTCTTCTGGGAAAACCACGACCCGACCCAAGGCTACCGCCAGGGCAATGATGTCGGCACGCAATACCGTTCGGCCATTTTCCCGTCGACTGCGGAGCAATACGACCTCGCCATGATCAGCCGCGACGCCTTTGCGGTCGAGATGCGCGCGCTCGGCAAGGGCGACATCACCACCGAGCTCTTTTTGCCGTCCGACGCCACCAATCCCGACACCGCCCGCCATCCCTTCTATTTCGCTGAAGGCTATCACCAGGGCTATCTCGACAAGAATCCCGACGGCTATTGCGGCCTCAAAGGCACCGGCGCCGTCTGCGCTATCTAAAAACGTTAAATAGCATTTGAAGTAGCCTATTTCTTATGCCTCCCTGCGTCCTTGCGCGGAGAAGGGGACCGACGCGCCCTTGCGCGTTGGTGGTGGGGTGTCTTCCTTCCTGCTTACTTCCAATCACCCTAATCCGCGCTCACATCCCAAGACACCCGCCAAATATCCATGCGGCCAGGGCCTCCCTGGCGGCCCGACGAAATATACAGCTGGCCGCGTTCGCGCCCACTGACACTGGGCCCCAAAGTCCAGCCGGACTCGCCATTCACCGCCGCCGGCAAAGCCTCAACGCTAAATCGCCCGTCGCTCAACGTCCCCAACCACAAGCTGGCGCCTTCGTCCGGATTGTCCGAATGGGCAAAGACGATATGCCGCTCATCCAACCACGCCGCGTCATATTCGTTCGACACCGTGTTCAGGCTGTCGAGCGCCGGCGCGACGGCAGCCGAGCGCGCCCAGACGCCGCCGGTGCGGCAAAACACCATCAAATCCATGCCGCCCTTGCCATCGTGGCCACCCGTCGCCACCATTAAACAGCCATGCGGCATGGGCGTCGGCGCCCATTCGTTTTGCGTCGTATTGATGCCCGAGCCGAGATTGACCGCGGTCCCCCAGTGCCCGCCGCTCAAGGGCGCGAACCAGATATCGTCGCCGCCGACCCCGCCTTCGCGCTTCGAGAAGAAATAGGCGCCGCTGCCGTCCGCCGCGAAGGCTGGGTCGAAATCGTCGGCCTCGCTATTGAAAGCGACCGGTTGCGGCGGCGACCACGTCGCACCGGTCTTGACGCGTTCATAGATATCGAGATCGGACTTGCTGGCGGAAATCACGCCCCACAGCTCGTGTCGGCCGTCCGGGCTGATGCTCAGCCGCACCTCGGAATTGGCCGTCGACACCTGGCCCGGCGCGTAGGCAGTCGGTTGCCCCCATGTGACGGTCTCGGCACGGGTGCCCGCCACCAGCACGCCGCAGGCCAACAGCGCCCATAGACCAGCTTTCATCAACATCACGGCGCGAACCTCCCAGCCTGTTTCACCCATGATAGCGACAGATAAGCCCTCTGTCATTCGCCCGTCTTGCGGTCAATGCGATCTATAATTCGTAAAACGACTATAGTTCGTAATTTTTCTTGACATGACAAAGCGCATTTGCCACGCTGTCGGGTTTCCTGAACCTAAAGCCCCTGAACCTAAAGCCAAGGCAGCCATGTCCGAAATACCCAGGCCGCCACAACGCCATTCCCTGCCGACATATTTCATGATGATTGGAAATATCAGCAAGCCGCGCATGCGTTATGCAGAGGGGCCGGCTTCCCTGCTGACATATTTCTCAATGGTGGGAAATGTCGCCGGTCCAGCACGGTACTCGATTTGGTCTTTACTTTTTCAGCCGGCCGTAACACCTTTCCGGTGGGTGTGTTGCGCGGGCAGGGGCATGTCGAAGGAACTCGAACTCTTTTCACTGGACGGTTTCGGCGGCTGGTTTCGCCGCACCAAAGGCCACGCCTTCGTGCCGGCGCCGGGGCAAAAATGTCTGAATTGCGATACCGAACTGCACGGCCGCTATTGCTCGAGCTGCGGCCAGGACGCCGATATCCACCACCGCTCGATCTTCCATCTTCTGCTCGAGGCCTTCGAGGGCCTGTTCCACCTTGACGGCCGTATCTGGCAGACCCTGCCGCCGCTCTTCTTCGCCCCCGGCAAGCTGGCGCGCGACCTGATGGAAGGCCGCATGGCGCGCCACGTGCCGCCGTTTCGCATCTTCCTGGTCGCCCTGCTGATCTTCATGTTCGCCGCCGAGCACAAATCCGAAGAGATGCGCAAACATGAAGGCTCGTCAGCGGCGGAAAACACCGCCCTGGTCAATATCGACCTCGCCAAGGCCCAATCGAGCCAGGTCAAGGCGGCTAAGGATCCCGACAATGTCATGATTTCGGGCCTCGATCCGCACGCCGAAAACATCACGGTCACGCGGAAAAAGAACGCGGATGGTACGGTCAACACCACGGTCACCCGCAACATCCAGATCTTCGCCATGTCGGACGACGACGCCCGTTTCATGTCCGACATGGTCTCAAAATCCGACCTGCACCCCCTGTGGCTGAAGGCCGACCTGATCAAGGCGCTGAACAATCCCGACGGCTTCTTCCATACCCTGTTCACCTGGGGCCATCGCCTGGCCTTGCTGCTGCTGCCGATCATCGGCCTGTCCTTGGGCCTGTTGTACGCCGGCAAAAAATACCGGCGAAAATTCTATCTTTACGACCACTTGCTGGTGGCGATGAACCTGCTGTCCTTCGTCTTTTTGACCAGCGCCTTCAATCTTGTCCTGCCCAATATCGTCAAGCCGTGGTCGGGCCTGATCGTGGCCCTGTGGACGCTGGTGACCTTCTTCATGACCCTGCGCGGCGGCTATGGCTCGTCGGTCTTCGGCGCCGTTATCAAGTCCTTGATCCTGTGGGCCATGACGGGGATCAGCTTTGCCATCCTGCTGTTGGGCGTGATGTTCATAAGCCTGACCGCGGCGGCCTAATTCGCCTGCCAGGTGAACCGGGGCAGAGTTAACGGCGTAAAAGCCATAACTCACCCCGGATACGTCCCATGACCTTCAAACCGCTGGCGACCGCCACATCCGCCCTCTGCCTCGCCCTGGGCGTCGTCTGGTTTGCCTTGCCGCAATGGATATTGACGCATTGGCGCCTCGATTACGACTATGGCGGCGGCTTCGTCTCGCGGCGCATGGCCTGCCTGTTCTTCGCCATCGCCGTCATCCTGTTCAGCCTCAGAAACACCGTGTCGCGTGAAGCCCGCGTGGCGGCCGGACGGGGCGTCATCACCGCCTGCGCCACCCTGATCGTGCTTGGGCTCTACGAACTGGCCAGCGGCCATGTCGGCTGGGGCATTAGCTTTGCGTTCGGCCTGGAAACCTTGCTGATCCTTGCCTTTCTTGGCGTCGAACGCAGCGAACGCCGGATCAGCTCAACAGGTCACGCAGCACCGCCGGCAACTGCTCGCTGAGGTCCTCGGCGATCAGGCCCGGCCCGAAGCGCCTGGCCGCCTCGGCATGCAGCCAAGCGGCGGCACAGGCGGCGTCGAACACTTCCATGCCCTGGGCGATCAGGCCCGTCGCGATACCGGCCAACACATCGCCAGATCCTGCCGTCGCCAGCCACGCCGGCGCCGCGCGGTTGACGACGACCCGGCCGTCCGGCGCAGCGATAATCGTATCCGACCCCTTCAACAGAACCACCGCGCCGGACGCCTTTGCGGCTTTCAGGGCATCCGCCTCACGGTTCGTCACCTTGCCGAACAGTCGCGCGAATTCGCCTTCGTGCGGTGTCAACAGGACCGGCGAGGCGATGGCCTGAAACAGGTCGCCGGGCGCCTCCTGAAACACGGTCAAGGCGTCGGCATCCAACACACAAGACTTCCCGGCCTTAAGCGCCGCCAGGACCAGGCCGCGCGTGCGGTCATTGATCCCGGCCGCCGGACCGATCAGCACAGCCGTCACGCGCTGGTCGCCGACCAGCTCTGAAAAACCCGCGACATCGCGCACTACCTTGGTCATCACGGCTTCCAGGGGCGTGGCATAGACGATCAGGCTCGACGGATCGCAAGCGACACTGACCAAACCGGCGCCGGCCCGCAAAGCCGCCCTGGCCGCCAATCTGGCCGCGCCCGTCGCCGCCACCGGCCCGCCGACCACGACGGCATGGCCGCGGTCGTACTTGCTGCCGTCGAGCTTCAGGCGGGGCAGGGCCCACAGGTCGGGGGAGTTGTCAGTCATGAAAAGGCACAATCGCTTCCAGGCTCTTCCTGTCAACCCCATGGCCCCAGCGCGCCGCCAATCCGTTATGCAGTCGCACCCAGTCTTCGACCATGGCCGCCTGCTGTTCATAGCCGTACGCACCATAGGACCGGCCATCCAGTTGGTACCGGTAAACTCCACGTTCGCGCAGGATATAGGCCCACAAGGTCATGCCGTTGGCATATTGCCAGACATGGACCAACTCGTGCGCCAGTAACGACATGGCGACCGCATCATCACTGAAATCGGCCTGCAGCCTGGGCCAGAAGACGCGTCGCCCCCGCACCACGATTTGCGCCCCGCGGCCGATGAGCATGGCCAACCGCGACACCCAGCTATGCCGCCCAACCAGTTCGACCCCGGCTATATCGACCGCCTTAACCAGACCGGCAGGCAGGCCGGCGATCTCTGTTGCGGTCAATTTGCGTGAATCATTGCCAGTGGTCATCCGTCCTTATAGTCTGCCGCGAAACCTGAGGAAACCGGAATGCAGCTTCTCTTCGAACCCCAGCCGCCCGTTGTCATCCCTACCACGCGCGGCCAGGGTTTTCCGGTCCGCCGGGTCTTCTGCATCGGCCGCAACTATGCAGCCCACGCCGCCGAAATGGGCGGCGACGCCGAACGCGAACCGCCGTTCTTCTTCACCAAATGGGCCGAAACCATCGTGCCGTCAGGCAGCACCATTGCCTATCCGCCGGAAACCCAGAACTATCATTACGAGGCGGAACTGGTCGTCGCCATCGGCAAACCCGGCCGCTATATCACGCCCAGCCACGCCGCCGACCATATCTATGGCTATGCCACAGGCCTCGACATGACACGCCGCGACCTGCAATTCGCCGCCCGCGACAAGGGCCGACCGTGGGACATCGCCAAGAATGTCGAGCAGGCGGCGCCCATCGGTCTGATCCATCCGGCCGACGGTCTTGTCCCCATGAACCGCGGCCCCATCGCCTTGACCCTCAATGGCGAGGTCAAACAGCAGGGCGACCTTGCCGACATGATCTGGCCGGTCGGTGATGTCGTGGCCTATGTTTCGCGCTTTTATCGCCTCGAAGCCGGCGACCTGATCTATACCGGCACGCCGGCGGGAGTCGGTCCCGTCGTGCCCGGCGACGTCATCACCGTGTCCATCGCCGGCTTAAGCGACTGCGTTATCACCATCGGCGAGGCGGCCCAATCATGACCAGCGACGTAAGCAAGAAACCCTTCTACAAGCATCTCTATGTCCAGGTCCTGATCGGTGTCGTCATCGGGGCGGCCATCGGCCTGATCTGGCCCCAGGTCGCGGCCCAGCCTTGGGTCAAGGCCGTCGGCGACGGCTTCGTCAAGCTGATCAAGATGACCATTGCCATACTGATCTTCTGCACCGTCGTTTCCGGCATCGGCCAGGTCAAGGAAGCCAAGCAGGTCGGCCGCGTCGGCGTCAAGGCCATCCTCTATTTCGAAGTCCTGTCGACCGTCGCCCTGATCATAGGGTTGGTGGTTGCCAATGTCGTGCGCCCGGGCGCCGGCCTGCACGCCGCCGGCGACGCCGCCGCCATCGCCAAATATGTTGCGCCGGAAACCCACGAATCCCTGAGCGACTTCTTCCTTAAACTGATCCCCGACACCTTCCTCAGCGGCTTTGCCGAGGGCAATATCCTCCAGGTCCTGCTGGTCGCCGTCCTGACCGGTTTCGCCCTGATGCGGCTGGGTCCTCAGGCCCAAGGCGTGCGCAACCTGATCGACCAGGGTTCGAAGATCATGTTCGACATCATCGGCATGATCATGAAGGCGGCCCCCCTTGGCGCCGGCGCCGCCATGGCCTTTACACTTGGTAAGTACGGCGCCGCGGCGCTGGGCAGCCTGCTGGCCCTGATCGGCACCTTCTACGCCACGGCGGCCTTCTTTATCTTCGTTGTCCTCGGCATCGTCGCCTGGCTGACCGGCTTTTCCATCTTTCGCTTTGTCGCCTACCTCAAGGACGAACTCCTGATCGTGCTCGGCACCTCGTCTTCGGAAAGCGCCTTGCCGGGCCTGATGAACAAGATGGAGCGCCTGGGCTGTTCGCAGTCGGTCGTCGGCCTAGTCATCCCGACCGGCTACAGCTTCAATCTCGACGGCACCAATATCTACATGACCCTGGCATCGCTGTTTATCGCCCAGGCCATGGGCTATGACATGACCCTGATGCAGCAACTGACGCTTCTGGGTGTCGCCATGCTGACCTCCAAAGGGGCATCGGGCGTCACCGGCGCCGGCTTCATCACCCTGGGGGCAACCCTGGCCGTCGTCCATCCCGCCCTGGTACCTGGCATGGCCATCGTCCTGGGGATCGACAAGTTCATGAGCGAGTGCCGTGCCCTGACCAATTTTATCGGCAATGGCGTCGCCTGTGTCGTTATTTCGCGCTGGGAAAACGAACTCGACCGCGAAAAAATGAAGGCCGGCCTGAGCCGCGACGTTGAAGCGACCGAGGCGCCAGAACCCGCTGCGTGAGACCGCGGCGTGACAATGTCGCGCCCAAAGCTCGCCTTATTGTAAACTTATGATCGACGGCGCACACTTGGTACATAATACCGCGCTCAAGGAGACGCCACATGAAACTGACCTATGTCACAACCGTTGCCCTGGCCATGGCTCTTGGCCTGCCTGCAATGGCTCAGGCGCAAAACTACCAGCCCTACAATCAGGGCTATCAGAACGACAACACCAACGACTATGACGGCTACTGCTACGCCCGCAAGAAGAACGCCCAGACCAACGGCACGATCATCGGCGCGGTGGCCGGCGGCGCCATCGGCGGCACCTTTTCCGATACCCACCACAAAGGCGTCGGCACCGCGGCCGGTGCCGTTATCGGCGGCGTGATCGGCAACCAGGTCGGCAAATCGTCCGTCACTTGCTATAACGGCGACTATTATTCCTATCAGAGCGGTTATTACGCTCCGCCGCCGCCGCCGCAAGGCTATGAGACGGTCTATTTCCGCGATCGCCCCGGCTCGAACTATTATCAACATTATCACACCAGCCGACCGGTCTACGCCACCGACAACGGCCAACCGGGCTTTACGCAATATCCCGACCAGAACGACGGCTATGACGACGACGATACGCCGCCACCGCCGCCCGCGCCCTACGATAATGGTCAGCCCTATCATCACTATGGCGACAATTCCGGCTATAATGACGACAGCAACTATCAGGACGGCTATGCCCGTCCGCGCTATGCGGTCGCTGGCTGGCGCGACGATCGGGGCGTCTGGCATAACGGCCGCCCACGCGCCGTCGGTTGGCAGGACGAATACGGCAATTGGCACGTCGGACAGGTCGTGGCCTATGGCTGGCGCGACAACTCGGGTGGCTGGCATGAAGAATCGTCGAGCTACCAAAGCAGCAGCTATTCGAGCAGCGGCTACTGAAAAACGAAACCCCGGGGCGCCGCCCCGGGGTTTTTTCTGGGCGATGCCATAGTGCCCACCGATGAGATCACAATCTTCTGAACGTCTGGGCGATGAAATATTGCCGATATTTGCGTGTATGCGCTATGGTTTGACCGGCATTTAGGGCAATGGGCGAAATATTTTTGTGTTGATTGCATAATGGGCATGGAAAATGACCAAGTTTCATGCGAAACTATGCCTCAAGGGTAGCCACAAAGCCCAAACATAAATGAACAGGTACAGGCAGGAGCGTAGATGTCCAATCTTCCCAGGCTGCAACTCCATATCCCCGAGCCGACGGCGCGCCCCGGCGACGTCGTCAATTTCGAGCACGTCGAGGTTCCGGCCGCCGGCAGCGTCCGTCGTCCCGACAGCGCCGCCCATGAGCGCGACATGCGCGACCTGGCCTATACCCTGGTCCGCGTGCTCGACGATGAGGGCAAGGCGGTAGGGCCCTGGGACCCCAAGCTCGATCCGGCTGTCATGCTGAAAGGTCTGCGCGCCATGTTGCTGACGCGCCATTTCGACGATCGCATGTTCCGCGCCCACCGCCAGGGCAAGACCAGCTTCTATATGAAGTCGACCGGCGAAGAGGCGATCGGCGCGGCGCAATCCCTGTGCCTTGGCGCCGGCGATATGAGCTTCCCGACCTATCGCATGTCGGCCTGGCTGATGGCGCGCGACTATCCGCTGATCGACATGGTCAACCAGATATTCTCCAACGCAGCCGACCCGCTTAAGGGGCGTCAATTGCCGATCCTGACCTCGGCGCGCGACTACGGTTTCTATTCGATCTCAGGCAATCTCGGCAGCCGTTTCGGCCACGCCGTCGGCTGGGCCATGGCCTCGGCCTATAAGGGCGACGACAAGATCGCCATCGGCTATGTCGGCGACGGCACCACGGCCGAAGGCGGCTTCCACGAAGCCCTGACCTTCGCCTCGGTCTATCGCGCCCCGGCGATTCTTTGCGTCACCAACAACCAGTGGGCCATTTCGAGCTATTCGGGATTTGCCGGTGCCGAAGCCACGACCTTTGCCGCCAAGGCCATCGCCTATGGCCTGCCGGGCCTGCGCGTCGACGGCAACGACTTTTTGGCCGTGTGGGCGGCGACGGAGTGGGCGGCCGAACGCGCTCGCACCAATCACGGCGCCACCTTGATCGAGCTCTTCACCTACCGCGCCGCCGGCCATTCGACCAGCGACGACCCGACCAAGTACCGTCCCGCCGACGAGCCTAACCACTGGCCGCTGGGCGATCCGATCGAGCGTTTGAAACAGCACCTGATCATGATCGGTGAATGGGACGACGCCCGCCACGACGCCCTGGTCGCCGAGGTCATCGAGACCATCCGCGCCGCGGTCAAGGCAGGCGAGGCCATCGGCACGCTCGGCAAGTCCAAGCCGCATGTCCGCGAAATGTTCGAAGGCGTGTTCAAGGAGCCCGACTGGCGCCACATCGAACAACGCAACGAGATGGGGATCTGATCATGGCCTTGGATGATACGAACGCCGTCAAGGTGAAGACGATGAACATGATCCAGGCGCTCAACAGCGCGCTGGACGTCACCCTGGACCGCGATCCCGATACCCTGGTCTTCGGCGAGGATGTCGGCTATTTCGGCGGTGTTTTCCGCGTTACTGACAAGCTGCAGGAAAAATACGGCCTGACCCGCTGTTTCGATACGCCGATTTCCGAAGGCGGCATCATCGCCACGGCGGTCGGCATGGGCGCCTATGGTTTGCGCCCGGTGGTCGAGATCCAGTTCGCCGACTATATCCTGCCGGCCTTCGACCAACTGGTGTCCGAAGCGGCGCGCCTGCGTTACCGGTCGAACGGCCAGTTCTGGGCGCCGATCACCGTGCGTTCGCCCTATGGCGGCGGCATTTTCGGCGGCCAGACCCACAGCCAGAGCCCCGAAGCCATCTTCGCCCACATTACCGGCCTGAAGACCGTCATCCCGTCCAATCCCTATGACGCCAAGGGCCTGCTGATCGCCTCGATCGAATGCGACGATCCGGTCATCTTCCTCGAACCCAAACGGCTATATAACGGTCCCTTCGAAGGCCGCCCCGATGTCCAGGTCAAGACCTGGGCCGGCCACGCCATGGCGGAGGTCCCCGAAGGCTATTACACCGTGCCGCTCGGCAAGGCCGCGACCGTGCGTGAAGGCAAGGAGGTCACCGTCCTGGCCTATGGCACCATGGTCCATGTCGCTTTGTCGGCCATCGAGGAAACCGGCATCGACGCCGAACTGATCGACCTGCGTTCGATCGTGCCGCTCGATATCGACGCCATCGTCGCCTCGGTGAAAAAGACCGGCCGCTGTGTCATCGTCCATGAAGCGTCGCGATTCGGCGGCTTTGGCGGTGAGCTGTCGGCCCTGGTCCAGGAGCGCTGCTTCTACCACCTGAAAAGCGCCGTCCGTCGCGTTGGCGGCTGGGATACGCCGTATCCGCACGCCTTCGAATGGGATTATTTCCCGGGGCCGTCGCGGGTGATACCGGCCCTGCGCGCCTGCATGGAGGACTAGTCTATGGGTTTGTTCCAATTCCATCTCCCGGACATCGGCGAAGGCGTCGCCGAGGCGGAAATCGCCGCGTGGCATGTCAAGCCGGGTGACGTCATCGCCGAAGACCAGGCGCTGTGCGACGTCATGACCGATAAGGCCACCGTCGACATGACCTCGCCGGTTTCGGGTACGGTCAAGGCCATCTATGGCGAACCGGGCGGCGTCATGGCCGTCGGCTCCGTCCTGGTCGAAATCGAGGTCGAAGGCGCGGGTAATGCCAAACCGGCGGCTGCGCCTGCACCGGTTGCTGAAAAGCCGAAACCTGCGCCCGTCGTTGAAGCCCCCAAGCCGGCACAAGTCCATGTGCCGGCGCCTATGGCTGCGGCCGTGACCAAGCCGGCTTTCGCCACGCGCCCGGTCGGTGACGCCCCCTTGGCCGCGCCGGCGACGCGCAAACGCGCCCATGAACTGGGCATTCCGCTGCAATTCGTTGCCGGCAGCGGTCCTGCTGGCCGCATCACGCCCGACGATCTCGACGCCTATATTGCCAGCGGCGGTGCCCAGCCGTCGGGCGGCCGCGGTCTCGCCAAACGTAAGGCGGTGCACGAGACCAAGATCATCGGCCTGCGCCGCAAGATCGCTGAAAAGATGCAGGAATCGAAGCGCCGCATCCCGCACTTCTCCTATGTCGAAGAGTTCGATCTGACCGAGCTGGAGGGCCTGCGCAAGGACCTCAATGACGACCGTAAAGGCGATCAGCCCAAGCTGACCCTGCTGCCGTTCTTCATGCGCGGCCTGGCCCTGTTGCAGGCGGAATTCCCGACCGTCAATGCCCGTTACGACGACGAAGCCGGCGTCCTGCACACCTATGACGGCGTCCATATCGGCATCGCCACCCAAACGCCCGGTGGCTTGATGGTGCCGGTTGTCCGCCACGCCGAGGCGCTCGACATCTATGACTGTGCTCGCGAAATGATGCGCGTCACCTCAGCCGCCCGCGACGGCAGCGCCACGCGCGACGAACTGTCGGGATCGACCATCACCTTGACCAGTCTGGGGACGCTCGGCGGTATCGCGGCGACGCCGGTGATCAATGCACCCGAAGTCGCCATTATCGGCCCGAACAAGCTGGTCGAAAGGCCGGTCGTGCGCAATGGCCAGGTCGTCATCCGCACCATCATGAACCTGTCGACCTCGTTCGACCATCGCATCGTCGACGGTCATACCGCGGCCAGCTACGTCCAGCGTCTCAAGCGCCTGATCGAGCGGCCGGCCCTGTTGTTTGTGAACTGATCCATGACTGAAACTATCAAAGCCGGCGTTTTGGTCATCGGCGGCGGACCGGGCGGCTATGTCGCCGCTATCCGCTGCGGCCAGTTGGGCCTCGACACCGTCATCGTCGAAGCCGACCGTGTCGGCGGCACCTGCCTGATCCGCGGCTGCATCCCGTCCAAGGCGATGATCCATGCTGCGACAGCCTTTGAAGGCATGACGCACGCGGCGAAATCCGGCCAGTTCGGTATCAAACGGGCCTCGGCGCCGGTCATCGACCTGGCCGAGACCGTGCGCTGGAAGGAAACCATTGTCGATCGCCTGAATGGTGGTGTTGCGGCCCTGCTGAAGCGCGCCAAGGTGCGTTCGGTGTCGGGCTATGCCCGTTTCGACAGTGCCCGCAGTTGCGTGGTCACCACCGCCGACGGCGAGGTCCGCATCGATGCCGACCACGTCATCCTGGCGACGGGATCGGTGCCAGTCGAACTGCCGTTTCTAAAGTTCGGCGACAAGGTCATTTCCTCGACCGAAGCCCTGGCCTTGTCGGCCGTGCCCAAGAACCTGGTCGTTGTTGGCGCCGGCTATATCGGCCTCGAACTGGGCATCGCCTATGCCAAGATGGGCGCCAAGGTGACCGTGGTCGAAGCACAGGACCGCATCCTGCCGCTCTACGACGCCAAGCTGGTCGAGCCTGTGCGTAAATGGCTGGAAAAGCACGGCGTCACCTTGCATCTCGAAGCCAAGGCTTTGGGTGCCGAGGGCGAGGGCCTTGCCGTTGAGGCCAAGTCGGGCGAGCGCATGGTTCTGCCGGCCGATAACATCCTGGTCACGGTCGGCCGCAAGCCGGCTACGACCGGCTGGGGCCTTGAGGAAATGGCTGTCGCCATGGACGGCCGCTTCGTCCGCGTTGATGACACCTGTTCGACCTCGGCGAAGCATGTCTGGGCGATCGGTGACCTGGTCGGCGAACCCATGCTGGCGCACAAGGCGTCGGCCCAGGGCGAAATGGTGGCGGAGATAATCGCCGGCAAACGTCGCAGGTTCGATCCGGTCGCCATTCCGGCGGTGTGCTTTACCGAACCCGAAATCGTCAGTGTCGGTCAGGGACCCGAGGCGCCGGACACCATCGTCGGCATCTTCCCCTTTGCCGCCAATGGCCGGGCGCTATCGATGGATGCCGGGGACGATGGCGGCTTTGTCCGGGTTGTGGCGCGTAAGGTCGATCATCGCATTGTCGGCGTCCAGGCGGTCGGCCAGCATATTTCGGAACTGGTCGCGACCTTCACCATGGCGATCGAAACCGGCCTGGTGCTGGAAGACGTCACGGGCATTATCCACGCCCACCCGACGCTCGGTGAAGCCTTCCATGAGGCGTCTTTGAAAGCGCTCGGCCACGCCATCCATATTTAGGCGATCTTGGTCAAAACCGTCGCCATGATCTCAGTGCGGGATTCAAAACCCAGCGCTTCATAGAGCGCAATGGCGCCGGCATTGTCGGCATAGGTGTGCAGGAACGGCGTCTCGCCGCGGCTCAGCATCCGTTCGGTGACGATGCTCATCAAGCCGGCGGCATAGCCCCGACCGCGGAAATCCGGGTGGGTGCATACGCCGCTCAGTTCGCGAAAGCCCGGTATCTTCATGCGCTGGCCGGCCATGGCGACCAGCCGGCGGTCGACCTTGACCCCGATAAAGCCGCCGAAACGGTGGGTTTGAGTTGAAAACGGCCCCGGCTTGGTCAGGGTGGCCAGGGCCAGCATCTCGGCCGCATCGTCATCGCCCAACGCAACGAAATCGACCGGCCGGGCTGGGGAGGCTGCCTTCATGGTCATCTGGTGACACAGGGCCGCGCGGGCCACCGAGGTTCCGGGCACGGGGGGGAGATCGCCGGTTTCGACGATCCACACCCCGTCACGGAAATCCAGCGCCGCCAAGGCCGTCAAGCTTTCCCGCGACATATCCGCCGGCGCGGCGAAGGGACCATAGTCCGGATTCAGGCGTTTCGCCCGCGCATCGCCCTGGGACAGCTCCGCCCAGCCGGAATTCAGGGCGCTCCATACGGGCCGGTCGAGGGGATGTGTCACCTATGTCTCCGAACGAAATCACCACCGCCATAGCGCAAAGTTTGCAAAAGGTCGCCCAAGAAGGCATCGTGACAAAGCAGATTCTTTCCCAAGGCTTGCCGATGACTATTCTGCGCGTCCATCATCTCACCCGCTATGACTATCGTCGTCCGGTCGGCTTCGGACAACATCGCCTGATGTTCCGGCCGCGCGACAGCTATGACCAGCGTTTGATCAGTTCCAGCCTGAGCGTGTCGCCGGAACCCAGCGATATCTTCTGGATTCACGATGTCTTCGGCAACTGTGTCGCCGTCGCCGAGTTCGACACAGAGGCCGATCACCTGTGCTTCGAGACCGATATCGTGCTGGATCACTCGCCGCAGTTCAGCCCGCACTTCCGCAGCGACGATCATGCCAAGACATGGCCGTTTCCCTATGACGACGAAGACCTGGCGGACCTGGCGCCCTATCAGCAAAGGCAATATCCCGACGACGGCTCGACCCTCAACTGGGCAAGGCGGTTCATCAATCACAACGGCCCGACCAATACGGCGATCCTGCTGGAAAACATGACCCACGCGGTCAAGACCGGCTTCAAATATAACCGGCGCACCAATCCGGGCACCCAGACGCCGGAAATGACCCTCTACTCCTTAAGCGGAACCTGCCGCGACTTCGCCCTGCTGATGATGGAAGCGGTGCGGTCGCTGGGTTTCGCGGCGCGTTTCGTCACCGGCTACATCTATGTGCCGTCACGCRACGGCCATGAACACCTGGGGGGCGGGGCGACCCATGCCTGGGTCCAGGTCTTTCTGCCCGGCGCCGGTTGGGTCGAATTCGATCCGACCAACGGCATTATCGGCAACCGCGACCTGATCCGCGTCGGCGTTACCCGCGACCCGCGCCAGGCTATACCGCTTTGGGGAACGCACACCGGTTCCCGCATCGATTCTTTAGGCATGACTGTGCAAGTAAATGTGACAACGGCCGACCCCTTCGAGTTGCCGACCCATCCCCTTTGAAAGCAGACCATGCAGATTAAAGCCGGCTATTCGCTGACCTATGAGTGCCTCGCCCCGACGCCGATGATGTTGTGCCTCAACATTCATCCCTCACGGCGCAAGGATCTGCTGACCCCGCAAACCCTCAATTTCTCGCACGGCCTGAAGTCCTGGGACTATCACGACAGCTTCGGCAATGTCTGCACGCGCATCACGGCGCCGCCGGGCAAGACGACGATTTCGACCGAATTTGTTATTTATGACGACGGCGAGCCCGACCATGTGCCGCATGACGCCGCCCAGCACGACATCCGCGATCTGCCCGACGATGTCCTGGTTTTTCTGCTGGGCTCGCGCTATTGCGAAACCGACAAGCTGTCCGACATCGCCTGGAATTTGTTCGGCCAGACCCAGCCGGGATGGCCGCGCGTCCAGGCCATTCTCGACTTTGTCCATGCCCATATCCGCTTCGATTATCAGTTGGCCGACCGGACGCGCAGCGCCTATGACGGCTATGTGGCTCAGGTCGGCGTATGCCGCGATTTCGCCCACCTGGCCCTGACGCTCTGCCGTTGCATGAACATCCCCGCGCGTTATTGCACCGGCTATCTCGGCGATATCAAGATCGAACCGGTGCTGGGGCCGATGGACTTTTCCGGCTGGTTCGAAGTCTATCTCGGAGGTCATTGGTACACGGCCGACGCCCGCCACAACAAGCCGCGGGTCGGCCGTATCCTGATGGCGATCGGCCGCGACGCCACCGACGTCGCCATTTCGACCCAGTTCGGCCCGGCCGTCTTGAGCGAGTTCATCGTGGTGACGGAGGAGGTCGTGTCATCCCTTTAGATTGGCCGCCGCCCGTGGAAGCCATGAACCTCGCTGGCACGGGCGACATCGTCCTGTTGTGCGAGCACGCCTCCAACCATATTCCGGCTGAATATGATGGCTTGGGCGTCTCGCCGGCCGACCTGCAACGTCATATCGCCTGGGATCCCGGCGCCGCCGAGGTGACGCGCCGCCTGTCGCAAAGCCTGGATGCGCCGGCGTTTCTCGGGACCTACAGCCGCCTATTGATCGATCTCAATCGGCCGCTGGCGGCGCCCAGCAGTATCGTCACGCGCTCGGAAGCCACCGACATCCCCGGCAATGTCAACCTGGACGAGGCCGAAATCCGCCGGCGAATCGAGACCATCTTCCTGCCTTACCACGCCCAGGTGAGCGCGTTTCTCGAGGCGCGGCAAAAGGCGGGCAGGGTGACGCGGCTGGTCTGCGTCCATAGCTTTACACCGGTTTATCTCGGTGAAACGCGGACCTGGCATGGCGGGGTTTTGTTCGGTGAGGCCGAAACCTTCGGCCTCGACCTGCTGGCCAAATTACAGACGCCGGGGCTCAATATCGGCGCCAATGTCCCCTATGCCACCAACCGCACCGAAGATTACGGCGTGCCGGTCCACGGCGATGACCGCGGCATTCCGGCCGTGCTGATCGAGATGCGCAACGACCTGATTGGCGATGAGGCCGGCGTGGCGGAGTGGGCCGACCGGCTGACCCGAGCGCTTAGATATCCTTAGGTGGATGGCTTTGCAGCCAGGCATTGGCGCGTTGCTTGCCGTCATTGACCTGTTCAGGCGTCAGCGTCGTTTCCAGCCGGTTGACGGCGTAGGCCAGGCCTGGGACCTTGCGCTGTTGGGCGATCAGTACCCATTTGTAGGCTTCGGCCGGATCCTTGGTGACGCCGGTGCCGGCATAATACATGTTGGCATAGTTGATCATGATGGCCGTCGCGCCGCCATTGGCCGCCTTGCCGTAATATTTGGCCGCCTTGGCGTCGTCCTTCAGCGGGCTGAATTCGGCATAGTAGAGATTGCCGAGGCCGACATCGGCGTGGATGTCGCCGGCGGCCTCGCCCTTCAACATCCAGGCTTCGCCGTTCGCATAGTCGCCGTCATTGGCCAGGGTCGCGCCATAGAGGGTTTCACCTACCGGATCGCCGGCCTTGGCCGCCTTTTCGTAGAGCGCCTTCGACTTGGCGTAGTCCGGAACCAGGGTGCCGCGGCCCATGGCATAGGCTTCGCCCAGCTTGCGTGTCGCCTCGGCATTGCCCGCGGCATCGGCCTTTTGGAACCACTTGACGGCCAGGTCGCCGCTTTCCTCGTCGGGTTGGGCATTGTAGAGATCGCCGAGCGCCAGCATGGCTGGCGCATAGCCGTGACTGGCCGATTTTTCGAACCAGGCGATCTGCGGCACCTCTCCGGTCATGTTTTTGGCGCCGGCGGCGGCCTTGAGGCCCAGCTCATATTGCATTTTGGGGTCGCCCATCTCGGCACGGGCATAGTCGACCAGGTTATTGTGTCCCGTCTTCCAGTCCTGTGTTATGGCGCCGAGACCGACGACGAAGACTGCCACGACCGCGCCGGTCGCGATAAAGAGACTCTTCCTGTCCTGATTTTTTTTCATCATCATCCCCCGGTTGCGATTGAACAAACATATAAGATCGGGCTGAAGAAACAAGCCCCTTCACCGACCAGGTTTAGTTCCGCTGCGGTGAGGGGCGAGACGAAATCGGTTGATCTATGGCGTGCGTCTTTATAGATGGGCTATGGGTGAACGGATTTATCTTTACGATTCCACGCTGCGCGACGGTGCGCAGGCGCAGGGCATCGATTTTTCGGCGGCGGACAAGCAGGCGATCGCGACGGCGCTCGATGCTTTCGGTATCGATTATATCGAAGGCGGTTGGCCAGGCGCCAACCCGACCGACGACGTCTTTTTCGCCGCCCAGCCGGCCATGACCCATGCGCGCATTGCGGCTTTCGGCATGACGCGGCGCAGTGGCCGATCGGCCTCCAACGACCCGGGATTGCAGGACCTGCTGGCGGTCAAGACCCCCAGCGTCTGCCTGGTCGGCAAGGCGTGGGACTGGCAGGTCGAAACGGCGCTCAAGGTTTCCAAGGTGGAAAACCTGCGCATGATCGGCGAATCGATCGCCCATATGGTGGCGAGCGCCCGCGAGGCCGTCTTCGACGCCGAACACTTCTTTGACGGTTACAAGGCCAATCCCGGCTATGCCTTGGACGCCTTGCGGGCAGCCCATGAGGCCGGCGCTGCCTGGCTGGTGCTGTGCGACACCAATGGCGGCTCATTGCCGTCGGAGGTCCGCGCCATCGTTACCGCCGTCAAAGCGGCGTTGCCCGACGCCCGATTGGGCATCCATTGCCACAACGACACCGAACAGGCGGTGGCCAATTCGCTGGCCGCGGTCGAGGCCGGGGTGCGCCAGATCCAGGGCACGATCAACGGTATCGGCGAGCGCTGCGGCAATGCCAATCTGATTTCCATCATCCCGACCCTGATGCTCAAAATGGGCTATGACACCGGTTTGAGCATGGAACAACTGAGCCGCATCGGCCAATTGTCGCGCCTGGTCGACGACCGGCTCAACCGCGCACCCAACCGCCACGCCGCCTATGTCGGCGCCAGCGCCTTTGCCCACAAGGGCGGGCTGCACGTCAGCGCCATGACCAAGGACAGCCGGTCATACGAACACATCGACCCGGCCCTGGTCGGCAACAGCCGCCTGATCCTGGTGTCGGACAAGGCCGGCCGCGCCAATATCCTGACGCGCCTGGAGCAGATGGGCATAGAGGTCGCCGCCACCGATCACCACATCGCCGAGCTGGTCAAGTCGGTGAAGGAGCGCGAGGCCGTGGGCTATGCCTATGAGGACGCCAGCGCCAGTTTCGAGCTCATGGCGCGTCAGTTGCTCGGCGTCCTGCCGCACTATTACGACCTGCAAAGCTATCGCGCGCTCAATGAATACCGCGTCGATGCTTCGGGCCGGCGCTTTGCCGTGGTCGAGGCGACAGTGAAGCTGACGGTGGCCGGCGAATCGATCATGACGGTGGCGGAGGGCAATGGCCCGGTCAACGCCCTGGACGCCGCCCTGCGCAAGGCGCTTTTACCGCACTATCCGCAACTGGCGGGCATGCACCTCAACGACTATAAGGTGCGCATCCTGACGCCGTCGGAAGCGACCGCGGCCCTGACCCGGGTGATGATCGAAAGCCGCGATGACAAGGGCCACACCTGGAACACCCTGGGTGTCAGCCACAATGTCATCGACGCGTCCTATAATGCCCTGGTCGACGCCATCACCTATCATTTGATGAAGACTCAATAGGTTCCAGCCGCGTGTGGCGGTCACGGATTCCCTTAGGCGGCAACGGTTTTGGTGCCGCTGTGACAGGCCGTGGCCGGGATTCGGAGTAGTTTTGGGCAGATTCCCCGAAACGCACGCTCCGAATGGGCAAATTACCCCTCAGGACGCACTCAAAAGATTAAATTGACTTTCTTTCATATGTCAGATATTTCTGACACATGAAAGAAAGTCATCCGACCGGAGATCAATTACTCTTGCGCCTGCTGGCCCTGGCCAGTCCGCACCGGATGCGCATTATCGCGGCCTTGCAGCGTGGCGGGCGTGCCTATGTCAGCCAGATGGCGCGCGATATCGGCATCAGCCGGCCCTTACTGCACCTGCATCTGCAAAAGCTGGAGGAGGCGGGCCTGGTGACCAGCCAACTGGAACTGTCCGCCGACGGCAAGGCGCTCAACTATTTCGAGGTCAGCGATTTCGTCCTCAACCTGACCCCGGCCGTGCTTGCCGAAGCCGCCGCCACGCTCACCCTTAAATCCGACACCTGAAACCTTGAGGAAACACCATGTCCGCGCCGATCTATCTGCTGACCATCTGCCTGCCGCTCCTGACCGTTTTACTGATCTTCGGCATGCGTTATGCCTCCGCCGTTCTGCAAGCCAGGGCGCGCCTGGCCAATGACGACGCCTATCGTCAATTGGCAGAAAAAGCCGCCAAGGCCGAAAGCGAAAATGCCGCTGCCCTGAGCGCCATCCAGGCGTCACTGGAAGACGTGCAGAAGCGTTTTACGGCGATCGAAACCCTGCTCAAGACCGTGGAGTAGGGCGATTTAGCCGCCCCGATCGACATCAAAATGATAACCGAAGGAACGTCAAAATGACCCAAGTCTCGCTGTTTCGTCTCTATGCCCTCAGGGCCTGCTATGCCCTGATCGCCTTTGGCCTGGGCTTCTTTATGTGGCCATCCATTCTGCATCACGATCAGCCGTGGGGCCTGATGCAGGGCGTCGTCAAGGCCATGCTGGGCGCCTTGTCGCTGCTGTGTTTGCTGGGTCTGCGCTATCCGTTGCAAATGCTGCCACTGCTGCTGTTCGAGATGGCGTGGAAGGTGTTGTGGCTGGGCCTGGTGGCCTTGCCGGCGTGGCTGAACCATCAACTGGACGGCGATACGCTGGAAACCTTTTATGAGTGCGTGCCGATCCTGGCCTTCTTCCTGGTCATACCGTGGCGCTATGTCGTCACCACTTACGGCCTGGGCCGTGGCGAACGGTGGGCGTAAGGTGTTTCCCAAAACGGAAAACCGCGTTACCCTTGCCAAACCCTGGCACGCTGACTTAGCTTGGCCAGGGCCAGGCCTCAGGAGATGGCGAAAATGGAAGACGTCAAGACCCCGCACCGCATCTATGCCATGAGTTTTTCCAAGGTTTATCCCCTCTATATCGCCAAGGTGGAGAGGAAAGGCCGGACCCAGGCCGAGGTAGATGAGATCATTCTCTGGATGACGGGTTATAGTCAGGCGCAGCTTCAAGCCCACCTGGACGCCGGAACAAATTTCGAAGACTTTTTCGCGCAGGCGCCGCGGCTGCATCCGGCCCGGGCCTTGATCAAGGGACTGATCTGCGGTGTCCGCATCGAGGAGATCGAAGACCCGCTCATGCGGGAAATCCGCTATCTCGACAAGCTGATCGACGAGTTGGCCAAGGGCAAGAAGATGGAGAAGATCCTCCGGGGCTAGGTCCAACCGAGCTCCAAAACCGATCCTCCGGCTATGGACGCCTGGTTACCTCGGTAACCCGAGCCGGAAACTGCGCCGCATCGCCGTTCAGACTGACTTCATAGGTCTTGCCGCCGTCACAGTCGACCATATAGCCGGTGCCGCCGCCACTATTACCCACCTGCGGGGAGGGTATCTCCTTCGGCTGGTTTTGCACCACGGGCTTGTCCGGCTCGCCGCCCCACGACATATCCGGGTAGCGGAATGCCTTGTAATCAACGACATTGCACGCGTCACGGCCGCCCTGGCCGATAGCCAGAGCCAGCTGGCTTCGTGTTTCCTCCGCCGACATCCTGGGGGAGGTGGCGCAACCCGCGAGACAGACGGCGACGGATGCCGCGATGATGGTAACGATCAGGATCTTCACGGTCTTCCTCCGGTTTATAATTTTACCGCAGGTTATCACCGCTGACCTTGGGGTGCAATGTCGAGTTGTGGGGTGTCAGAGACCGCTCAGCCGGGCCGCTTCCTGCTGGCCCTGGTCGAAACCGGCGCGGGCGGAGGGGATGCGGGTCGCCGGATCCATCTGGTTTACGCCCATGGCGGTCCGGGACAGGGCGTCAGGCGAGAGGACCTCGACGCGGCTGCCCTCCTGGCGCAAAGCTGCGACCTGGCTTGGCAAATCATTGCCCCATTCCGCCGACCGGCGCAGGCCCTCGAACTGGCCTGGCGGGAGCGGCCCGCTGCGTTCGCTGAACGGTGTGAGCACGACGACCTTGGCATAGCCCGAGGCCAGGTCGGCATTGTCGGTGGAGCGCACGCCGCCATTGATATAGCGAACGCCGTTGATGTCGTGCGTCGGTCCGCCGGGCAAGGCGGTGCTGGCGGTGACCGCGTCCGCCAGCTCGATGCCGGAATCGCGGTCAAAGGCGGCCAGGTCGCCGGTATGGGCGTTGACGGCGACGATGGTCATCGGGCGCTCAGGCCATGCCTGGCTGGGCAAGCGTGAGGCGACCAGGGCGCGCCGCCTTAGCGCCGCCGCAGGATCCAGCAAGGCGTCGCTTTCCAGCCCGAATGCCCCCATGGCGCGGCACAGATCGGCGGCCGAGGTAGCGGCGGCGCCGATGGCCCGCATGCGTTCGAACACCGTCGCCATGGGCAGGGAAGACGGCAGGGCTTGGGGCAGGGATGGCGCCGGCCTCTGACCCGCCGGTTGAGCCGGCTCGGCCATCACCGAGGCGTACAGGTCAGCCGGTGCTATACCGCTGCGCACCCACGCCGCCGCGGTGGCGCCGGACGAGGTGCCGATGACCAGATCGGCGGCCTCGGTCAGGTCGAAGCCGGCTTCGGCCAGGCCGGCGACGATGCCGATCATCCATGCATTGCCGGCAGCGCCACCGCCACCGAGAACCAGAGCCATGTTTTTATGAACCATGCGTCTAGTCTATCCGTCCCTGAGCGGACCTGTCGAGGGGTAAGGCGCCCACTAATTGCGCTACTCCTGCGAAGAAGTGGGCTTGCTCGCCAGTTCGGCCATTCCCTCCGCAACGCCACGCTCCCATCCGATATAGAAGTTGTAAACCAAGAAAATGGCCACGAGAGTCAGCACGATGATAATCGCCAGCGGTATCTTCACCGGAGCCGTCAACGCATCCCGTTGATAGTGAAGCGCAAGCGCCGCGTCCTGCGGCGAGATTTGCACCGTTGTTCCATTGGTGAGACGCAGGGTGTCGCCGTCGACGGTCGCGAGCGTGCCCTTGTGCCACTGGGCGCCGGCCTGGATGCGAACCGCGACCTTTTTGCCGTCGCGTGACAAATGGACCGTAGTGCCGTTCAGCGACTGTATCGTGACGTGTTCCATGCTGTATTCCCCCTAAGTCTCTTCCGTTCGGCGGTCGTAGTGCGGAATGGCTCTGATCCTCTTATTTCTGCGGATCATAGCGGAACGACCAATCCTGACCGAGAATCTTAACGCCGGCGCGCAGGACTTCATAATGGGCAGTGTAAAGTCCTGCCTGCCAGGTGGCGTCCGCTTTCGCACCCTCAAACATCATAAATTGCGCCTTGTCGTGATCGGCGGCAGGCATGGTATTTTGTGCCACAACATGATCGTCGGGCGCGGTGAGGACCAAGGACTGCACATCCCCCTGCCGCAAATGGATCGCACGGACATAGGCCACCAAGGCCGGGCTGTCCGCCGTCGGAACAGGAATGTTACCGCGCTCAATATCGTCGTTGCTGACGGCCGTGGAAGCAAAGCCCGTATTCATCACCTGGACATCGTGATAGGCCATCTCCGGCTGAAGCGCCGGGGCCCACAGGCTGGAGGGGGCGGAGGTACAGCCAACGGCGTCCGGCGCGAAAGGATCGACCGCCCTGCCGTAATGGCGCACGATGAAAAAAACGTCGATAAAGCTCGTGAACCCTGACTGACCCGCCAGGCCCAGGACCGTACCGGTGTCGACTTTCTGGCCTTGGTGCACACGAACCGATCCTTGCCGCATATTGCAGTACTGGGTTTGCCAGCCATCGCGGTGATCGATGACGACGCCATTGCCACATTCCTTACCCCGGACGAGATCTGCATCCGCGACGCCGGCATCAAAATCGGGTATGCCATCGCGAATGGCACTGACGACGCCGGGCGCGGCGGCTAAGACATTTACGCCACGATCCTGCGCCACCTTGTCAGGAAGGCGAAAAGCGGTGCCGCCGTTGCCGTCATTTGTTCTCGTTCCACATGCGTAGTCCCGCACGCCGTCATCAGGATCATGGTCGGCATAGTTTTGGATAAAGCATGTCGAGCCCAGCTCACAATCCAACGGCTTGCCGAGGACGATAGCGGGGGCGTTTGACTTCGCGACAGGCACAGCGATTGGCGGACGTGGTACGGCATATTGGGACTGCGCCGCCGGGGCATCCGTGCCACTCAGCATCAATATGATGCTGGCTCCCCATAGCGAAGGTAAAAAAAACATGCCGTTCCCCCATAAATACTTGTTATCTTGTACGACGCAAATGGTCGATTTGGAATAGCGTCTACCCACCTGAAATGCATTAACTTGCCAGAGATCGCGCTGTCGGCATGCCTTCCCGCCACGACGAGGTTGCGCTATCGTGCGGCAAAAACCGGGACATATCGGGAGAGGACAGGTTCACATGACCGTACAAGATCAAATCGACCTTTATATTGCCAGTCAGCCAGAGCCCAAGCGGAGCGAGATGCAGGACCTGCACAAGCGCATCTTGCACGTGATGCCGGGCTGCAAATTGTGGTTTCTGGACGGTCTGAACAGCGAAGGCAAGACCGTTTCCAACCCCAATATCGGCTATGGCTCTCAGATGATGAAGTATGCCGGTGGGGAAACCCGGGAGTTCTATCAAATTGGTTTAAGCGCCAACACGACCGGGATCTCGGTCTATATCATCGGTCTCGAAGACAAGACCTACCTGGCCAAAACCTTTGGCGACAGGCTGGGCAAGGCCAGCGTCAGCGGCTATTGCATCAAGTTTAAAACGCTTAAAAATATCGATGTCGATGTACTGGCGGAGGCCATAAAAGACGGCGTCAGAATCCAGAACGAGCAAGCTTTAGCGTCGTAATTTCCCCTTCATCACCTGGTTTGACGATCGCCGCATAAGGTTGGATACTGAGCCCATGAGCCAGAACTCCGTCAGCTTTGTCCGGCCCGCGCATCTGCCGGGGGTGGAACTGGTCCGGGTCGCCTATCGCGACCGGGCCTTTCCCGTCCACATGCATGCCGAATATGTCGTGGGCGTCGTCACCTCCGGCGCCGAGCAACTTGACGCGGGCGGCAGCAGCCATATCGTGGCGGCGGGCGATGTCCTGCAACTGCATCCGGGTGAGCCGCACGCTAACCGCACGCTTGGCCCCGACACTCTGAGCTACAGCGTTTTCTACCTGCCCGCCGAGGCGATCCGCCCCTGGCTGGACAACGAGCGGATGCCGGTCTTCGCCAGCCCCGTCGTCCATGCCTCCCGGTACGCGCACATCCTGACCGACTGCCACGCGATCCTCAGCCGCGACGGCACGGGCGCTCTGGAGCAGGAGACCGCCCTGATGACCGTCGTACGTGCGCTGGGCGGCGCGACAGGCGACACCACGCCCCCGTCGCGCGGCGGTCCGGCGATCGACCGCGTCCGCGACTTTATCGACGCCCATTTCGCCGACGATTTCGGCCTGCCGGCTCTGTCCGCGGTCGCCGGTCTCAGCGTCTTCCACATGGCCCGCAGCTTCAAGGCCGCCGTGGGCCTGAGCCCGCTTGCTTACCGCAATCTGCGCCGCGTCCACGAAGCCCGCCGGCGGCTGGTCGCGGGCGAAAACATCGCAGCGATCGCCTGCGACCTGGGCTTTGCCGACCAAAGCCACCTGACGCGACAGTTCCAGAAGCTGATCGGCGTGTCGCCCGCGCTCTATCGACAGCAATAGCGTTCAAGACGCAGCGGTGCGCGCCTGGTTTAGTGGACCCCAAAGGAACCCACATCCATGACGCTCAAATCGACGCTTTTCCTCTTCACCGGCCTCCTTCTCGCAACCTCTCCGGCGGTTGCCGAGACGCCGGTCCTGTCCGCCGCCGACTATCTGGCCGATGCGCGCAGCCTGCCGGACCTGATCAAGGCTAACTACGCCTATCTCGATGACCTGCCCGGCGGCGCCGTGCCGCAATCCGCCGTGCTGGACGCCGAACGCGAGGCCGTCCACGACCATGACAGCCTGCTGCACTATGCCGAGGACATGATCGCGGTCCTGGCCGACCACCACGGCCTGACGCAGAATTCGTTCAAGGACGACTGGGCCATCGTGCCGACCTTCAGCGACCTGTGGATCGTCAAAGCGGCGGAAGGCTATGTCATCGATGCGGTCAGACCGGACAGTCCGGCGGCGCGCGCCGGCGTGCGGCGCGGCGACCGTCTGACCGCGGTCGACGGCGTCGCCATCGATTCCGCCGTCACTGCCTTTTGGGCGCGGCTGGGGCTAGAAGCCATCGGCGAGCGCGCACCCTATGCCGCCCGCGTCCTGGCGGCAGGACGGCGCGACCGCGACCGTCATCTCACCATAGCCTCCGGTAAAACGACGCGCGACCTGACCCTGGCCAGCCTCTATACGGCTCAGCCCGACCTGCCGCCGGTCACCGTATCAAACGACCCCGGCGGCGCGACGACGATCCGGCTCAATAACCAACTGGACCAATCGGCGACGATCACAGCTTTCGACGACGCCATGGCGAAGGTCCCGCCCGATGCCACGGTGATCATCGACCTGACCGATACCCCCAGCGGCGGCAATACCGTCGTCGCCCGGGCGATCATGGGATGGTTCGTGACCAGGGCCTCACCGTACCAGGTGCACAACCTGCCGGCGGAGGCCCGCGAAACCGGCATTGAGCGGCAATGGATCGAAGAGGTCCTGCCGCGCGCGGGGCGGTATCATCCGGGACCGGTCCAGGTGCGCGCCGGCCGCTGGACCGGCAGTCTCGGCGAAGGCCTGGCGGTCGGCTTCATGGCCCTGGGCAAGCCGGCCTGCGGCGGCGCCATGGCCGGGCTGAAAGGGGCGGTGTACGATTTCGACCTGCCCAAGACCGGCATGACGGTCAAGTTCCCGGCCGAGCGCCTCTACACGGTTTCGGGGCAACCGCGCCAGACGGTCGTCCTGCCGCCTTGCGAGAACTAAACCTGTGATACCCACGGCAGACGGTGACCGGATGCCGAATGAGGGGCTTGGCAGAGCGGCAAAAATGGCTAAGGTTCCAGCCATCGACTATCGGGAGCGCAGCCATGATCTGGAAAACCCTTCTCGTTGTGGCGGCGTTCGCCCTGCTGGCGCCTTCGGCCTTTGCGCAGGCGACATCTCGCCCCTGCCCGGAAACCGGGCCGGAGAGCGATCAACCGGGCCCGGCATGCCTCCTGGCCCACGTCGATATCGGAGACCTTCCCGCCGGCGATATTTATTGGCACGTCACGGAGTTTGCCGACCTGGCCGCGGCCCGGGCGGCGGCAAAACCGACCGAAGTCGTCGTCGACTCCTTTGGCAAGGCGTTTGTGTTTTCCATCGGCCCGAGGACGCCGGATGCCGCCGGCACGGTCCAGGTCGGTCCGCTACCTCTCGATGACCGGAACGGCCATTTCGTCGCCGAATACCTGAAATCGACCTTCACGCCCGGCATGACCGCCCCCGTCCATGTCCACTCCGGACCCGAAGCCTTTTATGTCGTCAGCGGTGATTCCTGCCTGGAAAGCCCCGATGGCGTGCAGACGGCAAAAGGCGCCGGCAGCAGCCTGATCATCCGCCAGGGGCCGCCCATGTTGTTGATGGCCGTCGGCAGCGAGACGCGGCGGGGCTTCGCGCTTATCCTGCACAGACCGGACGCGCCGCCGACGACCATGGTTCAAGATTGGACGCCGAAGGGGCTTTGCCACGCGGGTTGAGCTCACGGCCGTATGAGATCAAGTCGACACTTATATTGTCAGCCAGTTACGCCATGCCGCCCCAATCCGCTAATAATAGAAAACGTGATAAGTCACATTTTGAATGGTGAAGGGTATGGTTACGTCGTCGACACTGCCTTGAAACTGGCAGATGGGGGCACCGCGTTTGCCGACTCCGACGACGGTAATCGTGATGCCGTAAAGGTCGACAGAGACCGGCGCGCCGTCGAAGGTCACGTCGACGCTTTCCGAGAATAGGCTGCCTGCCGTGGCGCTATAGGTGAGAAAGCCAAACAGATAGTGGATAGGCCCCGGTTTTTTCTTGTTGTAATCGGACCGCCACGCAATCTGGCCACCGATTTGCGGCACGGCAGCCTTGCCGAGAGGGTGGTAAGGAATGGGTGCTTGAAGGGTAAATTCCGGGTACATAAAGTGACCGGCGAAGATCTGCTTGTCGATGACCAGGGCGCCCGGTTTTACCAGAACCTGAGCCGTCATGACGGAGTGGTCGAACTTTCCGTCGTGGTCGCTGTCGATCAGACACGGCGCCCACCGAGGTCCGTGCAGTAGTGTGGTCCAGGCCTTGCCGCAATACATGCTTCGGTCGTTACCGGCTGAGTACAAGACCGAACCGGTGATCAAAGGCGATTTCTTGTCGATGCCTATGACATCCGTCAGCTCGGGCGGTACATCGCCGTCCAACTGTATGGCTGATGTCGGGGAAATCCTGACCTCGGCCAGCATTTGATCGGGTTTCGAGGTATAGGTCTTGCCGGCATTATAATGCTCGGAGCTGACGGTGAGCAAGAATTTGCTGTTGTCGCTGGCCCAAGCGGATGCCGGCAGAATGAGTGCCAAAACGGCGCCGATAAAGGCTATGGTTTTCATAAAGTCCCCCGTTGGGCGCGCCGTGGTTGCCAGGCGTGGCAGTCCATATGCGCGTTGAACGGCAACTTGCCAGAAAGGGAAGCTTTTGCAAGCGGGGGCCGTAACGCGCTGACTAAGGTTGTGCCCCGAACGGCCGGCGGGTGGCGGCGAGGGCGGCCTTCAGAGTGTCTTCCAGGGTGTGAAAGACGGGCGCCCCGTGGCGCCCGGCCAATTTCGCCAGATAGGTCATTTTCGGCGCGGCTTCGGGGAAACCCAGGATGAGCTTGCCGCTTTGGATCAGCAGGCCGAATTCGACATTGGTGGTGAAGGCGGGCATGGTCTCGAGATCGCGCGGCACCCAGAAAACGGCGACGGTGCACAGATTCAGCGCTTCCCATTCCCAGTGCAGTTGATCGTCATAGTGTCCGTGCGCTCCCCAATCGGCACTTTCCGGGACATAGACCTGGCCGTCAAAGGCCAGGTCTTCCAGGATGCGCAGCGCTTCCGGCCGCCACGACGCGGTCGCAGCGCGACGCGGCGTCGGACCGGCCAGGAAGATGGATTTCGGCAAAGGCGTAAGGGCGAAGACGGGCGTCATCTATGCGTGCGCGCGAAAAAAGGCGATGGCCAGTTCGATTTCCTTGGGTACCGCACCGAAATGGTCGCCGGGCACGACGACGGCTTCAACATCGAGGCCTGCCTGGCGGGCTATGGCCGCGATGGCCGCGGTCGACTTGGTGAAGAAGGTCTCCTCGGACCCGCAGAATAGACGCGCCGGCGACTTGAAGCTGCGGGCATAGGCGAGCGGTGAGCGAAGTTCGAATTCGGCCTTGTCCGTGGTGTCGAAGGGCACGATCTGAGACCAGGGCTTACCGCTGGTGAAGGCGATTTGATCGGGCGAGCCGGAAAAGGCGGCAACGGCGCGAAAACGCGGCGAAGCCTGGCAGGCCAACATCGTGTGGGTGCCGCCGACACTGTGGCCAGCCAGATAGATATGGTCCGGATCGGCCCAGGACAGAGTGCGGACATGGTCTGCGACGGCAAGGACGTCGTCGACTTCGTCATAAAACATGCTGAACGTGCCCGCCTGGCCGTTCTCACCGCGCAGGATCGGCGTCACAATCGCATAACCGGCGTCGAGGAAGGGGCGCGCCATATCGAAATCCTCTTCGCCGAAGCCAAAGCCACCGTGGAGGAAGATAACGACCGGTAATGTTGTGGCGGGCCCGGCGGGCCGACCAACCCAGGCCTTCAGCATGAGGCTGCCGGAGGTATAGTCGATGGCTTGGACGTCCGCCGGAGGCTTGGGCATAATATCCCGCTGAGGCGACGGGCCCTTAACGAGCAATTTGGTGCGGAACGCGGCGCGGTCGGTGGCGTAGTCGCTGGTCTTGAGGCGCAAGCCCTGGCCGACGATCTCGGGCGCCTGTCCCTCTGCCTTAGCGCAGCCGGCCAGGAAAAATCCGGCAGTGCCCAAAAGTATGCCTCGACGCGTTGTCATTCTGTTGTCCCCCAAAGTGAGAAGCGTAGCATTGGCTCCCACCGGCGACAAGGTTCTGCCTCCCTTTGCTCAATTTCGGCAGCGCCTTGCGAACTGCATAAAATATGACCCAATTAATTGGATAGAATTGGATAACTTTTCCGGCCGATTATCCGTTCGGGTCGTCAAATTTCGGCTTTCCACGCGATCGCCGGTGCCGATTTAGCGTCCATCCGTCACCTTTTCGCGTCATCCAAGCTCATAAAGCCTGGCAAAGCCCGCGCATATGACTCATTTTTCATCGCTATTTCGTCGCTTTGCGCAGGCTTTCGTCAGCGTTTTTGTGGCGACATAATGATGCCCAGCCAGTTTTCCCAATCGGCGATCCACGCCCTGGCGCCGATGGGGCGTAATTAACTCTGACCCCTTTTGACGCTCCCCAGCCTTTAAAGCTTTAAAAAGGGTTAATCTCTTGTCATGAAAACTTGTATAATTTTTAAATAAATGTATAGATTGAAAAATATACGAGAACTGGGGAAATGTCGTGACATCATTTCGCTTTTATGCCCTTGCGGCAGCCATAATTGCCATAGGTTCAGGTTGTTCAACAACACATGCTGGCCTTCATGTCCCAACTGAGTACGTAACGCGGAACCATAACTATTGGGACTCTTCGAAGGGGGAGGCGATTCAATGCAGCGGCAATCAACCTATAATTCCAGCGGCATATATGTATCCTCCGCTGATGGCCATGGGCGACAGTCTCTATAACGGCGTTCAATCCGGCCGTATAAATTGGGTGCTTGCGGAATGGTCGGCGCCTGTTTATGTCGCGCTGCGATTAGACCTCATAGATGAGTTGGAAGCTGATCGTAAAGGGTCGCGGCAATTCGTTGTACCGCAGTATCCGGCGGCAAGACCTAAAGGCCTGAACTCCACGGAATTTGGGACTGATATTGAGCATGCGCCCTACTGGACGGATGCGTTGAGTCTTGATCGAAATACTGCGAATAATCTTAATTACCTTTTGGAAAGCTACAGGCCTCCCAATCAACGCGCCTTGGTCGATAATATCGCCTTTTCCGGTGCCAATAGCACGGACCTAGTTGGTGTATCCCCAGAACTGTTTCGCGCGGCCGCAACAACCTCGATCGCCGCCGGAAAAGGGCGAAATGCCTTTACCGCCGCGAATGCTGCCTTCGTCCTAAATCCCATGCATGTTTCATGTCTGGAGGATAAAACGCCGTTGGATCAGGTGCTTCTTCGCCATCCTAAGGTCCTGCTTATCAATATCGGTTCAAACAATGGTGTTTGGAGGGCCGGCTTTAGCGGGCTAAGTGTCGATTCCGTGGTTAAGTGCGATCAGCCAGACGAAAAAATAGTTGCCATTACCGGTGAGCGTCGATGCGATTCCACAATAAGAACTTCGCTGGGCAAGACATATGTCAGCGACATGAATCTCATGATTGCGAAGTTAGCATCCGATCCAAGCATAGAAGAAGTTTATATAAATGGCCTCATTCATCCCAGCCGTGCCGCAAATGTTGTCCCGGATTCGAATAGTTCTCTAGAGACAGATAGCAAATATGCGGATGCATACCAATTAGATCTATTTCCAAATAGAACTTCTATAAGTGGCGCCCAGGTCAGGGATACCGATTTATTTGTCGATAGTGTAAATAACACTATTAAAGATGCTATAAAAAAGGCGAATGCGACGCTGGGGCATGAGAAATTCGTCTTTGTTGACATGGATGCGGCATTTGCCGGATATGATGTAAAGGGTTGCCTGGGGGGGGATGGTAAAGTCAGAGCCGGATGCAATTCGTCCGCCAAATCCTATACGCTTGGCCCACAAGTCGGACTAACGTGTGTGACAAAGGTAGACAATCAGCCTTTGCGGCTTGCCGGCGCTAATATTATCGGTCGTAGAAAGGATGAGTTTTGCCACGGCATCGTGCAGGGCGGATTATTCAGCGCGGATAATATGCATCCTAGCAGTATTGGGTACGGCCTTATGGCCCAAACCGTTCGGTCGGCAATGGTGCCCCATGATATAAAGCTCCAGGAGGTCGTCGCCAGGGGCGGCGTGTGTCACAAAGGAATCCATTACACCTGTACAGCGATTTTGGTTGTTCCCGGTTACGTGGCGACCGACTACAATTTAAGGGATATTGAATTGATTGCTGTGTCGGGAAACAGTGATAGGAAAAATTTAAACACCCTTAAAGCGCTCAAGGAGTTTATGGCGACCCTTTCCGGCTCTGACTAATACCTGCGTAAAGGCTGGACGAATATCTAAGCCCGTATAGGCTTCGGTCATGCCCCTTCCTCCTCGCTTGATGGCTGCCCGATCGGCAGTCTTCAAGACGTGGGAAGGATAAAGCCCTTACGCTATGTCACCGCAATTCTAATTCTTGAAGCAGTGACGGCGATGAAACTCCAGATAATTGGCCTGGAGCGGATTAAACGGGCGTGAGGATATAGATGCCGGTATGGTCCAAAGATGTAGAACGTTTCTATCGAGTTGCGGCGAAATGAGCATGGTACCATCGTCGAGAAACGATATATATCCTTGGTCAAATAGATGGTCGATGTGGGGTGCCAGGATCAGGCCGTTGTTGCCATCAAGACGTTCGGCGTCGTTGCTATCTTTCCAAGGTTTAATGTGGCTGGCCCGCAAGTGGCGAAGGTCGGTTACACCGGTAACACGACAGTGGGGTTCTAGAGCGTACGCGTCCGCTTTGAAGCGGCCTTGTCCTATGCGGGCATCGATTTGAGCCTTTTGGTTGTGGGCGATACGTTGCTCGCCTCGATCTCCGCAAGATCCTCAGCCAAAGTTTGTGAAGAGAGACCGGATAGTGCCGATCGGGGTTCAATACTGCGCAGGATAAGCTTGTTTTTCAGGTCAGCGCGTTGAATCCATGCTCTGGCCCCTTTGCCCCACTCGATGATGAGTTCGCCCTCTAACGCCGCAAGTGAGTCATTGTATTGTGTTTCGTAGACGTCGCAGGTCCCTGCTTTATCTACGCGCCCGGGGGCATGCACGTATGGCCGGTCTTCTTTAAGAAGGCCATCGAATCTAACGTTATAGAGGCCCGCGAATATTGTCTCACCTTCAGGATTGACCACGAACGAAGCCCAATAGGGAGGGCGCGCCAACTTAGCCCTATTTATAGTTTCCTGAGTAGATTGGTAAATCTCAAAATCAGGTCGAGCGTGCCGCCAAAGCTCAAAAGGGGATCGTGTTACTCCTGACCGGGTATCTTTATGTTTCAGTAGGACAACGTCCTTAGGCGACAAACCAATATCAGCCAGTACACTATTGAAATACTGCTGCTGCAAGGCGTGGTCCACGGCCACATCGAAGCCCAATGAAGTCAGAATGCGTTCAACCGAGGCTCTGCCGCCGCTGAATTCCGAGGCATGAAGTGGGCCTAGATCGGGACGCGCGTACTTGTGCGCCACGCCAATTATGGCCTTGGAGTCATACCTTTTCCCGCGTTGGATCAGTTGATAGGAACGAGAAGGCGCAAAGCCGTAATTCTCAAGGAATGTTTGCCTGCCGAGTTGATCATGTTCAGCTATGGCCGCAAGGATGTGGTCTGGGCTAGTTATGTCCTTTAGCATCATGGAATACCTTCACTTGCGTGACTGCGTGACTGCGTGACTGCGTGACTGCGTGACTGCGTGACCGAGTGTTATTAACTGTGATCCTAAATTAAGTGGGTATGTTTAAAAAGCCTCCGGATATAAACCAAGGACTGCCTGCAAGAGTCTGGTACATAACGTGCTGCCAGCTATTCAGACGGCCGGAATATTTGTCTCTTTCTTCCAACAGATAACTTTCTACCGCCTTTGTGCCGCCGCGGAGGGATAATTTCTCTAAGTATTCCCGTAGTAGGATCATATCATCATTAGCATTTGAGACATAAGAAATGCCTAGTTTAATGGCATCGAAGTGGCGCCCTACACGTTGGCAGTCGATTGGTGTCCAATGTGCAGGTGGCGCAACAAAAAATAGGAGCGTTGGCGGTCCGCCTGTATCTAGGTTACCAAATATCCATTGTTGAGAAGTGAAATCATCGTAGTAGGGATGAAGCGTCTGTTGTCCTGCATTTTTGGGGTATTTTGCTTTTTTAGCATTGTTGCAAAAGTCGCAAGCCGGTACGAGATTGGGAGGAAATACTGCAAGGTATGGGTATTTAGATTTGGGAAGATGGTGGTCCAAGACCGTAACGGTTCCGATTCCACATAGCGGGCATTTGCTGTTCGCGGTACTATTTCTCAAAGCATTGTAATAGCGTCGAGCTGCGCCATTTACGGCGCTCATCTGTTCACTATAAAGACTTTCCAACTCTTTTTTTGTGACAGACCCAAGTTCAGTCATTCGCGGCAAGTTGTATAGTGTTGAAGAACTTGCTTCAGCGTGATATATTTTGCCCCATGCATCCAACGCAGGTTGTATCGATTTTAGACGTGTCGCTAGCGCAACGTCCTTCACTCCGCTAATGCAGTCAGATAGTACAATCGGGCCGGACAAATTGGGAAATTGGACTGTTCGCATCAGTCGTCTTCGCCGTCCGACTGCGGTGGAATTAAACTTAGCGCGCGCGCGAGACCTCTACCTTCAGCACCAAGCTGGTCCCTAAAATAGCTCAAAATTGATATATAATCTCGACCAATAGCCGCATCTGAAATAAGCTTGTGGAATCCCGTCTGAGTTACTTCAAGGCCGAAAACCTCGCGAGTGAGGACACCGACGTTCTCGCCGAATGTCTCGATCTCTGGCCTATCAGCGCGAGCTTCCCATCCCGCTCGATCTAACTTCCAAACACATTGCCGGGGAACCTCTTGCAATACTACAGGCGAATGTGTGGCAACGATGGCTACGCCATTGCGATTGATGAGGAGATCAGAAAGCGCTCGAACGAATGCCGCTAAAAGAGGCGGGTGGAGATGGCACTCAGGTTCGTCGATAAGAACAAGGGAGCGCTCTTCAACGAATTCGACGAGGCGTGTAATGGAAAACAACACAACAGCGTGTCCAGAACTCAAATTCCGAAAAATAAACCGAGCGTAGGCATCAACTACGTCTTCAGGCTGGTCAGCCAAGGAAGACACATTCGTTTCCGCGAACAAAGGGTCGCCCTCTAGGGTCTTTAGTGCGCGCTTCCATCTCTCCCTGCGCACGCCCACTCGGCAAACCTTTAGAGATGCCGCAAACTCTTCCGTTAGTTGATTTATAGATTTAATGTGTAGAGTATCTTCGGAGTCATCAATTCCCTTGCGGACTTCAACCAAGCCCACATAAGCATACCTCTTTGATGATTTTCCTTCAGCAATAATAGGTCCTTTGCTATCAAAAGCACTAAACGACACGGTGACTAGGCCTGCAAAACCTGGATCGCCATTTTCCGGGCTAATGGCAAATGGACTGGAGGGCGCCATGTTTTTTAAAATGCCCGTTGGTTGGTCGCTGACAAGGGCCGGGACGCCTAAGAATGTCCTTGCTAAAAAATCAAAACATCGAGTTTTGCCAACGCCATTTCTACCAATGATAACGTGTATATTGCTGGCGGGAATTTGGGCTGGTATAACCAGGAAGCTTAACACCGGCGGAGGCGTAAGTGCTTTCGAGCTTTCGGGGAAATGGTAGACAAAACTATAACCTGTTAGTTGTGCTTGGCCGGTTGCCAGCCTATGGAGTCTTGTCTTAACTCTGTTGAGTTCAATGTCCCGGAGTAATGAATTGCTCATAACTGGCTCTGAGTGAAACCTGTCCAGTCTGAGAGTGGCATAGGCACAGTCGCGAATTGCCTCTAAGTAAGCTTTTCTGAGATCGTCGCCCAAAGAAATCAACGTCTCATAGTAATTCTCAGACTGTCCAATTGAAAAATAGGAGTCGTCTAATTCTCGAAATTCATCCGGCAAGTTTGTCGATGGGTTTGCAGCCGACATGCCTTTTTGACCAATTTTTACTGATCCCAATTGCACTCTTTGGCCATTAGGTAAGACTACTAGGACCGAATACATTGTCTCCCACAGGAACCAGTCGTTCCAGTTGTCTTTGAATAGCACGATGATCGGCTCGTTTTCAGGTTGGGGAAAATTTCCAACTACGAACTTCAATTTATTCCCCTTATAGAACTAACGTTTCTTGATGAAGATATGCTGCCACTAGTTGCCACCCACCTGCAATAGATTTATTTTAGTGGTACAACCGGTGAGCCACACACTCCAATCATATGGGTGAAGGGGGCACGCCCCCTTCCTCGCAGGTGCACAAAAATAATCCACACCGCGCTATGGCCTTTTGGGCGGGATTCGGTTATACCCCGCGCAATTCAGACAAATACACCCCGTCGGCCTCTCTCGCTGAGAGGCTTTTGTGCGTTTAAAGGCCCGTTATGAACCTACGTAATATCGCGATCATCGCCCACGTCGACCACGGCAAGACCACTCTTGTCGACCAATTGCTCGCTCAGTCCGGCGTGTTCCGCGCCAATGAAGCCACCACCGAGCGCGCCATGGATTCCAACGACCAGGAGCGCGAGCGCGGCATCACCATCCTGGCCAAGTGCACCTCGGTGTTGTGGCACGGCAAGGCCGGCGACACGCGCATCAATATCATCGACACGCCGGGCCACGCCGACTTCGGCGGTGAAGTCGAACGCATCCTGGGGATGGTCGACGGCTGCGTGCTGTTGGTCGACGCCGAAGAAGGCGTCATGCCGCAAACCAAGTTCGTGCTGGGCAAGGCGTTGAAGCTGGGCCTGCGTCCGATCCTGTGCCTGAACAAGGTCGACCGTCCGCACGCCGATCCCGATCGCGTCCACAATGAAGCCTTCGACCTGTTCGCCTCGATGGGCGCGACGGACGAACAGCTCGATTTCCCGCACATCTATGCGTCGGGCAAGAACGGCTGGGCGACCCTGGATATGGACAAGCCCAATGACACCCTGGCGCCTTTGTTCGACCTGATCGTCGAGCACGTGCATGAGCCCAAGGCCGTCAAGCGCGTTGACGAGCCCTTCCAGATGCTGTCCGTGCTGATCGAAAACGATCCGTTCCTCGGCCGTCTGCTGACCGGCGAGATCGCTTCGGGCAAGGCCGTTCCGGGCCTGGCCATCAAGGCTTTGGACCGTAACGGTAATGAAATCGAGCGCGGCCGCATCACCAAGGTGCTGGCGTTCCGCGGCTTGAAGCGCCAGCCGGTCGATTCGGCCGAAGCCGGCGATATTGTCGCCATCGCAGGTCTGAGCAAGGCGACCGTGGCCGATACGCTTTGCGACATGAGCCTGACCGAAGCCTTGCCGGCGCAACCGATCGATCCGCCGACCATCTCCATGACCGTGTCGGTCAACGATTCGCCCCTGGCCGGCCGTGAAGGCACCAAGGTGCAGTCGCGCGTGATCCGCGAGCGTCTGCTGCGCGAAGCCGAGTCGAACGTGGCTATCCGCGTCACCGAAACGGCCGAGAAGGACGCTTATGAAGTGGCCGGCCGCGGTGAACTGCAGCTGGGCGTGTTGATCGAAAACATGCGCCGCGAAGGTTTTGAAGTCGCGATTTCGCGTCCGCGCGTGGTCTTCCAGACCGATCCGGAAACCGGCGAAAAGCTGGAGCCGATCGAAGACGTCATGATCGATGTCGACGACGACTATACCGGTATCGTGATCGAAAAGCTGTCGGCGCGTAAGGCTGAATTGAAGGACATGGGGCCTTCGGGCGCCGGCAAGACGCGCATTACCTTGAAGTCGCCGTCGCGTTCGCTGATCGGTTATCAGGGCGAGTTCCTGACCGATACGCGCGGTTCGGGCGTGTTGAACCGCGTGTTCTCGCACTATGAGCCGTACAAGGGTCTGATCGATCAGAACCGCAAGGGCGTGCTGGTCTCCAATGGCGACGGCGAGACCTCGGCGTTCGCGTTGTGGAAGCTGGAAGAACGCGGCACCATGTTCGTCGGCGGCAATGAGAAGACCTATATGGGCATGATCATCGGCGAAAATTCGCGCCATGACGACCTTGACGTCAATCCGATGAAGACCAAGCAGCTGACCAATATCCGCGCTTCGGGTACGGACGAAGCGATTCGCTTGACGCCGCCGCGCCGTCCGACCCTGGAACAGGCGATTGCCTATATCGATGACGATGAATTGGTCGAAGTGACGCCGAAGAGCATCCGTCTTCGCAAAAAGGAACTCAATCCCTCCTTCCGCAAGAAGCGCGTCAAGGTCGACGCCTAAGAAAAAAAGAACGGCTCCGGTGACGGGGCCGTTTTTTTGTGGCGATCTGGCGGATGGAAAACGCATAAGCGGTGCCCTATTACCCAAGGCCCGCCTCTGCTTTAATTCCTGAAAACGTAACAAAATCAATTGCATCATGATGCTCATRCAGCGCCTTGACTACTGCATAGCGCACCCCATTCCGTCTCTACGAAATGTTACCCCGGCCGGCGCTTGCGGGCGGGCTTCCTCGCCGGTGGGGGCGGGGCTGTGACGATGACTTTCGCCACCATTTGCGGGTGCAACGAGCAGAAATATTCGTAAGTCCCGGGGGCGGTGAAGACATAGCTGTAGCTGTCATCGGTATCGAGGGCGGCCGAGCGGAACAGCTTGTTCTTTTCGACGACCGTATGCGGGACTTGGTCGCGATTGACCCAGGTGACCTTGCTGCCGGCGGTGACCGTAACCACCATGAACATGAAGTTCTTGATCTCGATGGTCTGGTCTTGCGCGTGGGCTATGCCGGTCGAAGCGAAAAAGAGGGCGAGGGCGATAAGCAGTTTTTTCATAAGGTTTCTCAAGAGGATAGGGTGGTATCGGTAAAGGCGAGAGCTTTTGTGCCGGGGACGACGCGGATGTCGGACAGGCCGAGATAGCTGCGCAATTGGTCCCGCGGGACCAGCAGCGGACCGGGCGAAGGGGCGGCGCCGGGCTGGGGTTGCGGGTAGGCCGTGCCACGCGCCGTGTGGAAGGTGATATTGCCTTCGACCTTCTGGATGATCTGATGGATATGGCCATTGAGCACAGTCACCGAGCCGTAGGGGCGCAGCATCTTGATGGCCAGTTCTGCGTCGGACGTCCCCCATCCCCACGGTGCATAGATATCCCACAACGGAATATGGGCGAAGACGACGATGGGGGTGCTGGACGACACGGCGCGCAGGTCGTCGGCCAGCCAGGTCAGCTGGTCGGCGCCGAGCGTGGCCTCCTGACCCGGCTTGAAGTCGAAGACATTGACCAGGGCGATGAAATGGACGCCGTGGTCGTCGAAACTGTACCAGCCATTGCCCTTGGTGCCCTTGCCGTAGCGGTCGAGATAGGCGCGGCCTCCGCCTTCGTCCAAGGTGTCGTGCTCGCCGGGGACATAGTGGACGCTTCCTAAGTCTCCCAATACTTGCGCGGCGGTGTCGAACTCGTCCGGGCGCGACAAATGGGTGATGTCGCCGGTATGGAGGATGAGCGACGGCCTGGTCGGCAGGGCGAGGATACGGGCCTTGGCCTCATTCAGGGTTTTGAGCGGCTCGGGGTTGGCGGCCTTGTCGAAGCCGATATGGCTGTCGGAGATCTGGACGAAATGGAAGCCTGAAGCGGGGAGGGCGGCATCATCCATGGCGAAGGCCTTGGGGATGCCGCCGGCCATGGCCCAGACCACGCCGGTGCCGGCCCAGGCCGAACAGTGAAGAAGATGTCGTCGTGAAAGCTGAGTGTCCATGGCAGGCTCCGGTTGGGACGCGCGCCCAATGCGGCACGCCCCAGGGAAACCTCACGGACCGGCGGCTTATTCCCGGAAATCGTGCGGCAAAATATTTTTTGCATCGGCGGGAATAAACTGCTCTTTAGCAAGGTTCTTAAAGGGTACGCCGCATGAAACCCGGGTTATGAGCCACGATTTTGAACGCCTGATGCTACCGCATCTGGACGCGGCCTATCGCCTGGCCGTGGGGCTGACGCGCGACGATGCGGCGGCCCAGGATATCGTGCAGGACAGCTATGTCCGCGCGATGCGCGCGTGGTGGCGGTATACGCCGGGGCATGAAAAGGCGTGGCTGCTGACGATCGTGCGGCGGCGGGCGCTGACCTGGTTGAAGGCCAGCCGGCGGCATGCGGGTGTCGAGCTGGACGACGAGACCTTGTCGCCCGACGACCTGGGGCGGATGAGCTATGCGCCCGAGCAGGAGGCGGCTGTGATCGCAGGGCAAACGACCGCGGTTGTGCGCGATGCGGTCCGGCGCTTGCCAGAGGCCTTTCGCGAAGTCATTATCCTCAAGGCGTTCGAAGACATGGCCTATAAGGATATAGCGCGGGTGACCGGGGTGCCGGTCGGTACGGTCATGTCGCGGTTGTCGCGGGCACGGGAGATGTTGCGGGTGATGTTGACGGAAAATGGGCATGGATAATTGCGAGACATTCCGCACCTGGGCATCGGCCAGGCATGACGGCGAATTGCCGCTGCGCCAGGAACTGGCCCTGGCCGGGCATCTGGAAGGGTGCGCCGATTGCCGAGCCTTTACGGCGTCTTTGGAGGCGGTGAATGAGCGTTTGCAGCAGCCGGATATGGCGGAGGCGGCGCCGGTGGGGTTGGCGACACGTGTCCGGGCGACTGTGGCGGCGGCGCGCAAACCAAGGTTTTATCTGACATTTTGGGGGCGGTGGCTGGCCATACCGGCGGCGACGGCGGCGGCTTTGTTGGTGGTTGTGGTCTTGATGCCGACCGCCAATGACGCGCGCTTCGCAGACCATGTTCACGCCGTGGCCAGCCAGCATACCACCGAGATCGTGGCGACCGATGTCGCGGCGTTGAAACCATGGTTTGTCCAAAAGGTAGCCTATGCGCCGCCGGTCTTGCCGGCCGCCGAAGTCGGCTGCGAGCTGATGGGCGGCCGGATCGCCGATATCGCTGACAAGAAGACGGCAGCCGTAGCCTATAGCTGCGGCGGGCACCTGGTCACGGTCTATGTCGAACCGTCGGCCAAGGGCGTAAAGGCCCCTGTGGCGACGGCGCGCGACGGTTACCATATGGTGTCGTGGCGGGGGCCGAAACTGGCATGCCAGGCTGTGTCGGATCTAGATCAGGCGCAGCTTTTGCGGCTGGCCCGGTTCATTCAGGCGCATGCGTGAGGCCGCCCAAACTGGCACCTGAAAATTTCTGTTTGACATTTATCCACAGTTGGAACAAAATGAGAACATCAGATAAAGGATGTTCCGATGTTCGATACGCAAACCCAGAGCTGGACGTGCCCGCCGCAAGTTAAGGACCTGCCGCGCGACACCGAAATCCATGTCACCTGCCGCAGCTGCGGGAAGGCGTGGGGCGAGAGTGTGCGTCAGCTATGCGAGACGCACCGGATGGGCGTCGAATATGTCGACCTGCTGGAATGGAAGTATCGCTGTGTGGACGAATCGTGCGGCGGCATGGTGCGGTTCGCCATCGAAGGCGTGACGGTTGTCAACGAAGCGCCGGCGGCCGTGGCTGTGCCCGTGCGGGCGAAACCGATGCGCACCGCCCAGGTCCTGCCCTATCCGATCAAGGCTGTGGTCAAGCCGCGGACTTATGCGCCGCCGATGATTCCGGCGTCGCGGCGGCAATTGTCGCTACCTTTGCAGGCGCGGGGGCATTAACACTTCCACATTGAGCCTTTAGGTCTTGTGGCGGTATTGTGGCCAGGAAGTGCGCATTTTTCGGCGCAATATTGCAAGAATGGTAAAGAGCTCAACATGCGAATCCCTAAGTTCCCGACCTTAGTCTTAGGTGCCCTGACCATCGCCCCGGCCCTCGCCTTACCGCAGTGGCTGGGTTATCTGGCAAGCCATCGTCCGCACACGACGGGTATCGGCAGCGATTTCGTCGTGCCCCGCGCCAGCCATGGCATCACCTATTTCATCTCCGAACAAGACCGCTTGATTGCGCTCGGCCTCTCTCTGTGGCTGGTGGCCTCGCTCGTCCTGCTGGTCTTCTTTATCGGCAGCAGCTTCCGCCGGCCCTTGATGCGCATGCTGCGCCCGCCGCGCGACATGCGCGTCGTGAAGGAGCCGCACGACACGACGGACGCGCACGCTTAGCGGCATCTTCGGCGGTATTATTTCAAAGCTGCGCAGGCCGCGCGGGCGCCGGCATTGCCGATCGGCTGACTGGCATAATCGTCGGGCATGTCGTGGATGATCACCGACGAACCGTCTTCGTCCATCAGATAGGGCCGGGCATCGACCTTGGTGGCCGTGACCAAGGACGAATAGAGCTCGACCGTCGCCGTGCCGTCGGCCGCGACGAACAGGTTGGGCAAATCGCCGGCATCGTTGGCGTCCTTATTCATCAGGCCGTGGATCACCGGTGTCATGCTGTGAACATGGCCGCCGGCGCTGGCGAACTTGTCGTCGTTGCAGGCACCTTTTTCATGAAAATGCATGCCGTGCCAACCGGGTGTCAGGCCCTTGGCTTCGACCCGCAGGAAGACGCCGTTGGGCGCCACGGCCACGGTGACCGTGCCGCGTTCACCGCCGTCCGGTGCAGTCAGGGCGCCTTTCAGGGGCGCCGGCGCGGTTGAGGATTGTTCCTGAGCCAGGGCCGGGGCGGCGGTCACGGCCAAGGCGGCCAGGGCAAGGCGGATCATGGGGAGGCTCCCTTTTATGTTGCCTGACGCTACGCAAGAACCATGACCATGCCATGGCGCGAAAATAAGGAAGTCATAAGAGTTAAAACTGCGGAGCGAAGCTATCGGGGCTAGCGCGTTTCCATTCGCGCGCCAGTTTGTCCTCGACATCGCCGGTCAGAAGCGCCCCGCGTGTGACATGCGGATAGGCAACGTCGCCGCGGACGACCTCGCCAGTGGTCGATCGGACATGGATATGCCACGGCCGCAAATCGGACGGGTGGCTGAGGCCGGCGGCACCGATGACCTGGCCGATGGCGTTTAAGGTATTGCGGTGATAGTTGGCGACGCGCGGCGCCTTGTCTTCGACCACCAGGGCGCGTTGCCGGCCCTTGTCCTGGGTGGTGACGCCCGTCGGGCACTTGTTGGTGTGGCAGGCGCGCGCCTGGACGCAACCCAGGCTAAACATGAAGGCGCGGGCCTGCATGACATAGTCGGCGCCCAAGGCATGGATGCGGCAGAAATCGAAGGCCGTCACCACCTTGCCCGACGCGCCCAAAACCAGGTCGTCGCGCAGGCCGGCACCGGTCAGGGCGTTGTGGACGAAGCTTAGGCCCTCGATCAAAGGCAGGCCGACATGATCGCTCAATTCCATCGGCGCGGCGCCCGTACCGCCTTCGCCGCCGTCGACCGTAATGAAGTCCGGCACGATGCCGGTTTTCAGCATGGCTTTCAAAAGGGCAAGAAATTCAAAGCGGTGGCCGACGCACAGCTTGATGCCGACAGGCTTACCGCCAGACAGTTCCCGCAAGGTAGAAATGAAGTGCATCATTTCCGAAGGTGTCGAAAAGGCTGAATGGCGCGCCGGCGAGACACAGTCTTTCGTATTGTCGATCAGGCGCGTGCGGGCGATTTCCGGCGTGATTTTGGCCTTGGGCAGGACGCCGCCGTGGCCGGGCTTGGCGCCCTGGCTGAGCTTGAGCTCGATCATCTTGACCTGGGGCTCGCGAGCGGTTTTGGCGAACAGGTCGGGATCGAACTTGCCGTCGGCCGTGCGGCAGCCGAAATAGCCGGTGGCGACCTGCCAGATGATGTCGCCACCGCCCTGACGGTGATAGTCGCTGATCGAGCCTTCGCCGGTGTCCTGGGCGAAATTGCCCATGCGGGCGCCGTTGTTCAAAGCCAGGATGGCGTTCATGCCGATGGCGCCGAAGCTCATGCCCGAGATGTTGAGGATCGAGGCGTTATAGGGTTGGGTACAGGCCTTGCCGCCGATGGTGACGCGGAAGTCGGAACTGGTAATTTCCGACGGCATGATCGAATGCGACACCCAGCCATAGCCGACGGCATTGACGTCCATGACCGTGCCGAACGGCCGCATATCGGATTCGTTCTTGGCGCGTTGGTAGACGATGGCGCGTTGATCGCGCGAGAAGGGCAGGGGATCGCGTTCGTCTTCGATAAGGTATTGGCGGATCTCCGGACGAATATATTCGAAGATGTAGCGGAAATGGCCCATCAGCGGGTAGTTGCGCAGGATCGAATGGTGGGTTTGGATCAGGTCCCAGATACCGAGCGCGGTCAGGGGGGCCAATACGATCAGGGCCAGGTAAAAATCCGGATGCACCCAAAGGCCAAGAACGGCCGCGATGACGGTCAGGATAATGACGACTTGAAGGGTGAAGAAACGCGACATGATCCGACTCCGGTTTCGCCTGTGGATACCACCTTTGGCGGGCGGTGCAACGCACATGACAATTAATTCATGTGCCAGCCGTTGCAGCGGCTACGACTTGCGCATAGGCTCGTGAATTCTTTGTGGCTTGCCGAAGGTTTATCATGCTCGATCGCCGTTTTATCTTGAGTTCGCTGGCGGCTTTATTGGGGGCGACAGCCACGGACGCCTTGGCGAAGGCCAGGAAAAAAGCGCCGGCCAAGAAGTCAGGAAAAGCGAGCAAGAGCAGCAAGAAGGGCAAAAAGGGCAAGCCGTCGAAGAAGACCAAGCCGGTCAGGCACGCGCCGCCGGCACCGCCGCCTCCGCCCCCGCCGCCCCCCGTGCCGGATCAGACGGACCCCGACGTGAAGGCGGCCTTAACGTCGGCCTTCGAGACCGTTCTCAACGACCTGCTGGCCGCGTCGCCGCTGCTGACGACGTCGCTCGGCATGGACCGGGGAAATTTCGCCGGGCAAAAGTCGCGCGTCGACGACCGCAGCGCCGCCGGCTTGAACGCCAACGCGGCGCGGCTGCGCAAGGCGGTTGGACTGTTGCAGGCCATTCCAAGGGCGCGACTGTCCTATGCCGACCGCACCGATTACGACACGGTCCTTTGGGATCAGTCGATCCAGCTGGAAGGGGCGCAGATCTGGACTTTCGGCGACAATGCCACCCCGATGAATACGGCCTTCTATGCCGATACACCCTATGTCGTCAGTCAGCTCACCGGGCTGTGGTGCGTTATGCCGGACTTCCTCGACAGCCAGCACGTCGTCGCCAATAAGGCCGACGCCGACGCCTATATTGCGCGGTTGGACGGCTTTGCCGCCGGCCTCGATCAGGAAACGGCGCGGCTGAACCAGGACGCGGCGCGCGGCATCCTGCCGCCCGATTTCATCCTGCAAGGCGCCATCGACGGTCTGACCAAGCTGCGCGACCTCGATCCGGCGCAAAGCACGTTGATCAACTCGATCGACACGCGTACGACCAAGCTGGCTATTCCCGGTGACTGGAAGGCGCAAGCCGAGGCCCGGGTGACGGGGCCGTTGAAGGACGCCTTGACGCGACAGATCGAGGCCTTGACGGTCTTGAAAGAGCGCGCCACCCACGACGCCGGCGTGTTGAATCTTCCCAATGGCGCGGCCTATTATGCCTATACCGCGCGGATGGGGACCTCGGTCGACATGACGCCGAAGGATATCCATACGCTGGGCCTGCAAAAGGTTTCGGATATCAATATCGAGCTGGATGCGCGGCTGCGGACCTTGAACCGTACCCAGGGTACGACCGGCGAGCGCATGCACGCGCTCTATACCGATCCGACGCAACTCTATCCTAATGACGAGGCCGGCAAGGCGCAGTTGTTGACCGATCTGAACGCCAAGGTCGCCAAGGTGTTCGCGCGGCTGCCGGGCTATTTCGGTACCTTGCCGAAGACCAAGGTGGTCATCAAGCGCATCCCCGAGGCCATCGAGGCCGGCCAGCCGGGCGGTTATTATCAGCCGGCGGCCCTGGATGGTTCGCGGCCCGGGACCTATTATATCAATCTGCGCGACACGGCCGAAACGCCGAAATTCCTGTTGTCGACCCTGACCTATCATGAGGCGATCCCGGGGCACCATATGCAGATTTCGTTGCAGCAGGAGGCGTCGATTCCCATGCTGCGCAAGGTGTCGAGCTACAATGCCTATGTCGAGGGCTGGGCCTTGTATGCCGAGCAACTGGCCAGCGAAATGGGCATGTACGACAATGATCCGTTCGGCCGCATCGGCTATTTGCACGACGCCCTGTTCCGCGCTGTGCGCCTGGTGGTCGATACCGGCATGCACAGCCTGGGTTGGAGCCGCGAACAGGCGGTCGCCTATATGGTCGACAAGACGGGCGACGTCGAATCGGCCGCCGCGACTGAGATCGAGCGTTATTGCGCGTGGCCGGGCCAGGCGCTCGGTTACATGGTCGGCAAGCTGACCTGGCTGAAGATCCGCGACGCCATGAAGGCCAAGGCCGGGGCGTCGTTCGACATCAAAAAGTTCCACGATACGGGACTGCTGTCGGGCTCGGTGCCTTTGGCCGTGCTCGAAAACATCTATGAAGACCGCAATTTGACCTAACGAAGAAACGGAAAATGCCATGATGAACCGACGTATGTTGCTGGCCGGCGCCAGCGCCCTGACCGTTAGCGGCCTGACCGCCTGCACGCCGCCGAAGCCCGCGGGGCCGGATCCCAAGCTGGCGGCCCTGTTACAGTCGATCTATGACGAGCAGTTGGAGAATTCGCCCGGTTTGGCGACGTCGCTGGGGCTCGACAAGGGTAAGTTGGCCGGGTTGAAGTCGAAGCTGGATCCCTCGACGCCGGAAGAACGCGCCCGTGTTACGGCGTTTTACGACAAGTCGGTGACGGCCTTGAAAGGAATCGACCGTTCGAAGCTGACCGGCATGGACCGCATCAATTACGACACCGTGCTGTGGGATTTCGACAATACGTTGAAGGGATATAAGAGCTATCAGTTTGGCGACGGCGGCACCTATTGGGGGCCGTATCCGTTGACGCAACTGACCGGCGCCTATCAATCGATCCCGGATTTCCTCGATTCGCAGCACAGTATCGAAACCAAGGACGATGCCGACGCCTATATGTCACGCCTGGCCGATTACGCCGTCGTACTCGACCAGGAGACGGAACGCTTCAAGCAGAGCATCGCGGCCGGAATCGTACCGCCGGACTTTGCCTTGCAAAAGGCGTTAGCGCAGATGAAGACGCAGGCCGGGACGCCGTCGACCAAGTCGACTCTGGTCATGTCGGTGACCGATCGCGCCAAGGCCAAGGGGATTGCCGGCGATTGGCAGGCGGCGGCGACCAAGGTTTACGAAGGTCCGGTGCTGGATGCCTTGAAGCGGCAGATGGCGGCGGTTGAAGCAGCCTTGCCGAAGGCGACGCATGATGCCGGCATCTGGCATATTCCGGGCGGTGACGCGCGCTATGCCTATAGCGTCAAGGCCAATACCTCGACCGACTATACGCCGGACGAGGTGCATCAGATCGGCATGGACAAGGTCAAGGAGATCAATGCCGAGCTGGAAAAGATCCTGTCGGCCCAGGGCATGACCAAGGGCACGACCGGCGAACGCATGGCGGCGATGAGCAAGGACCCGAAGTTCATCTATCCCAATACGGACGCCGGCAAGGCCAAGCTGCTGGCCGATCTCAATGCCCAGATCGACGTGGTGTTTGCGAAACTGCCGCAGTTCTTTGGTGTCTTGCCGACGTCGAAGGTGACGGTGAAGCGCGTGCCGGTGGCGACGGAATTGGGCGCGCCGGGCGGTTATTATCAGGGCGCGTCGCTGGATGGTTCGCGTCCGGGCGCCTATTATATCAATTTGCGCGACACGGCCGAAGTGCCGAGCTGGACCTTGCCAACCCTGACCTATCACGAGGCGATTCCCGGTCACCATATGCAGATTTCGATCCAGCAGGAGAACAAGAACCTGCCGGAATTGCGCAAGATTTCCGGGTTCAATTCCTATGTCGAGGGCTGGGCTTTGTATGCCGAGCAACTGGCCGGGACGGATATGGGGATGTACGACAACGATCCGTTCGGTAAGGTGGGGTATCTGCATGACGCCATGTTCCGTGCCTGCCGGTTGGTGGTCGATACGGGGATGCACAGCAAGAAGTGGTCGCGTGAACAAGCCATGCAGTTCATGGAGACCTATACGGGCGATCTGAACGAGACCGAGATCGAGCGTTACTGCGTGTGGCCGGGCCAGGCGCTGGGTTATATGGTCGGCAAGATCAAGTGGCTGGATCTGCGCGCCAAGATGACGGCGAAGCAGGGGAGCGCGTTCGATATCAAAAAGTTCCACGATACGGGCTTGCTGGCGGGGGCTGTGCCCTTGGCAGTGTTGGAGCAGGTGTATGCGGATGCGGGGTTGATTTAGCAAGGGGGCATGCCCTTGACCCGAAACTGACGCTCTCAAACGCCGGTTCACGCTGACATCGGCACGGTTTTCGGTTGGTCATCGTGTTTGGGGTCAAGGGGGCTCGCCCCCTTGTCCTCCTACCTAAGTAAAAAGGCGCCCTTGCGAGGCGCCTTTTCCATGACAGGACCGGACGGTGTGGTTGGTGAAGGGCTACGCCCGGCCGAGTCAATCTTTTAGAGCGACTCGTCGCCTTCATTGGCGTCGGGTTCGGGGGCGCCCAGCAGTTCTTCGGCCAGGACGACCGCCTTGTTGCGGATGCCCTTTTCGATTTCGTCGCACATGGCGGGATTGGCCTTGAGGAAGTCGCGGGCATTGTCGCGGCCCTGACCGATACGGGTCGAGTTGTAGGAGTACCAGGAGCCCGACTTTTCGACGAGGCCGGCCTTGACGCCGAGATCAATGATTTCACCGATCTTGGAGATGCCTTGTCCGTAGAGGATGTCGAATTCGACTTCGCGGAAGGGCGGGGCGATCTTGTTCTTGACAACCTTGACCTTGACATTGTTGCCGATGACTTCGTCGCGGACCTTGATCGAGCCGGTGCGGCGGATGTCGAGGCGGACCGAGGCGTAGAATTTCAGCGCATTGCCGCCGGTCGTGGTTTCGGGCGAGCCATACATGACGCCGATCTTCATGCGGATCTGGTTGATGAAGATAACTAGGCATTTCGACTTCGAGATCGAGCCGGTCAGCTTGCGCAGGGCCTGGCTCATCAGGCGGGCTTGCAGGCCGGGCAGGCTGTCGCCCATGTCGCCTTCGATTTCGGCGCGCGGGGTGAGGGCGGCGACAGAGTCGATGACGATGATGTCGACGGCGCCGGAACGCACCAGGGTATCGGTGATTTCAAGGGCCTGTTCGCCGGTGTCGGGCTGCGAGACCAGGAGGTCGTCGAGATTGACGCCGAGCTTTTGGGCATAGGAGGCGTCCAGCGCGTGTTCGGCGTCGACGAAGGCAGCCGTGCCGCCCAGCTTCTGAATTTCGGCAACGGTGTGCAGGGCGAGAGTCGTCTTACCCGACGATTCCGGACCGTAGATTTCGACGACGCGGCCTTTCGGCAGACCGCCGATGCCGAGCGCCATGTCGAGGCCCAGCGAGCCGGTCGAGACGGATTCGATATCCGCCACCTTGCCGCCGTGGCCGAGCTTCATCACCGAGCCCTTGCCGAAAGCGCGGTCGATCTGCGCCAGCGCCGCTTCGAGGGCGCGTTGTTTTTCCGAGTCGTTCTTGCCTACCAATTTCAATACCGCCTGAGATGACATAACCAATTTCCCTTCTATGTCACGATTCCCGCTGCCGGGCTGTTAAATGCAATCGCGTTTGACGAACTACTACGTACCCCATTTGTTCCATGTTCGCAATATGTTCACGTGAACATTTGTGAACTATTTTTCAAGCAGCTGATTTGAAATAACAAATTATGGTCTTTGCGGCGGCGCGTTCGCCCTCTATATACGAGCGATATTCCACACCATCGGAGCGGTTTTTCCGTCTTATCCATGCCTTCCTTGAACCAGATTCGTCAGACCTTCCTCGACTACTTTGCCAAGCATGATCATGAGGTGGTGAGCTCCTCATCCCTGGTGCCGCAGAACGATCCGACTCTGATGTTCACCAATGCGGGCATGGTGCAGTTCAAGAACGTGTTCACCGGTGCGGAAACGCGGCCGTACAAGCGCGCGACGACGTCGCAGAAGGTGGTGCGGGCCGGCGGCAAGCACAACGATCTCGACAATGTCGGCTATACGGCGCGGCACCATACCTTCTTCGAAATGCTGGGGAATTTCTCGTTTGGCGACTATTTCAAGGCCGACGCTATCGAGTTCGCCTGGAATTTGATGACCAAGGATTACGGGCTAGACAAGAATCGCCTGATGGCGACCGTCTATATCGACGACGACGAGGCGTTCGAACTGTGGAAGAAGATCGCCGGCCTGCCCGAATCGAAGATCGCCCGCATCGCCGGATCGGACAATTTCTGGTCGATGGGCGATACCGGGCCATGCGGGCCGTGTACCGAAATTTTCTATGATCACGGCGACCATATCTGGGGCGGTCCTCCGGGGACGCCGGAGGAGGACGGCGATCGTTTCGTCGAAATCTGGAACCTGGTCTTCATGCAGTTCGACCAGCAGCCGGACGGCACGCGGTTGAACCTGCCCAAGCCGTCGATCGATACCGGCATGGGCTTGGAGCGCGTCGCCGCGGTGTTGCAGGGCGTGCATAATAATTACGATATCGACCTGTTCAAAAACCTGATCCAGGCCAGTGTCGACGCTACGGGCGTGGCGGCCGAGGGCGACAATCTGCCGTCGCACCGGGTGATCGCCGACCATCTGCGCTCGTCGTCCTTCCTGATCGCCGATGGGGTTACGCCGTCGAACGAAGGGCGTGGCTATGTGTTGCGGCGGATCATGCGTCGGGCCATGCGCCATGCCTACCTGTTGGGGGCGCAGGAGCCGTTATTGCATCGCTTGGCGCCGACTTTGGTGGCCGAGATGGGCGATCATTATGGCGAGCTGCGCCGCGCCGAGGCCAGTATTGTCGATACGCTGCGCCAGGAAGAAGAACGTTTCCGCCGGACCCTGGGCCGCGGCATGACCTTGCTGGACGAGGCGACGCAAGGCCTGAAAGCGGGCGACGTCATGGACGGCCGCACCGCGTTCAAGCTTTACGACACCTATGGCTTCCCGCTCGATCTGACCCAGGACGCCGTGCGCGCCAAGGGCTTGACGGTCGATACGGCCGGCTATGAAGCCGCCATGGAAGAGCAACGCGGCATGGGCCGGGAGAACTGGGCCGGATCCGGTGAAAAGGCGACGGCCGCCGAATGGTTCACTATCAAGGACGCCGTCGGCGCCTCGGATTTCGTCGGTTATGACCATCTCAATGCCCAGGCCCACGTCCAGGCGATTGTCCGCGACGGTGGTAGCGCCGACGACGCCATGGCCGGCGATACGGTAGAGATCGTGTTCGAGAAGACGCCCTTCTATCCGGAAGGCGGCGGCCAGGCCGGCGATACCGGCGAGGCCGAGTTCCTGCACGGCAAGGGCAAGGTGCTGGATACGCACCGTCAGGCCGGCGAGCTGATCGTTCATCGTGTTGAAATCACCGAGGGCAAGGTCAAGGTCGGCGACAAGGCGGAGCTGCGCGTCGATGGCCATAAGCGCCAGACGACGCGGGCCAATCACTCGGCGGCGCACCTGATGCACGCGGCCTTGAAGCATGTCTTGGGGCCGCATGTGGCGCAGAAGGGGCAGTTGGTCGATGCCGACCGCATGCGCTTCGACTTCAGCCACGGCGCGCCTTTGACGGATGACGAGATCAAGCGCATCGAGGCCGAGGTTAATGCGGTTATCCTGCAGAACGAAGCGGCTTCGACCAAGCTGATGTCGCCGGAAAAGGCGATCGAAGCGGGCGCTGTCGCCTTGTTCGGTGAAAAGTACGGCGAAGAGGTGCGGGTTTTGGCGCTCGGCCACGCATTGGACGGCGAGGGCGACTATTCGGTCGAACTGTGCGGCGGTACCCACGTCGGGCGGACCGGCGATATCGCTTTGTTCAAGATCATTTCCGAAGGCGGGGTTGCCGCCGGCATTCGCCGTATCGAAGCCTACACCGGTGAATCGGCGCGGCAATATCTGCTGGAACAGGCCGGTGTCGCGACATCGCTGGCCGATCAGTTCAAGGTGCCGGTCAGCCAGGTCGAGGCCCGGGTCGAAGCCTTGATCAATGACCGCAAGCGGTTGGAAAAGGAACTGTCCGAAGCCAAGCGCGCTTTGGCGGTCGGCGGTGGCGGCGGGGCTTCGGGTCCGGAAGACATCAATGGCGTCAAGGTGATCGCGCGCGTGTTGGATGGCGTTGGCGGCAAGGATCTGCGGCCTTTAACCGAGGACTTCAAGAAGCWGGTCGGCAGCGGCATTGTCGCCCTGGTCGGCAAGTTGGATGGCAAGGCGGCGATTACGGTGTCGGTGTCGCCGGACCTGGTTGGCCGGTTTAACGCGGCTGATCTGGCTAAGGCGGCTGTGATCGCCATGGGCGGTCAGGGCGCCGGCGGTAAACCGGACTTTGCCCAGGGCGGTGCTCCGGACGACAGCAAGGCCGATGAGGGCATTGCCGCGGTTAAGGCGTTGATTGGGTAGATTTATTGACGGCTGTGTTCGTGGCAGGGCTTGATAAGGTTTTTGTCCACAGATAAGCCAGATAAGCACAGATTTCTGGGCAATTTCTTAGTGCCGCAGGCTATTTTAGGCGCGAAGCGCCATCTGGCCTTATCTGGCTTATCTGTGGATTTAACACCTGTTACTCGCTGTCGGCCATGCAGATGGCGGACATCTTGTTGCCGACCGGGTCGCGGACATAGGCCATATAGATGTTGGGGCCGTAGGCCTCGCGAATGCCCGGCGGGCCTTCGCAGGAGCCGCCATTGGCCAGCGCCGCGTCGTGGAAAGCGCGAACCGCGGCGCGTGATGGCGCGGTGAAGCCGATCATGGCGCCGTTGGACGGCTTGGCTTCGTTGCCGTCGAACGGCGGGCCGACCCAAATCGTGCCGGGGCCTGACGGATCGCCACCGAGCGCGAAGCCAGCCATGCCGTCGTCATAGAATTTTTGGTAGCCGAGCGGCGTCAGCACCGCTTCGAAAAATTTTACCGAGGCGTCTTTATCTTTGAAGCCGAATGTTGCGTAACTGATCATGATGTGTCCCTCCCACAGAACGCTGGGACCCTATCATGCAATTTGAACAAATCAAGAACAAAGTGTGCGGATCAGAAACCCGCGGCCGAGGAAGCTGCGGCGACGGCATCGACGCCGACGGTCGGCAGGCCKACATGGACCAGTTGCCAATGGGTGATGCCGTGGCGTTCAAAGGTAAAGGTCGTCGTGCCGTGTTCGGCATCGCTGACCGTCAGGCGGGCGTGCTCCAGGCTGAAAAAGGCGATTTTCGGCATGGGCGGCTTGCCGGCAAAGGTCGCCGGATCGGTTTTATAGGCATCCTTGCCGGCGCCATAGGTCAGGGACAGGATGGCTTTCGGTGTCAGGAAGCTGTTGGCGTCGACGACCGGTGGCGGCGGAGCCTTGGGGGCGCTCGGGTTGACCAGTTCGTCGAAAGCCTTGCCGACCGACTTGGCGACCTTTGAGAAGGCATCGCCGGTGGCGCCGACCGGGTCGTTGAGCGCGCTGGGGGCAGGGGCCGCAATACCGGCGTCGCCGGCGTCGATCTGGGTTTTCAAACTAGTGCGAACGGCGTCGAAATCGATCAGTTTGCTGAGGGAGCCGATGTCCTGGCTCTTACAGGCGCTGCGAATGTCATAAAACGAAATAACCGGCGCGGCGTAGAACAGGCCGCCGCCGCCGATAACCACGATCAAGATCAGGATACTTAAAAGTCTCGACACGCGCTGGCTCCCCCAGGAAAAACTCGTTAACCAATCCTAACACGGTAAATCGGGCTTGTCGCCCCTGACCTCACGCTTCCGTTACAGGTGTGACCTACTTGCCCTGCGAGACTTCGGGATGGGCCTCGAAATAGGCGATGTAGAAGTTGGCGACGTCGGCATCGGAATGGATATTGGGGTGGCCGTTGCAGCCGGTCGATTGCAGGGCGGGCAAGGTAACGCGATCGATATGCGTGTCGCCGCCAGCCTTGATCGCCTTGAAGACATCGTCGGTACCGCCGGTATAGCCTTCCTGACGGCCGGGCGGGGTGGCCAGGACGATCAGGGCGTCGGGATTCTTATTGCGGATCATGCGGACGAAGTCGGTATAGGTCTTGACGTAGTCCGCGCGCAGGTCGGCTTCGGTCTTCCACGGCTCGTCGGGATGCAGCGGCGTCGAAAAGTCGTTGCCGCCGATGCCGATGACGACGGCCTGCGGGTGCCAGGTGAGGTTATCGGGTGTCGGAACGTCGAAGACGGCCCGCGGATAGAGCATCGGCATGCGGTATTTGGGATGCTCGTGGCCGTCATAATTGCGCACCATGCCGAGACCGGAAAAGGCATTGACCTGATAGTCGGCGTTGAAATGCTTGGCGGTTAGCGGGCCGAAACCTTGCTGACTGTCGGTCGTCTCGAAAATTTCATCCTTCGTGCACTGGGTAAAGGCCGAGGTGTTGCCATAACCGACGGTGAGCGAATCGCCGATAAATTCGATCTGACGGGCGTGGCGCACCGCGGGCAGGGCGAATTTTGCATCCGGCACGTAAAATCCGCCGAACACGCCGGGCGCATATTGGGTCTCCGAACGCTTCTCGAGGCGAATCGTATGGTCGCCCGCGCCAAGGTGGTCGAGGTTGATGCTCGTCTTGCCGGGTTTTTTCAGCAGCATGATCGTGCGGCTGTCGACAATGACATTGAAATTGTTGTTGGCGTCGTTGAAGTCGAGACGCACCGTTTCCCCTTTGAAATGCGATTCGAAATAAATCGCCGGCCATTCGTACATCAGGGAGGTCGTTTTCTTGCCGGTGACCTCCAGGGTGCGGCCGCCGACATCCATGGGTAATTGTGTCTCACGCGCACAGCCGGCCAAGGTCAGCAGCGAAATTCCCAGCAATATGACTCGGCGCATGGTCGGCTACCTCTTGTTTTGGATGATGTAAGGCATGTAAGGC